>NZ_JAUXPI010000053.1 GCF_030684035.1 Phaeovulum sp. | reverse complement strand
GCCCGAAAGCGGGCGCGCCGCCGCGGATGCGGCTCCGAAACCGCAAAATCGATGCCATTTGCCCGAAAAAGGTGCCCCAGCGACGCTCAGACGGCCATCTCGGCGAAGCCGAAGCCGTTAATCAGACGTTCCTTAATAAAGAATAGCCCAGAATTGTGGTTCTTGGTCGATCTGCGACAATCAACTGAGCGGACCCGCGTGTGTCCGGGAAGGACAGCCGAAAGACAGCAAGGAGCGCCATGCAACGGATCATGCTGGCCACGGATTTTTCCGAACGGTCCGACAGGGCGCTACGGCGCGGGGGCAATCGGAGCGGCGGCGGCCATCGTTGTCGGCACCGGAGCGACCGAGGCGCAAGCCGGGCCCTACGACCCGCCTGTCGAACCGGCGCTGCCGCGCTCGAACATGGCGCTGACCAAGGGCCGCGTGGCACTGGTTGTCACCGACCCGCAGATCGACTTTCTCAGCCCCGATGGCGTGACCTGGGGCGTTGTCGGCGAAAGCGTGACCGAGCATGGCGTCGTCGCCAACATCGGCAAGCTGTTCCGGGCGGCCAAGGCGGCCGATCTGGTAGTGGCGGTTTCGCCGCATTACTACTACCCCACGGATCACGGCTGGAAATTCGAAGGCGCGCTGGAAAAGCTTATGCACGCCATCGGCATGTTCGACCGCAAAGGTCCGACCGACCTGGATGGTTTCGCGGGTTCTGGGGCGGATTTCATGCCCGAATTCAGCGAATTCATCAACGACGGCAAAACCATCGTCACCTCGCCGCACAAGCTCTATGGCCCCGAGCAGAACGACCTGGCCCTGCACCTGCGCAAAAATGGTGTCGATCAGGTGATCCTTGTCGGCAGGTCGGCCAACCTCTGCGTTGAAGCGCATATGCGCGAACTGCTGGAAATGGGTTTTGAAGTCGCGGTGGTGAGCGATGCCACTGCGGCGGCGAAGCTGCCAGAGGGGGATGGCTATCTCGCCGCCATCATCAACTTTCGCTACATCGCCAACGCCGTCTGGACGGCGGACGAGGCCGTGGCGCTGATCGAGGCGCTCTAGAACAGCGAAGCACACCTGGCTGCCGGTTTCATTCCAAGTCCCGGGGCGAAAACGGACAGCGCGTTTCCATTTGTTCCGCCCTCCGCCATAGGCCCGAAGGCGGAACTTCAGGATGACACCAAAATCAGACCACGCGGCAAAACGAGACAGCCTTGACCAGAGCCAAGATCGAGACATCCACCTGGCCCGGGCGCGGTTATTGCGTTGCGGCCAACCGGTTGCTTGTTCAACATAGTCTGTCTTTTCGGAATGTGATCCGAGCGTTCCAGAGCACTTGGAGACCTTGAGGCAACACGCGCCTCGTGCGCCGGTCGGACGCGACGCATGAAACCGCGATTGCGCGGGCCAGCGTCGGAACGCCGGGTTTTCGGCTTCACCCTGCGGTTCCGAGTTGCCGATATTGCTACCGCAGGAGTAGAATGGCCGGGATCGATCGTCAAAAGTGGATTATCGTGCCGGAGGCAAGCGAGGGCATTGGATGGGAAGCCGGATTTCTGCTGATACCGAAACCCGCGCGAAGGATGAGACCGGGCCTGCGCGGGCGCTGTTGATTGAGGTTCTTGGCGCGCTGCTGGCTAGCCCCGACGACAGGATCGACGCCGCGCTGCAATCGGCGCTTGGCTCCGTCGGCGGCCATTTAGGCGCGGCCCGGGTGAGTATCGTGCGCATCCTTGGTGCCGATGCGCCGCGCGTCAGCCATGAGTGGCAGGCCGACGCATCCGCCGAAACGTCAGGGGCGTTGCGGCCATGGGCGGCGCGCGAGCTTCGCGCCTGGGCCGACGCATTGGGCGAAGGGCAAACTGGCACCGGTATCGCCGCCACGGCAGGGGCCGGGGCAACAGGCAAGCGCCGCCCCGACGCAGGTTCCGCCGCCGCTTTGGTCGCGCTGCTGCCGATGCGCAGGGACCGTGAGTTGCGCGGCATGCTGCTGTTCGAGGCAGGTGCGCCGGGCGGTGCCTTTTTGCTTTCCGATCTGGACCAGTTCGCACCTCTCGCCGATGCGCTGGCGCAGATCCAGCATCGGCAGGACGTCTTGCTAGACCTGCAACGATCCAGTGCGGAAAGCGCGCTGGAACTGAGTCGGCTGCGCGCGGTGGTTGAAACCCTGCCCGATGCTCTGGTCGAGGTCGACGCCGAGGGCCGGTTCACCTTCGTTCATGTCGGCAACACCGACCATCTGATCGCGCCGGCCGAGCAGGTGGTCGGCAAACTTCTGGAAGAGGTCCTGCCTGCGGCGCTCGCCGCGAAAAGCCGCGCGCTCATGCGCGCGCTTGATGCCGGTCAGCGCCCGAAGGGCATGCAATACCAGCTCGATCTGCCGATCGGCCGGCGCTTTTTCCGGCTTGAGGCGACGCTCAGACCCGCCGCCGGCCCGGATGATCGCGCGGGCTACCTGTTGATCAGCCATGACATCACCGAAGAAGCCGGGATGTTGCGCGATCTGCGGCGGCTGAGCGAAGTCGCCCGGCGTACCTCGAACGTTGTGGCCATTACCGATGCTGACCAGCGCATCGAATGGGTGAATGATGCCTATACTCGGCGCACCGGATACACACTGGACGAGGTGCGCGGCAAGCGACCCGGCCCGCTCGTTCAATACGAAAAGACCGATCAGGCGACGGTGGCAAGAATCCGCGCGGCGCTGCGGGCGGGCAAGCCCGCGCGCGAGGAAATTCAGAACCGCTCCAAATCGGGCGAGGAATACTGGCTCGATCTGAACATCGAACCCCTGCGCGACACGCTAGGCGCAGTGACCGGGTTCATGGCCGTGCAAACCGACATCACGGAACGCAAGCAACATGAAATGTCGCTGAAGGCCGCGGCCCAACAGGCAGAAGCGCTCCATACCCAGCTTGTCGCGGCAATCGAAACGCTGGACGAAGCCTTCGTGCTTTATGACGCCGACGACCGGATGGTGATCTGCAACCAACGTTTCAAGGACTTCTATCCCCTGACCGCGCCGATGCTGGTGCCCGGTGCCAGATTTGAGGACCTGATCCGCAACGAGCTTGCGCGAGGCCAGCGCCCCGAGGCGATCGGGCGCGAGGAAGCCTGGCTTGCCGAACGCCTGGCCGGACGCAAGACCGGCGGGCTTGCCTGGCTTCAGGTCTTGCCCGACGGGCGCGTGCTGCGCGTCACCGAGGGGCGCACCCCCGCCGGTGAGCTGATTTCGGTGCACGCCGACATCACCGGGTTGAAGCGCGCGGAACAGCGGCTCTGGAACGTCATCGAAGGTGCGCAGGTCGGGATCTGGGAATGGACGCTCGCGACCGACGAGAACAAGGTCAACGACCGCTGGGCGGGGATGCTAGGCTACACGCTTGCCGAACTGGAACCGGTAACGATCGATACCTTTGCCTGGCTGACGCACCCCGAAGACCTTACCGCCTCGCAAAGCGCGATGGACGATATCAGGGCAGGCAAGGCGAACCGGTTCGAAAGCAAGTTCCGGATGCGCCACAAGGACGGGCACTGGGTCTGGGTAATGTCGCGCGGCAGTGTCGTGCGGCGCGATGCCGACGGCAACCCGGAGGTGCTGGCGGGGGTGCACTCCGACATCAGCGAATTGAAGGAAACCGAAGGTCGGCTGCTGAACGTGATCGAGGGGGCGCAGGTCGGCACCTGGGAATGGGTGCTTGAGGGTGGCGAATACACTGTCAACCTGCGCTGGATCGAAATGCTCGGCTACAAGCGCAAAGAGCTGGGGCCGATCACGGTTGGCGCTTTCCGCACGCTGGTGCACCCCGCCGACCTGGCGGAATTCGACCATCAGCTTGAACGGGTTTTTTCTTTGGAAACCAGCCTGCTGGAGCAGGAATTCCGGATGCGCCACAAAAAGGGCCACTGGGTCAACATCCTCTCGCGCGGCAGCGTTTCGCGTTACGCCGCCGATGGCGAACCGGCGGTGCTGGCGGGCGTACATTCCGATGTCACCGGGCTCAAACTGGCTGAACAGAGGCTGCTGAACGTGATCGAAGGTGCCGAGGTCGGCACCTGGGAATGGGATATTGCGACCGGAAAGCAATGGGTCAACGCGCGCTGGGCCGCCATGCTGGGCCATAAGCTTGCGCAGTTGGGGCAGGTTGATTACCGGAAGTGGAAGCGGCTGGTGCACCCCGACGACCTGCCTGCGGCGCAGGTGCAGATCAATATCTGCCTCGCCAACGGCTCCGACTCCTATAATGCCGAGTATCGTATGCGCCACAAGGGCGGGCATTGGGTCTGGGTTGCCGACCGTGGCCGGGTCATCCGCCGCGGTGAGGATGGCCGGGCAGAATTCATGGCGGGCGTTCAGATCGACATCAGCGCGCAGAAGGCTCGCGAAGAGGCCGAGGTCGCGGCGAGGATCGAACTGGAAAAAACCATTGCCGAACGCGCCGCGGCAGAGCAGCGGTTTCTTGACATTGCGGCGGTGAGCGAGGGCTGGTTCTGGGAACAGGACGCCGATCTGCGCTTTACCTATCTGTCGAGCACAAAATTCGTCGATGCGGTCGGGGAGCCCGGCTATTCGATCATCGGCAAGACCCGCGACGAGTGGATCAATAGCGATCCCGAGGTGTTGGCGGGTGCCGACTGGGCTGATCTGACCGCCAAATGTGCAGCCCGCCAGCCGTTTCGCAACTTTGTTTACCGCGGACCCTCACAACCGGGCCGTCAGTCGCGGTGGTTGCAGATCAGCGGCACGCCGATATTCGATGCCGAAGGAGCTTTCAAGGGCTACCGCGGCGTTGGCTCGGATGTGACGCAGCTTTCACTTGCCAAGGCGCAGGCCGAGGCGGCCAACCGCGCCAAATCGACCTTTCTCGCCAATATGAGCCACGAGATCCGCACCCCGCTCAATGGCGTGCTGGGGATGGCCGAGTTGCTGGAATCGGCGCTGCTGGACAAGGCTCACCAGCGCATGATCGGCACAATCCGCGAGTCGGGCGAGACGCTTTTGAACATTCTCAACGACATTCTGGACATGTCGAAGATCGAGGCGGGCAAACTGACGCTAGAGCAATTCCCGTTCCAGCCGACCGAACTTGCGCGGCGCGTTGAAGACCTGCACAGCCTGCGCGCGCAGGAAAAAGGCCTTGGCTTCGAGGTGCTGACAGGCGCAGGTGCCGACCAGTGGCGGATCGGCGACCCGCACCGCCTGCGGCAGGTGCTCCATAACCTGGTGGGCAACGCGATTAAGTTCACCGAGCGCGGCGAGGTGACGATCAAGCTCAGCGGCAAGAAGGACGCGCCACTGATCATCGAGGTGCGCGATAGCGGCATTGGCATGACCCCCGAACAGATCGCAACGCTGCACGAGGAGTTTTCGCAGGCAGACACCACCATCACGCGGCGTTACGGCGGAACCGGGCTTGGCATGGCGATCACCACCAAGCTGGTCGAAATGATGGGCGGCACGATCACCGTCACTTCCAGCCCCGGCGTCGGGACCACGATCCGGCTGAAACTGCCGCTGCCGGTCAGCGAACAGCCCAATGCCTTGGCCGAGGCCGAAGCGCCGCTAACCTCGCTTGCGGGCATCCGCGTGCTTGCCGCCGATGACAATGCGATCAATCGCACGGTTCTGGAGGCGATGCTGCAACGCAAGGGGGCTGATGTCACCATGGTTGAAGATGGGCTGCAGGCGGTGAACGCCTGGGCGGCCGGGCATTTCGACATTGTCTTGCTTGATATCTCGATGCCGGTAATGGACGGAATGACCGCGCTGCACGAAATCCGCGACCGTGAAGCCGCAAGCGGCGCGCCCGAAGTGCCGATCATTGCGGTGACCGCAAACGCGATGTCGCATCAGGTAGCGGAATATCTGATGAGCGGGTTTGACAGCTGCCTTGCCAAGCCGGTCGAAATGGCCGCATTGGCCAAGGCGATCCGCTCGCTGGTCAGGAAAGGCTGAGCGCCACAGATGCGCGCCGTCGGGTGCGTCGGCGGCGCGGCACCCGGTCACGCGTCAAGAATGCATTCCATCTCGTCAAGAAGTCGTTCGAACAGGGGTGCGGCCTCGCGCCATATCCCGGCGACTGTCGCGCCCGCAGCAAAGCCGCGCAGGATCGAGGTTTCGAGCGCCGCGGAAAACTCTCCGGCGTTCGGATAGCCGACCACCTCCGCAGCTCCGGCAATCTTGTGGGCAAGGGCCGCGACATCGCGCAGCGCAGCATCTGCTCCCGGCCCCGCCTCGATGGCCTTGCGAAAGCTCTCGAAGGCCAACACTCTCGGCACGAGAAGCTCTCGAAACCGCGCCTGGCCCGGAACTGCCGCAGCAGGCGGTGTTGGCCAATCTGAACATTGATTGTGCACGGCTTCCCTCCCCCGCTCTGCTTATCCGGCGAGCAACTTCATCTTCGGCCTGATGATTGTAACCGGCTGTGCCGAGCGAATTGCCTGATCGAGGATCTTGGTCGGTCGGCTGAGCGAAAACACCGAGCCGCGAATAAGCTCGCCGACCGTTACCTCGGGCAGGGGCAACTTGTCAGCTTGATAGATGTCTTCGAAATCGCTGAGGGCAAAATTGATGCTCCTTTCGAGTTCTTCCAGGTCGGTCGAATTCGTCCGGCTTGTCAGGCCGACGAAATTGCCGTTTCCGGCATAGGCCAACAGCACCTGCACCGTCTTGACCCCGTCGCAGATTGCCAGCGCCACATCGCTGAGCATGGCGACAAATGTTGGCGCGTCGGCCCTTGCGTAGATGGTTGCGGCATTTGTAACATGCACCCCGAACGAGGCATAGGCGTGGACGCTCTTGCGGCCAAGCGTGAGCAGGTAGTTCTCGAGCGCCATGTACTCGATCGCGCGATCAACGCCAGGGATCAGGAACGCCGCATCGAATTCCACCTGCATTTCGGCGGCGCCGACCGAGAGCCCGATCTGGCGCGCGTAGGTCACCAGCCGCTCGCGCTCTTCGTGCAGGCGCGCGGCCATGCCCATGCGCGCCTTGAGTTCGAGCCGGTCGAGCGGTTTGGTGAGGTAATCGGTGGCACCAGCGGCAAAGGCGCTGTCAACAAAGGGCCGCCCCGACATCGCCGTGACCATCACGACGGGAGTGCGGCGGTAAAGCTCCAGCCTGCGGACCCGCGCGCAAAGTTCGACCCCACTCACGCCCGGCATCTGGATGTCGAGCAAGAAACAATCGAAAGGAAGCTTCGCCAGTTCGATCTTCTCCAGCGCCTGCTCGGCGGAATTCGCTGTCACGACATCGTCGTAGCCCAGAGAACGGAGCGCCGAAAGGATCAGTTCAAGAAAGACCGTGTCGTCATCGACCGCCAGAATTCGCATGATGTTCTGCCTTCGTTTCAGTTCGGCGCACATTCCGGGAAAAGCAGGTTCAGTGCCCTGATCATGCGTCCGCTCTCTGCTTAAGGGCGAATCGTGGCAAATTCACGTCGAATTGCCGGTAATACCGGGAGATTTCCAACCACGCGGGGCCAATCGAATCAAAGCGGGGCATGATTCCGCGACCAGTCAGCGCGACGGCTGCAAGAGATCGCGGATCGCCGCAAGAAATTCGTTCCGGTTGATCGGCTTCGACAGGATCATGTCGGCAGGGCAGGATGCGCCAAGCTCGACGATCTCGGCACCCGACGAGGCCGAAAACAGCATGGTCGGCGTAGCGGAATTTACATTGCTCGAGGCGCGCAGGTGCCTGATCAGCTTGTCGCCGTGAATGAAAGGCATCTTGCGATCAAAAATCAGCAGGTCGAACTTGCGCGCCATGCACAGGCCCAGCGCCTCGCGCCCATCCGATGCGATTTCGAGATCGACAAAGCCGAGAGAGGCCACGAAATGCGCGACAATTTCCTGACTGACCTCGTCGTCCTCGGCGAGCAGGCAGCTGGCGCGCCGGGCCGCGGGTTCACCGTCATGCGCTGCGTTTTCGCTCATCACCCTACCGAAACTTCCTGGCCGAAACACCGCGAGTTCAGAGCTTGAACCCGCGCCGGGCCGCAACTATAGCCGCGCGACCTTCCGACGCGCCCGGCCCCAGCCCAGGCCTTGGCACCGGTGCCGCCCGGCATGCTACCGTTATCGCGGCGAGTTTGTCAAAGGCGCGGATTCGGGGAAGAACCAGGCGGCGATTTCACCTGTCCGTCGTCACTGATTTGGAACAACCGCGCAGATTCTGGATGGGAGAGTACAAGTTCATCTGGTTCAGGTCATGCCGCCTGGCGCTGATGGCTCAAGCGGCGGGTCGAATGGTTTGCCGTTTGACGGGTCTCCTTTCGGCCAGAGTGATTTGACCGCGCCCGAAGCGGATATCGGCGGATATCGTGGGTAGCGGCAATCGGTTCTGACGATGCCGTCAATCCATCGGCGGAAAGACCCCGGTGTTCTTGACCGTGCCGTACACAAAGCTGGTGTCGATCGAGCCGATGCCCCCAATCGGATGAATGCGGTTGCGGATGAAATCTTCGTAGGCGTCCAGACCGGAGACCACGACTCGCAAAAGATAGTCCGCTGGGCCGGTCATCAGATGGCACTCCAGCACTTCATCCAGCGCCCGGACCCGCTTCTCAAAATGGTTCACCAGTTCGGCGCTGTGACGCTCCAGCCGAATACGAACAAAAACGGTGACCGGAAGGCCATAGGCCTTGGCATCGACTACGACCCGATAACCCAGGATCGCACCGCTTTCCTCCAGCAGACGCATTCGGCGCAGGCAAGGGGATGGCGACAGGTTTACCTCGGCCGCAATTTCAAGATTCGTGGCGCGGCCATTGCGCTGCAGGGCGCGGATGATCTGGCGGTCTTTCTGGTCCATTTGCTTCCATAGCGGCATTAAATGCCAAAAACAATCCTAAGGTTGGCATATATAGCAATAAAATGTCACCAGGGGAAGCGCAAAGTCGTGAAAGCGCCGAGAAGGACCCTGCCATGCACGCCTCCCCAACAAGCTTTGCCACCCGCGCCATTCACCATGGCTATGATCCGCAGCAAAACGAGGGAGCGCTGAACCCACCCTTGTATCTGACTTCCACCTTCACTTTCGAGACCGCCGAAGCAGGCGGCGCGATGTTTGCGGGCGAGGCCGAGGGGCATTTCTACAGCCGGATTTCCAACCCGACGCTGGCGCATCTGGAAACCCGAATCGCCAATCTGGAGGGGGCGGAAGCCGGGCTTTGCACGGCTTCGGGCATGGGGGCGATCACCTCGACACTCTGGACCTTTTTGCAGGCGGGCGACGAGGTGATCCTCGACAAAACACTTTACGGCTGCACCTTTGCCTTTCTGACGCATGGCCTGCCGCGCTTTGGTGTGACGGTGCGCCCAGTGGATCTGTCCGATCCGACCAACCTTGCGGCGGTGATCGGGCCGAAGACCCGGATCGTCTATTTCGAGACGCCCGCCAACCCAAACAACCGCCTGGTCGATATCGCCGCGATCAGCGAGATCGCCCACCGGCACGGGGCGAAGGTGGTGGTGGACAACACCTATGCGACCCCCGTGCTGACCCGGCCCATTGAGCATGGTGCCGATATCGTGGTGCATTCGGCTACCAAATACATTGGCGGCCACGGCGATGTGATCGCCGGGCTGGTTGTGGGGCGGGCCGAGGACATGGCGCAGATCCGCCTCATTGGCATCAAGGACATGACCGGGGCGGTGATGTCGCCGTTCAGCGCGATGCTTCTTCTGCGCGGCATCAAGACGCTGGAGCTGCGGGTGCGGGCGCATTCCGCCGCCGCCCTGACCATCGCCCGCGCGCTTGAGGCGCATCCGGCGGTGAAATGCGTGCATTACCCGGGTCTTGACAGCTTTCCTCAATCCGCGCTGGCGCGGCGGCAGATGGGGGCTTTCGGCGGCATGATCCCGTTTGAGGTGGTCGGCGGCAAGGCGGGTGGCATTGCCATGATGAACCGGCTGCGGCTGATCCAGCGCGCGGTCAGTCTGGGCGACGCCGAAAGCCTGATCCAGCACCCCGCGTCCATGACCCATTCCACCTATACCCCCGAGGAACGCGCGGCGCATGGCATCGCCGAAGGGCTGGTGCGGCTCTCGGTCGGGTTGGAGGGAGTGGACGACATTCTCGATGACCTGATGCAGGCGCTGGCCGCCCACAACGCCGAAGCTGCCTGACCCCTTACCCGACAGCCGGAGGAGCCGATGACCGACACCCCAATTCGCGGTGATGCGACCAGCCGCGCCCCGCGCCCGACCGCAGGCGGCTGGCTGAACCGCCTTGACCGCAAGCGCGGCGCGGGGCCGTTTCTGCCCGGTCATCATCTGCCCGCCGCCGGGCCTTCGACCACGGCCGTGCATGCCGGCACCCATGACGATGCGCGCACCGGGGCAGTCGGCACGCCGATCTATCAGGCTTCGACCTTTCTTCTGAACGCCGATCAATACGGGTCCATCGAAGAAGGCTTCGCCCGCGACCGTTTCATCTATTCGCGCTACGGCAACCCCTCGCAATGGGCGGTGCAGGAAAAGCTGGCGGCGCTGGAAGGCGCGGAATCGGCTATCGTGTTTTCCTCCGGCATGGCGGCGATCACCGCCACGGTGATGGCGCTGGTGGACAAGGGCGCGCATGTGGTGGCCTCGGCCGATCTTTACGGTGGCACCTGGAACCTGTTCAATCAGGAATTCCCGACCTTCGGCATGTCGGCCACGCTGGTCGATCCGCAGGATTTCGCGGCGATCGAGGCGGCGATCCGGCCCGAGACGCAGCTGATGTATTTCGAAGCGATCACCAACCCGCTGCTGAAAATCATCGACATCCCCCGGCTGGCCGAAATCGCCCGCCGCCATGGACTGCGGCTGGTGATCGACGCCACCTTTGCCCCGCCGATTGCCATGCGGGCGCTGGAACAGGGGGCGGATGTTGTGGTGCATTCGGCCTCGAAATACCTCAACGGCCACAGCGACCTGATTGCAGGCGTCGCCGCCGGTCCGCGCAAGCTGATCGACATGATCTGGCCACGGCTGTTGAACTATGGCGGCTCGCTCGACCCGCATGCCTGTTTCCTGCTGGAACGGGGCCTGAAAACCCTGGCGATCCGGATGCGCGCGCATGAGGAAAGCGCCCATGCGCTGGCGCGCTATCTGGAAGGCCACCCCACGGTGACGCGCGTCTTTTATCCGCTGCTCGACAGCCACCCCGACCGCGCGCTGGCGCGGCGGCTCTTGAAGAACGGCACCGGCAATGTGACCTTCTTTGTCGAAAGCGATCAGGCAGCGCTGCAACTAGTGGGCGCGCTGCGCATCCCCAAGCAGGCCACCAGCCTTGGCGGGGTGGAAAGCCTGGTCAGCCTGCCCTTCAACACCTCGCAGGCCAGCTATACCGCCCGCCAGCGCGCCGCCATCGGCATTCATCCCGGCTGCGTGCGCCTGTCGGTCGGGATCGAGGATGCCGCCGACCTGATCGCCGATTTCGAGCAGGCCCTTGCCCAGATTTCCGCCGCAAAGGAAGCGACCCATGCGTAACAGCCTGCCCACCGCCGCGCTCAGCGAATTCGTCAACGAGGTGACCGGTGCCCCCGAGGAGGCTCTGATGGATTACGGCGTCATTCTCGATTGGGAAAGCGGCACCCGCAGCCGCGCCGAGGCCAAGCCGATGCGGGTGGGGCCGCACCGGGTCAGCCGGTGCTTCAGTTGGAAGGTGGATGAACCCCGGCAGTTGATGGGCAACAACCACGGGCCGAACCCGCAGGAACTGCTGCTGTCGGGGCTGGGGGCCTGCATGATGGTGGCCTTCGTTGCCGGGGCAACGGCCGAGGGCATCCAGTTGGAAAGCCTTCGGATCGACCTTGACGCGACGCTGGACCTGCGCGGCTTTCTGGGGATCGGCAGCAATTCCCCGGTCGGCTTTCCCGAAATCAGCTATACAATTCATGTGACCGCCGATGCGAGCCCCGAGCAACTGGCCGCGCTGCACGCCAGGGCCGTGGCGCACAGCCCGAATGCGCAGACCATCCTCAACCCGGTGGCGCTGCGCGGCGAGATCGTCTCGACCCGGTCCGGGGCCTGAGCCCACCCAAGACGAGGAGCCGCCGATGACCCGCGCTGACCAGACACACCTGAAGACCATCGAGCGGCGGCTTTTGTGGCTTTCGCACTGGATGATCCACCATGCCAACTATATCCGGCCCAAGGTGGACGGCATCAAGATCGGCGGCCATCAGGCCAGTTCCGCCTCGATGGTGTCGATCCTGACGGCGCTCTATTTCTCGGCGCTGCGGCCCCAGGACCGGGTGGCGGTCAAGCCCCATGCCTCGCCGGTCTTTCACGCGATCCAGTATCTGATGGGCAATCTGGATCGCGCGCGGATGGAGAATTTTCGCGGCTTTGGCGGGGTGCAGAGCTATCCCTCACGGACCAAGGACATCGACGATGTCGATTTCTCGACCGGCTCGGTGGGGCTGGGGGTAGCGATCACCGCATTTGTCTCGCTGGTGCAGGACTATATCGCCGCCAAGGGCTGGGGCGCGGGCCTGCCGCTGGGGCGCATGGTGGCGCTGGTGGGCGACGCCGAGCTTGACGAGGGCAACATCTATGAGGCGTTGCAAGAGGGCTGGAAGAACGACCTGCGCAATTGCTGGTGGATCATCGATTACAACCGCCAGTCGCTGGACGGCATCGTGCGCGAGGGGTTGTTTGCGCGGGTTGAAAAGATCTTCGAGGCATTCGGCTGGGATGTGGTGCGGGTCAAACATGGCTCCTTGCAAAGCGCGGCCTTTGCCGAGCCGGGCGGCGCTGCCTTGCGCGACTGGATCGACGCATGCCCGAACCAGCAATATTCGGCGCTGACCTTCATGGGCGGGGCCGTCTGGCGCAAGCGGCTGATGGACGATCTTGGCGATCAGGGTGAGGTGACGGCGCTGATCGAGCGGCGTTCGGATGCGGAACTGGCAGAGCTGATGGAAAACCTTGGCGGCAATTGTGTGGAAACCATGGCCGAGGTCTTTGCCGCCATCGACCATGACCGGCCAACCTGTTTTCTGGCCTATACGATCAAGGGCTGGGGCACGCCGATTGCGGGCCACAAGGACAACCGCGGCGGGCTGATGAACAAGGCCCAGATGGCCGTGTGGCAGCGTCACATGGGCGTGCCGCCGGGCCAGGAATGGGAGAAATTCGCCACCGTTGCTGATCCGGGGGCTCTGCAAGCCTTTCTAAACAAGGTGCCGTTCTTTGCCGGGGGGCCGCGCCGTTTTGGCGACGCCAGGCTTGCGGTTCCCGACATCGCGATCAGCGCCGAGCGCGAGATTTCGACGCAGATGGGCTTTGGCAAGATCCTCGATGTTCTGTCCAAGGGCGACAGCGACCTGGCTGCCCGGATCGTGACCACCTCGCCTGACGTGACCGGCACCACCAACCTTGTTCCCTGGGTCAACCGGCGCAAGCTGTTCGCCCGCAAGCCGCGGGCCGATGCCTTCATCGAGCACCGCATCCCCTCGACCGCGAAATGGGAATTCGCCCCCGACGGCCAGCACATCGAACTTGGCATCGCCGAGATGAACCTGTTCCTGCTGCTGGGCGCTGCGGGCCTGTCGCATTCGCTGTTCGGCAAACGGCTTTTGCCGATCGGCACGGTCTATGACCCTTTCGTCGCCCGCGGCCTCGATGCGCTGAACTATGCCTGCTATCAGGATGCACGCTTCATGATCGTCGGGACCCCTTCCGGCGTCACGTTGTCATACGAGGGCGGCGTGCACCAATCCATCAGCTCGCCGCTGATCGGCATGTCACAAGACGGTCTGGCCGCCTTTGAGCCCGCCTTTGTCGATGAACTGGCGGTGATCATGCAGTGGTCCTTCGGGTATATGCAGAAGGACGGCGAAGGCGACCCTGACGAAAGGACATGGCTGCGCGACGAGACCGGTGGCTCGGTATATCTGCGGCTCTCGACCAATCCGCTGGAACAACCAGGGAAACGCCAGGACGAAGCTTTCCGGCAAGGGGCCATCGACGGTGCCTATTGGCTGCGGCAACCGGGGCCGAACTGCAATGTGGTAATCGCCTATCAGGGTGCAGTGGCACCTGAGGCCATTGCGGCGGCCGGGATCATCGGCGAGCACCGGCGCGACGTGGGCGTGCTTGCCATCACCTCGGCCGACCGGCTGAATGCGGGCTGGACGGCGGCGCAGCGCGCCCGTGCGCGGGGCAATCCGCGCGCCAGCAGCCATATCGAGACGCTCTTTGCCGATCTGCCGCGCAACTGCCTGATCGTGACGGCCATTGACGGCCACCCCGCCACGCTGGCCTGGCTGGGCGGCGTGGCCGGTCACCACATCGTCTCGCATGGCGTCGAGCACTTTGGCCAGACCGGCACCATCGGCGATCTTTATCGCCACTTCGGGCTTGACCGGCAGTCGATTGCCCGCTCGGTGCTGGAACTTTCCGCCGGCAGAAAGTAGGCGGTTGTCGCCCTTGCTCCGATGGCCAGAGCTTGACCGCCTGTGCCCCGGCCCGCCGCTTTGCCGGTACCAGTCCCGGCCATTTTCGGAACCTCCCCGGATATGCGCAATCGAGAAGCCAACGCCGCGATCAAGCAAGGCACGACTGGCCGCTGCAATTGTGGCTTGTCGTTCTTACGCGATTGAGTGGCCAGCCCCGGCCTGACCCGCCTCTCGGCGGGTTCCTGATCCAAAAGACCCCAATGATCGCGGCCCCACGCGGATTGCAAAGCGTCTTGAATGCAGCGCAGCAGTCACCCGGCTGCGGACAGCTTTTCGCTGACAACACCAAGCCAGATCATCGCCTGTTCGGAGTCGTGCAGCTCCGCGGTTTCCACGCCGTCGGAAAACGCATCGAATGCCGAGCGATTGCGGGAACTGATACCGCAAATAACCGGAATGCCAGCCACGAGCGCCGTTGCGATCAGGTCGCGAAACCCGCGCCCCTCTGCCTCGTGCTTGCCGAATCTGTTGACGACCAGCAAGTCGGCACCTTCAGCCAGGCCGCGTTCGACAGCGGCCACGGCGGTTTCCAGCGCCTCGGCGTTGAGCCTGCAACCGCGCGAAGCGGTGCCAAGGTTCTGGCTGATGCGCAGCACCGGGCCCGCGGGCAGCACACGCAGATCCATGTCGCAGTGGCGGCTTTCCGGCCGCTCGATATTGGTTTGCACCACCCCCACGACCCGCGTTCCGCAGGCCATCAGGTCTGCCGCGAGATGCGCAAGCAATTTGTCGGTCTGGCCGCGCTCTGGGGCGCTGACAACGGCGATATGCATGGCCAGCACTCCGCGAGCAGGGGTCGAACACGCCGCATAATGACCTCGAATCACGGCAATGGAAACCCGATAATCGCGCCGCCTCGAAAATGCAATGCTGCCTGGCAGCAATGCAATCGCGGCATTAATTGCCGAACAATTTGGCGCGCAACGTTTCGAAATCGTAACGCGGCGTTCTTGCGCTGCTTCCAGCTTGTGAGGGCGTGTAAGGCGTTGTATAACAATCATATATCTAATGGCATAAGTTAGATATATAATATCTAGTAAAATATCGCGTTACAAATTAGTAACGTTTGGCGTCGATTTTTTAAAATACATTGACTGCCTTATTAATAGACGTGTGCATTGGAAAGATGTTAGCATGAAACGACAGTGCCCGGCATGCCGGATGCTGACGGATCGTGGATGATGCCGCCCCGTTTCGCCCTGCCAGGTCCGGCACGGAGGTTCGCGGACATCGTCGTGATGGAGAGGGGAGGGAACCAGAATGACCAGTTTGGGCCTGCAGGCCGATCCTTCGTATGGCGTGCCCGGCAAGAAGCGCTGGGCAATGGTCGTGGATCTCAGGCGCTGCATTGGCTGCATGGCCTGTGTTGCGGCCTGCAAGGCCGAATACGACGTGCCGCTCGGAGTTTGGCGCACCACGGTGCGCGTCAAGGACACCGGAACATTTCCGAACACCCGGCGAAATTTCATGCCGCGGCTGTGCAACCATTGCGATAACCCGCCATGTGTGCGCAACTGCCCGACCGGGGCAACCTACAAGCACGAAGAGGGCTTCGTGCTGCAGCACTTTGAACGCTGCATCGGCTGCCGCACCTGCATCGCGGCTTGCCCCTACAACGCGCGGTTCATGCTGCCGCGCAACCGCACGCGGGTCGGCGTCAACAGCGTCATCGACAAATGCACCTTCTGCGAGCACCGGGTCAGCCAGGGGCTGGTTCCTGCCTGCGTGCAGACCTGCATTGGCCGCTCGCGCATCTTTGGCGATGTCAACGACCCCAACAGCGAAGTTGCAAAGATCGTGGCAACGCAGAAGACCACCACGCTCAAGCCCGAGAAGGGCACGCGACCGCAGGTTTACTACATCAAGCCTGACCGCGTCGGCACCGAGCAGATATTGAGTGCGCCCGAATCCTACGCGGCACGCTCGGACGCCGAGGCGTTCTATCGGCACAACAATGGCAGCCGCTTCTACGGCGGCACACTCTGATCCGGGGAGGATGAAATGTTCGAATACCTACCGATGCATGTCG
Source organism: Phaeovulum sp. (assembly GCF_030684035.1). Lineage (GTDB taxonomy): Bacteria > Pseudomonadota > Alphaproteobacteria > Rhodobacterales > Rhodobacteraceae > UBA6213. The sequence goes on along the minus strand of NZ_JAUXPI010000053.1, from coordinate 13,565 downwards.
CCCCTTGGGGAGTGGAAATCGTCATCTATTTCTTCCTGATCGGCACAGCGAGCATGGTGTTTGCGGTCGCCGCAGGGCACGCAACCTTCGGCCACGTTGCCGAGCCACTGAAGAACTTCGAAGTTACCGGCGCAATCATTGCGCTGGTGTTGCTGGCGGCGGTGGTGCCGCTCCTGATCCTCGACATCAGCCAGCCATGGCGATTCCTGAACCCGATCCTGTATTTCCGCTGGACCTCGCCGCTTTCGTGGGGCTCGCTGTTCCTGCCGCTGTTCGGGCTTGCGATCCTGGGCTTTCTCTATGGCATCTACACCAAGCACCCGTTGATCCAGCGCTATTCGGCGATCCTCGGCACGCTCTTGGCTCTGTCGATGCCGCTCTATACCGGGCTCGACCTGATGGTGAACCATGCGCGCGAGCTTTGGGCAAACCCGACGATTCCGATGCTGTTCGTGGTGCTCTCGATCACGTCGGGTGCAGGCCTGGTTGCGCTGGTGCAACTGGTCCTGGGGCGGCTGACACAGCCGATGACGCGGCAGATCCGCTTCATGCTCGCCTTCTCGACCGGCGTGACCTTCTGGCTGTTCCTTGGTCTGGTCATGACCATGGTCTATGGCACCGAAGAAGTGCAGGGCGCGTTCGCTGCGATCAACAACGACTTCGCGCTTGAGTTCTATGGCATCGCCTTCGTGATCGGCACTTTGGTGCCAATGGTGATCGTGTTCGGGCCGATGCTGCACAAGGTCATGGACTTTGGCCGCAAGCCGATTGCGGTCACCATAGCGGGCCTCTGCGGCGCGCTGGGAGCTTATGTGTTGCGCGATGTGCTGATCCATGCCGGTCAGCTCGCGCAGCTCTATTATTGACACACCGTCCGGCAAACACCCGGAAAGGAGCAACAAGATGGGTCACATCGGGAATATCAAGACGAACCGCCGCGGCTTTCTGAAGCTCGGTGCCACGGCCTCGGCGGTCGGGGCCACGCTGGCAAGCACGCGCCTTGTGGCGATGGAGCAGGAGCTGGGAGGTGCCGACTTTTCGGCGGTGACCGGCGAAAAGCGCACCGCGGTGCCCTACACCTGCATGGCGTGCAACATCGAGGATGGCGGCGTCGCCATGGTCGAGAACGGTCGTATCGTCAAACTTGAAGGCAACATGGACCACCCCAACACCCGGGGCAAACTCTGCGCCAAGGGAAATGCGGGCTTTCTGCATGTCTATGATCCGGACCGGATCATGTCGCCGCTTCTGCGCACCGGCAAGCGCGGCGAAGGCAAGTGGAAACGCATCAGCTATGACGAGGCGACCAGCCTGCTTTCCGAAAAGCTGCGCGCGGTCATCGACCGTTCGCGCGCCGCCAATGACCCCTCGATCCTGAATGAAACGGTGATCAAGTGGGGCCGCAACCGCACCGGCGGCGGCATCGACCGCTTCATGCATGCGCTCGGCTCGAATGCCATGCTCAACCACACCAACATCTGCGAGTCCTCGAAAAAGGTCGGGCTCGAGCCTTCCTGGGGCCCGGACATCGAATCCTGCGACTGGGAGAACACGAAATACATTCTCAACTTCGGCTCGAACATTCTCGAGTCGGCGTATTTCATGAACCCGAATGCGCAGCGTCTGGTTGACGGCGTGGTCGATAACAAAGCGAAGATCGTGAGCTTCGACGTGCGCATGTCCAACACCGCTGGCTATTCGCACGAGTGGTTTGCGCCCTATCCGGGAACCGATTCCGCGATCGCGCTGGCTATGGCGCATGTGATCATGACCGAGGGTCTGCACGACGCCGAATTCATCCGCGACTGGACCAACGTCACCGAGGCACAACTGCTGGCGCATCTGGCACCGTTCACGCCCGAATTCGCCGAGCAGGAATCCGGCGTTCCGGCAAAGGATATCCGCCGTATCGCGCGCGAATTCGCCACCACGAAGCCTGCCACGACCTTCTCCTATCGGGGGCCGTGCAAGCATCTTTGGGGTGCCTATCAGGAAGCCGCGATTCACATGCTGAACGTGATCACCGGCAACATCGAGAAACGCGGCGGCTATTGCCTGCCGCGCGGCATGGGCTGGCCGCAGCCATCGCCGAACCCGCCCAAAGGCCCGGTGCCCAGCATCATCGCGGCACCGCCGCTTTATCCGCTGGCATCCCACCATGTTTCGACCAATGCGCCCTACATGATCATGCGCGGCGAGGCGAAGGTGTCGGTCTGGATGTACTACTACGACAACCCGGTCTATTCCTACCCGTCGAGCCACGTCTGGAATGCGTTCCTGCGTGACGAAAGCCTGGTACCGTTCTCGGTTGCCTTCAGCTGCTTCATGTCGGAATCCACCGAACTTGCCGACCTGATCATTCCTGACGTGACCTATCTGGAACGGCACGACCCGGAATCGATGCCAAGCGGCCTGTTCCCCTGCCTGAGCATTCGCCAGCCGGTGATCAAACCGCTTGGCGGCACGCAGGAATTCCGTCAATCGCTGATCGACATCATCCACAAGGTGGACCCCGACGGAGCGCTTGGCGCGCGCAAGTATTTCGAGTTCGACTCGGTCGAAGACTGGATGCGCCAGCATTTCGACTCGATCCCCGGGCTGAAGGAAGAGGGCGGCTGGGACCACATGAAGAAGGTCGGGGTCTGGCCGACCTACGGCACGGTCAGCAAGGACAACGGCAAGCTGATCGACGACAACGGTGAGGTGGTCGTGGCCGAATACGGGCTGCATGCCGCCGAAATCCCCGCCGCGACGATGGCGAGCGCGGTGGTGGAGCCCGATGGCAGCATCACCAAGGACGGTGCGACGATCGGTGTGCAGATCGACGGAAAGAACCACACCGGATTCGGCACACCCTCGCGCAGGATCGAGCTCTACAAGGAAAGCTTCCGCAAGTATGGCTTCAACCCGCTCCCGGTCTACAAACGGCTACCCAGCCGCGACAAGAAGCCGGGCGAGATGATCCTGACTACCTTCAAGGTGAACGTGCACACCCAAAGCCGCACGGCATCGCTGAAGTATCTGGCCGAGATCTATCACAAGAACCCGGCCTGGATCAGCCCGGCCCGCGCCAAGGCGCTCGGAATTGCCGATGGCGATCTTGTGCGCATCACCTCGGCGGTGGGCTACATGGTGACCCGCGCCCACCTGACCGAAGGCATCCACCCTGAAGTTGTTGCCATTTCGACCGCCTGCGGCCACTCGGCCTATGGCCGCCTTGCGACACTGAAGCACAAGGAGGCAGATGCGGAATGGGCCCTGGGCGGCGACCCCGACATCACCAACAACGTCTGGTGGGATGACAAGGGCGTGCACCCGAACCCGATCATCCGGCTGTCGCTTGACCCGATCGGCGGTTCGCAGGCATGGTACGACACCGTGGTGACGGTGTCACCTGCGCAACCGGGCGACAAGTACGGCGATACCAAGGTCAGCGTCGAAGCCTCGATGAAGGACTACGACGAGGCGCTGCGCTATGCCTATACGGGCGATCTGCACCGCGCCGCGCATCAGGAGGTTGACGTGGACTGGAACGCGCTGCCGCGTCCGGGCCACTGACCGCGCCAAAGGGGCTGGTGGTGAAAGCTGCCAGCCCCTCTCACATCTAGACTGGAGAACATCGGATGCACGCCGATAAATTCGTTATCCCTGCAGAGGCGGCGTCGGCGACAAAGCTGGAAACCGATGTCGAGGTGCTGCGCGCGCAGGCGGGGCTTTATGCCTTTCTCGGGCGCTGCCTTGAAAGCGAGGTAGATCAGGCGCTGCTTGTGGCGCTTCGTGGGCCGCTTCGCGATACTCTTGCGGAATTGGGCATCGACATTGGCGAAGACCTGCGCAGCGGTGCGCCGAAAGAAGTGCTCGCCGACCTCGGCGAAGAGTTCGCGGCGCTTTTTGTGGTTCCCGGCGCGGTTCTGCCCTATCGCTCGGCCTATGAAACCGGACGGCTGTTCCAGCCGCAGGCCGATCTTGCGACCGCGGCCTACCGCGATGCCGGTTTTGATTTCCGCAATATCCTTTCGGGCGAGTTTCCCGATCATGTCGCGGTGATGCTCGCCTTCGTCGGCCGTTTGCTGGAGCGCCAGGCAGAGGCGCTGGAAGCAGGCAACACCGACGCCGCGGCCGAATGGCAGCGCCGGCGCGAGCATTTCTTGTTGCACCAGATCGGCGGCTGGGCGGTCGGCTGGAGCCGCCGCGCGCAATCCTGTGCCCGGCATCCGTTCTACCTGGCGGTCCTTGGGCTGGCCGAGCAGGTCATCTGGGCCGACATCGGCGATATCGCCGACGAAAAAACCCTGAAACGTCTGGTCAAGTCGAACCGGCGGCCGCTGGTGAAGCAAAAGACCGATCACGCGTTTCGCAAAGCATCCGGATTTTAAGGAGCGCAGCATGCGCGGCACCGGCAGGGTATTGATCATCGAGGGTTCGGGGCGGGGGTTTCTTAGCCACTATGCCCATGCTTTGGCGCTGGGGTTGCATCAGCGCGGGCACGAGGTCCGGCTGGTCACCGCGCAAGGCGACGAGCTGGCAGGCTGGGAAGCGCCGTTCGAGCGGCGGGCGATATTGTGCCCTGGCGTCGCCGGTTGGCTGAAGCTTCGGCGCGAAGTGCGCGCGTTCAACCCCGATGTGGTGCATTTTCAGTGGCTGTCCGATCCGGTAGCCGCAGCAATCTTCGTGCGCTGGGTGCAGCGGCGCGGCGCGGTGGCGCTTTACACGCCGCACAATCTCTTGCCGCATCGCGGCCGCTGGGTGACCATGCCGCTTTTCCGCAGGCTCTATCGGGTGTTCGACCGGGTGGTGGTGCGCGATGCCTCGATGCGCTGGGCGGCAAGCGAGTTTCTCGACCTGGACCCCGACCGCATGTCGATGGCGCTCGGCAGCCCCAACATCATCGCCCACCCGCAGGCACCACGGCGGCTGCCCACAGAATTGCCGCCGCGCCAGCGGGGCGAGGTTCGCGCGCTGCACTTTGGCCATGGCAACCCGCGCAAGGGGCTGGAGCCGCTGCTCTCGGCGCTTGGCCGGATGGATTGTCCCGAAACGCTGCATCTGGTGCTCGCGGGGCAGGGGGTTGCCCGAGGCATCGCCCCCGAAGTCATCGCGGCGGCGCGCGGCAAGCTGCGCCTCAGCATCATCGACCGCTATCTGGGGCCCGAGGAAATCGGCGGTTTGTTTACCGATATAGACCTTTTGACCATGCCCTACACCAAGCTTTGCCGCAGCCCGATTCTTGACCTCGCGGCCGCCTTTTCCACGCCTGTGCTGCGCACCGCGCGTGTTGAGGCGACCGAGTTCGACGACGGTGTGCATGGCGTGACGATTGAAGGCGGCGACTTCCTCGGCTTTGCCGCGGCGCTCACCAGCCTCGCGGCGGAACCCGAAGCGTTGCGGTCAATGCGCATGGCACTGCGGTATTGCCCCGATTTCGCCGCCTCGGTGGAACGGCTTGCCGCAACTCACGGCGATATCTATGCTCGGGCGGCGGAAAGCGGCGCGCGGTATAGCCGCGGCGCTGCGAAAACGCGGGCGCTGGTTGTCGGGGAATAGCCATGCACACCATCATCGTTATCGCGCCGCAAACCCGAACCCGGCAACTGGTCACTCTGCTGAAAAAACACCGCGCGGTGTTTGAAGAATACCGGCTGCTTTCGACCACCGAGACCGGCGAGGTGCTGGAGCGCGACACCGGGCTGGAGATCAGCCACGTCTTTCCGGCGCGCAAGGGTGGCGACCTGCAACTTTGCGGGCTGGTCTGCACCAATTCGGTGCTTGCGGTGTTCTTTTTGCACGATCCGCTGTCTAGCGACCCCGCCGACCCGGACATTCTGCCGTTCCTGCGCGCCTGCGACCTGAACAACGTGCCGCTGGCCACCAATATCGTGACCGCGCATGCGCTGGCGCTTTGGCTTGGGCGCAAGATCGAGACCGATGCCCAAGCCGAGGCCGAGTCCGAAAGCGCGCCCGCCGAGGCAGAGCGGAGCGCGCTGCAATGACCATTCCCCGACCCGTTGCGATGCCTGCCGAGGCGCGCTCGATCCGCGTCGGTGCGGCGGCTGTGGTGGTCGCGGGCTATTGCATCAACGACCGCGGCCGCCTTGATGCCTGCGACCTTTGCAGCCGCGCCTGCCATGCCAACGCGATCACGATCGGGCTCGCGGACCCGGTGGTCGATGCGTCGCTCTGCGTTGGCTGCGGTGCCTGCGTTCCTGCCTGCCCTGCGGGGGCGCTGGAAATCGGCGGCTTCGATGTGGCGGCGGTGCCGGGGGCGGTGGTGCAGGGCGACACCGCCAGACTCGCCTGTGCCGCCAGCGGGCAGGACGGCGCAGGTCTGGTCGCCTGCCACAAGATGACCGACGCGCGGCTGCTTGCCGCGATTTATGCCGCAGGCGCGGGCGAGATTGTCATTCTCGGCACCGAAAATTGTGCGGACTGCCCCGGCGGCGATGCGCGCCCGGCGCTGGCAGAGGCGGTCCAGACGCTGGGCAAGTGGTTCGGCGAAGATGCACCGAAGGTGGTTTTTGCAGCTGTTGCGGAGGCGGGTGGGGCATCTCGGCCGGGCGGCGCGGTGGAACGTCGGCATTTTCTGCGCGGCGCTTTCCGGGCATTGGCCCCCGAACCCGCCGCGGCACCTGCGCCGCCCATGCCCGACTTCGACGACCCGGTTTTTGACGACGACAGCGATGGCGCGCCGGCGCGGCCGGTACCCTACCAGGCGCTGCTGGCCGCGGCGCGCGCCCGGCTGCCGTTTCGCCCCAACAGCCCTGCCGGGGCGACCGGGCGCAGCATCGGGGCCGCATGCTCGGGCTGCATGGCTTGCGCCGAACTTTGCCCGACCGGTGCCTTGGGCGATGCCTCGGGCGCGGTCGGTGGCGGCTACCTGCGGCAGGTCAGCTTTGATGCGACGCTTTGCACCAATTGCACGCTTTGCCAGAAGATTTGCCCGATGACGGCGATTACCGCGCGGGCGCTGCGCGGCACCGAAGCGGCATCGGCCCGCCGTGCCGTGCTGTTTGCGCGCGCCGAACAGGTCTGCACCACCTGCGGCGGGCTTTTCGCGGCGGTGCCGGACGGGCCGACGCTTTGCCCCGGCTGCGAGAACGACAAGCATATGGACGACGACTGGATGGACATGCTGAGTGGTTGAAGGAAAATGGCGCGTGGTTGCAGCACTTGCAGCCGCGCTGGCGGTGGCGGGGGCGGTGTCGCTCTGGTGGCTTGGGCGCGCGCCGAAAGACCCCGAAAAACTGTTTCGCAAGCGCTGCACCAGCTGCCACGTTCTGCCCAACCTGTCGGCCTTTCGACGCGGCGATATCCGCGCTATCGTGACCACGATGCTTGTAAAGAACGGGGCGAATGCGGTTATCTCCCCGGCTGAAGCCGAGCGGATCATCGCGTATCTGGAGGAGGTAACACCGCCATGACCGGAATTCCGGCATCAGACAATGATCTTGAGCGACGGGTGCGATCTGCGCTTGGCAACATTACCGTTGGCGAGGGCGGCCCCGATGTCGTCTCGGCCGGGCATGTGGCGGCGGTGGTCGCCACCGGCGGTGCCGTCAGGGTGCTGCTCGACCCGCAGATCGTCGGCACCGAAGACGGCGAGGCGCTTTCCGAAATCATGCGCGAGGTTGCCGGCGCGGTGCCCGGCGTGGCGCGGGTGATCGTCAAGCCGCGGCCACAAAGCATCACCTCGATCCTGGCAGAGGCACCGGGCGCGGTGCTGGCGGTGCACAGCGGCAAGGGCGGGGTCGGCAAATCGACGCTGTCAGTCAACCTTGCGGCGGCGCTGGCGCATGGTGCCGCCGGGCGGCCCTTGCGCGTCGGGCTGCTTGATGCCGATGTCTATGGCCCCTCGGTGCCGCTGTTGCTGGGTGTCTCGGGCCGTGCCGAGACCACCGCAGATGGCAGCCGCATCGCCCCGGTCGAAGCGCATGGGCTGAAGATGATGTCGCTTGGCCTGATGATGCCCGAGGGCAAGCCGCTGGCATGGCGCGGCGCGCTGGTGTCGGAAGGGCTGCCGCAACTCATTGCCGAGGTTGACTGGGGCGAGCTTGATGTTCTGGTGGTCGATCTGCCGCCGGGCACCTCTGACGTGCATCTGGCGTTGGCGCAGGCGGTGCCGATTGCCGGGGTGCTGGCCGTGACCGCGCCGGGCCAGATTTCCACCGACGATGTGCGCCGGGGGCTGGAGATGTTCGCAGACATAGCCGTGCCCTGTCTGGGGCTGGTCGAGAACATGAGCACCGTCGTCTGCCGCAAATGCGGTACCGAGACCCCGCTTTTCGGGGCCGATGGCGGTGCCGAGCTGGAGCGTGAAACCGGGGTGCCGCTGCTGGCGCAGATCCCGTTCCTGCGCGAGGTGCTGCTGGCCTCCGAAACCGGGGTGCCGATGGTGCTGGCAGAGCCCGATGCGCCCTATTCGCAGACGGTCAGGGCGCTGGCGCAAAGGCTGGCGCAAGACCTTGCGGCGCAGATGAAAGGCGGTGCGAAATGGCCGAACTGACCATGGAAACCGGCGTGGAGCCGATTGCCGGGGTGCGTGACATCGTGCTGGTGGCAAGTGGCAAGGGCGGGGTCGGCAAATCCACGGTTTCGGTGAACCTTGCGGTTGCGCTGGCGCGCGCCGGTCTGCGCACCGGAATCGTTGACCTCGACCTTGGCGGGCCTTCGGTGGGGCGGCTGACCGGGGCCGAAGAGGTGCCGGAACTGCGGCCGGACGGGCTTGCGGTGCCCGAGCAACGCCACGGGCTGAGCGTGGTCTCGATGTCGGGAATGATCCCGCCCGAACAGGCGCTGGTCTGGAAGGGGCCGCTGGTGGCGCAGGCGGTCGCACAGCTTTTCCGCGAGGTGGCCTGGCCCGACCTTGATGTGCTGGTGGTCGATATGCCGCCGGGAACCGGCGACGTTCTGCTGAGCGTTGTCGAGCAGGTGCCGGTTGCCGGTGCCGTGGTGGTGACCACGCCCGAGCGGATGGCCAGCATTGATGCCGAGCGCGCGGTGGCGCTGTTTCACGAACACGATATTCCGGTGTTCGGCGTGGTGCGCAACATGGCGGATTTTGTCTGCCCCTGCTGCGGCGAGGTGCAGCCGCTGTTCGCGCCTGCCGCCGCCGTCGATGTGGCGCGGCGGATGCATGTTGCCGACCTCGGCGCGATACCTGCCGATCTTGGGGCCGCGCGGCAAGCCGCCGCCGGGGTGCCGATCATCGTCGCCGCCCCGGAAGGTGCCACGGCGCAGGCATTTGCGCGGCTTGCCGAGGCGGTTCAGCGTTCGATCGAGCGTGAGCGCGCGGCGCAGGCGCAAAACCAAGCAGGAGAGCGCTCGATCTGGGAGATCATCAATGGTGGATGAAGCCGCAACCGACGCCGCAAATACACGGCCGAGCTTGTTCGTCGAGGCGGGCAGCACCGAAACATTTGCCGGGGCTGATGCGCTGATCTGCACCGCAGGCGACGGTGAGGCGGCTGCCGCGGCCGCCGCTCCGCTGATCTGGCGCTGCGCGCCGGGGTCGGCGGTTCCCGCAGGTGCGCGGGTCTGCGTGGCCGACGGCGGGCTGGGTGCCGCGGCGCAATTGCGTGCCGCGGCGGGCGGTGCTTTCGTGGTGCCGCGGGTCGAGGTGCAGCGCGCAGCGCGGCGCTACGGGTTTGCTACCGACGCCTCGGGAAGCGGGTTCAGCACCTATCACCTCGATCCGGCAACGGCGGCGGGCTTTGATGTTGACGATGGCGGGCGGCAGATGTCGCTTGCAGATTGGCTTTCCGAGGCGGCGCGGCTCGGATTTGCCGAAGTTTGGCTGCACAGCCGCGACGCGGCGGCGACCGGGCGCGGTTTTGCCGCCGACCTGCTTGCCCGGGCGCACCGGCTTGCGCCGCATCTTGGCCTCTGGCTTTCCGGCGGCGGTGCATCGGCGGAAGATATCGAGCGGGTGGCGTCGCGGCCCGGCCTCGTGGCCCTCGTGGTGCCGCAGGCCGCGCTTGCGACAACATGTGTCGGCGATCCGCCAGACACAGAGACAGACGGCCGGCCGACTGCATAGGCCGGGGGCGCTGCGCCTATCGATTGCGCAGATGCGCGCGAATGTCGCATGTGCCGCGGCACTGTGCTAGGTTGCCGAAATGGGAAAGGGCCTTGCAGCCCGAGGGCGCGGCTTTTTGGGAGGGAGCGTGCAGCCAGTGGTTGATCGGCGCAAATTGCTTGCTTCGGCGGCGGCGGCTGCTTTGCTTGCGGCACCGCGCGGCTGGGCATCGCTTGGCCCCGGCGGCGCGCTGCGGGTTGGCCTGACCGGTGTGGTTGTGCGCGAATACATGCGGTCTTTCAACAGATTAGCAGATTATCTTGCGCTGCGCCTTGGCCGCCCGGTAGAGTTCGTGCTGCGCCGTTCCTACCGCGACATCATGGATTTGCTTGAACGCGGCGAGCTCGATGCGGCATGGATCTGCGGCTATCCTTTCGTCAAGCCGCGCAACCCCGAATATCTTTCGCTGCTGGTGGCTCCCGTCTATCGCGGTTCGCCGTTCTACCGCTCGTTGCTGATCGTGCCAAGCGCAAGCTCGGCCGCGAGCATCATTGATCTGCGCGGCAGTGTGTTTGCGTTTTCCGACCCCGATTCCAATTCCGGCTATCTGGTGCCGCGCACCACGCTTGCCGACGCCGGCTTCAACCCCGACCAGTTTTTCCGAATGTCTTTCTTCACCTACAGCCATGCCGAAACCGTGCTGGCGGTTGCCCGCAGTGTCGCCGACGGCGGATCGGTAGACAGCTATGTGTACAACACCCTGCAAAAGTTCGAACCCGAAACCGTTTCCGGCACCCGGGTGATTGCACAATCGCGGCAATTCGGATTTCCCCCGATTGTAGTGCGCAACGATCTGGCACCGCAAATCCGTGACCGGTTTCGCGATGCGCTGATCGGCATGGCGAGCGACGCGCAGGCGGTTCCGGTGCTGGCGCTGCTTGATCTGGACGGGTTCACCGAGGTATCGCCCGCTCTTTACGACCCGATCCGCGAAATGGCAAAGCGGTTTGCGAAGGCCGCGACGGCAGAGGTGCCGCTGCAATGAACCGCATATTGCCCAGACACTGGAGCCTGATGACCAAGCTGCCGCTGACAATCACACTGATGGTCTTCGCTTCGGCGCTGACGATCGGGCTGGTGGTAATTGCGCGCGACGGCGCGCGCCAGACCGCACGGCTGGAAACGCAGACGCTGGCGCTTGCGCGCGCAGTGGCTGCGGCCGGGCAGGATGCGCTGCTCAACCGCGACACTTGGGCACTTTATCGCACGCTTGATCAACTGATTGAACGCCAGCAGGCCGCCTCCGGCGATACGCCGGTGGTTGATGCAGCGTTTCTGGATGCCGAAGGCGTTGTCATGGCGCACACCGACGCGGCGGCGCATCCGATCGGCTTGCCGCTGATTGCGCAAGGGCCGCTTGCATCGCGGCAGATTTCCTATGCCCTGGGCGCGGCGCAGGCAACGCTTTACCCGGCAGAGTTGCGTGACCCGGACTTGGTGCATGCGGTGGTACCGTTGCGGGTTGATGAGACCGATGTCGGCTATCTTGTCTTGCGCAGTTCGATGCAGCCGATGCAGGCGCAGTTGCGCAAGGATTCATGGCTGGTGCTGGCATTTTCGATTGGCCTAGCCTTGGTGACAAGCACACTTGGCATACTGATTTCGCGCCGCATGGTCAGCCCGCTGCGCGACCTCGCCAATGGCATCGCCGCGGTTTCACAGGGCGGTCGGGCCGAAGTGCGCGAGGTGCCGCTGATCGACCGCGACGAGATCGGGCTGCTGGCCGAGCGGTTCAACCGCATGGTCAGCGAGTTGGAGCGCAACAAGCGCCTTGAACAAGACCTTGCGAATGCAGAAAAACTGGCCGGCCTCGGGCGCTTTGCCGCAGGCCTCGCGCATGAGGTGAACAACCCGCTCGGCGGCATGAAAAACTGCGTCAACATTCTCCGCCACCGCCCTGACGATGCCGATCTGGTGCGCAAGTACCTGCCGATGATCGACACCGGTCTGGACCGGATTTCCGCCACCATTCAGGCTTTGCTTGGCGAGTTGCGCGGCGAGAGCAACGCGCACCCTTGCCGGATGGGGTGTCTGGTTGACCTCGAAGCCCTGATCCGGGCGGAAATTGCCGAGCGACCCATTGCGCTGACCTGGAACGTCGAGCCGCAGGTGCTTATGGGGGTTTCGATCAGCTGCACCTGCCCGCATGTGCACCAGATCATCATGAACCTTTCGCGCAACGCCATTGCCGTGATGCCCGAAGGTGGCAGCCTGAACGTTACGGCGCGGCGCTGCGGTGGCGAGCTTGTGCTTGAGGTCGCCGACAGCGGACCGGGGCTTGACGCAGCGGCGCAGCGCCGCCTGTTCGAGCCTTTCTATACCACCTCGCGGCAAGGCACCGGCCTCGGGCTCTGGATCACCTACACGTTGATCCAGCGCATGGGCGGCAACATCACGGTTGACAGTGCACCCGGAAAGGGCGCGCGTTTCACCGTGACGTTGCCGACAGTGGCCCCGTTCAAGGTGCCACAAAAGGAGAGTGAACGTGCCGCGTGACGCGACCGAAGCCCCGGCACCAAGCATCCTGATTGTCGATGACGACGATCTGATGCGCATTTCGCTCGAGGATCGGCTTCGCATGGAAGGTTTCGAGACCTTCGCCGCAGCCGATATCGCCTCGGCGCGCGAACTGCTGGCGACGCGGTTCTTTGACCTCGTGACCACTGATATCCGGTTGCCTGATGGTGACGGGCGGGCGCTGTTCGAGGAAATCTGCCGGGTGAACCCCGGCGCGCCGGTGATTCTGATGACCGCGTATATTTCTGTTGAGGATGCGGTTGCGCTGACCAAGGCCGGGGCGGTCGATTACCTGACAAAGCCGTTCGATCTTGACGAATTCGTGTCCAAGGCGCGGCGTGCGGTAGATCGGCTGCACGATCTGCGCGCCGCGCCGATCGTGGGTCTGGATGGCAGTGCGGCACCTGCGGGGTCAGGCCTTCTGGGGCGCAGCCCGGCGATGCGGCGGATCGAGAATATTGCCGCGCGCATTCGCGATGTGGACTCCTCGGTGCTGCTGACCGGCGAATCCGGGGTCGGCAAAGAGGTCGTGGCGCGGTTCATTCACCGCAACAGCACCCGTGCCGAGCGGCCATTCGTGGCGATCGACTGCGCGGCTCTGCCCTCCGCCATGGTCGAAAGCGAGCTGTTCGGCTTTGAGCAGGGCGCAATGCCCGGGGCCGAGCGGCACCATGCGGGGCGCTTTGAGCAGGCGCAGGGCGGCACCATCTTTCTTGACGAGGTTGCCGAAATCTCGCTGGAAACGCAGGCCAAACTGTTGCGCGTTTTGCAGGAGCGCGAAGTATTGCCGCTTGGCGCAAGCGGGCCTGTCGCGCTTGATGTGCGCGTCATTGCCGCGACGCAGGTAAACCTCGATGCGGCAATAGCTGCCGGCCGGTTTCGCGCCGATCTCTACTGGCGGCTGAATGTCATTCACATTCCGATACCGCCGCTGCGCAAGCGACCTGACGACATCCTGTTTCTGGCGCGGCGGTTC
>NZ_JAUXPI010000055.1 GCF_030684035.1 Phaeovulum sp. | reverse complement strand
TGACACGGCGCTGACCCGCGCCAGCCTGTTTGTCGATGCCCGCGCCACCACCATCGCCCATATCGGCGAGTTGAAAGACCCGATCGCGCGCGGCGTCATTACCCCGGCAAGCATCCGCGCCGATTTCTACGACCTCGCTTCAGGTGGTTTTGCCCGCTCCAACGCTGACGAGATCACCCTGTGCAAGAACGGCGGCGGCGCGCATCTTGATCTCATCTGCGCGCAATACATCCTTGCGGCGTGGCGGAAGCGCTAGGATTTCTTCTTTGCGAAAACCCCCGGCCTTCTCAGGCGGCCCGAAGCTCCATCACCCGTTCGCGGATCGGCAAGTGCACGATTGCGGAAAACGCGCCCACGCCAACGCCGATCCACCAGACCGTGGTGTAGCTGCCATAGATGTCATAAAGCTTGCCGCCCAGCCAGACCCCGAGGAACGATCCGATCTGGTGCGAAAGGAACACGAAGCCGTAAAGCGTGCCCATGTAGCGCAGCCCGTAGATATGCGCCACCAGCCCAGAAGTCAGCGGCACCGTGGCGAGCCAGAGCGCGCCCATGGAAAGCGAGAAGAGCACCACCGTCGCGGGCGTGATCGGGGTCAGGATGAAGGCGGCGGCGATCAGCGTGCGCGCCGCGTAGATGCCTGCCAGCAGGTATTTCTTGGTGTAGCGCTTGCCAAGCCACCCCGCCATGATCGAGCCGCCGATATTGGCGATGCCGATCAGCGAAATTGCCCAGGCACCAAGCGCCGACGTTGTCGAAACCCCGAGACTCGCGATCATTCCCGAGGGGTCGATGGTGCCGCACATTTCGGTGACGAAGGCCGGAAAATGCGCGGTGATGAAAGCCAGCTGATAGCCGCAGGAGAAAAACCCGAGGAAGATCAGCGTATAGGAGGGGTCGCGGAAAGCCCGCCTGAGCACATGTCCAAGGCTTTCTTCCAGCTCCGCCCGGCTGGCGCGGACGGGCGCGCGCAACATCGGCAGCGCGAAAAGCGCAAGCAAGATCACCGCGGCAAAGATCAGGAACACCTGTTGCCAGGGCATCACGGCCAAAAGCGCCTCGGCCACCGGCGCACCGAAAACCTGACCTGCCGACCCGGCAGCGGTGGCAATGCCGAGCGCGAGGCTGCGGTTGGCATCCGATGTGGCACGGCCGACGACGGCGAGGATCACCCCAAAGCCGGTGCCGGCAATGCCGAAGCCGACAAGGATTTCCAGCAGCTGATGCTGCAAGGGCGTGACTGCCCAGGCCGACAGCACCAGCCCGGCCGCGTAGAGAAGCGCCCCCGCGACAATCGCGCGGCGGTCGCCGAAGCGCTCCGCCAGCGCCCCGAACAGCGGCTGCCCGATGCCCCATGCAAGGTTCTGAATGGCGATCGCAAGCGAGAACTCGGCACGCGGCCAGCCGAATTCGGTGGCAATCGGTATCTGGAACACGCCAAAGCTGGCGCGAATGGCAAAGCCGAGCATCAAGATGATGCAGCCACCGATCAGCACGGGGGTTATCAGGCGGGCTTGGGGCATCATCGATTCCGGTCAGGCAGGGGCGCAGATTTGCAGGCGGCGATCGGGGCGTCAAATGATGAATTGTGCTGGCAACAATTTCGCGCGGCACCGGGGCTCTGCCCCGGACCCCGGGATATTTCGACCGAAGCAGGCGCTCAGCGCAGGCTTGCCGCTATCGCCTTGGCTGCGTGGCGGGCGGTGGCGAGGCAACCGGTGATCAGGTAACCCCCGGTGGGGGCCTCCCAATCCAGCATCTCGCCCGCCGCCCAGGTGCCCGGCAGGGCGCGAAGCTCCAGCCCCTCGGTCAGGCTGGCGGCGGTGATGCCGCCAGCGGAAGAGATGGCCTCGGCAATCGGGCGCAGACCATCATGGCGCACGGGCAGGGTCTTGAGCAACCGCGCGAGGCGGTCGGGGGCGGTGGGCAGCGGGCGACCCCATTCCTGCACCAGCGCCAGTTTGGCGGCGTCGAGGTGCAGCACCTTGCGCAGCCAGTTGCTCACCGTGTCGCTGCCGCGCGGGCGGGCGAGGCGGCCTGCAACTTCGGCAAGGCTGCGGCCGGGGGCAAGATCGAGCGTGAGGGCCTCGCCCGCGCGGAGTAGGGGGGTGAGCGCGTAGATGCCGCCGCCTTCGATGCCGCGCGCGCCCAGCACCACCTCGCCACGGCTGACCCGGCCACCCGCGCGGAGCGCCACACCCTTGATCGGCGCGCCGAAATGCGCCGCCATGTGCGGCGACCAGCTTACGCTCACGGCGGCGTTGGCGGGTTGGAACGGGGCAATCTCGACCCCCCTCTCCCGCAGCAATGGCACCCAGGCGGCATCGGAGCCAAGCCTTGGCCAGCTGGCACCGCCAAGCGCAAGGAGGGTGGCGGCGGGTGCCAGAAGTTGCGTGCCCTCGGGGGTGTCGAACCGCAGCGCGTCACCCTGCCAGCCGGTCCAGCGCCAGCGCTGATTGCGCCGCACGCCAAGTGCGGCGAGGCGTGCGAGCCAGGCGCGCAGCAGCGGCGAGCCTTTCATCTCGACCGGGAACACGCGTCCGGTGGAGCCGGTGAAAATCTCGATCCCCAGCCCGCGCGCCCAGCCCATCGCCTCGGCGGGGCCGAAAGCCGCGAGCATGGGGGCAAGCCATGGCGCGCTGTAATTGGCAACGAAACGGGCGGCCGGTTCGTTGCGGGTAAAGTTCAGCCCGCTCTTGCCCGCCAGCAAAAGCTTGCGCGCCGGGCTTGGCATCGCATCGCAGACCGTCACCCGGTGCCCTGCCCCGGCCAGCACTTCGGCGGCCATCAGCCCTGCGGGGCCAGCGCCGATCACTACGACATCGCTCATTTCAGACCACCCTTGTTTTCACCACACGGTGGGGGAACGGGATCTCGATCGCCGCCGCCTTGAGCGCGTTCCAGACCGCGTAGAGCACCTGGCTTGCGTATTTGTTGCGCCCGTCGTCGATGCCGTTCACCCAGTATTCAACCGCGAAATCCACCCCCGATTCGCCAAAGCCGCGCAGTTCGACATCGGGGCCTTCGGGTGCCGCGAGAACGAAGGGCAGGGCTGCTACGGCGGGTGCGATGATGCCCGGGACAAGGTTGATGTCGGTATCATAGGAGACCGAAAACGCCACCTCGTAGCGGTTGGCGCTGCCCTGGTCGGAGTAATTCACCACCCGCGTGGTCACGAAATGCTCGTTTGGCACGACGATCCAGCGACCGTCGAAGGTTTCCAGAATGCAGGCGCGGGCGGTCATGCGAACGATCGTGCCCTTTTCGCCGCCATCAAGTTCGACGTAGTCGCCGACCGTGGTCTGGCCCTCGATCAGCAGGATGATCCCCGAAACGAAGTTGGCCGCGATCTGTTGCAGGCCAAGGCCGATACCGACGCCAAGCGCACCTCCAAGCACGGCGATTGCAGTCAGGTCGATGCCCATGATCGACATGAGAAGCAGGAAGGCGGCACCAAAAATGGCCAGTTCGGTGGCCTTCATGGCCAGTTCACGGGTGGCGGGGCGCAGCGCCCCCTGGGCCTTGATATAGCCGGTGCTTTGCCGGTTCGACCACGCACCGAGCCAGAACAGCAGACTGCCCGCAATCGCGCCGCGCGCCAGTGCCATGACCGAAAAGCGGATGTTGCCAAGCTCGACCGTCAGGCTTTCGAGCCAGACCGCGATGGTTGGCAGCAACCCCAGCGCATAGACCGCCATCACCGGGATCAGCACATAGCGGCCGAGCAGGCGCAAGAACGGGTCGCGCAGCATGTCGCGCACGAAGATGCGGGCGGCGAGCAGCAGGAATACCCGCTTGCCGAAAGCGATCACCGCGCCGGAGCCGAATACCTGCCGGGTGAAGGCCTCGCCGACTGCGGTAAAGCCATAGGCCAGAAGCGGCAGCAGCGGCAGGAAGCGCAGCACGAAGCGCCGGGATGTGGCGATTGCCCCGGTGGCACCGGGTTTCGGGCCTATCATGCGGGCGAGTTGCGGGGCCAACCGCTTGGCCGCGAGCCGCGCCAGCAACCAGGACGCCACCAGCAGCGTGAATTGCGACCATGCGGCGGGGCTTGTCAGCCAGCTTGCGGCAAGCTCCCAGGCTTCGTTCAATGCGGCAATCGCCTTGGTCACGAATGCGGGTTGGCCTTGCATCGGTGCCTCTCGGGGTGGCGTCAGATGCTCTGGTGCCTCAGCCGACGCGACAAGGCAAGAGCAAGCCCTGCGGTGCTTAGCCCTTTGCCAATCTTGCCAGCCGGATCAGCGTGCGCTCGATCACCGCCATAGCGGGCGCGCGCTGCGACGAGCGCAGCGACAGGTCGGTTTCCACCAGCTGCCGAAGCGCCTCCTCCAGCCGCGCGGTCGGCCATGCCTGCGCCTGCCGCAGCATCCTGTCGCGCCGCGGGCCCTGAACCGGCGGGCGGGCGCGGGCGAGGCCTGCCGCCGGGCCGCCGGGGTCTGCCTTGGCCGCATAAAGGGTGCGAAAATGCCGCGCCGCAGCGATGGCGAGCGACACCGGCAGCACCGCTTGCCCGGCGATGCGCTGCATCATCGGCGCAAAATCGGCAACCCTGCCTTCGGCGACCACATGCAAGAGGTCGTCAACCTCGGCCTCGATCGTGGCGGGTGTACAGGCTGCCACGTCATCGCAGGATAGCGGTGATACATCGCCATGTTTGTAAAGCGATATCTTCTCGATCGTCTGGCGAAAATCGCCAGGGTCGAGCGCCTGCGCCAGTGCCACCAGGTCTGCCATCGCCTCGCGGCCGATATTGCGAAGCCCCGCCTTTGCCAGCGACTGCGCGATTTCCTCGCTGCTTGGCGGGTCATCGTAAATGCCGATGCAGGCGATGCCGGGGTGGTCTTCGAAGAGCTTGCGCAGGCTTGAGCGGGGGGCGAGCACGGCGGCGGTTACCACCAGCGTTGCATCGCCCTTGCGCCAGTCGGCAAGTGCTGCTTGCACCAATGGCGTGGCGGTATCGGTTGCGGCTTCAAGAAGCACCGCCCGCGGGCCGGGAAAGAAGCCCTGCGCGCGCAAAGCATCGGCAAGCGCCGCCGGGTCTTTGCGCAGGTCTGCGGCGTCGATTCGGGTCAGGCGCATTTCCCGCTCACCCTCGGCACCGATCATGAGCGCGATCAGGTCCTGGCGTTTCAGCGCCACCCGCATGGCGTCACCGCCATAAAGCAGCACCCCCGGCAGGTCGGGCGCGGGGTGGGCCAGAAAGCGCGCGGCGGCAGCGCCGGTCAGCTTCATTGCGGCAGGCTGGCGGCGGCCGCCAGCAGCCGCGTCACGATCTGGTCGGCAAGGATTCGCATCAGCCGCAGGTGCGCGTCGTCTTCGGCGGCGCGGGTGGCAACACTGGTGCCGCTGGCCGACCAGGAGGTGAAGCCTTCGACCGCGCTTGCCAGAACCTCGGCACCGCTGCCGATGGCAATCAGCCGAAACGCGGCGGTGCCATGCAGCGAGAACCGGGTGGTGGCGTTATCGGGCGTTATCGCCTGCCCCGAGGCGGCGGTGGCAATGGTGTAGGCAAGCCGGTAACGCGGCGCATCTGGCGGCCCCAGCCGTTCGGCAAGCCGCCGGGTCAGGGCGAAATCGTCGCGCGTTGCGGGGGCATCGGGCGCGACCGCGCCCAGCAACACCCCGGCCCCGCCGTCTGGCGCGAAGGCAGGTGTGAAGCCGCAGCCCGCAAGGGCGGCAAGCGCGACAATCAGGCTTCGGCGATCAGTAAACCACATTGACGATGCGCCCCGGCACCACGATCAGCTTTTTCGGTGCCTGCCCGGCAAGCACGCGTGCCACAGTCTCCTCTGCCAGCACCAGTTTTTCAACCTCGGAGGTGGGCATATCTTTCGCCACGGTGATTTCGGCGCGCCGCTTGCCGTTGATCTGGATCGGCAGGGTAACGGTATCTTCGATCAGCAAGGCGGGGTCTGCCTTGGGCCATGGCGCTGTGGCCACAAGACCCGCGCCGCCCTGATTGGCCCAGATTTCCTCGGCCAGATGCGGCACCATCGGCGACATAAGTTGTGCCATCGTGCGCATTGCGTTGCGCATTGCGCCAGCGCTCGCCTGCGCCTTCGACAGCGTGTTGGTAAACTCGTAAATCTTCGCGATCGCCTTGTTGAAGGCAAAAGACTCAATGCTTTGCGTGACATCATGCACGGCGCGGTGCGACGCGCGCGCCAGTGCCTCATCGCCCTCGCCGGGCGGGTCGGCGGGCATTTCGCCGATCCGGTCGCAGAGCAGCCAGACCCGGTTGAGAAACTTGTAGGCGGCCTCGGCCCCGGCAGCGGTCCATTCCACATCGCGCTCGGGGGGCGAATCGGAGAGGATGAACCAGCGCGCGGTATCGGCACCGAATCGCTCGATGATATTGACCGGATCGACCACGTTCTTTTTTGATTTCGACATCTTCAGTGAGGGCAGAACATCGAGCTTAGAGCCTTCGAACTTCCGGAAGGCAACGCCGACCTCATTCTTCTCTATATCGTCGGGAGAGTAGTAAACGCGCCGCACATGAAGCGATCCGTCTTGGTTCACACCGGTGATTTCATCCTGAAAATAGGCTTCATGCGTCACCATGCCCTGCGTGAAAAGCGCATTGAACGGCTCTATCGCCTTGGCGGGCAGATGCCCGGTCTTGTGCATCGCGCGGGCGAAGAAGCGGGAATAGAGCAGATGCAGAATCGCATGCTCGATGCCGCCGATATATTGATCGACGTTCATCCAGTACTCGGCCTCGGCCAGATCGGTGGGCGTTGCCGCATGCGGCGCGGTGAAGCGGGCGTAATACCACGACGAATCGACAAACGTGTCCATCGTGTCGGTCTCGCGCCGCGCCGCGCCGCCGCAATTCGGGCAGGCGCAGTTCCGCCAGGTCGGGTGACGGTCCAAAGGATTGCCGGGCTGGTCGAATGAAACATCATCGGGCAGCCGCACCGGCAGGTTGGCCTTCGCCTCGGGCACCACGCCGCAGGCGGCGCAATGCACCACCGGAATCGGACAGCCCCAATAGCGTTGCCGCGAAATGCCCCAGTCGCGCAGCCGGTAGTTGGTAACGCCGCGGCCGATGCCACGCGCCTCGCAATGGGCAATCGCGCTGGCAACGCCCGCTTCGCCGGTTTGCACCGCCTCGCCCGCAAACCCGCGCACATAGCGCACGCGCTCGGATTTCATCGGCACATAGGCCTCGGCCAGCGGCGCATCGGCGGTGCCTTCGGCAACAAACACCGCAGGGATCGCCAGCCCATACTTCGTCGCAAATTCAAAGTCGCGCGCGTCATGCGCGGGGCAGCCGAAAATCGCGCCGGTGCCGTAATCCATCAGGATGAAATTGGCGATGTAAACCGACAATTCCCAAGCCGGATCAAGCGGATGGCGCACCCTTATGCCGGTATCCAGCCCGCGCTTCTCGGCCTTTTCCAGTGCCTCCTCCGAGGTGCCGACGCGGCGGCATTCGGCAACGAAGGCCGCCACCGCAGGGTCGTGCGCCTCCAGTGCCCGCGCCAGCGGGTGGTCGGGGCTGATCGCGGCGAAGCTCGCGCCCATCAGGGTGTCGGGGCGGGTGGTGTAAACCTCCAGCCGCCCGAAACCCTCGGGCGCGCCCACCGTTTCAAACGCAAATTGCAAACCGCGGCTCTGGCCGATCCAGTTTGCCTGCATCACGCGCACCTTTTCGGGCCAGTCCTTCAGCCCATCCAGCGCCGCCAGCAATTCCTCGGAATAGTCGCTGATCTTGAAGAACCACTGCGTCAACTCGCGCCGTTCGACCAAAGCACCAGACCGCCAGCCGCGGCCCTCGATCACCTGCTCGTTGGCCAGCACGGTCATATCGACCGGGTCCCAGTTCACCACCGCGGCCTTGCGATAGACCAGCCCCGCCGCCATCATGTCGATGAACATCGCCTGCTGCTGGCCGTAATATTCCGGGTCGCAGGTGGCAAACTCGCGGCTCCAGTCGATGCTCAGGCCCAAGGGCTTCATCTGTGCCTTCATGTCGGCGATGTTGCCATAGGTCCAGGTCTTGGGGTGGCCGCCGCGCTCCATCGCGGCGTTTTCGGCGGGCATGCCGAAGGCATCCCAGCCCATCGGGTGCAGCACCGAATAGCCCTGCGCGATCTTGTAGCGCGCCACCACGTCGCCCATCGTGTAGTTGCGCACATGCCCCATGTGAATGCGCCCCGAGGGGTAGGGGAACATCTCGAGCACATAGTACTTCGGCCTTGCCGCATCGTGGCGCGCCCGAAAAACCCCGGCGTCGGCCCAGGCCTGTTGCCATTTCGCTTCGCTCTGGCCGGGTTCGTAGCGCGACATTTCTGGCCCCTTCACCACATCTGCCGCGCGTGGTTACACCGCCTGCCCCGCCAAGGTCCAGCGCATCAACGCTTTTCGCGCCTGCTTCAGGTCAAATATCCTCCGCGAAGCGGGCGCAGCTGCCGCTCAGAGCCGCGAATCGGCAATGCGCAATTGCCGGGCGCGGGTCAGGATCGCGTCTTCCACCGCATGCACGGTATCGGATGAAACCGCGGCACCACCCGAACCCTGCAACGAGACCTTGAGGCTGCGCGCATCAAGCGCCGGGTCGGTCACATAAATCGTGGCGCGGTAGCTGCGGCCACCGCCGGGCGGCGTGCCATAGCCGGTAACGATGATGCCCGAGAACGGGTCAACCGACTGGATCGGCAGGAAATTGAGCACCTCAAGCGAGGCCTGCCAGAGATACTTGTTGACCTCGACGGTTATGTTGGGGTCGTCGGCGTTCTTGAACAGATCCCAGATCGTGCCGCCGCTGCGGTCTATGTCGTTGCGCATCTTCGGGCCGGTATCGGGCACCGGTGCGGCACCGCCGCGGCCAAACAGGTTGCCGCTGCCGATGCCGTTGCCGCAGGCGGCAAGCGAGGCGGCAACGCCCGCCAGCAGGGTTGCGCGCAGAATGCGTTTCATGGTCATCGGAACGGTCCCCGTTTCGCCTTTTCGTTGTCTAGCCCAAGGGCCCAAGCGCGACAAGGATTTTCCCGGCAAAGGCGGCCGGGGGAAATCCGCCGGTGCGGAAAGACTGTGGCAAGACTGCACCATGATTGCGGCTTAACCCGCCCGCCAGTTTGTCGCAGTTGCTTTGCACGGCGGCTGGGGCGAAAAAGCGCCATCCCCAGGTCGGAGTCCCCTGAGCTGGGTTGGCACCTTAGATATACGAGGGAAACGATGAAAAAACTTCTTATTGCCACGACGGCTCTGGTTCTCGTCGCTGGCGCGGCGACCGCCGAAGTGAAAATGACCGGCGACGCCCGCTTCGGCCTGTCGTACAACTCGGCCAACGCGGTCAATGACTTCACCGCCGAATATCGCGTTCGCGCGAAATTCAACATGTCGGGCAAGACCGATGGTGGCCTCGGCTTCGGTGCCAGCTTCATCCTGACCGGTTCGAGCAACACCACCACCTCCGACGCCACCGGTTCGTCGATGGTCTGGGTTTCGGGTTCCTGGGGCCAAGTCAGCGTCGGTGAAGGCGTTGACACCGGTTCCGACTCGGTCGGTCTCGGCATCGCCGACGTCGGCTACAAAGGTATCGGCGTTGATGACCTCGCCGAAGGCCTCTATGCCGAAAGCGCCGCCAACATCAACTACACCGGCACCTTCGGTGCGGTGACCGTTGGCGTGTCGTACAACCTGCCGGTTGCTGGCGGCACCGCTGCCGACCAAGACTGGTCGATCGGCGTCGGCTACAAGGGCGACGGCTTCAAGGTTGCTCTGGGCTACGACTCGGCGGAATTCGGCACCAACACGCTGACCATCGGTGGCGGCGTCACCATGGGCGCGATCTCGGCGAACGTGATCTACTCGATGCCCGATGCTGGCGCTGATGCCTACGGCGTTGACTTCGGCTACAAGCTGAACTCGGCCACCGCGCTGACCGTTGCCTATGCCACCGACGGTACCGACACCGCATTTGGCGTGGGCGTTGCCTACACCATGGGCGGCGGTGCCAAGCTCGTCGCCGGTATCGGCGAAGTTGCTGGCGACACCAAAGCCGAAGTCGGCATGACCTTCTCGTTCTGATCTCAGGATCGGACGGAGCGGAAAGAGCGGGCGCAAGCCCGCTCTTTTCATTTTCAAGGGGGGCGGCATGGGTTTGGCAGGGATCACGGCGCGGCTCAGGGCCGCCGAGGCGCGGGCGGGGCGGGCGGCTGGGTCGGTTACGCTGATCGCAGTGTCAAAGCTGCAACCGCCCGCGCGCATCGAGGCGGTGCTGCGCCAGGGCCAGCGGGTGTTCGGCGAGAATTATGTGCAAGAGGCGGCGGCCAAATGGCCCGCCTGGCGTGCCGCCTTCGCCGGGGTGAAGCTGCACCTGATCGGCCCCCTGCAAGGCAACAAGGCAAAGGTGGCGGTGGAGCTGTTTGACGCGATCCATTCGCTTGACCGCCCCAGCCTTGCCGAGCGGCTGGCCCGTCTTGCGCAGGCGCGCGGGGCCTGCCCCGAGCTTTTCGTGCAGGTCAACACCGGGCGTGAGCCGCAAAAGGCCGGGGTGCTGCCCGCTGACCTCGACCGATTCGTGGCCGACTGCCGCGCGCTTGGCCTGCCGCTTTCGGGCCTCATGTGCATTCCGCCCGAGGCGGAGGACGCCACCCCGCATTTTGCCGCGCTGGCCGCAATGGCCGCCCGCAACGGGCTTGGCGGCCTTTCCATGGGGATGAGCAGCGATTTCGAGGCGGCAGTGGCAGCGGGTGCCACCCATGTGCGCGTCGGCTCTGCCATCTTCGGCCCGCGCGCCTAACCGCTTACATCAAATGCCCCGATTTGGCGGCCTTGGTGGCAAGATAAGCGGCGTTGTGGCGGGTGTGGCCGACCTTGAGCGGCACCCGCGCCGCCACGGTAATGCCATTTGCCGCCAGCATCCGCACCTTTGCCGGGTTGTTGGTCAAAAGCCGCACCGAGGTGAAGCCAAGGCCTTTCAGCAGCGCCGCGCCAAGGCGAAAGTCGCGCTCGTCATCCTCAAAACCCAGGCGGTGGTTGGCCTCGACAGTGTCAAAGCCCTGATCTTGCAAGGAATAGGCGCGCATCTTGTTGGCAAGCCCGATGCCGCGCCCTTCCTGATTGAGGTAAAGCAGCACGCCCGCGCCTTCAGCGGCCATGGCGGCAAGCGCCGCAGCAAGCTGGCTGCCGCAATCGCATTTGAGACTGCCCAGCACATCGCCGGTAAAACAGGCCGAATGCAGCCGCACCAGCACCGGCGTATCGCGGGCGGGGGTGCCGATCTCGATGGCATAATGCTCCTCGCCGCCATCGTCGGGGCGAAAGACATGCAGCCGCCCGGCCTCGGCGGCCGCCATTGGCAGCCGCGCCGCGGCGATGGGGCGCAGGGTGGCGGCCGCGGCCATCGAGGTCTGCGCCTCGGCGGCGTCGAGTTGGGTCAGCCCCGCGGGTGGCGCGCCATCCAGTGCCACCAGCAGCGCGGCGGGCAGAAGCCGCGCCGATTTCGCCAGCGCCAACGCGGTTCGGTGCAGATCGGCTGGGCCTTCGCGCAGGGTTCTGAGCGGGCCTTTCATCGGCACCCGAAGATCATCCGCCGGGTCGGCCAGCGCTTGCAGCCAGCCAAGATTGGCGTGCTCTGGCACCGCCACGCGCGCCAGATCGCCATCGTAGGCGCGGGCCTTCAGCGTTTCGGCGCGCCGTGCGGTCAAGGCCAGCGTCAACGGCCCCAAGGCGGCAAGTGCTGCAAGCCGCGTCGGGGTCAGCGTTTCGACCGCAGCGGCGAGCGCCGCCCCGGCAGTACCCTGCAGCACCACCGGAAGGCCCATGCGCAGGTCGGCGCGGGCGCGGTTCAGCCGCTCGACGGCGGTGGGGCAGAGGGGCTGGGCGGCGCTATCCATGCGCCAGAGATAGCGCCCCGCGACATGAATTGAAACATATCCCGGTCACACGACACGTCCGCGTGAGAAAGATTTCAACTGCCTTGCGGGCCTGCGCTAACGGGCGCAGCTATGGGGCAACGATGGAGGGTGACATGGCCGGGCCGAAAAAAATCCTGTTGGTGGACGACGATACAGACCTGCGCGAGGCACTGGCCGAGCAATTGCTGGCTACCGAAGAGTTTGACGTGTTCGAGGCGGGCACCGGGGCCGAGGCAATTGAAAAGGCACGCGGCGCGCTCTTTGACCTCGTGGTGCTTGATGTCGGCCTGCCTGATACCGACGGGCGCGAGCTTTGCAAGCGGCTGCGCAAGCAGGGGGTCAAATGCCCGGTGGTGATGCTGACCGGGCACGATACCGATGCCGACACCATCCTTGGGCTTGATAGCGGCGCGAATGACTACATCGCCAAGCCGTTCAAGTTTCCGGTGCTGCTGGCGCGGTTGCGGGCGCAGTTGCGCACCCATGAGCAAAGCGAAGATGCGATTTTCCAGCTTGGCCCCTACACCTTCAAGCCCGCGATGAAGATGCTGATCGACGCCAAGCAGAAGAAGATCCGGCTGACCGAGAAGGAAACCAACATCCTCAAGTTTCTCTATCGCGCGGGCGAAACGGTGGTGGCGCGTGACGTGCTGTTGCACGATGTCTGGGGCTACAATGCGGGCGTCACCACGCATACGCTGGAAACCCACATTTACCGGCTGCGGCAGAAGATCGAGCCCGACCCTTCGAACGCGCGGCTTCTGGTGACGGAATCGGGCGGCTACAAGCTCAATCCTTAGGCAGCAGCGTCGCTGGCATCTGGCAGAAAACCACGTGATTCGGCCTGATTAGCTGCCCATGGCTGATGCGCGGCGGCAACAGTGGCGGCTTTGTGCGCCGCGTCCGCTTTTGCGCTGGCGGCAGGCTGGAAGGTATGAAAACTTCAGCTCTGGCGTGGGAGACGCCCTACAGGAGAATTGAATGAACATGTTCTGCCGCACGACTGCGGTTATTGCCGCGCTTGGTTTTTTCGCAACGCCGGTTCTTGCCGAAGACCTGGTTTTCACGCTCAACAACTTTTCATCGCTTGGTCTGGTCGAGTTCTACACATCGCCCGCCGAGACCAACGACTGGGAAGAAGATATTCTGGGTGAAAACACCTTGGCCCCCGGCATGAGCGGCGAGGTGCTGATTGCCGATGGCCGCACCCAGTGCACCTATGATCTGCTGTTCGTGATGAGCGACGGGCAGGAGCTGGAAGACACCGTCAACATGTGCGAATTGGCCAGCTACACGCTGCAATAGTCGCGGGCGGCGAGATCGGGCGGGCGTGGCGATGCCGCGCCCGCTTTTTGCTGGCCGCGCGTGATCCGCGCAGGCTAAAAGGGGCGGAACGCCAAGGAGCCGCCATGACCCTGACCATCGCCACCTGGAACATCAACTCGGTTCGCCTGCGCGAAGGGCTGGTCGCGCGGCTGTTGCGCGACGAGGCACCTGATGTGCTGTGCTTGCAGGAATGCAAAAGCCCGGTCGAAAACATTCCGATGCAGGAATTTCGCGCACTTGGCTACGGCCATATCGTGGCGCGCGGGCAAAAGGGTTACAACGGTGTAGCGATCATTTCACGGTTGCCGATCATGGATGCGGGCGGCGAGGACTTTGCGCAGCTTGGCCATGCCCGGCATGTTGCGGCACGGCTGGAAAATGGTGTCACCATCCACAACCTCTATGTGCCTGCCGGGGGCGATATTCCCGACCGGGCGGAAAACGACAAATTCGGGCAGAAGCTCGATTTTCTGACCGAGTTGCGCGACCGGTTCCACTGGCAGCGGCCTGACCGCGCGATCCTTGTGGGCGACCTCAACATTGCCCCGCGCGAGGATGATGTCTGGAACCACAAGGCACTGTTGAAAATCGTCAGCCACACGCCGATCGAGGTCGAGCATCTTGAGGCGGCGCGCGAAGCTGGCAGCTGGGTCGATGTGACACGGCAGGACATTCCCGCGGGGCCGCTTTTCAGCTGGTGGTCGTACCGATCGCCGGAATGGGACACGGCCGACAAGGGGCGCAGGCTCGACCATATCTGGGCAACGCCAGACATCGCCCCCGCCGCGCATGGCAGCCGCATTCTGCGCGCCGCGCGTGGCTGGGACCAGCCCTCGGACCACGCGCCGGTGTTTGCGACGTTTGATCTCTGACGTCACCCGATCTGGAAACCAATTCCTGCGCTGCCCCTTGGCGAAGCCGCGCCTCGCGCGCATATAGGAACCAACGCAATTTCAAGGGGGCAGGGATGCTCGGGAACGCAGTAAAAAGCGACTATGTGGCCGATGTGAGCGAGGCCAATTTCATTGCCGAGGTGGTTGACAAAAGCCGCGAGGTGCCGGTGATCGTCGATTTCTGGGCTCCTTGGTGCGGGCCGTGCAAAACGCTTGGGCCGGCGCTTGAAGCGGCGGTGACCGCGTCCAAGGGCAAGGTGCGCATGGTCAAGGTCAACGTCGATCAGAACCAGGCGATTGCCGGGCAGATGCGGGTGCAATCGATCCCGACGGTCTATGCCTTCTGGCAGGGCCAGCCGGTCGATGGCTTTCAGGGCGCAATCTCCGGTTCGGAGGTGAAGAAATTCGTCGAAAAGGTCGCGGCACTGGCTGGCGACGGGGGCCTTGCGGAAGCGCTGGAGGCGGCCGAGGCGATGCTGGCAGAGGGCGCGGTGGTTGATGCCGCCGAAACCTTCGCGGCGATTCTGGG
Organism: Phaeovulum sp.; assembly: GCF_030684035.1. GTDB lineage: Bacteria > Pseudomonadota > Alphaproteobacteria > Rhodobacterales > Rhodobacteraceae > UBA6213. The sequence continues at coordinate 21,801 of NZ_JAUXPI010000055.1, read as the reverse complement.
CGAGGACCCGGCAAATGCCGCGGCTTATGGCGGCTTGGTGCGTGCGCATGTGGCGGCGGGCAACCTTGATCAGGCCGAGGCGTTTCTGGCAGGGGTGCCCACGGCAATGGCTACCGCAGCCCCGATCGAGGCGGCACGCGCGCAACTGGCGCTGGCACGGCAGGCGGCGGATGCGGGCCCGGTGGCCGATCTTCTGGCCGCCACCCTGGCCGACCCGCAGGACCACCAGGCACGGTTTGATCTGGCTGCGGCGCTGCATGCCGAGGGCAAGGTCGAGGCCGCAGTCGAGGAGTTGCTGGAGCTCTTTAGGCGTGACCGTGAATGGAATGGCGGGGCTGCAAAGGCGCAGCTCCTGACCATTTTCGGCGCGCTCAAGCCAACCGACCCGATTGTGCAAAAGGGGCGGCGCAAGCTTTCGTCAATGATCTTTCTCTAAGTCACCGCGAAGCGGACGGAGGCCAGATGCTCATCAAAACCGGCGATCTGCCCGAAACGCTGCCGCTCTTTCCCTTGCCGGGCGCGCTGTTGTTGCCGCGCGCGCGGCTGCCCGTGCAGATTTTCGAGCCGCGGTTTTTGCAGATGCTGGAGGATTGCCTCAAGACGCGCCACCGGCTGATCGGCATGGTCCAGCCGCGCGGTGGGCAACTGGCAGGGCAGCTCAACTCCGTCGGCTGCGCCGGACGGTTGACCGCGTTCACCGAAACCGATGACGGGCGCTACATGATCACGCTTACCGGCATCAGCCGGTTTCGGATTCTGCGCGAACTGACTGGCTTTACACCCTACCGCCGAGCGGAAATCGACTGGGCCGAATATGCCGCCGACCTGCGCAAACCCGAACCCGATGAAAGTTTTGCGCGTGCGCCATTCCTGGTTCTGCTGCGGCGATTTTTTGCAGCGGCCGGGCTTTCGACCGATTGGGAGACGATGAAGGATGCTGAGGACGAACTGCTGATCGATTCGCTGGCCATGCTGTTGCCGCTGTCACCCGAAGACAAACAGGCGCTGCTCGAGGCACCGACCCTGCGCGTTCGCCGCGAAACGCTGGAAACACTGATCGAATTCGCGTTGCGCAGCGGCGGTGGCGATGACGAGGTGCTGCAATGACCGCTGAAAAACCTCTGCATGATCGCCATATGCTTGAAGCACTGGTCTGCCCGCTCACCCACGCGGTGCTGCGCTATGATGCCGAGGCGCAGGAACTGATCTCGCTTCCGGCGGGGCTTGCCTATCCGATCCGGGGCGGTGTGCCGATTCTCCTTCCCGACGAGGCGCGGCGGCTGGATTAAAGCTGCTGGCCTGCAAGCAGTCGCGGCGGATTGGCGCTTAGCCCGGCAGCCTGGCGCATGAAGGCACGGCGCAGGAATGGGGCCGATTGCACCAGCCCCAGCCCGAGGTCGCGCCCCGCCCGCAGCAGCGGGTTATCATTTGAAAACAGTTTGTTGACCGCATCCATGCTGAGCGCGAGCAGGGTCGCGTCAACCCGCCGCCAACCCTGATATCGATCGAGCACATCCGCTGCGCCAATGTCTTCGCCGCGCCGCGCCGCCTCGACAAGCACTTCGGCCAGCACCGCCACATCGCGCAACCCGAGGTTCAGCCCCTGGCCCGCGATCGGGTGCACCCCATGCGCCGCATCGCCCACCAGCGCCACGCGGGGCGCGACATAGGCATTGGCGAGGGTGAGGTTGAGCGGGTAGGAAAAGCGCGGCCCGGCTAGCGCGATCGGCCCCAGATGGTCACCGAGCCGGGTCCGCAACAGCGCCAGAAAATCGGCGTCGGCAAGTGATGCGAGGGTGCGGGCATTCGCATCGGTCTCGCTCCAGACGATCGAGCTGCGGTTTCCGGGCAGTGGCAGAATTGCCAGCGGCCCGGTTGGCAGGAACACCTGTTGCGCGACGCCATTGTGCGGGCGTTCGTGGTCAAGCGCGCAGACCAGCGCAGTCTGACCATAGCCCCAGCCGGTGCGCCTGATCCCGGCGCGCTCTGCCACTTCGGAGCGGCGACCATCGGCCCCGACGAGAACCCGCGCGGTCAGGCCGCGGCCATCGGAAAGCGTCACCGATACACCCGCGGACCCCGGTTCCTGCGCGATGACCGAGGTTGCGGGAATGAAGCTGATGCGCGCGCTGGCGGCCATGGCGTCGGCAAGGGCAACGGCGAGAAAGCGGTCCTCAAGCATGTAGCCGACCGGGCCGCCTTCCAGCTCTGCCGCGTCAAAGCGCAAACCGAAGGGTGCGGACCGTTCGCCCGCGCGGCCATCCGCGGCATGCACATGCCAGATGGGCTGTGCCTTGGCGGAAACCGCTGGCCAGACCCCCACCGCCGCCAGCAGCCGTTGCGAGGCAATCGCAAGCGCATAGGCGCGGCCATCGAACCCCGCAGCCGCGCGGGCGCGCGGGGCCTGCGCGTCAACCACGCTCACCCGCAGCCCGGCACCGGCCAGCGCCAGCGCCAGCGCCGGTCCGTTCAGGCCGCCGCCCGCAATGACCACATCGGAATCATGTTTCATCGGCCCACTATGGCGCGACCATGCGGGATTGTCCAAGGCCGGTGGCGAGGCTAGCTTGCTGCCAGAACTGGAGGGGGCAGCATGGATTGGCAGCAGGCGACAGCGGCGGAGCAGGGCAGGGCGATTGCGGCGGGCAAGGCTTGCCCGGTGGAGCTTGCCGAGGCCTATCTGGAAGCCGCAAGCGCACATCCTGAAGGCAACCGCATCTACGCCCGTCTCACGCCAGACCGCGCGCGGGCCGAGGCGATGGCGGCGCGTAGCCGCGCCAAGGCTGGCCTTGGGCGCGGGCCGCTGGATGGGGTTTCGGTGTCCTGGAAGGATCTTTACGACAGCGCAGGCGTGGCCACCGAGGCTGGAAGCAGGCTTCTGGCGGGGCGGGTGCCGGTGGCTGATGCCGAGGTGCTGCGGCGGGCAACGTTGCAAGGCCTCGTCTGCCTTGGCAAGACGCACATGACCGAGCTTGCGTTTTCCGGCCTTGGGGTGAACCCCTCTACCGCCACGCCACCCAATGTGCACGACCCGAGGCTGGCCCCGGGCGGGTCTTCCTCGGGTGCGGCAGTGTCGGTGGCAATGCGGCTTGCAGCGGCGGCGGTGGGGTCTGACACCGGCGGATCGGTGCGCATACCTGCGGCGTGGAACGACCTTGTTGGCCTCAAGACCACGCATGGGCGGCTGCCGCTGGCGGGCGTTGTTCCGCTCTGCGCGCGGTTCGATACGGTCGGGCCGCTTGCCCGCAGTGTCGAGGATTGCGCGCTGATGCTGGCGGCGCTGGAGGGGGCGCGCGCGCCCGATCTGCGCGATGCGGGGCTAACCGGCATGCGGCTTCTGGTGCTTGAGGGTCTGCCTTTCGAGGATGCGCGTACCGAGCCGGTCCGGGGGTTCGAGGCGGCAGTGGAACGGCTTGCTGCGGCTGGTGCGCGGGTGGAACGGCGCGCGCTGCCCATGGTCGATGCCGCAATGGCGCTTTCGGGCGTGCTCTTTGCGCCCGAGGCCTATGGGCTCTGGAAAGACGTGATCGAGGCCAACCCGAAGGCCATGTATCCGATCATACTGGAACGGTTCCGAACCGGGGCGCAGGTGCTTGCCGCAGACTACGTTGCCGCCTGGGCCGAACTTGACCGGCTGCGGGGCGACTACCTTGCGGCGACTGCGGGATTTGACGCGGTGTTGGTGCCAACCGCGCCGATCCTGCCGCCTGACGCCAAACGGTTATTGTCTGATCCGGCTTATTTCGCCTCGGAAAACCTGCTGGCGCTGCGCAATACCCGCATCGGCAACATCTTTGGCCTTTGCGTGCTCACCCTGCCCACCGGTCTGCCCGCAACCGGAATATCGCTGATGGCCGCGCCCGGGGCGGAAGAGCGGCTGTTGCGGCTGGGCATCGCCGCCGAAGCCGCTTTGGGCTGAAATGCCACAAACCCTGCCGCAACCGCCCGGAAAGCCGCGCTTTTTCTGGACGTGATGCCCGCGCACGGCTAAGTTTGGCGCGAACGGGGCGCGACGACCCCGGCGTGAGAGGCAGATATGGCGTTTCCCGAGCGGTTCTCGAGCCTGCCCGAGTATGCGTTTCCGCGGTTGCGGAAGCTGTTGGACAAGCATGCGCCGGGCGGATCGCCAATATCCATGACCATTGGTGAACCGCGCCACGCCATGCCCGAATTTCTGGCTGAAACACTGGCCGCGCATATCGATGAATTTTCGGTCTATCCACCCAATGACGGCTCACCCGAACTTCTGGCGGCAATCTCTGCCTGGATCGGGCGGCGGTATCGCGCCGATGTGGGGCCAGAGCGGATCATGGCGCTGAACGGCACGCGCGAGGGGTTGTTCAACGCCGCGCTGGCGCTTTGCCCCGAAACCAAGCGCGGCAAGCGCCCGGTCGTGCTGATGCCGAACCCCTTCTATCAGGTCTATGCGATGGCGGCGCTGGCGCTTGGTGCCGAACCGGTCTATGTGCCCGCAACCGAGGCCACGGGCTTTCTGCCCGACTACGCAGGCCTGCCGCGCGAGGTGCTTGACCGGGTGGCTTTGGCCTATCTTTGCTCGCCCGCGAACCCGCAGGGCGTGGTCGCCTCGCGCGCCTACCTGACCGATCTCATGGCGCTGGCGGAAAAGCATGATTTCACGCTTCTTTCCGACGAATGCTATTCCGAGCTTTGGCGCGATGCGCCGCCGGTTGGGGCGCTCGAAGTGGTGGCCGAAACCGGTGCCGACCCGGAGCGCGTGGTGGCCTTCAACTCGCTTTCCAAACGCTCGAACATGCCGGGCCTGCGCTCGGGGTTTTGCGCCGGAGGCGTGCAGAGCATCGCCCGCATTCGCCAGTTGCGCGCCTATGCTGGCGCACCGCTGCCCTTGCCGCTGCAACGGGTGGCCGAAAAGGCGTGGAGCGATGAGGCGCATGTGGAAGCGAACCGCCTGCAATACGTCGAAAAATACCACATTGCCGACCGCGTGTTCGCGGGCGTCAACGGCTATCGCACCCCAGAGGGCGGCTTTTTCCTGTGGCTTCCAGTTGCCGATGGCGAGGCGGCGGCGCTGAAAGCCTGGGTCGAAACCGGCGTGCGGGTGCTTCCGGGCGCGTATCTGGCGCGCGATGTTGCGGGGCAAAACCCCGGTAAAGAATATCTTCGGGTCGCTCTGGTGGCACCGCGGGATGAAACAGAGCGCGGGCTGCAACTGCTGCGCCAATGCCTTTATGCGTGAGGTAAGACGAATGGCTTCCTATCAGGCGCGACGCCGCGACCCACTGCTCGACGAGGGCACGCAAGCGATGATCGAGCGGCGCGGCAAAGAGCTTTTGGGCACTGTGCTGGTCGGGCTCGGCGTGCTTGTGGCGCTGATGCTCGGCAGCTATTCGCCTGCCGATCCTGGCTGGATGGCCGCTACCGAAGCGCCGGTGCAAAACCTGCTCGGGCGGGCAGGTGCTGCCATCGCGTCGCCAGTGTTCGTGATCGTGGGGCACGGAGCCTGGGGCCTTGTGGTGGCGCTGGTGGTCTGGGGTCTGCGATTTGCCGCACATGTTGGCGAAGACCGGGCGCTGAGCCGGGCCATTTTTGTGCCGATCGGCGTGGCGCTGGCAGCGGTCTATGCGGCGACCCTGGTGCCGGGCGATGGCTGGGTTCATGCCTTCGGCCTTGGTGGGTTGTTTGGCGATACGGTGATCGGCGCACTGCTCAATCTGTCGCCGATCGACAGCTCGCTTGGGTTGAAACTGCTGACCCTGCTGGTTGCCCTTGCCACGGCGGTGGCGGCAAGTTTTGTGCTGGGTGTTGATCGCATCGAGGCGCGCGGCTTTGCGCGCCTGGTGCTGGTGGGCATGGTGTTGCTCTATGCCGCGCTGATGGCAATGCTGGGGCGCGGCGCTTCGGCCTCGCTGCGCGCCGCACAGAATGCGCGGGCGCGGGCGCGCGAACGGCGCGCCGAAGCCGCGGACCGCGCCGCCGAACTCGCCGCCTGGCAAGAGCAGGAAGCAGGCTGGCACGCCGCCCCGCCGCTTGCCGCGCCCGAACGGACCCACGCGGTGCCACGCATTCGCCGCAGCGCCGAGGCCGAGTCATTGGCCGAACCAGTGCCGGAACTGGTGGAAACTGCGCCCCGCTGGGGCGATGCCGCCCCCGACGCGCCAAGCGAAGACCGTATCCGCAGCCGCATTGCCGATGCCGTGCGTGCCCGTGCTGCGGCTGGCGCGGCACCCCCGGCGGCGTCGCAGGCAACATCGCCTCAGGTTGCCCAAACGGCCGCCCCCGCCTCGGTGCTTTCGGCGGTAGCTGCGCGGCTTACCCGTGCCGCGAAGCCCGCGCCCGAAGCTTCCGCCCGGGTGGAGCCGCCGCTGCGCGCCGCCGCGCCACGCTTCATGCACGCCGCGCCGCTGAACCCGGTGCCCGAAGTTGCGGTTGCATTTGTCGAGGCCGATGACGAATGGCCGCCGGTTGCCGATGACCCGGCACCATTTCTGTTGACCCGCCCGCTGGCCGGTGCGCCCGATCCGCGGCGCGTGGTGCAGCATGCGCCGCGCAAACCCGCCGCCGCATCGCGCCAGGCGCAGGCCGAGGCGCAACCCAGGTTGCTGCTGGAAGCCGAAGCGCAGGCCTATGAGCCGCCGCCGCTCAACCTGCTGACCAACCCGGTGCACATCCAGCGCCATTCGCTTTCCGACGAGGCGCTGGAAGAAAACGCGCGGATGCTTGAAAACGTGCTTGATGATTACGGGGTCAAGGGTGACATCGTTTCGGTGCGGCCCGGCCCTGTGGTCACAATGTATGAACTTGAGCCCGCTCCGGGGCTGAAGGCGAGCCGGGTGATCGGGCTGGCAGACGATATTGCGCGCTCCATGTCGGCGCTTTCGGCCCGTGTTTCCACCGTGCCGGGGCGGTCTGTCATCGGCATCGAACTGCCCAACGCGCACCGCGAAAAGGTGGTTTTGCGCGAAATCCTGTCTGACCGGGGCTTTGGCGACAGCCTGATGAAACTGCCGCTGGCGCTCGGCAAGGATATTTTCGGCGAACCGGTGATTGCCAGCCTTGCGAAGATGCCGCACCTGCTGATTGCGGGCACCACCGGCTCGGGCAAGTCGGTCGCGATCAATACGATGATCCTGAGCCTTGTTTACAAGCTTTCACCGCAAGACTGCCGCCTGATCATGATTGATCCCAAGATGCTGGAGCTTTCGGTCTATGACGGCATTCCGCACCTGCTTTCACCCGTCGTCACCGACCCGAAAAAGGCCGTGGTGGCGCTGAAATGGGTGGTGGGCGAAATGGAAGAGCGCTACCGGAAAATGTCGAAAACCGGGGTGCGCAACATCGAAGGCTATAACGGCCGCGTGCGCGAGGCGCTGGACAAGGGCGAGATGTTCCGCCGCACCGTGCAGACCGGGTTTGACGAAGACACCGGCGAGCCGATTTTCGAGACCGAGGAATTTGCACCGCAGACCTTGCCCTATATCGTGGTCGTGGTCGATGAAATGGCCGACCTGATGATGGTGGCAGGCAAGGAAATCGAAGCCTGCATCCAGCGGCTGGCGCAGATGGCGCGGGCCTCGGGCATTCACCTGATCATGGCAACGCAGCGCCCCTCGGTCGATGTCATCACCGGCACCATCAAGGCCAACTTCCCGACCCGGATCAGTTTTCAGGTCACCTCGAAAATCGACAGCCGCACGATTCTGGGCGAGCAGGGGGCCGAGCAACTGCTGGGCATGGGCGATATGCTCTATATGGCCGGAGGTGGGCGCATAACCCGCGTCCATGGCCCCTTCGTGAGCGACGAAGAGGTGGAGGAAATCGTCAATCATCTGAAATCCTTCGGACCACCTGTGTACCTTTCAGGCGTGGTCGAAGGCCCCGATGACGACCGAGAGGCCGATATTGACGCGGTGCTGGGCCTTGGCGGCGGCGATGATGTGGAAAACGCGCTTTACGATACCGCTGTGGCGATTGTCATCAAAGACCGCAAATGTTCGACCTCCTACATCCAGCGCAAGCTTGGCGTTGGCTACAACAAGGCCGCGAAACTGGTTGAGCAGATGGAAGAGCAGGGCGTGGTCTCGATGGCGAACCATGTTGGCAAGCGCGAGATTCTGGTGCCCGAACAGTGATCGGCCGGGGCTGGCAGAAGGCTACCGCAACGACTAGATTGGGCGCATGAAACAGCCTTTCCGCCTTGCCTTGGCCGTGCTTTTGTCGCTTCTGCCGCCGCTTTCGGCCACCGCGCAGGGGCTGACGCTTGACGAGATCTCGGACTATCTCAACAGCCTGAAAAACGCCGAAGCGAGCTTTTCCCAGATCAATGCCGACGGTTCGCGTTCGACCGGAAAGCTTTACATCAGCAGGCCCGGTCAGGCGCGATTCGAATACGCGCCGCCCGAACAGACTCTGGTTCTCGCCAGCGGCGGGCAAGTGGCGATCTTCGATGGCAAGTCGAATGGCACGCCCGAGCAATACCCGCTCAAGCGCACGCCGCTCAATCTGGTGCTGGCGCGCAATGTCGATCTGGCGAAAGCCGAGACGGTGGTCAACCTCGGCAGCGATGCCTCGATGACATGGGTCGAGGCGCAAGACCCTGAACACCCCGAATACGGCAGCATCCTGTTGATCTTCACGCCCAAGCCAACGACCCTGCGGCAGTGGATCATCCGCGATGAATTCGGCAGCCAGACCACGGTGCAGCTGGGCGAGATGAAGCTGGGCGAAAGCTATTCCAACTTTCTGTTCGACATCGCGACCGAGGTAGAGCGGCGCGGCAACTAGCCCGCGTTGCACGAGGCGAGCTGCGCCTGATACATCTGCGCCCGCGCCGCGACATTGGTTGCAACCTGCAACAGCCAGCCCTTTGAGCGGTAGCTGCCCCGCGCATAGCCCGCGCGGCCCTCGTGATAGGCCAGATACTGGTTGCGCGTGTCGGTCTTGGCGATGCCAAGCGCGCGCTCGGTGCCGTCAAGATACCAGCCGATGAAATCCGTCGCGTCGTCGATATCATCGCGGCTCTTGCCAAAGCCGAAGCTGGCCGCCCGATAATCGTCCCAGGTGCCGTCGAGCGCCTGCGCATAACCATAGGCTGAGCTTTGTCGCCCGAGCGGTATGATGCCAAGCGCAAAGCGCTGCGGCGTGCGCGCGTTGCCGACAAACTTCGATTCCTGATGGATGATCGCCATCTGCACCGCCACCGGCACCTCCCACCTTCGCTCGGTGCGGCGCATCGCGGTATAATAGCCCGGCCGTTCCTTGATGAGCGCGCAGGCGTTATCAAGGTTGCGCGGTTCCGAAAACTTGCCACCGCATGACGCGACCATGAAGGCCAGCGCCAGCCAAAGGTATCTGCCCATTTTCTGCCTCGGGTAGTGTTTTGCCACAGCCTAGCAAAAATGACCGCCCGGGGAAATCACGAATCCGCCCATGCCCCACTGTAAGGGGCAGGTTCACAGACTGTTTCCGCCTGACCGCGCCGCCAGCGATGGACAGAGACCCCGGTAAGGGATTATTTAGGGCGATGGGGACTGTTGTTATGCAGACATCGCGCGCAAAGTATCATCTGGGCCAGGTGGTCCGCCACCGCAAGCATCCGTTTCGCGGCGTGGTGTTTGATGTTGATGCGATGTTTTCCAACACGCAGGAATGGTACGATGCCATCCCCGAGGAAAGCCGACCGGCGAAGAACCAGCCATTTTACCATCTGCTGGCCGAAAACGGGTCGAGCCATTACGTCGCCTATGTTTCGGAACAGAACCTTGTCGCCGATTACTCCGGCGAGCCAGTCGATCACCCTGACCTGCCCGACCTCTTTGGCGATTTCGAAGATGGCTGCTACCCGGTGCAGTTTCAGCTCAACTGATCAAGCCCATCCGGCGTGCCGAGTGGCAACCGGAACGCGAGCAGGTTCTGCCCCGCCTCGCGCCGGTAGCCCAGATCGCACGTCAGGGTGTGGATCAGGTACCAGCCAAAGCCGCCCTCAGGCAGATCGGCCTTGGCAACAGCGGTTTTAGGCAAGCCCGGCACCACCAGGCAGGCGGGCGGCAGCGGTACCCCGTCATCTCTGACCGAACAGGAAATACCGCGCTGGTCCCGCAGAATGGAAAGCGAAATCGTGCCATCACCACCGCCCGCGTAGCTGTGCTTGACGATATTGTTCATGATTTCGGCCAATACCAACTCCAGCGCGCCCGCCTCCTCGGCTCTGATCTCCTGCTTGAAGCGCGCCATCGCCGCGCGCAGCGCCCCCCGAACCGCATGCTGGTCCGCGGCGAAACGGTGCTGAAAGATGTCGCGCCTCGTACCAGGTTCGCCCTCGTCGCCCTCGTCTCGCATCTGCTCAGCCAGCATCGCGCAGCGCGGTGTCAGGGCCATTTGCCCGGATCGAAAAGACCGAATCCATGCGCGTCAGGCGGAAAACCTTTTCCACATTCGTCGTCAGGCCCCGCAGCTCCAGCTTGCGACCGGGGCTGAGGCCTTTCATCACCGAAACGATGGCCCCGAGGCCCGAGCTGTCGAGAAAGCCGACATCGGAAAGGTCGAGCACAACGCGCGGTGACGGCTGCAACAGAACCTCGCGCATCTGATCCTTGAACTGGATCGCAATGGCGGCATCAAGGCGCGCCTCGCCAAGGCGCACCACAAGTGCCCCATCGCAGGCTTCGGCAGACAGTTTCATGATCGATTTCCTGCGCAGTTTCCACAAACCTCAGGCTAGACGCCAATCCTTACCATTCGGTATGTAGGTGCAGGTCAGGCAGCGAGGACAAGATGCAAAACGTGGTAATCCTGGGCGCAGCGCGCACACCGATGGGCGGCATGCAGGGCGTATTTTCGGGACTCGCCGCCCCTGCGCTTGGTGGCGCGGCAATCGCAGCAGCTTTGGCCCGCGCCGGGGTGCCGCCCGCGCGCGTCGAAGAGCTGTTGATGGGCTGCGTGCTGCCTGCGGGTCAGGGTCAGGCTCCTGCCCGGCAGGCGGGTTTTGCCGCAGGCCTTGGCAAGGGCGTGCCCGCCACTACGCTCAACAAGATGTGCGGATCAGGGATGAAGGCGGTGATGATCGCGCATGACCAGATCGCGCTCGGGGCCACCGGGCTGATGGTGGCGGGAGGCATGGAAAGCATGACCAACGCGCCGTATCTCTTGCCGAAAATGCGCTCTGGCGCGCGCCTCGGCCATGCCCAGGCGATGGACCACATGTTTCTGGACGGGCTTGAAGACGCCTATGACAAGGGCCGCCTGATGGGCACCTTTGCCGAAGATTGCGCGCAGGGATTTGCCTTCACCCGCGAAGCGCAAGATGCCTATGCGCTCGCCTCGCTGACCCGCGCACTTGCGGCGCAGGCAACGGGTGCCTTCGCGCAGGAAATTGCGCCTGTCACCGTTTCGGGCAAGGGCGGCGAGCGTATCATCGACGCCGATGAACAGCCCGCGCTCGCCCGCCCCGAAAAGATCCCGACGCTCAAGCCGGCCTTTCGCGCGGGCGGAACGGTTACCGCCGCCAACTCTTCCTCGATCTCCGATGGTGCGGCGGCGCTGGTGCTTGGCTCGCAGGAGGTGGCCCAAGCCGAAGGCCTGCGGGTTCGCGCCCGCATCCTCGGCCACGCCAGCCATGCCCAGGCCCCCGCCGAATTTCCCACCGCCCCGGTGCCCGCAGCCGAAAAACTGCTGAAACACCTCGGCTGGGCAACCTCTGACGTTGATTTGTGGGAGGTGAACGAGGCTTTCGCGGTGGTGCCGATGGCCTTCATGGCGCGGCTCGGCATCGCGCATGAGCGGATGAACATCCACGGTGGAGCCTGCGCGCTCGGCCACCCGATCGGCGCATCTGGCGCGCGCATCATCGTCACGCTGCTGCATGCGCTTGAAACCCGCGGGCTGAAGCGCGGCATCGCCGCCATCTGCATCGGCGGTGGCGAAGGCACCGCGATTGCCATCGAACGTCCCTGATTTCTTCTTTGTTCAAATACCCGGCGGGGGTTCGGGGGCTGCCAGGCCCCCGGCCTGCGCCAGAAAGGCCCCGATGCACGCAGATTACCCGCGCCTTGCCAGCACCATTCGCGCGCTCACCGAAGGCGAAACCGACGAGGTGGCGCTGATGGCCACGCTCGCCTGCGAAATCCACCGCGCCGATGACCGCTTCGACTGGACCGGATTCTACCGCGTCGTGGCGCCGGAGCTGATGAAGATCGGCCCCTATCAGGGCGGGCACGGCTGCCTTGTCATTCCGTTTTCGCGCGGCGTCTGTGGTGCCGTGGCGCGGGCGGGCAAAACGCTGAACGTGCCAGACGTGTCGAAATTTGCCGACCACATCGCCTGTTCTTCCAGCACGAGGTCCGAACTCGTGGTGCCGGTTTTCGGCAAGGGAGGGCGGCTTATCGGGGTGCTCGACCTCGACAGCAACACCCTCGCCGCCTTCACCAAGGCCGATGCGGATGCGCTGGAAGCAATTCTTGCAGAGGTCTTCGGCGCGCTCTGAGGTGCTTGCAGCGCCACGGCGCGCCAAGCATAAAGCCGGATGAAGCGGCGGAGTTGGAACCATGTGGGAGATCTACACTTCCTTTCCGGCCGAGGCGCTGCTGGGCTTCATCCTCGGCGGGCTGGTGGTCAATTTCGCGCCCGGGCAAGACATGTTCTTTGCCACGGCCTGCGGCATCAACGGCGGGCCTCGGGCGGGCGCAATGGCGGGGCTTGGCGCTGGCATAGGCGTTGTCTGGCATGTCACGCTGGCAGCCCTCGGGCTTTCGGCGCTGATGGTGGCGCATCCGGCGGCGCTTGAGGTGATCCGCTGGGCGGGGGCCGCCTACCTCGCCTGGCTCGCGGTCAAGGCCTGGCGGGCGGGCAGCAGCGGCGGCGACGGGCGCGGCATCGTCAACCCGTGGAAGGCGATTGCGCGGGGCTTCGTGTCAAACGCGCTGAACCCCAAGCCGGTGCTGTTCATCCTTGCTTTTCTGCCGCAGTTTACCAACCCGGCCTATGGTCCGGTCTGGCAGCAGATCGTGGCGCTCGGGTCGATCTTTGCGTTCACCGGCACAATCGTGACCATGGGTTACGGGCTGCTGGCGGGTTACCTTGGCCGCTCGCTGCTTTCGCGCATGGGGGCGGTGAACAAGGTCGCGGCGGTGATGTTTGGCGGGCTCGCGGCAAAGCTCGCGCTCTCATGACCGATTTTCGCTACGCCCCGCCGGATGATCCGCCCGAGATCCTGCATGCCGATGCGCAAGTGCTGGTGGTCAACAAACCGGCAGGCCTGCTGTCGGTGCCGGGCAAGGGTGCGCATCTGGCGGATTGCCTGATCGGGCGGCTCCACGCGCTTTACCCCGACGTGCTTTTGGTGCATCGGCTCGATCTCGACACTTCGGGGGTCATGGTGTTTGCCCTGACACCGCTGGCGCAGCGCCACCTAGGCTGGCAGTTCGAGGAGCGGATGACGAAAAAGGTTTATGTCGCCCGGCTCTGGGGCCAGCTTGCCCCGCGCGAAGGGCGGGTGGACCTGCCGCTATGTGTCGATTGGCCGAACCGTCCGCGCCAGCATGTGGACCACGAAAGCGGCCGCCCGGCGCAGACCGACTGGCGCGTGGTGCGGCTTGAGGCCGATGGCACAACCCGGGTGCGGCTGATGCCGCTCACCGGGCGCAGCCACCAGTTGCGGGTGCATATGGCGACACTTGGCCACCCGATTCTCGGTGACAGGCTTTATGCCACCGGCCCTGCGCGCGATTACCCGCGCCTCATGCTGCACGCCGAAAGCCTGCGTTTTCGCCACCCGGACGGCGGCAAGGCACAAAGCTTTTCGGCACCCTGCCCGTTCTGAGCGGCGTCGCTGGCCTCCGGCGGGGGTATTTGGGCAAAGAAGAAGCCGCGCCGTCAGTCACCGAACCAGCCGGAAATCGCCTTGCTGTCGAGAAATTCCTCGATCCCCCAATGGCCACCCTCGCGCGCCCGGCCCGAAGCCCCGACGCCGCCGAAGAAAGCTCCGGGGCCGCGCGACACGCCATTCATTTCGACCATGCCCGAACGCAGGTGCCGCGCCAGGCGGTTGCGGCGCGGGCCATCGGCGGTCTGTACATAGTTGGTCAGGCCGTAGGGGGTGCCATTGGCAATCTCCAGTGCCTCCTGCTCGGTGTCGAAAGCCATGATCGAAAGCACCGGGCCAAAGATTTCCTCGCGCGCAATGGTCATGTCGGGCGTCACGTCGGCAAACACCGTCGGGCGCACGAACCAGCCGCGGTTGAGCCCGTCGGGGCGGCCGGGGCCACCGGCCACAAGCCGCGCGCCCTCGGCGATGCCGGTTTCGATCAGGGCCTGAATTTTCGCGTATTGCGCGGCGCTGACCACCGGGCCGATGTGGCGGCCCGGTTCATGCGCCGATGCGACGCGGGTGGCAAGCGCGGTTTCGCGGGCAATCTCAACTGCCCGGGCATAGGCGGGCCGCTCGACCAGCATTCGTGTGGGGGCATTGCAGGATTGGCCAGAGTTGTTGAAGCAGTGCCGCACGCCGCGCTTGACCGCCTCTGCATCGGCATCGGCAAAAATCAGGTTTGCACCCTTGCCGCCAAGCTCCAGCGCCACCTTCTTGAGGCTGTCGGCGGCGGCTTTGGTGATCGCGACGCCGGCGCGGGCGGAGCCGGTGAAGGAAATCATCGCCACGTCGGGGTGGGTCGAAAGCTGGGTGCCGACACCCGGGCCATCGCCGTTGACAAGGTTGAAAACGCCCGGCGGCACACCCGCTTCGTGCAGGACTTCCGCAAAAAGCAGCGCCGAGAGCGGAGCGATTTCCGACGGCTTCAGCACCATCGTGCAGCCCGCCAGCAGCGCCGGGATCACCTTCAGCGCGATCTGGTTCATCGGCCAGTTCCAGGGCGTGATCAGGCCCGCCACACCGACCGGTTCGAAAGCGATGCGGGTTTGCGGGGCTTGCGGCCCGAGCGGACGGATGAATTCGAACGCCTTGAAGGCGGTGATGAAATTGGTGATGTGCGTGGTTCCGGCAGAAACCTGGTCGCTGCGCGCCATGTCGATCGGCGCGCCCATCTCGAGGCTGATGGCGGCAGCCATGGCATCAGCGCGTGCGGTATACGCGGCAAGGATGCGCTCTGCCAATTCCAGCCGCCCCGGCGCGGACGTCGCGGACCAGCCCGGCAGGGCGGCGCGGGCGGCGGCTACGGCGGCGTCGGTATCTGCCTGCCCGCCGAGCGAGATCACCGCGCAGGGTTCCTCGGTCGACGGGTCATGCACGATGCAATCATGCGGGGCGGCGGGGGCGACCCATTGGCCGTTGATATAGAAATCGCGTTTGATCAGCATGGGGCCTCCAGGGTTTTCCCGCATGCTGGCATTGCCGGGCCCTGGCCGCAAGGGCCGCAGGCGCGTGATATTTCGCGTCTCGGGCGGGTTTGTGGGGGTGCATTGGCGACCGCGCATACTTAGACTCATTCCAGACGAAGCAGCAGCGAAGGTTTGCCCCATGGGTTTGCGCATCAACGACATTGCCCCCGATTTCACCGCCCAGTCGACCGGGGGCGAGATAAGCTTTCACGACTGGATCGGCGGCGGTTACGCGATCATCTTTTCCCACCCGAAAGACTTCACGCCAGTCTGCACCACGGAGTTCGGTGCCGTGGCGCAACTGGCGGGCGAGTTTGAAAAACGCCAGACCAAGGTGATCGGCGTTTCGGTCGACTCGGTTGCAGAGCATCGCAAATGGGCCGCCGACATCGCTGCCTTTTCCGGCAGCCCGGTGAATTTTCCGATCATCGACGACACCTCGCTGACCGTCGCCAAGGCCTATGACATGCTTCCCGCCGATGCCTACCTGCCCGATGGCCGCACCCCCGCGCACAGCGCGACAGTGCGCACCGTGTTCATCATCGGGCCGGATCGCAAGATCCGTCTGACCATGGCCTATCCGATGTCGGTTGGCCGAAACTTCGCCGAAATCCTGCGGGCGCTTGACGCCGTGCAGGCTACCGATGGCGCGCCCTTTGCCACCCCGGCCAACTGGCTGCCGGGGCAAGATGTGATCGTCGGGCTTGCGGTTTCCACCGAGGACGCGAGGGCGCGGTTCGGCAAGGTCGATGTCAGGTTGCCCTATCTGCGGTTCACCGAAGCGCCGAAGTAGCCGGGCGCGCCTTGCGCGCAACCGCTGCACACAGCACCGCCAAGGCGCGTTCAGTCAGCTCTCCTGCGGCTGATCGGCCTTGGCAAGGCGCATGACTCTGGCGCGATACCGGGTTCGCGCCCAGGAACGGTAGAATTGCTGCCGAACCGGGAGCTTCGTCTGGATCGTGCTGCCACCTGCCGCGTCTGCGGCGGAACGGGCACCATTTGGAAACACCGAAAGCACATTTGCACCGGTGACCCAGCGCATCTGCAATAAGGTATCGACCGGTCGATCAAAGGGCGCGGTGAGTTCCAGCAGACGTGCCGCGAGGTTTCTTCCAACGATTTGCAGCGCCGTTGAAAGCCCGACAACGCGCGGCTGAAAAAGCCGTATCGCCCCATCGGTGGTGAGAATGCGGTATGGCACCTCGCGGTCCTGCAACGGAAAGCGGACCAGACTTTCGGGCGTCGCATGGCGAAGCGCGAGGGTCAGGGCGCGCCCGAACTGCAGTGTATCAAGCGCAACATCATCTTCCGCAACCAGTCCGAAATCCGCATCGCCGGAAGCAATGTTCTGCCAGCAGCGACGATGGCTGAGAAACGCGCCGATCTCGCCTGCGGTCAGAGCAAAGGGGTAGGGCGGGCGATACCGAGAGCCGACATAGGCATGTGCGCGCTCTGGCCCCGAAAGCGCGCAGCCATCCACGGCGTCAACAATCTCCGCCAGCGGCAATTGTTCCCGCAAAGCAGCGACCAGCGCATGCCTGCCGGTGCTGCAGGGAAGATGAATGATGTAAGATCTTATCAAACTCAAAATGCCTCGGAAACTGGCAAAACAGGGCGCGGCCTAAGGCGCGGCATGGGCGCGATCATAGCGTCGGGTGGCGAATTTGAAAGGAGGCAGCGCTGTCGAATAGTCGCGGCGCTTGGGCAACGGCGGATTTTGGCGTAGTCTTGCCGCAGGGACATGTCGGGAGGGCATAATGGTTTCACGTTCGGCACTTTTCGCGGCGGCGCTGGCGGCGTCCGCCGCAGGGGCGCAGGATATTGGCGGGCGCTATGAGGTTCAGGGGCGCAACTTTGACGGCTCGGCTTATGGCGGAACGGCACGCATCGTGCTGACCAGCGATGTGACCTGCGAGATCTACTGGGTCACCGGCTCGACATCGTCGGAAGGCATCTGCATGCGCAGCGGCGATGTGTTCAGCGCCGCCTACCAGATGGGCAGCGTGGTGGGACTGGTGATCTACCGCGTCACCAAGGGCGGTGTGCTCGAGGGCACCTGGACCGTCGCCGGGTCTAACGGCGTGGGTTACGAGACATTGCTGCCCAGATAGGTGAGTTGCCATAGTCACGGCGGGCCGCGCGTTTAGAGCGCGGATCAGCGCCCGAAGGCCGCGACATCGCATTGCCGTTCGAGCAACCGGAAACCCGCAGCTTCCAGCAGGGAATATGCGGCTTCGGGCGTGTCGCCGGGTGCCAGGCACGCGGCCGGGTGGGTTTCAAGAACGATCAGATTTACGCGCGCCAGCGTCGCGACCTCATGACGCAACATTGCAACTTCCGCGCCTTCGATATCGCAGACCAGCGCGAAATCGCCAGGCGGCAGCGTCGCGGCAACCTCTGCAAGCGTGATCGCAGGCACGCGAAAGCCTGCTTCGCCCGCCACGGCAAGGTGGCCGTCGTGGGCATTTGCGCCTGCCGAGAAGGTCACTTCAGGCGCACCGGAATAGTCGATTGCGCCCTCGATCACGCGGCAGGTGCCGGGGTTCGCACCAATTGCTGCATTGGCTTCGCAGATCCTGGCCAGATGCGGGTTCGCCTCGACAATTACATGCTGCGCGGCGGCACCGATCTGCGCGCGGATCAGCGCCGAGATCACGCCGATCGAGCCGCCGAGTTCGACCACGTTCATGCCCGGGGTCAGATAGGTCCGCACAAGTTGCGCCTCGGGTGCTTCATAGGGGCGCTTGCGTGCCAGCAGGTAGCGCACACCGGCGTCTGCCGTGATCGGCACCCGCACCACCATCCCATGCACCTTGAAGCGGTCGCCACGCCGCAATCGGTGCATCCAGAGCGTGCAATTGCGCGAAGTCTGGCTCACCACGGGTGTCTCAGCTTGGCACCACCGTCGCGCCATGTGCTTATGCCACCGCGCAGATAGGCCCACCGCACCGCTCGCAGATGCGGCGAAGTCAGCACCGACAGTTTCAGCAGGTTGTAAAGGCCCAGATGCAGTGTCGAGGCGAATGGCAGCGCCATCCGGTGCTTGCGCCTGCCATAGACGCGGCTGCGGGCATGGTGAAATGCCTTGAAGGCGTCGGCTTCGGTGCTTTGTTCCGACGACGCACCACCTACATGGGTAACCAGCGCCGCGCGGATGAACATCAGCGGTCCCTGCTCAGCGCGCAGTCGGCGCGCGATATCGTCATCTTCATGGTAGAGGAAAATCGCCGGGTCAAAGCCGCAGACTGCCTCGAAATCCTTGCGGCGCACGAACAGCGCGGCTCCGCAGAGCACCGGCACTTCGCAGTCCGCTGTCGGCCATCCGCGCGCCATACGCTCGGATCGCGGCATCAGGTCGCTGTTGCGCTTGAAACTGGGCGAGCCGTCGGCGTTGGCAAGCCGCGGGCTCATCGCGACCGCAAGAGGATAGCGGTCAGCTGCCGCTAACAGCTGCTCAAGTGCCCCGGGCGCAAGCACGGCGTCGGGGTTCAGGAACAGCAGGAATTCGGTGGTAGCATCTGCCGCCCCCCGGTTGCAGGCAGCGCCGAAACCCTCGTTCACCGGGCTTTCGATCAGCCGTGCGCCCCACCCAGCGGCTAGGCTGCGAAGCGCCGCGACATCGCGGGAAGCATTGTCAACGATGCTGGTCGGGGTGCCGTGAGGGATCGAGTCGAGCATCGCGGGAAGCACGTCGAGGCTGTCATGCGAGACGGTGACGATTGTCACCCGCGAATGCACGGTCATGCAGGGCTGCCCATTGCCAAAGAAATGCCCGGGGAAGCTACCCCGGGCATTGTCAGCCGTGAACTTGAAAAATCACGCCTCGGGCGCATCCTTCGGTTTTTCGGGCGCAATCTCGGCACCGGTCTCCTGATCGACCATTTTCATGCCGAGCCGGACCTTGCCGCGTTCGTCAAAGCCCAGAAGCTTGACCTTCACTTCCTGGCCTTCCTTCAGCAACTCGTTCGGGTGGTTGAGCCGCTTGCCGGAAATTTGCGAGACATGCACAAGGCCGTCGCGCTTGCCGAAGAAGTTCACGAAGGCACCGAAATCGACCAGTTTCACCACCTTGCCGGTGTAAACCTTGCCTTCTTCCGGCTCCGCCACGATCGACCAGATCATGTCGTGCGCCTTCTTGATCGCCTCGGCGCTCGACGAGGCGATCTTGATCACGCCATCGTCGTTGATATCAACCTTGGCACCCGAAACTTCGACGATCTCGCGGATCACCTTGCCACCCGAGCCGATCACTTCGCGGATCTTGTCAACCGGCACGCTCATGGTCTCGATCTTCGGCGCATATTGGCTGAAGGCCTGTGCCGAGGTCAGCGATTTGGCCATTTCGCCCAGAATGTGCATCCGGCCTTCCTTGGCCTGGGCCAGAGCCTTTTCCATGATCTCCGGGGTGATGCCCGCAACCTTGATGTCCATTTGCAGGCTGGTGATGCCCTGCGCGGTGCCTGCCACCTTGAAATCCATGTCGCCGAGGTGGTCCTCGTCGCCAAGAATGTCGGTAAGAATGGCGAAGCGGCCATCATCTTCCAGAATCAGGCCCATCGCCACGCCTGCCACCGGCGCTTTCAGCGGCACCCCGGCATCCATCATTGAAAGCGACGAACCGCAGACAGTGGCCATCGAGCTGGAGCCATTCGATTCGGTGATCTCCGAGACGATGCGGACCGTGTAGGGGAAGTCTGTTGCGGCGGGCAGCACCGCCTGCAACGCACGCCACGCCAGCTTGCCATGGCCGATTTCGCGGCGGCCGGGCGGGCCGAAGCGGCCAACTTCGCCGACCGAATAGGGCGGGAAGTTGTAGTGCAGCAGGAAGTTCATCTTCGAGGTGCCGGTGAGGGCATCGACGAATTGTTCATCGTCGCCGGTGCCAAGCGTGGTCACCGCCAGCGCCTGCGTTTCACCGCGGGTGAACAGCGCCGAACCGTGGGTGCGCGGCAAGATGCCGGTTTCCGAAATGATCGGGCGCACAGTGCGCGTATCGCGGCCATCAATGCGCGGCGCGCCGTTGATGATGTCGCCCCGCAAGATCGCCGATTCGAGCTTCTTGAACGCCGAGCCAAGGTTTTCGTCGGAAAGTTCCTCGGCAGTCAGCGCCGCCTTCACCGCGGCACGGGCGGCGTCGATTGCATTCACCCGAGCCTGCTTGTCGCGGATCGCAAAGGCCGCGCGCATCTCTGCCTCGCCAGCGGCTTTCACCTTGGCATAAAGCGCCGAATAGTCGGGCGGCGAGAAATCGAAGGGCTCTTTTGCCGCATCTTCGGCAAAGTCGATGATCAGATCGATCACCGGCTTGATGCTTTCATGCGCGAATTTCACCGCGCCCAGCATTTCGGCCTCGGAAAGCTCATAGGCTTCCGATTCGACCATCATCACCGCATCGCGGGTGCCGGCGACCACCAGATCAAGCCGCTGTTCGGGGTTCTCGCGCAGCTTGTGCATGTCGTCGCAATCGGGGTTCAGCACATAGGCACCGTTCACAAAGCCGACGCGGGCGGCGGCGATCGGGCCCATGAAGGGCGCTCCCGAAATCGTCAGCGCCGCCGAGGCGGCGATCACGCCCAGCATGTCGGGCTCGTTCACCAGATCGTGGCTGAGCACGGTGACGATCACCAGCACTTCGTTCTTGAAGCCCGGCACGAACAGGGGCCGGATCGGCCGGTCGATCAGCCGCGAGGTCAGCGTTTCCTTTTCCGAAGGCCGCGCCTCGCGTTTGAAAAAGCCGCCGGGCACCTTGCCCGCGGCGTAGTAGCGTTCCTGATAATGCACGGTCAGCGGAAAGAAATCCTGCCCCGGTTTGGCTTCCTTGGCAAAGGTCACGTTGGCCATGACCGAGGTTTCGCCCAGCGTGGCGATGACCGAGCCATCCGCCTGACGCGCAACCTTGCCGGTTTCCAGTGTGAGCGTCTCATTGCCCCACTGGATCGATTTTCGTGTAACGTTGAACATCTATCGTTCCCTATATGGAAGCACCCACAGGCCCCTTGCCCGTGTCTTCCTTTTGCATGGCGGCCCCATTGCCGCCGCCCCCCAATCCTTTGCATGTGGCCGGGGGCATGGCCTCACGTCGCAGATTGCGCGCGTTTACAGGAAAAGGGCGGGGTTGGGAAGCGGGGATGTGGGGGTGACGGTTGCGCGGCGAAAGGTCGGCTGTGCGGACGGAGCGGACGTTGCAAACTCGGAGTTCAGGAACCGAATTCAACGAGGTCAGCAATATCCTTGATGGACCCGATCTCGATTTTTCTTTCTGCAAAATCCAGCTTATTGCTGCCGCGTACTATGAAGCGAAACTCTCTTTGATAAGCAAACTTATAGTGCTTGCAAAATGGCACGTCTGGGTTGTCTAGTGTTCCGAGTCTGACATTTGCTACCGATTTCCCCTGATTTCATCGAGAGCATCGAGCGCGCGGCGCTCGCGGGTGATGATATCATCGGCGGTCTTGCTCCAGACGAAGGGCTTCGGTTTGGCGTTGTGCTGCAGCA
>NZ_JAUXPI010000062.1 GCF_030684035.1 Phaeovulum sp. | reverse complement strand
GGCAGAGGCCCCTCCCCGCCTGCGCGCTCAGCGCAGATTGCCGTCGAAGCTGAAAGAGGCCCCATAGGCCGCCCAGTCGTAGCTGGTCACGCCATTGCGTGCGCTGCCCGCATAGGCGGCAAGCCCCGGCAGCCCGAAAAGCCGCACCGCACCACCCGCGGCACCAATCACGCCCGCGTGGCGCGCCGCCTCGCAGATGTCGCTGTCGGTGACATAGGGGTTTGAACCCCAGACCGGCCCGACCGCTGCCGCACCGGTGGCGGCACAGACACAATCATGCGTGGTGGCACCCACCGGAAACTTGCCGCAGACCGGACCTGAAGCAAGCGGCACCGGAACCGGTTCGACGGCCAGGTTCACCACGAACTCGATCGACGAGGAATAGGAACCCCAGTCGCTCGAGGTGATGCCATTCTGGGTGGTGGACGGGTATTTTTCCAGCCCCGGACGCGCCACGGCAAAGATATCGCCGCCGCCCGCCCCGATCACCCCGGCATGGCGCGCCGCGGTGCAAAGATCACTGTCGGAGGTATAGGTGCCGCTGCCCCAGACCGCGCCGTCGAAATCGCCCGGCGCGCAGGAGCAGGCGTATTCGACCTTGTCCGACGGGAAATAGTAGTCGCATCCCGGCAGCCGCGCGATGACCGCCTGCCCCGGCAGATAGAATTCGATGCTTTCCGAATACGATCCCCACTCGCTCGAGGTAATGCCGTTCTGTGCGGTCGATGGGTAGTTTGCCTGCCCGGGCTGTACGACAGCACGAATATTGCCGCCAGCCTTGCCGATCATGCCCGCGTGTTTTGCGGCGGTGCACAGGTCGCTGTCGGAAGTATAAAGCCCGGTGCCCCAGATCGAACCGTCGCCGCGGCCCGGCGGGCAAAAGCAGCTATACTCCGTCTGCCCCGACGGATAACTGTAATTGCATTCTGGCAGGGCCTGCGCCGCTGCCATTTGCGCCGAGGCGAACACCCCGAGGATCAGCACCAGCGCCCCAGCGAGCATGGCCGGAATTCGGTGTGTTGTTAAAGTGATGCGGGCGAACATGTCAAATCTCCTCCATCAATGCGCTTCCGCGTGACCGGCGCGATGCTACGCCGCAACCCGGCTTTTGGGAAAGAGAAATTCGCGCCGCCAAGCATGCTTGCGTGGCCGCCCGCCCGCCCCTATATTGGGCAGGTCCGGGGCAACCCGGACTATGGACATAAACGCGCTCGTAATACGCGGATCGGACCCGGGGGCGGTACCCGGCGGCTCCACCAGATACTCCCTCATTGGGGGCGGAGGGGGCCGAAACAGGATCGACGAACGTCTAAAGGGGTTATGCTTTGTCTCGGTGAGCTACCACCGTTATCGGTGCAAAAGTACAGTTGCCAATGACAACCGTGCTCCGGCAATGGCTCTGGCTGCGTAAGCAGTTCGGGTCGCCGAAACTAAGCCCTTGCGCCTAGCAGCGTAAGGCGGGGTCCGCAGGCACCTGGCAACAGAAGCCTGCACCTTCCCCTTCCCCTCGCTGCAATTTCATTTGCCCGAACCAGACCTGCGGCGCAGGCTTGGGGTCATGCTGCGCGCCCTCGCCATCGCCCTGACGTTTCTGGCCGCCCCGGCGCGCGGCTGTGATACGGCGTTGCTGCTGGCGATCGACATCT
The DNA here is from genome assembly GCF_030684035.1 of Phaeovulum sp. Classification (GTDB taxonomy): domain Bacteria; phylum Pseudomonadota; class Alphaproteobacteria; order Rhodobacterales; family Rhodobacteraceae; genus UBA6213. Next base: position 87,852 of record NZ_JAUXPI010000062.1, on the reverse strand, counting down.
CCGGCTCGATCGACAGTGCTGAATATGCGCTACAGGTGCAGGGCCTTGCCGATGCGCTGGCCGATCCGCGTGTGCGCGAGGCGCTGTTGGCGGGTCAGGTGGCGGTTTCGGTCATGCAATGGTCTGGAGTTGACCAGCAGGCAATGGTTCTGCCGTGGCGACGGATGTTCGACACGGGCGAAATCGCGCGTTTTGCCGCCGAAACCAGAACGCTGCCGCGCATCTTCGCCGCTTCTGATACCGCGGTGGGCGGCGCACTGGCCTTTGCGACCGCGCAATTTTCCGAGGTGCCCGATTGCCAGCGCCGGGTGATCGACATCTCCGGCGACGGTCCCGAAAACGCGGGGTTCACCGTCACCGCCGCCCGCGCCTACGCCATCGCCCAGGGCATCGAGATCAACGCCATCGCGATCGAGGATTTTGGTGCCTCGGCTCCGATCACCGCCTTTTACCAGCGTTGGGTCATTAGCCGCGGCGGGTTCGTGATGACCGCGCGCGGCCTGCGCGATTACCCCCGCGCGATCCGCGCCAAACTGCTGCGCGAGCTTGAAAAGCCGATGGGCTGAATGCGGCTGCCTTGACCTGCGGACCGGGTCTTGCTATCGCTGGCGCATGGGGTAGGCGACAGCACCCCGTGAGGCCAAGGCCCAAGCGTCGCATCCACTGAAATGTACTCAGAAAGGATGCAGCCATGCCTGCCCCCGACGAAATGACCGTTGCGCAGCTTGACCGGTTGATCGGAACCCCCAATTGCCCGGCCATTGTCGATGTATCGACCGACGCCGATTTTGCGGCCGACCCGTTCCTGATCCCCGGCGCGTTTCGCCACCCGCACTCAGAACCACAGGCACTTGTTGCCCGGCTGGGCGGGCAGCCTGTCGTCGCCAGTTGCCAACAAGGGCGCAAGCTCAGTCAGGGGCTGGTCGCCTGGTTGCGCGCCGAAGGGATTTCGGCGCACTACCTGTCGGGCGGGATGTTTGCGTGGCGCGATACCCCCGGATCGCTGCGCGTACCTGCCGCAGTAATCCCCGCGCCGATCGGCGGCGCGACGCTCTGGGTGACCCGACACCGGCCAAAGATCGATCGCATCGCCTGCCCCTGGCTGATCCGTCGCTTCATCGACCCCGGCGCGCGATTCCTGTTCGTAGCGCCCGCCGAGGTGGTTGGCGTGGCCAAGCGTTTTGGTGCCACCCCCTTCGACGTCGAGGGCGTGCATTTCAGCCACCGCGGCGAGACCTGCACGTTCGACACGATGCTGGCCGAGTTTGCCCTGTCTTCGCCCGCGTTGGCCCGGTTGGCGCTGGTCATTCGCGGGGCCGATACCGATCGGCACGATCTGCACCCCGCGGCGGCGGGGCTGTTGGCCATCTCCGTCGGGCTGTCACGCCAATACCGCGACGACACCGCGCAGCTGCAGGCCGGAATCGCGCTCTACGACGCGCTTTACCGTTGGGCGCGCGATGGTTTTGACGAGGGGCACGATTGGCCGGCCGGGCGTTCCGCATGACGGCGCTGCCGGAGCTATTCGCGACTTTCGGCAAGATCGGCGTCAACTCCTTTGGCGGCCCGGCGGCGCAGATCGCGGTGATGCACCGCGTGCTGGTCGATGAGAAGCGCTGGTTGAGCGAAGCCGAATTTCTGCGCGCGCTGTCGTTTTGCATGTTGTTGCCGGGGCCCGAGGCAATGCAACTGGCAACCTACGCGGGCTGGCAACAGCGCGGCAGGACCGGTGGGTTGATTGCGGGCGGGCTGTTCGTGCTTCCCGGTGCCGCGCTCATCCTCGCGCTGGCGGCGGCCTATGTGGCCTTTGGCAGCGTGCCGCTGGTTGCCGGGTTGTTTTTCGGCGTTAAAGCCTGCGTCGCGGTGATCGTGATCGAAGCCCTGCTGCGGATGTCGCGGCGCGCGTTACGGGCAAGCACCGACCGCGCGCTGGCCCTTGCCGCTTTGGTGGCAATTTTCGCCTTTGCGGTGCCCTTCCCGGCGATCATCGTGATTGCGGCGCTGATCGGGGCGGCGATGGGTGGTCACGCCCACACCCCTGTTCCCGAAACCAGCCGCCGCCGCCAAGGCGGGGCCAAAACGCTCGGCATCCTTGGTACGGGCCTGGCGATCTGGTTCGCGCCGCTGGCGGTGCTGGCGCTTGCCGGGCAAACACTGCTGGTCGAAATTGGCCTCTATTTCTCGAAGCTCGCGGTGGTTACCTTTGGCGGCGCTTATGCGGTGCTGGGGTACATGACCCAGACCGTGGTGCAGCAGTATGGCTGGGTCACCACCGGGCAGATGATTGACGCATTGGGGATGGCCGAGACAACCCCGGGACCGCTGATACTGGTCACCGAATTCGTGGGCTTTCTGGCGGGCCACGGGGCGGGGGGCGCGGCACTTGGTGTGGCAGCGGCTGCGCTGACGCTTTGGGTTACGTTCGTGCCCTGTTTTGTGTGGATTTTCACCTTCGCGCCCGCCATCGACCGCATCGCCGCGCGCCCACGGCTGGGGGCGGCACTGCGGGGCATCACGGCGGCGGTGGTGGGCGTGGTGGCCAACCTCGCGCTCTGGTTCGCGCTCGCCGTGTTGTTCGGGCCGACCGCGCCATTTGTGGCCGGGCCGCTGCGGCTGCCGATGCCCGACTTTGCGAGCCTCGATTTGCGCGCGCTGGCGCTTGGCGTTGCGGCGGCGGTGATGTTGTTGCGGTTGCGTTGGCCCATGACACTGGTGCTTGCGCTGTCGGCCATCGCGGGTGCAGTTCTCGCCGCCTGAGCCCTTCCAATCGCAAGCGAATCCCTTATGCTGCGGCAAACCCGAGACAGACCCAGAGGCCCCCATGACGCGCAGCATCGATTACGGCAACCTGATGCACCGGGCGATGCGCGGGCTCATTCAGGAAGTGCTGGAAGATGTCGGGGCGCAGGGCCTGCCGGGCGAACACCACTTTTTCATCACATTCGATACCCGCCACCCGGATGCGAAGCTGGCAAACTGGCTGCGCGCCCGCTACCCGGCGGAAATGACCATCGTGATCCAGCACTGGTTTGAAAATCTGGTGGTGGAGCCTGAGGGCTTTGCGATCACGCTCAACTTCGGCGACAACCCGGAGCCGCTCTACATTCCCTTCGACGCGGTGCGCACCTTTGTTGACCCCTCGGTAGAGTTCGGCCTGCGTTTCGAAACGCAAGAGAGCGATGACGGCGAAGAGGAAGACGACGAGGCAGACGAGGCCGGTGCCTCGCGCGGCAATGCCGAGGTGGTCTCGCTTGATAAATGGCGCAAGTAGCGCCCGGTATACCGCCGCATACTGATTTACAACGCCCCACCGCCGCCGTATGAACCCCTGACCGCATTCAGGAGGCGCATATGTCTGCTACCCGCACCGAAACCGACAGCTTCGGCCCGCTCCAAGTGCCCGCCGACAAATACTGGGGGGCGCAAACGCAGCGCTCGATCCAGAACTTTCCGATCGGGTGGGAACGGCAGCCCATAGCAATCGTGCGCGCGCTCGGGGTGATCAAGAAGGCCTGCGCCGAGGTCAATATGGCCACAGGTGCGATCGATGCGAAACTCGGCATGGCAATTTCGGCAGCGGCTTCCGAGGTGATGGCCGGCAAGTTTGATGACAACTTTCCGCTGGTGGTCTGGCAAACCGGCTCGGGCACGCAGTCGAACATGAACGCCAACGAGGTGATCTCGAACCGCGCCATCGAGATGCTGGACGGGGTGCGGGGTTCCAAGAAGCCGGTGCACCCGAATGACCACGTGAACATGGGGCAATCGTCGAACGACACCTTCCCTACCGCGATGCATGTGGCAATCGGCATGATGGCGCGCGACGTGCTGCTGCCCGGCCTCGAAAAGCTGCACGCCGCACTCGCCGCAAAATCGGTCGAGTTCAAGGACATCATCAAGATCGGTAGAACCCACACGCAGGACGCGACTCCGCTCACGCTTGGTCAGGAGTTTTCGGGCTATGCGCATCAGGTGGCGCAGGGGATCATGCGGGTGAAAAAGATCCTGCCCGAGATCTACGAGCTTGCGCAGGGTGGAACCGCGGTCGGCACCGGGCTCAACACCAAGAAGGGATGGGATCTGGCGATTGCCGCGAAGATCGCCGAAATCACCGACTTGCCCTTCGTCACCGCCCCCAACAAGTTCGAGGCGCTGGCAGCGCATGACGCCATGGTGATGTTCTCGGGCGCGTTGAAAACCGTCGCTGCAAGCCTGTTCAAGATCGCCAACGACCTGCGGCTCTTGGGTTCGGGCCCGCGCTCGGGGCTTGGCGAGTTGATCCTGCCGGAAAACGAGCCGGGATCGTCGATCATGCCGGGCAAGGTCAACCCGACGCAGGCCGAGGCGCTGACCATGGTCTGCGCGCATGTCATGGGCAATGATGCGGCGGTAGGTTTCGCCGGATCGCAAGGCCATTTCGAGCTGAACGTCTATAACCCGATGATGGCCTACAATGTGCTCCAGTCGATGCAGCTTCTGGGCGATGCGGCGGGGTCTTTCACCGACAACATGGTTGTGGGCACCAAGGCCAACACCGTGCGGATCGAAAAGCTGATGAGGGAATCGCTGATGCTGGTCACGGCTCTGGCACCGACCATTGGCTACGACGCCGCCACCAAGGTCGCCAAGACCGCCCACAAGAACGGCACCACTTTGCGCGAAGAGGCGATTGCACTTGGCTATGTCGATGGCGACACGTTCGACCGCATCGTGCGCCCCGAACAGATGGTCGGCCCCGAGGACTGAAATGGCCGAGGTGGTGAACCTTCGGACCGCGAAAAAGCGCTTTGCGCGCGCAAAGAACGCCGCGCGGGGCGAGAGCAACGCTGTGAAATTTGGCCGGACGAAGGCCGAGGTGCGGCTTGCGAAGGCCGAGGCGGCCCGCGCCAAGGCCGCGCTCGATGGGCATCGGCGCGACCCATGAGCCGCCCCGAAAAGCACTCGCTCACCCTCGCGGGGCACCGAACCAGTGTTTCGCTCGAACCCGAATTCTGGGCTGCCTTTCGTGAGATCGCTACGAAATCCGGCAAAGGTATCAACGCGCTCGCCGCTGAAATTGATGCGGCACGCGACACTAGCACCGGGCTTGCCTCGGCAATCCGGCTGCACATCCTCGCAGAATTGCGCAAACCCTGATCCTGCTTTGGTCCAAATATCCGCCCGCCGCAGGCGGCCCGCGAAAGCGGGCTCAGGCGAAGGGCAGCGCGCTGCGCACCGCGCGCTCACAATGCGCCGCCAGCGCCTTGCGGCTTTCAAATGCCTCCACCCGCACGGCTTCGTGAAACACCACCTCGATTTCGCCCTGCCGCCAGCGCGCCAATACCTGCATGAGATGTGGCGCAAGCTCCATGTCGGCCCACCAGCCATAAAACCGCGGGTCTGCGCCCTCCGGGGCGCGGTAAATCAGGCTGATCGGCAGCACCCACATTTCACGGCCTGGGCTGGCGCTGAAGAATGCACTGAAAAGCGTTGATTTGAAAGGCAGAACCCGGCGACCGTCGGTCGAGGTTCCTTCTGGAAAGAACAGAAGGTGGTGCCCGGCGCGGAGCCTGGTTTCAAACAAGGCCTTCTGCGCCCGAGCCTCGCGAGGATCGCGGCGGATGAACACCGTGCCGGTGGCGCGCGCCAGCCAGCCGATACCCGCCCAGCCCGCCACCTCGGATTTGGCGACGAAATACACCCGCTGGCAGGCATTGAGCGCGAATATGTCAAGCCACGAGGAATGGTTGGCGACCACTGCCCCGATCCGCACCAGCGCGCGACCGGACACGCGATAGCGGATCCCGAGTATGACCAGCGCCGCGCGGCAAACGCCTTGGGTGATCCAGGGCGTCAGCGGGCGGGCGAGGCCGAAAACCGGGCGCTCCAGAAGCCGCACCACCAAGAGCACCGCAAGACCGCCAAAAACCACGGTGCCGAGCAGCAAGCCGCGCAAAAGCCCGAACAGGCGCGCCGCCAGACTCAGCCGCAGAAACGGCGGCTGCGAAGCGTCGCGCCATGTATTCACGCGCGCGCCTCGCGCCTGCGCGCATAGAAGCTGTGGTGGCGTTTGCTCATTGCGGCGGTGTCCATCATCAACAGCACGTCGATGGTATTGAACTCGGTATCGACAAAGGCACCCTCGCCGACGCAGCCGCCAAGCCGCAGATAGGCCTTGATGAGCGCGGGCATCTGCGCCAGCGCCGTTGCGCGATCCAGCGCTTCGGGCGGCATGAGGTCCATCCGCTGAAAATGCTCCGGAAGCGCGTGGGCGCGCAATTCGGCTGGCGCAAGGTGGTGGTGGTGAAGCCAGGCGAGCGGTTCGGCAAGCGCCGCCGCATCGGTGCCGTGGAAACTCGCCACACCGAACATCACCTCGATTTCCTGATCGAGAACATATTCCGAAAGCCCGTTCCAGAGCAGGTACATTGCGGCACTGCCGCGATAGTCGGCATGCACGCAGGAACGCCCAAGCTCCAGCAGCCGCCGCCCGCTTTCCCGCAGCGGCGCAAGATCGTATTCGGCGTCGCAATAGAAACGCCCGAAAGCCTCGGCGCGGTCGCCCGGCAACAGCCGATAGGCACCCACCACATGGTCAAGTGCCGCGGCATCGCGGCGGTCATCGACCAGCACCAGATGGTCGCAGACCGCATCAAAGCTGTCGCGCTCCAGCCGGTCAGCGCGGTCGGCATCGGACGCGGTCGCGCCCAGCTCTTCCACAAACACCATGTAACGCAGCCGCTGCGCCGCCGCGAGATCGACCGGATCGCGCGCAAGACGAAGCTGGAGATGGGTGGTTTCGGGGGACATGTCGCCGTGTGCCATCGGGGTAACCTGCTTCTAGGGTCGGGGGCGGTGTATTGCAAGGGAGGTGCCGCAACTGGAAATGTCGCTGCCCGGGGGCGAAGCTCGCGCACGAGCGTAACAATTTGTTAACCTTGAGGCCCGAAGACGAGTTGAAGCGTCACTACCTTTGCATCCAGCACCTGTTTGCCCGCGTGTTCGAAATTGACCGTAACCTTGCCGTTGATCGCCGACTGCACCTGACCCAGTCCCCAGTCGGGGCGGTCGGGGTGGCGCACCAGCATGCCGGGGTGCAGAATGGCGCTCAAACCTTGCTTTGAAAGGCCGCTCATGGCTGACGATTCCGCTCCCCTGCCCGTCGATCTTGCCGCGCTTGTCGGATCGCGGCTCTGCCACGACCTTATCAGCCCGCTTGGGGCAATCGGCAACGGGGTAGAGCTTCTCATGATGTCGAGCGGCGCTTGCGCCAGCCCGGAATTGCAACTGATCGGGGAAAGCGCGGCCGCCGCCAATGCAAAGCTGAAGTTTTTCCGCGTCGCTTTTGGCCAGGCGGGCGCGGAGCAGCGGCTTGGGCGACCCGAGATCGTGGCGCTCCTGGCGGATCTGGCCCGCAGCGGAAGGCTGAGTTGCGACTGGCAGGCAGAGGGCGATCAGGCGCGGCGCGAAGTCAAGCTGGTGTTTCTTGCGCTGCTCTGCCTCGAGACGGCGCTGCCCTGGGGTGGCACGATCGCGATCACCTCGGCCGGCGGCGGCTGGACGATGCAGGCCAGCGCGCGGCGCAGCAAGCCCGACCCGGAGCTCTGGGCGCATCTGGAAGGGACGGGCGGCGGCGCGCTTGCACCCGCGCAGGTCCAGTTTGCGCTGCTGGCGATCGAATTGGCGCGAACGGGGCGCAAGGCGCGCTGGGAGATATTGGAGACCGGCGCAGCGATCGGCTTCTGAGCCGCGGGGGCCAGCCCCCGCACCCCCGGGGTATTAAAGGCAAAGAAGAAATCAGCGGCGGATCGTGCCATTTCCGGTGACCAGATATTTGAAACTGGTCAACTGCTCGGCACCCACCGGCCCGCGCGCGTGCAGCTTGCCGGTGGCGATGCCAATCTCGGCCCCCATGCCAAACTCGCCGCCATCGGCAAATTGGGTCGAGGCGTTGCGCATCAGGATCGCGGAATCGAGTCGGGTGAAAAAGCGCTCGGCGGTGGCATCGTTTCCGGTCACGATCGATTCGGTGTGGCTCGATCCATAGCGGCGGATGTGGGCTATCGCTTCATCAACCCCGTCGACAAGTTTCGCGGCAATGATCATGTCGAGGAATTCGCGGCCGAAATCATCCGGGGCCGCCTGCACGGTGCCGGGAATTTTCAGCAATTCGCCTGTCGTGCGCACTTCGACCCCCGCTTTCAGCAGATCGTCGATCAGCACCCCGCCGTGCTTCGTGTAGAACTGCCAATCGATCAGCAGGCATTCGGCGGCACCGCAAATGCCGGTGCGGCGGGTCTTGGCGTTCAGCACCACGCGGCGGGCCATTTCAAGCTCGGCGTCACGGTCGACATAGACGTGGCAGATGCCTTCGAGATGGGCAAAGACCGGCACCCGCGCCTCTGCCTGCACCAGCCCCACAAGGCCTTTGCCCCCGCGTGGCACGATGACGTCGATATACCTGGTTGCGCGCAGCAATTCGGCCACCGCCGCGCGGTCGCGTGTCGGCACCAGCTGGATCGCCGCTTCAGGCAAACCCGCCTGCCGCAACCCCTCAAGCAGGCAGGCATGGATCGTCCGCGCGGAATGAAACGCCTCTGACCCGGCGCGCAGGATCACGGCGTTGCCCGCCTTGAGGCAAAGCGCCCCGGCATCGGCGGTGACATTGGGGCGCGATTCGTAGATCACGCCAATCACCCCAAGCGGGGTGCGCACGCGCTGGATATGCAGGCCCGAAGGCATGTCCCATTCGGCCATGACCTGCCCTACCGGATCGGTTTGCGCGGCGACGCTGCGCAGCCCCTCGGCCATGGCAAGGATACGCCGCTCATCAAGCCGCAGTCGGTCCATCATCGCGGGCGAGAGGCCCTTGGCCTCGGCATAGACCTGATCTTCGCAGTTGGCCTCGAAGATCGCGTCGCGCCGAGAGCTGATCGCATCGGCGGCACCGATCAGCGCCGCGTGCTTGCGTTCGTCGCTGGCAAAGGCCAGTTCGGCCGCAGCCGCGCGGGCATCTGCCCCCATCCGGGCGATCAGGTCGGGAATGTCGGTCGTATCGGTCATCTTGGCACCTCGGCCCCGCTATAGCGCGGGCGGCATCTGTGCGAAAGCCTCAGGTGCCGCGCTTTTCCCATAGCTTCACGGCAAGTAGAAGCCAGGGCGCGCCGTGCATCAGCAAATCGAACATGTCCAGCGGCTGGGAAAGCGTTCCAGCGGCCAGCATCTGGAGTTTTTCCCAGACATGCGGCATTGGCACGAAGGGTGCGAGACCAAGCGTCAGCGCCACGATCAGCGCTTCGAGAACCGAAATCCTGGCGTAGAGGCGACGAAGCACGAAATCTCCGGAGTGATCTGGCGCGGTTGACGGGGCTCGAACCCGCGACCCCCGGCGTGACAGGCCGGTACTCTAACCAACTGAGCTACAACCGCGCGATGGCCGCGAGGAGACGGGGAAATGGCGCGGTTGACGGGGCTCGAACCCGCGACCCCCGGCGTGACAGGCCGGTACTCTAACCAACTGAGCTACAACCGCGCATATGCCCGCAGAAACCCTCGTTCCGGCGTGCAGCGGTCTTACTTGCGGTGATTTGCGGCGTCAAGCGGAATGCGGCGCGAAATCTGCGCCGGAAATGCTGCCTCCGGGCCACAGTGTCGGCGGCATCCTGGCAACAGGGCGTGCAGACACTTGGCGGGTATCCGCCGAAGGTTTAGCGTCTGGGCGCGCTCATCGAAAGGGGCCGAAATGGTGCTGCATTCGCGGCGGAGTCTCATGTCGGGGGCCATGCTCTGGGCAGTGTCGACGGGTTTCGGCCTTTCGCCGCAGACCGCGCGGGCCGCAGACTCAAGCGTAGTGCCGCCGCCGGTACCCGTGCTGACGCGCCAGCATGACATCATCGCGGTCAACAGCGTCAGTATTGAACAACCGCTGGTGGCGCTTACCTTTGATGACGGCCCGCACCCGGTGCACACGCCGCGCCTGCTCGATATTCTCAAGGAACGCGGGGTCATCGCCACGTTTTATCTGATCGGCAGAAGTGTTCGCGCATTCCCCGATGTGGCCCGTCGCATTGCCGCCGAAGGCCACGAGATCGGCAATCACACCTGGTCGCATCCGGAGTTATGGGGCCTTGGGGACTATGATGTGTTGCGCGAAATTGACCGAACCAACGAGGTGATCTGGCGCACTGTCGGGCTGCTTCCGGTTACCATGCGCCCGCCCTACGGCGCGATCACCCGCTACCAAAGCCGGATGCTGCATGATACGCGCCTGTTGCCCACGGTGATGTGGTCGGTGGACCCCAGCGACTACAGGCGACCCGGGCCCGACGTTGTGGCCAGCCGGATCATCACCAAGGCACGCAGTGGTGCGATCGTGCTGGCGCATGACATTCATGGCCCCACCGTCGACGCCATGCCCGCCACCATTGACGGGTTGCGCGAACGCGGCTTCAGTTTTGCCAGCATGTCATCGCTGCTGGGTTGGGGCAAATGGGGCAAGGTGCAGATGGCCGCGCTTGATGAACCCGAGTGGCCCGACCAGGACGACTGACCCTGCGCGGCTGCCTGGTGGGTGATGAGAGGGTCGAACTCCCGACATCCTCGGTGTAAACGAGGCGCTCTACCACTGAGCTAATCACCCGTGCCGCCCCAGGCGCGCAGGAAATCTGGTGGGTGATAAGGGATTTGAACCCCTGACATCTTCGATGTGAACGAAGCGCTCTACCGCTGAGCTAATCACCCGGTGGGCGGCGTAATAGCCTCAGTCGTCGGTATCCGCAAGGGATTCGTCTGCCGATTTCTTGCCCTTTCCGGGCTTGGGCGATCCGCCCCGATGCAGCTTGATCACCAGCAGTTCGCCGTCGCTCTGATCCACCTGGCGGCTGACGCGGGCCCGGCCAAAAGGCGGAAGCGCCAGCGATTCGCCCTTGGAAAGCGCCTCGCCGAGCGTTTTCAGCGTGGCATCGACCACCGACTGCGCATCTTTCTTTTTCACCCCCGAGGCCAGCAAAACCCTCGCCAGGAAATCCTTTCGGCGAAGCGTGGGCGCATCGTCGCGCTTGTCGCGACCGGGTTTCGGCGCGGGCTTGGGCACGGCGGCAATCACTGCTTTCGGTGCCGCGGAAACCGCTGCGACGGCTGAAACCCGCGGCGCGGTGGTGGCCTTGGCGGTGACAGCGGGTTTGCCAGCAGCTGCGCGAACTCGGGGCTTTGCCGCAGATTTTGGTTTGGCCGGTTTCGCGGCGGGGGTTGCGCCGGGGCTGGCCGGTTTCGGTGCTTTGCTCATATTGCTATCCGTTGTTTCTGTTCTGGCAACAAACTAGGCCCGATACCTTTAACAATCCACCGCAAACTGCTGCGCATCGGCGCGGCAAGCGTGGCGAAAATGCCATGATCCCTGCTGGTTGCGACTCTGTGACTATTGACGCACTTCAGCGCGCGGTGCAGGGTCCCACGGTCATTCTTCATTCCGCCTGGGAGCTAATTCATGCGCAACCTGATGCTCGCCGCCTGCGTGCTTGCCACCACCGCCTCCGCCGCCCTGGCTGGCGGCTATGTCGCCCCGGTTGTCGAGGCGAAGCCGGTTGTTGTGGCCTCGCCGACCTCCAACCCGTCGGTGTTCCCGGTGATTGTGCTGGTGCTTGTCGGCCTGGTCTACGCCACGTCTTCACGCGGCAACAAATAACAATTTCACGGCGCGGGTGACTGCCCGCGCTCGCCAGTTCCTGGCTCGGCCTTGTCGAGCCGACCTGGGCAAGGGCGGTTGCTTCGGGTTGTTCTGGGCGCGATCCTGCCCGTTTTGGCCCAGGCGTGTGAAACCCGCCACAATTGGCTGCCATTTTTGCCGATCAATACTTTGGCGTTGACCTATAGCAAGGGCATGGTAACGCTTCCGGCAAGTCGCAAATCAACCTCAGGAGAATCCCATGCGCAAACTGCTTTCTGCTCTCATTCTGGCGGGCACCGCCACCACCGCCGCCGCCGGTGGCTATGTCGCCCCGGTGGTCGAACCCGCCCCGGTGGTCGTTCAGAAGAGCTCGTCGAGCTCGAGCATCTGGATCCCGATCGCGATCCTCGTGCTGATCGGCCTCGCCGTTTCGCACCACGGCGACAAAGGCGAGTATTGATCCTACCAGCTTTCGGGCGGGTATGAATGCGGCGCGCCCTTGGGGCGCGCCGTTTTTCTTGCTGGCTGAATGGCCCCGGGCAATCGCTGCGCCAGATTCATGGCATTGTCGCAACACTCGGCACGGCTCGAATTGGCAGAGGCGAGCATGATTGACGGTTAACCCAGCGCGGTGCGAGAATACCCCCGTGTTCTTGCTTGGTAATCGGAGAAAACCCATGCGCAAACTGCTTATCGCCACCGCCCTTTCGGCCTTCGCCACCTCGGCGCTCGCCGGCGGCTACGTTGCCCCGGTCGTCGAAGCGGCCCCGGTCGTTGTCGCCAAAAGCTCGTCGAGCTCGGGCATCTGGATCCCGATAGCGATCCTCGTGCTGATCGGTCTCGCCGTTTCGCACCACGGCCACGACGAGAATCGGGGCTGAGCCAAGGTTCGCTTGAGCGTCCAACTGAAAACGGGGCGTGCTGCAAAGCGCGCCCTTTTTGCCAAAAACGCCTGACAAATGCCCTGACACTGGCAGCACAGCTTGACCGGGCGGAGCCGTTGTGAATACCTCCACTCATGCATCAGCCATGACGGAGAAACCCATGCGCAAACTGCTTATCGCCACCGCCCTTTCGGCCTTCGCCACCTCGGCGCTCGCCGGCGGCTACGTTGCCCCGGTGGTCGAACCCGCCCCGGTGGTCGTTCAGAAAAGCTCGTCGAGCTCGAGCATCTGGATCCCGATCGCGATCCTCGTGCTGATCGGTCTCGCCGTTTCGCACCACGGGCATGATGATGAGCCCTTGCAGACTGGCCCCTGATCTGAGCCGATTGGCATTTTGAGCTACAGAACCAGTCCAAAATAGGGCGCACCCCTTCGGGGTGTGCCTTTTTTGTTGCAACAGGCGCTGCTCCTGCCCTGTCCACTTGACCTGGCGATTGCCCATGCGGGAAACTCCAGCATTCGTCAATTGTGAGGAAACCCATGCGTAACCTGTTTCTTGCGGCTACCGTCGCCGCGCTGACCTCTACCTCGGCGCTGGCGGGCGGCTATGTTGCCCCCGTCGTCGAAGCCGCCCCGATCGTCGTGGCCAAAAGCTCGTCAAGCTCGAGCATCTGGATTCCGATCGCGATTCTGGTGCTGATCGGCCTCGCCGTTTCGCACCACGGGCATGATGGTGAGCCGAATAACACGTACGATGGACCGCCCGTGTAATCCGAACACCAAATTCGGTGCCGTTTGCAGAATGACTTTCGGGCGCGCCCTCTCCGGGTGCGACCGTTTGCTTTCGACATTACCACCGTGCGAATTCCTGCTTGACCCAAGCGAGCGGTCGCGCGACGCTGCACCATCTGGCCCGTTCACGAGGTAACACGATGCGCAACCTGCTTCTTGCCACCACACTCGCAGCCCTTACCGCCACCACCGCACTCGCGGGCGGCTATGTTGCCCCGGTGGTCGAACCCGCCCCGGTGGTCGTTCAGAAAAGCTCGTCAAGCTCGGGCATCTGGATTCCGATCGCGATTCTGGTGCTGATCGGCCTCGCTGTTTCGCACCACAGGAATGATGATGCGCAGCCGCAAGACAGCGACATTCGCCTGAAGACCGACATCACCCGCGTTGGCACTGCGGCAAACGGGCTGCCGCTTTACCATTTTCGCTATCGCGGCCTGCCGACGGTCTATGAAGGCGTGATGGCGCAGGACGTGTTGCAGCATTTCCCCGAAGCGGTGGTAACGCGGCCCGGCGGGATACTGGCGGTCAACTACGGAATGCTCGGGCTTGAAATGAAGATCGTCCACTAGAGTCTGTCTGGCGCAGATAGACGCGCCAGACAGACTCTCGCTTCTTGATTTGCGCCTGTCTTGCGACAAAACCGGTGCCCACTTTTGTCGGACAGGCTCTAGCGGAGCGCCGCTGCCAGCCGCCCGATGTGGGCGCTGACATGCGACACCCAGTCCGGCCCCGGTTGCCGCGCGGCAAGGGTGGCGGCAAGGGGGTCGGCGGCGCGAACAGCAGTTCCCGACATTTCCTCAAGCACCGCATGGCCACAAAACGGCACATGCACCTCGGCATAGCCGCCCTCGTGCACCGCCACGAGCCGCCCCGCGCATAGCCGGTCTGCCGCGTCCAAGAGCGCCCGGGTCATCAGCCTGAAGGTTTCGGAAGTGGCGAGCATTCGGCCCAGCGGATCCACCGCCGAGGCATCATAGCCGCAGGCGATGATGATCGCCTCGGGGTGGAAAGCCTCCAGCGCGGGCAGCACCAGCCGCTCGATCGCTTCAAGATAGCTTGCGTGGCCAGAGCCGGGCGGCAGCGGAATGTTGAGGTTGGCCCCAAGCCCGGCACCGGCACCCCGCGCCTCGGCACCGCCGGTATCGAGCGGAAAGTTGCGCTCCTGATGCAGCGAGATGGTCAGCACCTGCGGGTCATCGTAAAAGACCGCTTCGGTGCCGTTGCCGTGGTGCACATCCCAGTCAACCACCGCGATGCGCCGCGCGAGGCCTGCGGCCTGCGCTGCGCGGATGGCCACGGCTATGTTGTTGAGCAGGCAAAACCCCATCGGCTGGGCAGGCAGGCAGTGGTGACCGGGCGGGCGCGAGAGGGCATAGGCGTTGGCCGCGCGCCCCTCAAGCACCGCAATCAGCGCCGCCTTCGCCAGACCGGCCGAAAGTGCTGCAATTTCATAGCCGCCCGCGCCAAAGGGCGCGCGTGGCCCCATCTCGCCGCCGCCCGCATCGGAGGCCGCCTTGAAACTGTCGAGATAGCTTGCCGGGTGAACCCGCAAGAGATCGGCGCGGCTTGCCTCGGGCGCGCTCTGTTCGGCAAGCTCCGCCAGCAGGCCGGTGACGCGCAAGAGGTTCACCAGCCGCCGCTTGGTTTCCGGGCTTTCGGGCAAGCCGCCGCCCGGCTGCACCAGCCCGCCCACCGGCAGCAAAAAGGCATAATTGCCGCCGCCATGCCAGAGGCAGCGCTCATCATGGAAAAACGCGGTGGTCATTGGGCGCTCCCTTGGCTCTGGCGGCAAGACTAGCGGCGCGCTAAAGAGGCCGCCAGAGGAGATGCGATGGCCGAGCTAGCCCATCTTGCGCAACCAGGGACCGAGTTTGCGGTGCGGGTGACGCCGAAAGCGTCGCGCAATGCGGTGGTCGCCGAGGCCGGGGTGATCCGGGTTTATGTGACCGTGGTGCCCGAGGATGGCAAGGCGACGGCGGCGGTGGTCAAGCTGCTGGCCAAGGCGCTTGGCGTGGCAAAAACCCGGTTGACGCTGCTGCGCGGTGAAACCTCGCGCGACAAGCTGTTCCGGCTCGACTGACCTATTCGGATTTGGGCGAGCCGTCGGGCCGCAACCGATATGCCCCTTCGGGCAGGTTGAGTGCCGCCGCGAGCTCGCGCAGCTGTGCCTCGCTCAGCACCACCACCAGTTCCTCGCCGGTCTCGGGGTCGAGCTGTTCGATGGTCACGCAATCCTCATAGGCGCGGATGATGACATCTTCATTCAGCCCCTCTTCGGGGCGGTCGCCCTCGTCGATGAGGGTGATGACGGTGGCGTCGAATTCGTGCTCGATGGTGAACATGCCGCGAAGCTAAAGCGATTTCGCGGCAATGGGAACCCGTGGCGGGGCAAGGATCGCCACCAAAAGCAGCGCGAAGGACCAAGTGCTTGCCGCCGCCGCCGCAACCTTGATCTGAATCATGGCGCTGCGGCGCTGTTTACACCGATCCTGTTCCCATAGCCGTCGCCACGGAGTGAAAACTTGCCTGCTTCGCGAACCCTTCACCGTCACGCCGCGTTGCTCAGCCGCATGGCGGAAAGCCTCGGTCTCGATCTGAGCGAGGCGCTGATGCAGGGAGTGCTCGCAGGCGAGGACTGGCGCAATGCGGTGCTGCGCTGCACCAGTTGCGAAGACCCCGAAGCCTGCCTTGCCTGGCTTGCCGGGTTCGACAGCGCCGCACCGCTGCCCACGGCACCCGAGATGTGCCGCAACGCTGGCCTGTTCGATACGCTGCGGCGCGAAACCGTGGCCGGAGACGGCAAATGATGAACCGCGCGGGCGATGCCGATCTGCATTTCTGGATTACCCTTGGCATGGCGCGGCGGCAGGGCATCAGCCTTAACGAGATGCTGAGCGACGGGGTGCTGACGCGGGGCGACGTGGCCGAGATGGTGGCACGCTGCCGCAACTGCAACGGCATGCAGGGTTGCCTTGCGTTTCTTTCGGAGCACCCTGATCGCGCCTCCGCTGCACCCGACTGGTGCCGCAACGCGCAGCTTTTGGCGGAACTGCGCGCGATCAGCTGACCGGGGACTGAATGCGCCCAACACGGCATCTGGCGCGGCGAAGCGCCCTCGCTTAGGCTTGCAAGCAGCAAAGTCTGGGGGGCGATATGTTGAAATGGCTCGGTGCCGAGGTGTGGCGGTTGCGCAATACCTTCGTCTGGTCCTGGCAGGGCTGGGCGGCTGCCTGGGCAAGCGAGAAGTCGCTGCGGCAATGGACGGCGGTGCATGTGATCTCGGTGCTGCTTGCCTGCCTGCTCGACATCGAGACCGCCGAGCGCGCGGTGATCATCGGGCTCGGCTTTGTGCTGCTTGCGGCGGAACTGATGAATACCGGCCTTGAGGAAGTGGTGGATTATTTGTCCACCAAGACCGATCCGCGCGCCAAGAAGGCGAAAGACTGCGGCTCGGCAGCGGTGGCGCTGAGCGCGATCGCGGGCGGGGCGGCGTGGCTGGTGGTGCTGATCGGCTGAGCGCAGGCTCAGGGCAGGGCGCGCAGCAGGCGCACGTCCATGCGCCCCGGCTTTTCGGCCAGACCCGAGACGATGGTAAGCATCAGCGCTTCGCCATCGCGGCGCAACGCAAGCGTGGCGATGCCTTCGCCCTGCAATTGCAGGCCATCAGGTTCCAGCGTGCCGATGAGCAGCGGGGGAAGGGTGGCGGGCGGCTCCATGCGGTTTGCCGCGCTGATCGCGCTGCCCGCACCGGCACTGATTTCCAGCCCGAACACGTCAGAGCCTTCGGAACTGGCGCAGCGCCCGTCAACCACGGTGGTGCCGCGCGCCGTGCTGGCAAAACCGATCTTGCAGCGGATCCGGCCCGGCTCGGTATCGCCGCGGGTGAAGGTGCCGCTGCCTTGCCAATCGCCGGTCAGATCGCCAAGCCGCAGCACGTCACCTGCGGCGGCGACCCCGGCAAGGGCAGAAAGCGCAAGCGCCAGCGCGAGGCGGTGAAAACGGGTCATTTGAGGCTCCATCGCACGAGGCCGGGCAGTAGGAACACCGACGAAACCATAGCCAGCACCAGCGCCAGCCCCACCAGTATGCCAAAGGTGGCCACCGAGGGCATCGACGACAAGAGCACCACCGAAAACCCACCCAGCAGCAGCACCGTGGTGGTGATGATCGGCGGTGCCGCATGGGCAAGCGCCAATGTCACCCTTGCGGCAAGCGGGCCGGGCGGCGCAAGGCGGAAGCGGTTGAGCAGATGGATGCTGTTGTCCACCGCGATGCCGAAAGCAACCGTGGTGGCGATGGCCGAGGTCAGCGATACCTGCTGGCCGGAAAGGTAGAGCCAGGCATCAACGCAAAGGATGGGTATGACGTTCGGCAGCACCGACACCAGCGCCAGCCGCGCTGAGCCGAGCAGCAGCCAGATCAGCCCGGTTATGGCAAGGATCGACAGGTAGAAGCCGAGCCGAAGCTTGCCGATCAGCCCCGGCAGTTCCTCGATCATCACCAGGCTGAAACCGCGCACCGCCACCTTGTCGGCAAGGCCAAGCTCGGCAAAGCGGGCGCTCAGCCGGGCATGCGTTGCCTTCAGTTGCGCGCCGCCATCGCTTTCCACCGCCATTGCCAGCGGCAGCGCATAGGAAAGCCGGTCTTCGGCGACGAAGCGGCGCAGGAGCGGCGTGCCCGCGCCGCTTTCCGCCCAGGCGGCGAGCGCATCGGCATTGCCGGCACCCGGCCCGTAGAGCTCGGCCGCGACACTCGCCAGCAGTGCCTTGTCGGCGGCGGATATGCCCGCCACACCATCGGTGTCATCGATGATTACCTGCAGGCTGTCGCTGGCCAGCCCAAGCCTTCCCAAGTCGTCGAGCGTCAGCCCGACATCGGTCTTGCGCGGCAGGTATTCGGTCAGGCTGAAACTGGTGGTGATGCGGGATTCCATTGCCAGCAAGGCGGCGGCAAGCACCAGCGTTGCCAGCACCACCCGGCGCGGATGCCCGGCCGCCGCCTTTGCCGCGCCGAGCGCCAGCGCAAAGCGCGGCAACGTGCGGCGCAATTCTCCATGCCGGGTACCAAGCGCGGCGAAGAGCAGCGGAAACGCCAGCGCTACCGCAACGAAGGTGAGCGCCATGCCGACCGCGCCCGCCATCGACAGGTTGGAAAGCGCCGGGGCCTGCACCACCAGCAGGCTCAGGAAAGCGACCGCGGTGGTCAGGCTGGTCATGAAGGCCGCGGGCAAGGTCTGCGCCTGCGCCTGCACCACCGCCTCGGCATCGTCGCGCCCGGTCTCGGCGGCGACCGAGGCATGGTAAAGGTGGATGCAATCGGAAAACGACAAGACGATGAGCACCGTCGGCACCACCGCCATGAACTGGTCCATCGCAATGCCCGCCCAGCCGATCCAGCCGAAGAACCAGCTCAGCCCGACAAGTGGCGGCAGGCCGCAGATCACCGCCGCGCGCCACGAGCCGAAAAGCCAGAAGGTGATCAGCAGGCAAATGGTGACCGAGGCGGGGGTGAGCCAGATCTGGTCGCGGATCAGGCCGAAGGCGATGGTGCGCTGCATCTCGCCAAGCCCCGCCGGGCGCAGCGTCAGCCCCTGCGGCGGCAGGGCGACCATGGGTGCGATGGCCGCCGCCACCTTGGCGTTGCTGTACCCGGAAGCAGGCATCACCAGCACCAGCGTTGCCGCAAGGTCAACCGAGATCATTTCGGCGGCGGTCGGGTTTTCTGCGCGCAGCGTGGCAAGGCGCTCGGCCACATCAAGCCCGCGCGCGGTGGCGGATTTGAGCCAGGCGCGGCCAGGATCGGTGGCATCGGGCATCGAAAAGATGCTGAGCGTTGCGGCAACGCCGGGGCTGAGGTTCAGCTCGATCAGCAGGTCTTCCAGCGCCGCAAGCCGGTCACCTTCGGCCAGCGTGCCTTTGTCGGCGGCCACCACATAGACCTCGTCGCGCGAAAACGGCGCGAAGCGGCGCTCGACCTCGCTCCAGGCCATGTAATTGGGCGAATTGCCGTGCAAAAGCGCTGCCATGTCGATCTCGGCACGCACCCGGATGGCACCAAAGGCGGCGGCAAGGGTGACAAGCGCGAGTGCTAGAATGGCGATGCGCCGATGCGCCTGCCAGGCTCGCAGCAGTCGCGCCAGATCGGGAAGCCGCATCCAGTTCTCCCAAGCCCTGCGCCTTCACGGCGGGCCAAAGCCCTGCGGGATCGCGGGCAGCGGCAGGTAAGAGGAAATCGGCTGCGGGTTCAAGCGGTGAGATCGCCGCTGCCTCGGCCACGCGGGCGACGCTGCGGAACTGGTTGCGCTCCCATTTCGTAATGGACCAATGCAACGGCTCCGCCTAATGTGCCCCCACTTTCCGCGCCTTGCGGAACACAAGTTAGGGGGCAACCCCCACAAACGGAGGACAGACATGAAGACGAAACTTTTGCTTTCGACCATTCTCGGGCTGGCGCTTTCGCTGCCCGCATGGGCCGCGACCCATCCGGTTACCGGCGAAGAGCTTTCTGCCAACCAGAATTATACCTACTGGCTCTTGGATGCGATCAAGTCGCTTGACCCGCAGATCAACACCGATGTTGAAGGTTCCGACGTGGTGCGCTCGCTCTTTGAAGGCCTCTTCAACGAAGGCCCCACCGGCGAGTTGGAGCCGGGCGTGGCGACGGGCTTTGACCTTTCGGACGACAAGACCACCTACACCTTCCATCTGCGCGCCGATGCGAAATGGTCGAACGGTGATCCGGTCACCGCGAATGACTTCGTCTATTCCTGGAAGCGGCTTGCGGACCCCGCGACCGCCTCGGAATATGCCTGGTACATGGAACTGATGCAGGTGGTGAACGCCTCGGAAATCACCGCAGGCACCGCCGCGGTCGATACGCTCGGTGTGCGCGCCGTCGATGACCTGACCTTTGAAGTGAAAATCCTCGCGCCCTTGCCCTACTTCCCGGCGATGACGGTGCATGGCTCGACCTTCCCGGTGCATCAGGCGACGGTGGAGCAATACGGCAACGAATGGACCCAGCCGGGCAAGCTGGTAGGCAACGGTGCCTATACGCTCAGCCAACATATCCACGGCGAAAAGGTCGTGCTGACACGCAACCCGATCTATTGGGATGACGCCAACACGATTCTGGAAACCGTCACCGCGCTGACCATCAACGACGAAAACCAGGCGCTGACCCGGTTCCTCGCGGGCGAGCTTGACCGCACCGGCGTGCCCGCCGGGCAGTTCCCGCGGCTTAAGGCCGAATACCCGGACGTGGCAACCTCGTCGGCCTATTCGTGCTCCTACATCTACATGATGAACCTGTCCGACAAGGGCAACCCGGCCTTGCAAGACATAAACGTGCGCCGCGCGCTTTCCTATGCGGTCAACCGCGACATCGTCGTGGATGCCGTGCTGCAGGGCGGCCAGCGCCCGGCCTACAACTGGACCCACTGGGCGACCGCGGGCTTCACCTTGCCCAGTATCGAATACGCGGGCTGGGCCCAGGCCGCGCGCGATGCCAAGGCGAAAGAGCTGCTGGCGGCGGCGGGCTACAGTGCCGCCAACCCGCTGAAGATCACGCTCAACTACAACACCTCGGAAGCGCACAAGAAAATCGCCATCGCCATTGCGCAATTCTGGAAACCGCTGGGCGTCGAGCTGACGCTCAACAACATGGAATGGCAGGTTCACACCGACAAGATGCAGAACCAGGACTTCGAGATGGCCCGCTACGCCTGGTGCGGCGACTATAACGAAGCCTCGACCTACCTCGACCTCTTCACCTCGTATTCGGGCCACAACAACGGCAAGTTCTTCTCGGAAGAATACGACCGGCTGATGAAGGAATCGAAGACCGCCGCTGATCCGCAGCCGATGTACACGGCCGCCGAACAGATCCTCGCCGACGAAATGCCGGTGATCCCGATCTACCATTACGCCAAGGTCGACATGATTGCCGCCGACATCAAGGGCATTCCGACCGCCAACGTGATGCAGACCTGGTACGCGCGCGACCTTTACCGCGTCGCCAAGTAACAAAGGCAACCGGGGGTGCGCGGGTTCCGCGCGCCCCCGACCCTTTTCAGGTCGGGGATCAGACCCATGTTCGCCTATATTGCAAGGCGGTTGGCCATTGCCGTGCCAACCCTGCTGCTGCTCATCGTGTTTTCGTTCCTGCTCATGCATGCCGCCCCCGGCGGCCCGTTTACGTCGGAACGCGGGTTGCCGCCGCAGGTGCTGGCCAACCTCAACGCCAAATACGGGCTCGATCAGCCGATGTGGCGGCAGATGCTGACCTATGTCTGGGGGATCGTGTCGGATTTCGATTTCGGCCCCTCGTTCATCTACAAGGACCGCACGGTCAACGCGATCATCGCGCAGGGTTTTCCGGTGACGCTGACCTATGGCGCGATTTCCTTCGTGGTGGCGGTGGTGGTCGGGGTAAGCCTCGGCGTCGCGGCGGCGATCTGGCACAATTCCTGGCTCGATTACCTCGCGGTCGGCATTTCGATTGGCGCGCAGGTGCTGCCGAACTTCGTGATGGCACCGATTCTGGTGCTGGTGTTCACGCTCTGGCTCGGATGGCTGCCGGGAGGCGGCTGGGAGGGCGGGCAGTGGCAATACCTGATCATGCCGGTGGTGGCGCTTTCCACCTCGTTCATGGCTTCGATCGCCCGGATCACCCGTTCATCGATGCTGGAGGTGATGAACTCCAACCACATCCGCACCGCCAAGGCCAAGGGCCTGCCGATGCACAAGGTGATCGTGCGCCACGCCTTGAAGCCTGCGATGTTGCCGGTGGTCTCTTACCTCGGCCCCGCCTTCGTGACGATGATCACCGGCTCGGTGGTGGTGGACATGTATTTTTCCACCGGCGGCATCGGCAAGGCTTTCGTCGATAGCGCGCTCAACCGCGACTATGCGGTGATGATGGGGGTAACGATTCTGGTCGGCGCGCTCACCATTCTCTTCAACCTTCTGGTCGATATCCTCTACGCCTGGATCGACCCAAAGATCCGGTACTAGATCATGGTCATTGACAGCACCCGAATGAAAAGCCTTGCCGACAGGCTGGCAGGCGACGAGGTCAAGGGCCGCTCGCTCTGGGCTGATGCGCGCAAGCGGTTCTTGAAGAACAAGGCGGCGGTCAGCGGGTTGGTCGTGCTTTTGCTCGTGCTCGCCTTCGCTGTGTTTGGCAACATGATCGCGGCCTATTCGAACGAGACGCTCGATTTCTCGGTGATGGGGCAGATCGCCGAAAAGGGCGGGCCATCGCTTTCCAACGGCCATTATTTCGGCACCGATGACCTTGGCCGCGATCTGTTCGCGCGCACCGTGCAGGGCACCCAGATCAGCCTTGCGGTGGGCATCGTGGGCTCTGCCATCGCGGTGCTGGTCGGCACCTTTTACGGGGCTTTCGCGGGCTATGTCGGCGGGCGCACCGACAACGTGATGATGCGGCTGGTCGATATCCTGATGTCGATCCCCTACATGTTCGTGCTGATCCTGCTGCTGGTTGTCTTCGGCCGTTCGATCATCATGCTGTTCATGGGCATCGGGCTGATAAGCTGGCTCGACATGAGCCGGATCGTGCGCGGCCAGACGCTGAGCCTCAAGCACAAGGAATTCATCGAGGCGGCCGAGGCCACCGGGGTTTCGCGGCTGACCATCATCCGCCGCCATATCGTGCCGAACCTGCTGGGCGTGGTTGCGGTTTATGCAACCTTGCTGGTACCGCTGATGATCCTGACCGAAAGCTTCATCTCGTTTCTCGGGCTTGGCGTACAGGAGCCGCTGACAAGCTGGGGCGCGCTGATTTCCGAAGGCTCGGGTACCATCAACTACGGCACGCTCTGGCAACTGGCGTTTCCGCTGTTCTTCTTCGTCATCACGCTTTTCGCCTTCTTCTTTGTCGGCGACGGGTTGCGCGATGCGCTTGATCCGAAGGACCGCTGAAATGGCCCTGCTGGACGTGAAAGACCTCGGCGTATCCTTCGCCACCAATGACGGCACGGTGAATGCGGTGAACGGCGTCAACCTGACGCTGGCGCGCGGCGAGACGCTGGGGATAGTCGGCGAAAGCGGCTCGGGCAAAAGCCAGCTCGCCTTCGCGATCATGGGCCTGCTGGCGCAGAACGGGCGGGCACGCGGCTCGGTGAAGTTCGACGGGCAGGAGATTCTCAACGCCCCGCCCGCGATCATCAACCCGATCCGCGCCAACCACATTGCCATGGTGTTTCAGGATCCGATGACCTCGCTCAACCCCTATTTGCGGGTTTCCGAGCAGATGGCCGAGGTGCTGGTGCACCACAAGGGCATGAGCAGGCGGGAGGCGCTGGCCGAGTGCGTGCGCATGCTCGATGCGGTGAAAATTCCCGATGCGAAGGGCCGCATCCGGCTTTATCCGCACGAGTTTTCAGGCGGCATGCGGCAAAGGGTAATGATCGCCATGTCGCTTCTGTGCCGCCCCGACCTTCTGATCGCCGATGAGCCGACGACCGCGCTCGATGTGACCGTGCAGGCGCAGATCATGCAGCTCTTGGCCGAGTTGCAGCGCGAGTTCGGCATGGCCACCATTCTCATCACCCATGACCTTGGGGTGATCGCCGGGTTCTGCGAACGGGTGATCGTGCTTTATGGCGGCCGGGTGATGGAAGAGGCTTCGGTTTATCCGCTGTTTGCCGAGCCCGCGCATCCCTATACGCGCGGCCTGCTGCGCGCGATTCCGCGGGTGGACCATGAGGGCGGCGAGCTTGACAGCATTCCCGGCAGCCCGCCCAACATGACCCGCGACCAGCAGGGTTGCCCGTTCGCTCCGCGCTGCGAATTTGCCGGCGAAGATTGCGCCGAAACCCTCGCGCCGCTTGTCGAATACGCGCCGGGGCGCTGGCGCGCCTGCAACCGCAGCCTGGAGGGCATGGCATGACCGGCGCGCCTCTGCTTCGGGTCGAAGACCTTCACGTTGCCTTCACCCTGCGCCGCGAGGGCGACTGGCCCTGGACCCCGCCGCGCAAGCTGCAGGCGGTCAACGGCGTCAGCTTCGATCTGGCCGAGGGCGAGGTGCTGGGGATCGTCGGCGAATCCGGCTGTGGCAAATCCACGCTGGCGCGCGCCCTGATCCAGATGGTGCCCGCCACCGGCCGCGCCATCTGGCAGGGCAAGACCGACCTTCTGCCGCTTTCACGCCATGCGATGCTGAAATACCGCGCCGATATCCAGATGGTATTCCAGGACCCGCTCGCCAGCCTCAACCCGCGCATGACCGTGGGCGAGATCATCGCCGAGCCGTTGCGCACCCATCACCCCGAACTTGGGCGCGACGAGGTGAAGGCGCGGGTCAAGGCGATCATGGACCGGGTGGGGCTGCTGGCGAACCAGATCAACCGCTATCCGCACGAATTTTCCGGTGGCCAGTGCCAGCGCATCGGCATTGCCCGCGCGCTGGTGGTCGGCCCCAAGCTGGTGATCTGCGATGAACCGGTTTCGGCGCTGGATGTTTCGATCCAGGCGCAGGTCATCAACCTTTTGATGGAATTGCAGCGCGACCTTGGCCTGACGCTGATTTTCATCGCCCATGATCTGAGCGTGGTGAAGCACATCTCGAACCGGGTGATGGTGCTCTATCTGGGGCAGATGATGGAAATGGCATCGGGGCAAGCGCTTTATGGCGCGCCGCAGCATCCCTATACGCAGGCGCTCTTGTCGGCGGTGCCGATCCCCGACCCGGTGCTGGAGCGGCAGAAGGTGGTCATCCCGCTGGTCGGCGATCTGCCCTCGCCGCTGGCACCGCCTTCGGGCTGCGTGTTTCGCACCCGCTGTTCGCGCGCAGAGGCGATTTGCGCCGAAGCGGTGCCGCAACCGACTGAGGGCGAGCATCTGGTGGCCTGCCATTTTCCCGGTCCGGCCGAGGTCTGATCTGGCGACAGGAAGTGCCGGGGGTAGTGTCTCAGTTTGAAATCTGACGGGGTTGACAGGGGTATCGCCCAGCGCCGCGTGTTCCTATATGCTAAGCGTGAAGCATAGGAGGCGAACCATGCCAATATACCAAATCACAGTAAGCCCGCCGGATAGCGACGTTACTATCGTCTTCAACGAAGAAGCGCAGACCTGGGAAGAAGCGCTCTATGAGGCCATCGGTGACCTCAAGAATGATCATCGGGTCACTGAGGCGCAATCGTGGGATGTCAAGGTGAGGTTAGTTGAGTAATGCCAAAAGGTCCGAACGGAGAGAAGCGCCCCGCCGACGCGGTGGGCTTAGCTGTGCTGATCGGTAAGATCGCCACGGGCGAGGTTGAGGACACGCCGGATAATGATGGCAAGGACAAGGCCGCGCAGGCGCTCGGGCGCAAGGGCGGCAAGGCCCGCGCGTCCAGCATGACACCAGAGCGGAGGGCCGAGATTGCTAAGACAGCGGCGGCTAAGCGGTGGGCTTCGAGTCCGAAGCCACGCTGATACTGATTTCAGATGCCGGGCCATAGGACAACTGAAAGGCCATTTTCATCAAATTTAGCCAAGCTACCCGTTGCTCCGCCCCCCACGGGCCTGTGTCTGGTAGCTTCTGGATAAGCGCGGAAATTAGCGGGTCTTTTGTATTCCCGCCGCCACCACCGCCGCCGTCTCCGTGCCCATTTTGGGGGGCTGGTGTGTCCATCTTTGGGAGGGCCGCGCCCTGATTTACCCCAGGCTGAACTAACCGGTTGCGCCCCTGCTCGAAGAATCCAGCTTGCTCCGCTGAGCGCTCGAATGCTTGCCGAGCGCGATCCTTCTGTTTCTGAGACACGCCGAGATGAGCCATGTCGCGCTCAAGTGCAGCTGTCGGCGGAATGACTCCACCTTTATATTTTTCGTATATGGCATTGTAGAGAGGAACGCTGAGGAACGCTTTGACCTTTGCTGCGCGAGCCTGATTAGGGTCTACAAGCTGCCGCCCAAGGTCAGTCAGCCGATGGCGAGTGTTGTCGCCGCCAAGGAGGCCGAACATTCGCGCGGAAGAGACTTGAACCCGAAAAGTCGAGCTTTTTGGACTTTGGCCGCTCCATGCGGCAAGCTGATCATCAGCACATTCGCCGCTTCCAACATTTCCGTGAATCGCTTCGGCTAGTGATGCCGCTGACTTCAGGTCCATATACGGAAAGCCGATAGTCGAGCGCTCTCGTTTCGCCTTGTCGTCCGCCGGGATGGTTTCAGGCTGTCCGTTCATTTGGCTGGCTCCTATCCACGCGTGAGGACATCGATATAGATAGCTTAACCTAAAACGCTGCGACCAGCAACGGTAAAATGCGAGTCTTTCGTTTTTCGCATTGACAGTGAGGTTGCGCGCACTCATAGTCACCGGCATGCAAAGGAGGCTTGCCATGATCAGGAGGGTTCACGGCCTCGGCGTGAAGCCGACCCGCTACCGGGGCCAAGGAAAATAGAAAGGCCGCTGCCCAATCCCTTGGAAGGTATGGCAGCGGCCCTAGGTCGGAAAGGGGTGGTCAGCTTTCGGGCTGACCACTTTGCGTCCGTAGCTCAGCGAATAGAGCGGGTGATTGCTACTCTCCAGGTCGTCAGTTTGATTCTGACCGGGCGCGCCATCAACAGAGCTTCGTGTGTTGATGCTTAGCACACGAAGCTTGCCATGTGAATCGGAAACATTGTGCTTGACGATAAGCATAAAAGTTCATATCATATAGGTATGAACAAGCTCGACATCAAAGCCCGCGTCACCATCCTCAGCATGCTGGTTGAGGGATCGTCCATGCGGTCGATCAGCCGCATTACGGGCGTCTCTATTAACACCGTGACCAAGCTGCTTGAGGACGCTGGCCGGGCTTGCGCAGCCTACCATGACGTGACCGTGCGCAACGTTAAAGCGGCTCAGGTCCAGTGCGACGAAATCTGGTCCTTCGTCTATGCCAAGGACAAGAATGTTGCGGAGGCCAAAGCTGCCCCAGATGGCGCTGGTGACGTGTGGACGTGGACCGCGATTGACCGCGACAGCAAGATGATCGTCGCCTTTGAGGTTGGCGACCGTTCGGCTGCAACCGCGCGCGAGTTCATGTTCGATCTGGCCGACCGTCTGGCGAACCGGGTTCAACTGACCACGGATGGGCACGGGGCTTACCTCAAGGCCGTGGGAGATGCTTTCGCCGCCGATATCGACTATGCAATGCTGGTCAAACTCTATGGCGAGCCTACGGGCGCGAAGGGCCACGAGCGCAAGTATTCCCCCGCCGAATGCACTGGCGCGATCAAGGAACCGATCTTTGGCAAGCCCGATCCGGCGATGATCAGCACCTCGCACGTTGAGCGCCAGAATCTGACCATGCGCATGGGGATGCGTCGGTTCACCCGCCTGACTAACGGCTTCAGCAAGAAAGTGGCGAACCACCTGCACATGCTCTCGCTCTACTTCGTCCACTACAATTTTGTGCGCATCCACAAGACGCTGAAATGCACCCCGGCAATGGCTGCTGGCGTGAGCAAGACCCTGCACGATATGGAATGGCTGGTTGCACTGGTCGACGCCGCCGCACCTGCACCCAAGCCGCGCGGGCCTTACCGGAAAAAAGTAAATTCAAACTGAGACACTACCGTGCCGGGAAAGGGCATTGCAACTGGCGAAGCGTGAAAGTAGCGTTTGCGGCACCAGAGCGGGCGAACCCCGCCGCTGCCAGATCGCTCACCTTCTCCAACACGAGGTCACACATGTCCCTGCATTCGCTCAAGCGCCTGTCAGGCGCGGCACTTCTGACACTGACCGCGGCCGCGATGCCGCAACTCGTTTCGGCCAAGACGCTCACCATTTCGTGGTGGGGGTTCAACGGTGACAAGCTCAACGAGTTCATCGTGCAACCGTTCCAGATTTTGTGCGGTTGCGAGCTGGTTTTCGAAACCGGCAACAACGCCGACCGGTTGAACAAGCTGCGGGTGCGTGATGGCAAGGGCGTTGATGTCATCTACCTGACCGACAGCTTCAGCCAGATCGGCATCGAAGAAGGCCTGTTCCAGCCGGTTGACCGCGCGCTGGCCCCCAATATCGCCGGGCTGCATGACATCGCGCAGGCACCGCAGGGTGCCTATGGCCCCGCCTATACGATTGGCCGGGTTGGCATTGTTTATGACTCCGCCAAGGTGACGCCGCCGATCACCCACTGGAACGACCTCTGGCGCGCCGATCTTGCCGCCTCGATCTCGCTGCCGGGGATCACCACGACCGCCGGTCCGATGGTGGTGATGCTGGCAGGCGACAAGGCGGGCACCTCGGTCTTTGCCGACCCGGCACCGGCATGGGCCGAAGTGGCGGCGCTGAAACCGAATGTGGTGAAGAACTACAATACCGGCTCCGAGATGATCAACCTGTTCTCGACCGGCGAAATCACCGTTTCGCTGGCGCAGGATTTCAGCCTTGGCCAGTTGCAGGCAGCGGTGCCGACGGTGGTCTGGGCCAAGCTGGAAGATGGCGACTATGCGACGCTGAACACGGTCAACATTCCCAAGGGTGCGGAAAACGTCGAGCTTGCGCATCAATTCATCAACTTCATTCTCGATCCGGCGCTGCAAGTGGTGCTCGGCGAGCAGGGGGTTGATGCGCCATCGGGCAGGAACGTGGTGCTGAGCCCCGAGGCCGCAGCCAAATGGACCTATGGTGCCGAAATGATCGCCGGGCTCAAGCGCATCGACTACGCCGCGATGAACGCCGCCAAGGCGGGCTGGATCGACCGCTGGAACGAAGTGTTCGGCATGTGATCGCGAACCGGCGGAGCGGCGAAGGCTGCTCCGCCTGCACCCGGCAGCCGCCGGGCCGGAGAAAGGGCGCTTGCCGATGCTGAAGCGGTTTGCAGGCTGGCTGATGAGCACCCCGGCCACGCTTTTGGTGGTGCTGCTGCTGATCGTGCCGGTCGCCGCGACGATTGCCACCACCTTCGGCGACCCGCGCGGGCCGTTTGCGCCCTATGTCGATTTCTTCACCTCGAGCTTTCGCCGCGCGGTATTGTGGCGCACCGTCGAGATCGCTTCGATCACCACGGTCATTGCGCTTTTTGTCGGGTTTCTGACAGCTTTCGTGGTGTCGCGCGCGCCGGGGCGGTTGAAAAGCATCCTGATCATCGCGGCGGTGTTTCCGCTTCTGACCGGGGTGGTGGTGCGCAGCTTTGCCTGGCTCATCATTCTGGGCAAGAACGGCATCCTGAACAATTTCCTGCTGTGGCTTGGGGTTACCGAAAAGCCGCTGACCATGCTTTACACCGAGGGTTCGGTGATCGTGGCGATGGTCTATCTGTTCGTGCCGCTGATGATCCTGACCCTTGTGGGGGTGCTTGAGGGGATTCCGGATGATTTGCTGCAAGCATCCGCCTCGCTTGGCGCAACCCCTTCGGCGACCTTCCGGCAGGTGGTGTTTCCGCTGGCGGTGCCCGGGCTGATCGTCGGGGCGGTGCTGGTGTTCACCGGCTCGTTCACCTCTTACGCCACGCCGCAGCTTCTGGGTGGCGAGCGGCAGATGGTCATGGGCACGCTTCTCTATCAGC
This sequence comes from Phaeovulum sp., assembly GCF_030684035.1. Lineage (GTDB taxonomy): Bacteria > Pseudomonadota > Alphaproteobacteria > Rhodobacterales > Rhodobacteraceae > UBA6213. The sequence goes on along the minus strand of NZ_JAUXPI010000062.1, from coordinate 58,034 downwards.
GCGCGATGGTGGCCTTTGACTGGCAGGGGGCATCGACCGTGGCGGCGATCATGGTGGTGGTCACCGTTGCCGTGGTGCTTGGCATGACCCGCATCGCCCGCCGCCTGAACCCGATGAGCACCTGATGAAACAACCCCTGCACCCCCTGCTGATCGCCTTCGCGGTTGTGGTCTTTTTCTTTCTTGTCGCGCCCTTGGTCATCATCCTCGGGGCGGCGGTATCGGATACCACCTTCCTCACCTTTCCGCCGCGCGGCATTTCGGGGCGCTGGTTCGTGAAGGTCTTCGAGATGGCGGCGTTTCGGCGCACCATCGTGACCAGCCTGCAGATCGCTTTCCTTGCCACCGGGTTCGCGCTGCTGATCGGCCTGCCCGCCGCCTATGCGCTCAACCGTTTTCGCATCCAGTTGCCGCACTGGCTTTCGACCGTCTTCGTGCTGCCGATTCTGGTGCCCGAGATCGTGCTGGGCTTTTCGCTGCTGAAATCGGTGCAGGTGGCGGCCGATCTGCCGGTGTTCTCGACGCTGGTCATCGGCCATACGCTGATCGTACTGCCCTATGCGGTGCGGGTGATCTCGGCCAGCCTTTCCGCCTTCGATTTCTCGATGGAAGAGGCGGCAGTTTCGCTTGGCAGCCCGCCGCTCAAGACCTTCTTCACCATCGTTCTGCCCAATGTGCGCTCGGCGGTGATCGCCGCCTTCATCCTCGCCTTCATCACCTCGATCAACGATGTCTCGGTGTCGCTGTTCCTCACCGGCCCCGGCGTTTCCACCCTGCCGATCCAGATTCTTGCCCATGTCGAGCAGTTCTTCGACCCCGTCATCGCCTCCGTCTCGGTGCTGCTGATGCTCCTGACCGTGGGCGTGATGGCGGTGGTCGAGCTGACGCTGGGCCTGACCTTTCTTGCGAAATGAGCTGACATGACAGAGCCGCTGACCATTGAAGACCTCTCGGCGCATTACGGCAAGGTGCAGGTGCTCGAGGATTTCTCGTTGCAGATCGCGGCGGGCGAACTGGTTTCGCTGCTTGGGGCCTCGGGCTGCGGCAAGACCACGACCTTGCGGCTCATCGCGGGGTTTCTGGAGCCGACATCGGGGCGCATTCGCCTCGGCGATCAGGACCTGACGCGGCTTCCCGCGCACCGGCGCAACATCGGGCTGGTGTTTCAGAACTACGCGCTTTTTCCGCATCTGACGGTGGCAGAGAATGTCGGCTTCGGGCTCAAGCAGCGCGGCATTGGCGGGGCCGAGAGGGCCGCACGGGTTGCGGCGATGCTGGAACGGGTCGAGTTGACCGACCTGGCCAGCCGCCTGCCCGGCGCGCTTTCTGGCGGCCAGCGCCAGCGCGTGGCGCTGGCGCGCGCGCTGGTGATCGAGCCGCCCTTGCTGATGTTCGACGAGCCGCTTTCCAACCTCGACGCCAAGCTGCGGGTCGGCATGCGCGCCGAAATCCGCCAGATGCAGCGCGCCAATGGCACCACCTCGGTTTTCGTCACCCACGATCAGGAAGAGGCGTTTTCGATCTCGGACCGGGTGGCGATCATGCAGGCGGGGCGGATCATGCAGTTCGACACGCCCGAGACGCTTTATCAGCGCCCGGCAAACGCCTTTGTGGCGCGGTTTGTGGGGTTCGAGAACCTGATCCCGATGCGGGTGGTTGCCCGCGAGGGCGAGAGCGTTGAGGCCGAGGCCGAAGGCGGCGCGCGGCTTTCGCTGTCGCAGGCCGAATATGGTGCCATTCCCGATGCTTTCGTGCTTGGGGCGCGGGCCGAGGGGCTGCTGGTGTTGCCGCCGGAGGCACCGGGGTTGCCCGCCACCCTGGGCTTGCGCAGCTATCTCGGGCGCGCCTATCAGTATCTCTGCGCGACCCCGGCGGGGCCGCTGACCGCACAAGGCCCGCTTGGTGCGCCGCAGATGCCGGCGGCGGCGGCGCGGTTGCAGCCGCTGGCGGCGCAGTGCTGCATTCTCGCGCCCGAGTAATGGCAACGCTGATCCATAACGCCACCCTCCTGCCCTGCACCCTAGGCATGGAGGTGATTGCAGGCGGCTGGGTGCAGATCGAGGGCACCCGCATTCTGGCCCTTGGCGCCGGCCCGGCACCGATTGTGCCCGGTGCCGAGGTGATCGACGCGGGCGGCGATGTGGTGATGCCCGGCATGGTCAACCCGCATTGCCACTTGGCAATGGCGCTCTTTCGCGGCCTTGGCGAAGATGTCGATGACCGGCTGGTGCGCTACATCCTGCCGCTGGAACGGCGCTTCGTGACCCCAGAAATGGTCGCCGTCGGCACCGCGCTGGCCGCCTTCGAAAGCATCGAAGGCGGCGTTACCACCATCGCCGACATGTATTACCACGAGACCGAGGTGGGCCGGGTGCTCGACCGTGCGGGTCTGCGCGGCGTGGTGGGCCAGACCATCGCCAATTTCGCGCCGCCCGATCACGCCAGCATCGACGAGGGTTTCGCGCTTGCCGAGCGGCTTGTGGCGGAATTCTCGGGGCATGCGCGCATTACCCCCAGCATCGCCCCGCACGCGCCCTATTCGACCGACATTCCGGTGCTGGCGCGTGTCGCGGGCTTTGCCGAGGCCAACCCGGGCGTGCCGGTGCAGATCCATCTGGCTGAAATGGACAGCGAAATGGACTGGGCCGCCCGCACGCATGGCTGCCGCCCGGTCGAAGTGGTGGCGCGGGCGGGATTGTTGCGGCCGGGGCTGATCGCGGCGCATTGCCTGCACGTCTCGCCTGATGAGATTGCGCAGATGGCCGCCGCAGGGGTGGGCGTTGCGCATAACGCGCGCTCGAACGCCAAGGCCGGGCGCGGGATCGCACCGGTGGAGGCGATGCGGGCGGCGGGCGTGCCGGTCGGTATTGCCACCGATGGAGCAATGAGCGGCAACACATTGGATTTGTTCGCGCAATTTGCGCCGGTGGCAATGTTCCAGAAGCTCTTGGGCCACAGCCGCGCCTGCATGCCCGCGCGCGAGGTGATCCGGATGGCGACCATCGAGGGGGCAAAGGTGCTGGGGCTTGCTGCCCGGATCGGTTCGCTTGAGCCGGGCAAGGAGGCAGATCTGATCCGGGTCAGCCTTGGCGCGGCGCGCCAGCAGCCGGTCTATGACGTGTATTCGACGCTTGTTTTCGCCAGCCTGGCCAGCGATGTGCGCGATGTGATGGTCGCGGGCCGGTGGCTGATGCGGGGGCGCGAGGTGCTGAGCCTTGAGCGCAGAAAGGTACTGCGCGACGTGTTGCAGCTTGCGGCGCACTTCAAGGCCGAGATGCAACTCATAGACAAGGAACGGAAAAACCAATGAACGACTTGCTTGAAAAGGTGCTGGCGGCGGCAACCGACGGGCTTGATGCTTCGGTCAACCGGCTCGCTGATCTGATCCGCATTCCGTCGGTTTCAACCGACCCGGCGCATGCCGCAGATTGCCGCCGCGCGGCGGAATGGCTGGCGGCGGAACTGGCAGCGCTCGGGTTCGATGCCTCGGTGCGCCCGACCGCGCGGCACCCGATGGTGGTGGCGCATGCGGCTGGCCCCGGCCCGCATGTGCTCTTTTACGGCCATTACGATGTGCAGCCCGCCGACCCGCTGGAGCTTTGGCAGACACCGCCCTTCGAGCCGACCCTGATCGCGCGCCCCGATGGCGATACATGGATAGCCGCGCGCGGGGCCTCTGACGACAAGGGCCAGCTTCTGACCTTCATCGAGGCCTGTCGGGCCTGGAAGGCGGTTACCGGCGGCCTGCCGATCCGGGTTTCGATGCTGTTCGAGGGCGAAGAGGAAATCTCGTCACCCTCGCTCGCGCCGTTTCTGGCAGAGGCGGCCGAGGAACTTCGGGCCGATGTGGTGCTGGTTTGCGATACCGACATGTGGGACCGCGATATCCCCGCGATCACCACCATGATGCGCGGCCTCGTGGGTGAGGAAATCGAGATCACCGCCGCCAATCGCGATCTGCATTCGGGCATTTTCGGCAACGCCGCACGCAATGCCTTGCAAGTGCTGGCGGAGGTGCTGGCCAGCTTGCGCGCCGCCGACGGGTCGGTTGCGCTTTCGGGGTTTTATGACGGGGTGCGGGAGTTGCCGGGCGAGGTCGCGGCGCAATGGGCGCGGCTGCCGTTTGACGCGGCGGGGTTTCTGGGTGACGTGGGCCTGAGCGTCCCTGCGGGCGAAGCGGGCCGATCGGTGCTTGAGCAATGCTGGGCGCGGCCTTCGTTCGAGGTGCACGGGGTCTGGGGCGGCTTCACCGGCGAGGGCTTCAAGACCGTGATCCCGGCCAAGGCACATGCCAAGGTTTCCTTCCGGCTGGTGGCCGGGCAAGACCCCGAGGCGGTGCGCGCCGCCTTTCGCGCCCATGTGCGCGCACACCTGCCCGCCGATTGCACGGTGCGCTTTACCCCGCACGGCGGCAGCCCCGCCACGGTGATGCCGCTTGACGGGGTCTTGCTGCGCAAGGCGCTGGTTGCGCTGGGCGAAGAATGGGGCCGCGAGGCGGCGGTGGCGGGAACCGGCGGTTCGATCCCGATTCTCAATGCGTTTCGCGACCGGCTGGGCATGGATGCGCTGCTGGTGGGGTTCGGGCGCTTTGACAACCGGGTGCATGCGCCGAACGAGAAATACGATCTGAGCTCGTTTCACCACGGTATCCGAAGCTGGGTGAGGATACTGGCGGCGTTTGCGGGGTAGGGTGGTCTTGCCCGCTGCCTTGGTGCCGGGCAAGGCCCATGCGCTACCACACCACCTTATGGCTTGCCCCCGTCTGCACGTTCACCAACCCCTCGGGGACTGCCGCCGTGGGTGCGACCAGCACCCAGGCCCAGGGCGCACAGGTCAGCGTGGCGAATTGCAGACGGTGCGGAAAACCGGGGAACCAGCGCGGGCTGAAGCTTGGCTCATAAAGCCAGTCGATCCGCGCCGCCGCCGCCTCAAGCGCCGCGTAACCCGCTGCCACCGCCTCGGCGGGCCGCGCGCTCATCAACCCGCCGACCTCATAGGCGAGGTCGGCCAGAATGCGCCCGTCCGAGGCCAGCGCCCAGCCACCCTGATTTTCGCGGATCCGGTTCACCGCCAGCGCCATCGCCGCGTCGGAAGACCCCACCACCCAGATGTTGTGCTGGTCATGCGCCACCGAGCAGGCAAGAGCGGTGTCGGGCGTGGCCGGGCCGCAGCCGCGCCAGAACATCCGCGCGACGCCACATTTTCCTGAATAGCGGTCCACCACAGCGAATTTGGTGATCGCGCGGGCGGGGTCGCGCTGCACCTCGCCGCCCAATACGGGCAGTTCCTCGGTCAGGAAATCGGCCGTCCAGTGGAACGGGCGCAGCACCGCCGCCTGCATGCTGGCGCGGCCCGGTGCGGCGGCAATGGCGAAATCCGCGGCCTCTAGCGGGCGCGGCAGGTTCACCGTGCGGGTTGCCCATTCCGGCCAGGTGATCCGCGGCAGGGGGCCGATGTAGCGGCTGCCTTCGCTTGCCTGCCGCCCGTCGGCCCAGACTTCGGCAATTGTTACCGCAGCCAGGTCGGACAAAAGCACGATGTCGGCATAACGACCGGGCGCAATGCTGCCCACCCATGGCGTCAGCCGCATGTGCCGCGCGGGGTTGAGCGTCACGCATTGAATTGCGGCCTCGGGCGCAAGGCCGTTGGCAATCGCCAGCCGCAGGTTATGGTCGGTGGCACCGATCGCGAGCGTATCTTGCGCCGGGCGGTCGTCGGTGGCGAAGGCGACCTGGCTCCAGTCCCGCAGACCGCGCGCCATGAGGCCCTTGAGGATCTCGGGCATCGAATGCGCGCGGATTTGCAGGAAGATGCCATGGGTAAGCTTGTCCCACGCTTCCTCGGCCGTCCAGGCTTCGTGGTCCGAGGCAAGCCCCGCCGCGGCAAAGGCGTTGATTGCGGGCAGATCGCGCAGCCCCGCGCCGTGGCCCTCGACCACGCCGCGCGCCGCCAGCGTGGCCCCGATCATGCCCCAAAGCCGCCCATGCGAGGGGTTTTCGGGGCGCGTCAGCGCCGGCCAATCCATCACCTCATCGAGGCCCGCGACCATCGGGTGTGCCATGAATTCCGCCTGCTCGGCAGCGCCGAACCAGCCGCCGCCGCCCTCGTAGGCGGTCGGCGGCACCGCCGAGCCGGGCAGCGGAAAGATTTTCGCCGGGCTCCCCGCCGCCCGCGCCATCAGCCAGAATTCCAGATTGCGCGCGCCGTTGACGTTGGAAAACTCGTGGCTCGCCTCGCAGGTCCAGGTGCAGCCGCGCGGCAGCACCAGTGCGGCCTCATGTTCGGGCGTGAGATGCGAGCTTTCGATGTGCTTGTGGACCTCGCCAAAACCCGGCACGGCGGCAAGGCCGGGCCGCTCCACCACCTCGGCGGCGCTGCCGGTGTAGCTGCCGCGCGGCCCGACAAAGGCGATGCGGCGGCCACGGATGACGATTTCGACATCGTCCGCCCAGGTGCCGCTGCCGACATCAAGCATGCGCCCAACCCGCAGGATGCGGTCTGCCTGCCGCCGCCCCAGCGCCACCTGCACCAGATCCTGGCGCAGCACCACCTCATCGGTGGCATCGAGAATGAGATCGTCGGGCAGGTCGGTCATCATGGCTCCCTTGCACCCCTCTCTTGTGGCTGCGTGCCGATTCACTATGAAAGGGGAGGGAGAGGCAAGGGGGCGCAGGCATGGCAATCATACGCGCGGTGATCGACACCGATCCGGGCATTGATGATGCGGTGGCAATTCTCTACGCGCTCTCATCGCCCGCCTTCGAGGTGCTGGGCATTACCACGGTGGCGGGCAATATCGGCATTGCCACCACCACCCGCAACGCCGGAAGGCTTCTGGCGCTGATCGGCCGGGCGGATGTGCCGGTGGTGGCGGGGGCATCGGAACCGCTGGCGCGCAAGGGGTTCGACAGCTCCGAAATCCACGGCAACGACGGCCTGGGCGGGGTGCGCTTTCCCGATCCGCTGCAACCAGCGGGGCAGGGCGCGGTCGAATGGCTGGCGGCGCTGCTCATGCGCGAACCTGCCGCCAGCATCGATGTGCTGGCGCTCGGGCCGCTGACCAACCTCGCACGGCTGGTGACCGATCACCCGGCGGCGGCGGCGCGCATCTGCCGCCTGATCGCCATGGGCGGGGTGATTTACGAGGCGGGCAATGTGGGGCCGCGGGCCGAGTTCAACATCGCCGCCGACCCCGAGGCGGCAGCAATCGTGCTTGGTGCCGGGCTGCCGATCTGGCTCATTCCGCTGGACGCGACGCGGCAGGTGCGCGCCGATGCAGCCTATCTCGACGGATTGCGGGCTTCGGGAACCAAGGCGGCGGTGGCGGTGGCGGCGCTCATTCAGGCCTATTTCGAAAGCACCACGGTTTCGCTGCCGCCTTCACCCCGCCCCGGCGGCGGTCAGCGCGACGCCGATGAAGTAGGGCCAGACGACAAGCGCGAGGACCCCCTTCCAGAACCCCAGCCCAAGGTAGCCGAGGGTGAACAGCCAGCCCGCAAACCACAGCAGGCCGAACTCGTTTTGCACGCGGATGGTTCTTTCAGCCATGACGCACCTCCTTCGGTGGGCAGTATCGGGGCGGGCAGGGTGCCGCGCCATGAGGTGGATCAAGCCGCGATGCTGCTGGCCACAAGTCGCCCGTTGCATGACCCCTGCGTGATGCTGCTGGCCGAGCGGCCAGAGCTTTTCGGCTGCACCCCGATGGGCCTTGCGGTCGATCTGGCGCAAAGCCGCGACGCGGGCACGCTGACCCCCGACCCGGCCGCCCCGCCGGTGCAGGTGGCGCTGCGGGTCGATGGCGCGGCGGCACTGGCGCTGCTTGCCGCCCGGCTTGGTGGGCAGTAGGCGATGATCGAGCATCCGCATGGTTTCTGGCAGGAACTCTACCCTCCGGGCCATTTCGCCCCGGTCGCGGGCGGCTGGGACAGGGTCTTTCCCGGAACCCTGCCCGATGGCCGCCAGATCGCGCTGCCGATTCGGGTGCTGCCGGGCGACGGGCAGCAGGCGGTGGCTTCGCTGATCGTCAATCAGGCGAGCTTCGCGGTCGAGGCGGCGCTGGTGGCGGCGATGGCCGAGGCGTTGCGCCGGTTCGACCCCGAAGTGGTGGTGGGTGTTCCGACGCTTGGTCTGACCCTAGCCGCAGGCGTGGCGCGGGCGCTTGGCCACGCCCGGATGGTGGCCTTGGGCACCTCGCGCAAGTTCTGGTATGACGAGGCCCTGAGCGAGCCGATGACCTCGATCACCAGCCCCGATCAGGCAAAGCGGGTCTATCTTGACCCACGAATGCTGCCGCTTTTTGCGGGCCGCCGGGTGGCGTTGGTGGATGATGTGGCAAGCTCTGGGCGGACTTTGGCGGCGGTGCTGCGGCTTCTGGCGCGGGCCGGGATCGTGCCCGAAGTGGCGGCCTTCGCGATGCTGCAAGGCGAGGGCTGGCGCGCGGCGGTGGCCGCCTCGCCCATGCCGCTGCTTGCGGTGCGCGGCGCAATGACAACGCCCCGGCTCGCGCTTGGCGCGGACGGGCACTGGCGCGCGGTGGAGGGATGAGGATGGCAAGAATAGCAGTCATGCGAGAGGCTTGGGCCGATGCGGCAGTGCCGCTGCCCGGTTATGAAACGGCGGGCGCGGCGGGGGCCGACCTGCGCGCCAACCTGCCCGAGGCCGTGCGCGCCGCGGGCCTGCGGCTGGAACCGATGCAGCGCCTGCTGGTGCCGACCGGGCTGCGCCTTGCCATACCGGAAGGCTACGAGGTGCAACTGCGCCCGCGTTCGGGGCTGGCGCTGAAACACGGGGTCACGCTTGCCAACGCCCCCGGCACCATCGACAGCGATTATCGCGGGCCGCTGGGGGTGATTCTGGTCAATCTCGGGGCGGAGCCGTTTGTGGTTGGCCATGGCGCGCGGATCGCGCAAATGGTGGTGGCGGCGGTGGTGCAGGCGGGTTTCGACGTGGTCGGGGCATTGGCTGAAACCGCGCGCGGCGCGGGCGGTTTTGGCTCGACCGGGACGGGTTGAGGGGAGAAGGGCATGGTGCTGCTGCTGGCGATCGCGCTTGTCGCATTCGGGCTGGTGCTGCGGTTTTCGGCGCGCCGCATTGGCGGGCTTCTGGCGGGGCTGTGGCTGGCGGTGGTGCTGGCGCATCTGGTGCTGGCACCGGGCAATCCGCTTCTGGCCCGGATCGGCGGCAGTCTGGCGGGCTGGCTGGTGCTTGGCGGCGCGGTGGCGCTGGTGCTGGGCTATCGCGCGGCCCTCTTGTGGCTGAAGGCGCGGGCAAGGCCCGCGCCCGCGCCTGCGGCGGGCGGGTTTTCCGCCACGGAACTGGAGCGCTATGCGCGCCATATCGTGCTGCGCGAGATCGGCGGGCCAGGTCAGGCGCGGCTCAAGGCGGCGCGGGTGCTGGTGGTGGGGGCGGGGGGGCTTGGCTCTCCGGTGCTGCTCTACCTCGCGGCGGCAGGGGTGGGCATGATCGGCGTGGCCGATGATGACCGCGTCTCGAATTCGAACCTGCAGCGGCAGGTGATCCATACCGATGCGCGGATCGGCATGGAAAAGGTGCGTTCGGCAGAGATTGCGCTGAAGGCGCTCAACCCCTTCATCGAGCTGCGGCTGCATCCGCTGCGGGTGAGCGCCGGGAACGTGGCAGGGCTGGTGGCCGAGTATGACCTGATCCTTGATGGCTCGGACAATTTCGCCACCCGATATCTGCTGAACACCGCCTGCATTGCGGCGCGCAAGCCGCTGCTTTCCGGCGCGATCACCCAGTGGGAGGGGCAGTTGAGCCTTTATGACCCCGCCCGCGGCGCGCCCTGCTATGCCTGCGTCTTTCCCGAGGCCCCCGCCGCCGGTCTTGCACCCGCCTGTGCCGAGGCCGGGGTGATGGGTGCCTTGCCGGGGGTGGTGGGGGCGATGATGGCGACCGAGGCGATCAAGGAGATCACCGGCGCGGGGCAGAGCCTGCGCGGGCGGCTGGTCCTTCATGACGCGCTCTGGGGCGAAAGCCGGGTGATCGCGGTCGCCCGGAACCCCGATTGCCCGCAGTGCGGCGCGGGGCGGGGCGGCGGAGACGCAGCAGACACCTGAACCCGCGGCGGTCGGGCGATACCGGTGGCCGGGTCGTGTCTTTGCTGAGGTCGGAAACCGCTGGCGCGGTCCGTTCTGATTGGCGGGGTCCCGCCCTTGTCGCCTCTCGGCAGTGGGCGGCAAGAGCGCTGCGGGCAGCGGAAGGTGCCTCCGGCGGGGATATTTGGCCTGAAGCAGGTGCGATGTCGGGGTACCCGCTTGCGCTGTTCCGGTCTGGCCCTGCGTGCCATCGGCCGGGCGGGCCTGCCTCGGTCGGGAGTACCGATCCGGGGCATGTCGGAGGGCTAGCCCGCTGCCACATCCTGATGGATGATGACATCGGCCTGCGGGTAGCTGATGAGGATCTGCCGCTTCAGTGCGGCGCTGATTGCATGGGCTTCACGCAAGGACTGCCCGCCATCAAGCTCGATGTGGAGGTGGACGAAAATCCGGCTGCCGGCGGTGCGGGTCTTGAGGTCGTGAAAGCCGCGCACACCGGGCCAGTTGCGGGCAATGGCGGCGATGCCATCGACCAGCGCCGGGTCGGCGGTGCGGTCCATCAGCGCATCCCATGCCGCACTGCCGATGCGCAGCGCGCCATAGGCCATGTAGAGCGCGGCGGCGAGGGCAATGATGCTGTCGATACCGCCAAGACCCCAGCGCGCCGAAACGGCAAGCGCCAGGATGGCGCCAAGCGTTGGCAAGAGGTCGCCGATATAGTGCAGCGAATCGGCGGCCACGACGCGGTTGCCGGTGCGCCGCGCGACATGGCGCTGCCAGCCGACAAGTGCCGCAGTCAGCACTACCGAGGCGAGCATGACCGCGATACCGCGGGCTTCGGCGGCGAGCGGCGCGGGATCTGGCGACAGGAGCCGGGTTGCCGCCACCCAGCCGATTGCCGAGGCCGAGACGAGAATGATCAGCGATTGTGCTAGTGCTGCAAGGTCTTCGGCCGAACTATGGCCAAAGGCGTGGTCATCATCGGGGGGGCGCGATGCGTAGATGATGGCGACCAGACCGCCGAGCGAGACCAGCAGATCCATGGCGGAATCGGTGAGCGAGGCGGCGATGGCAAGCGAGCCGGTCTGGCCGAGTGCCCAGAGTTTCAGCCCGACAAGGGTGAGCGCCACCGAAACCGATGCCAGACCCGAGGAAAGGTTGAGCAGCCTGTGCGTTTTCACTGCCATCTGCCCCTCCGCCCAACCGGGTGCCTGAATCGCGCCGACCGCGCGCTCGCGCGTCGCGCCACCCCATAGGCTGCGGCGCGGGATTTGGCCAGAGCCGGATCGCCGCTATTCGCGCAGCTCGTCCGCGTCCACCCCCCAGATCGCGGACTTCGGCACCCAGCCTTGCGCCCCGGGTGCCGCGACGCGGCACCAGTCTGGCAGGCATGCGCCCAGCCGCGCCTGCGCCCCGGCCTCTGCCCTTGCCAGAACCGTTGCTGTGACATCGGGACGGGCATGCAGATCGGCGGCATCGGGGGTGATGATGACGGTCCGCACGCCCGAGAGAAGCGCGTAATGCACCCAGCCGCCCGCGCCTTCGCGGTCTTCGACGCGGCGCCAGTTGCCGTATTCGGCGGTCACCCGCAGCGGCATGCCGTTATGGCGAAACACCCAGTCGATGCGATGCGACAGCGACGGGCCGCGCCTGGCGTTGCCTTCGGAACTCTTGAGCGAGACATAGCGCGGCAGCGGCAGGTTGGTTACCGGGCCACGCGAGGCTGCGGCTGCGATGGGCGCGGCCTCCTGCGCCACCGCCGGTGCTGGCGGCAACGCGCAGCACAACGCCAGCGCCGCCGCGCCGAAGTAACCTTTCGCCATGGTCATTCTCCGCAAACTGCCCGTCGCCTCGCTCGATGTTGCGCTTCGCCCGTTTTGCCGCGCGCGCGGGGCCTTGTGCCTTGCCCCTTTGCGCGTCACTTTGCACCAAGGGCAAGGATTTGCATAGCAAGAGGAGGGTCGTCATGCCTGCACCGCGGCTGAGTGTTGTCGTGACGCGACGGTTGCCCGAGGTTGTCGAGACCCGGATGAAGGAATTGTTCGATGTCGAGTTGCGCGAAACCGATACCCGCATGGACCGCGAGGAACTGAGCGCGGCGATGCGGCGGGCCGATGTGCTGGTGCCCTGCATCACCGACCATATCGATGCCGCGATGCTGGCGCAGGCCGGGCAGAAGCTCAAGCTGATCGCCAATTATGGGGCCGGGGTGGACCATATCGACATCACCTCGGCGCGCCAGCGCGGGGTGCTGATTTCCAACACCCCCGGGGTGATGACCGATGACACTGCCGACATGGTGCTGGCGTTGATCCTTGCCGTCATGCGGCGCATGCCCGAAGGTCTGGCGGTGATGCAGGCCGGGGATTGGCAGGGCTGGTCGCCCACCGCATTCATGGGCACGCGGGTGGGCGGCAAGCGGCTGGGCATTCTGGGCATGGGGCGGATCGGGCAGGCGGTGGCGCGGCGCGCCCGCGCCTTCGGCATGCAGGTGCATTACCACAACCGCAAGCGGCTGCGCCCCGAGATCGAGGCGGAACTGGAGGCGACCTATTGGGACAGCCTCGACCAGATGGTGGCGCGGATGGACATTCTCTCGGTCAACTGCCCGCACACGCCTTCGACCTTCCATCTGATGAACGCGCGGCGGCTGAAGCTGATGAAACCCACGGCAGTGATCGTCAACACCTCGCGCGGCGAGGTGATTGACGAGAACGCGCTGACCCGGATGTTGCGGTCGGGCGAGATTGCCGGGGCCGGGCTTGACGTGTTCGAGCATGGTCACGAGATCAACCCGCGCCTGCGCGAACTCGCCAATGTGGTGCTGTTGCCGCATATGGGGTCGGCAACGCTGGAAGGCCGCATCGAGATGGGCGAGAAGGTGATTGTCAACATCAAGACCTTTGCCGATGGCCACCGCCCGCCGGACCTCGTGGTGCCGGGGACGCTGTGAGCCGGAGCTTCGGAAGAAGCTGGCGCATCGCGCTGGCCTCGCTCGTGCTCGTTGCTGCCTGCGCGCGCGGGTTGACGCCCGCCGAAACCGAGGTGGCGCGGGCGCTCTTTGGCGCATCGCTTGATCCCGGGGCGGTGCGGGTGCTTGCGGGGGTGGGGCTTGCGCCCTTGCCGCAGCCGGATGAAGCCGCTCTGCCCGCATCGCCGCGCCAGCCGCCGGAAAACCCCTGCCTGCGCCAGCAATCGCCGCGGCGCGTGCTGGCGTGGCCCGCCGCCTTCACGCTTGGCAACCGGATCTATTTCAACCCGCGCTACTACGCGCCCGATGCCGCGCGCGGCTACCCAAGGTCGCTGCCGCTGCCGGCCTCGCTGTTGCTGATGCACGAGCTTGTGCATGTCTGGCAATGGCAGAACCGGGCGCAGACCGGCTATTCGGCAGGTCGGGCAGCGGGCGAGAGCGTGGCGCGGGTTGACCCCTACTGGTGGCTCACTGAGGAGGGGCGGGCGTTTCTCCGCTTCGGCTTCGAGCAACAGGCTGCAATCATCGAGGATTTCGCCTGCTACGCGTTTTTCGACCGGCGTGACCCCAAGCTTGCGGAGCTTGCGGCGCTGCTGCGCCCGGTGTTGCCGGTGGACCGGTTCCTGGCCGGGCTTGCCGCCGCGCGCTGAGGCCGAGGGCTAGGTCTCGGCCCTGCGTCGCAACGTCGCTTTCGGGCGATCAGGGGTCGGCTGGTTCTACCCAGCGCGGGCAGCTTGCGGCAAAGTGCGGCTGCAAGGTTGCGCAAGGAGTCGACGCGATGAAGACGCATGTGAAAGCCCTGGTCGTCGGCGGCGGCGCTGTTGGCTGCGGCATTGCCTACCATCTGGCGAAAGCCGGGTGGGAAACGCTGCTGGTTGAGCGGGATGAGCTGACCTCGGGCTCGACCTGGCACGCGGCCGGGCTGCTGCCCCTGTTCAACATGGGCTATGCGACCACGCATATTCACAAATACTCGGTCGATTTCTACAAGGCGCTGGAGGCGGAAACCGGGCTTAACGCTGGTTTCGCGGTGGTGGGCAACCTGCGCATGGCGCAGACCGCTGCGCGGATGGACGAATACATGCTCTATTCGTCGGTGGCTGAAACCGCCGGGGTCTATCACGAGTTTCTGACCCCCGCCGAGATCAGGGCGCGCTGGCCGCTGGTGCGCACGGATGACCTTCTGGGCGCGCTCTTTCACCCGCAGGATGGCTACATCAACCCCGCTGACGTGACCCAGGCAATGGCCAAGGGCGCGCGCCAGCATGGGGCCGAGATCCTGCGCAAGGTGCAGGTGCAAGGTTACCGCTGGACCGGGTCGGAATGGCTGGTGACGCTCTGCCACATGGCGGAAAAGGGCGGCAACCTGGTGGAAACGCCCGAAACCTTCGAGATCAGGGCAGAGCATGTGGTGACCGCCACCGGCAACCACGCGCAGCGCACGGCGCGGCTCTTGGGGATCAAGATCCCGGCGATTCCGGTCGAGCATCAGTTCATCGTCACCGAGCCTGACCCGATGCTGGTCGAATGGCGCAAGGCGAACCCGGAGCACCCGGTGCTGCGCGACGCCGATGCGAAATGGTATGTGCGCGAGGAACGCGGCGGCTGGATACTCGGGCCTTATGAGCGCGGTGCACCGGCGCGGTTTGCCTATGGCGTGCCCGACAGTTTCCGCGCCGATCTCTTTCCGCTCGATCTGGAGCGGATCGAGACGGAATACCTGAGCATGATCCACCGCCTGCCCTCGTCGGAAAGCGTCGGGTTGAAGGACGATTTCAACGGCCCGATCTGCTACACGCCGGATGGAAACCCGCTGGTCGGCCCTGCACCGGGCCTGCGCAACATGTGGCTGGCGGAAGGGTTTTCGTTCGGCATCACCGCCGCCGGGGGCACCGGCCATTACCTCGCGCAGATGATGGTCGCGGGCGAGGCCGAGATCGACATGGCCAGCCTTGACCCCAAACGCTACGGGTCCTGGATGACCACCGAATATGCGGCGCGCAAGAACGAGGAATGCTATGAGCATGTCTTCGTGTTGCACCACCCCGACGAGGAGCGCCCCGCCTGCCGCCCGCTGCGCACCTCGCCCGCCTATGACCGCCAGAAGGCGCGGGGCGCGCAGTTTGGTCAGGTGAACGGATGGGACAGGCCGAATTACTATGCGCCACTTGGGTTTGACGATCATTCTTCACGCAGTTTCCGGCGTGGCGGATGGTGGCAATATGCGGTTGCCGAGGCAAAGGCCATCCGCGAGACCGCAGGCCTGATCGATGCCACCGCCTTCACCAAGCACCTGGTGCGCGGCCCCGGCGCGACCGCGTTTCTTGACTGGTTCACCACCAACAAACTGCCCGCCGTGGGCCGCATCAACCTGACCTATGCGCTGACGCCCACCGGCACGACGCGCACCGAATACACCATCGTGCGGCTCGGGGCCGATGAATACTACATCATCTCTGCCGGGGCATGGACCGCCTACGATGGCGACTACCTGACAAAATGCGCCGAGGACAAGGCCGCCGAGTTCGGCCACATCGACATTCACGATGTCACCACGCAATGGGGTGTTTTCGCACTCGCCGGGCCAAAGGCGCGGGCGATCTTGCGCGAGGTGGTGAAAGATGCCGACCCCGACACGGTGCTGCGCAACAAGCGTTTCCCGTGGCTGTCGATGCGCAACATCGAGCTTGGCATGTGCCCGGTGCGGGCGATCCGGGTGGCCTATACGGGCGAGCTGGGATGGGAATTGCACCACCCCGTAGAGATGCAGAATTACCTCTTTGACCTGCTCATGCAGGCAGGCGAGGCGCATGGGCTGAAGCTTGTCGGAGCGCGGGCGCAGAACTGGCTCCGGCAGGAAAAAAGCTACCGCGCCTTTGGCACCGAGCTTGGGCGCGATGCGACACCGCTTGAGGCGGGGCTTGACCGCTTTGTGGACCTTGGCAAGGGGTTTCAGGGCAAGGCGGCGATGCTTGCCACCGGCATTCGCGCAAAATGCGTGACGCTGCTGATCGATGGGCCGGAGGATACCGATCCCTGGGGCAAGGAGGCGTTGCTTCTGAACGGTGAAAAGGTCGGGCGGCTGACCTCGGGCGGGTATTCGGTGGCATTCGGGCGCCAGATCGGCATGGGCTATGTGCGCCCCGACCTCGCCGCCCCCGGCACCCGGCTAAAGGTGAAGATCCTGCGGCGGGAATGGGATGCGGTGGTCACCGAAGACAGCCCGCACGACCCTGAAAACGCGCGTATCCGGGCTGACGGGTAGGGCCAATGAAAAGGGCGGTGCCGAGGCACCGCCCGTGGGTATTCTGGCAGATCAATCAGAAGCGGCCGTTACCGAAATCGGCGGTGGTGATCACCCTATCGGCGTTGCGGTCGCGCTGCGCGAACCACGCGGGGGTGCCGTTGAGGAATTCCGTCTGGGTGATGATGCCGTTGAAATCGGCGTCAAACATCAGGATCTCCTTCGCGGTGCCGATTGTCGCGAGGTCGGTCAGGTTGGCACCGCGCGCGCCGCCCGCTGTCGCAATGCCTTGCGTGCCGGGCTGATGGCGCAGGGTTGGGTCAATCACGCCTGGCACCTGCCCGACCACGCCCGGCCGCTGCGCATAGCCGCCGCGGCCCATCACGCCCGGCTGCTGGCCAGCAACGCCTGGCTGCTGCATGGTCTGGCTGTAGCCGCGCCCGCCCCCCTGACGCCCGCCGCGGGCCGGAAGCTGGCCAGGCAGTTGCGTGTTCGTCTGCATCGACGCCCGCGCCTGCCCGTTGCGGCCTTGGCCAACCCCGCGGCCAAGCTCGGCCTCAAGCGCCTTGTGTTCGTCGATGCCGATCAATTCGTCGGCGGAATACATGCCGTTGCCGTCAAGGTCGAACATGTAGAAGATCGACTCGCGCCGTTCGGTGGCCTCGGCAAGGGTCACCTGACCGTCGCCGTCCAGATCCCAGTTGAGCATGAAATCTTGCCCGGGGGTAAAGACTGCCGTGGTCGCATCTTGCGCGAAAGCCATGCCAGAGGCGAGTGCGACGATGGCGGTGAGGGTGACGAAGCGTTTCATTTCAGGATCCCTTCGGTTGGTGGTTGGTTACATCCATGAAACGGCATACGACCCGATTTCCGTTGCGTGCCGAAAACCACATTTCAAATGCGGAAATTGAAAAAAATACCGTAAAACAATAAGTTAGGTGAAAATCGCAAAATATCAGTATTTTCGACACAGCTTTGTGAACCCCTGCCCAAAGCGAAGGGGGCGGTGCCCAGGCACCGCCCCCTTGCCCTTCGGTCCAGGTGGAATCACAGACCCGGCCCGAAATCCGCCAGAGTGATTACCGCATCGCCATTGAGGTCGCGTTGCGCCAGCCACATGCCGGTTCCCGCGAGGAATTCCTCCATCGTGATGACGCCGTTTGCGTCCGCGTCAAACATCAGGATCTCGGCCGCGGTGCCGGTCAGCTCGGTGGAAGTTCCCTTTGCGGCCTGCCCGCCGCCGACCGTCTGGCCCGCGTTCTGCCCCGCGCCCTGTCCAGGCACATGGCCTGCCGCAGCGGCATTGCCTGCTTGCCCGGCACCCTTGCCAAGCTCGGCCTCAAGCGCCTTGTGTTCGTCGATCCCGGCCAGTTCGTCGGCGGAATACACGCCGTTGCCGTCAAGGTCGAACATGTAGAAGATCGACTCGCGCCGCTCGGTGGCTTCGGCCAGGGTAACCTGACCGTCGCCGTCCATATCCCAGTTGAGCATGAACTCGGCCCCCGCAACAAAGGGCTCTTGCGCGAGCGCGGCGCTGGCAGTCAGGGCGAGAATGGCGGTGAGGGTGGTGATGCGTTTCATGATTGTGATCCCGGTTTCTGGCGTGGGGCATTGTGCCTCACACATGCATGAAACGGCATGGAAGCCGCGATCCGTCGCGGCGGGCAAAATTCCCTTGCGGCCTGCAAAATGAGATAAGCCCTTGCAAATATTGCACAAACAGGATTGTGTCAAATGCGCCCGAGAAATGCACATTCAGGTGAACACCCCCGCGCAAGACCTTGGCGAGGGTGTTTGGGGTGCCGCAAAGTGCAATCAGGCCGCCTTGGCGGCAAGCTCATCCCAGCAGGCGAGCGCGTGGGCGGCATACATCAGCGCCGGTCCGCCGCCCATCTGCAACGCCATGGCAAGCACATCGCCAAGTTCTTCGCGGCTGGCACCGTATTTCATCAACGCTTCAACATGCAGGTTGATGCAGGGCTGGCAGCGCTGCGCCACCGCGATGCCAAGGGCGACGTATTCCTTTTCCTTGATGCCGAGCGCGCCGCCTTCCTTGACCGCCTTTGAAAGCGCGCCAAAGCCCTTGGTCGGTTCGGGGATCAGTTTGTAGAGCACGCGCAGTTCGGCGCGCAGCGCATCAAGTTCGCCTTGGTATTCCATCGCATTCTCCTGCCAGCGAGGTTCGGATGAGTCTCGCCGTTATATGCAGGAGTATGAATGTTTATACAAGCCGCGCCGGTGAAAGCGCGGCGACGGTCGCGGCGTCAAGCGCGGTGGGGCTGCCTGCGATCAGGTCGGCGGCAAGCTGGCTGGCGGCCGGGGCGGTCTGAAAACCATAGCCGCCTTGCCCGGCGAGCCAGAAAAAGCCGGGGTCGCGCGGATCGGGGCCGATCACCAGCACCCGGTCGGGGGCAAAGGTGCGCAGCCCCGCCCAGTTGGCAAGCACCCGCGTCACCGGTTCTGTCACCATTTCCTCATAGCGCGCGAGGCCCTCGGCAAGCACCATGTCGTCAGCCCAGGCGTCGTGCGGGGCCATCAGATGCTCTTCGGCGGGCGAGACGATCAGCGCGCCCGCGTCGGGCTTGGCATACCAGGCCTCGCCACAGCCAAACAGTATCGGCCAGCGCGCGACATCCTGCCCGCCCGGGGCCGGAATGCGCGCCATCGAGCGGCGGAAGGGGGTGAAGCCAAGCGGGGCGAGCCCGGCCATTGCTGCCACCTCATCGACCCAGGCACCGGCGGCATTGACCAGTATCCGCGCCGCATGCTGGCCCTTCGCGGTGGCAACCTCCCAGCCCGAAGCGGTGCGGGTAATGCCGGTGACCCGCGCGCCGGTCAGGATTTCGGCACCCAGGCCGCGCGCCTCGCGGGCGAAATTCTGGATCAGCAGGTCGGTGTCAATGTCCCAGGCGTGGTCGGCATGGGCGGCGAAGGCCAGGGTCTCGGGGTTGAGGATCGGCACCAGCGCCCGCGCCTCGGCAGGCGAAATCCGGGCAAGGCCCATGGCCGCAACATCGGCGCGAAAGGTTTCCGCCTCGTCGGCCTTGGCGACAATCATCAACCCGCGCGGGCTGAGCACGCCGCCGTTCGCGTGGCGATGATGGTCTTCGGAGGCAAAGGAAAGCGCCACCACCGGGGCCAGACCATAGCGCGGCTCAAACAGCGCCGCTGAGCGACCCGAGGCGTGGTGGGCCAGATGCGGCTCGGCCTCGAGAAGCGTGACGCGGCCCAGATGCGCCAGCCGCGCCGCCGCCGAAACCCCGGCTATACCGCCGCCGATGATGAGAAAATCCTGTGTCATGGGCGCAAGATTGGCACGGCCGCGCGGCGGGCGAAAGGGGCGTTCGGGCCTTCCCTTGCAGACCCGGCACCGGATTAGCGCGCGCTCAGATGCCGAACAGAAGGATGATCGCCATGATCTGCGGCGAGAGTATGCGCAGGAACATTACCGCCGGATAGACCGTGACATAGGCAAGCGCAGGCGCGCCCGATCCGGGGTAAACGCCATTGGCAAAGGCCAGTGCGGGCGGGTCGGTCATCGAGCCTGCCATGAGGCCGCAAAGCGTCAGGTAGTTCATCCGCAGCACCCGGCGCGCGAAATAGCCGACGCTGAGCAGCGGGATCAGGGTGATCGCGGCACCATAGCCGATCCAGGCAAGGCCGCTGCCGCCGGTCAGCGTGGCAACAAAGCCTGCGCCCGAATCGAGCCCGACCACCGCGAGAAAAAGCACGATGCCGATTTCACGCAGCGCCAGGTTGGCGCTTGGCGGCATGAACCAGTAAAGCCGCCCGAAACTGCCAAGCCGCGCCAACAGGATTGCCGCGATCAGCGGCCCCCCCGCAAGCCCGAGCCGCAGCGGCGCGGGCAGGTTCGGAAACGGGATCGGCAGCGAGCCCAGCAGAACGCCAAGCCCGATGCCGATGAAGATCGGCAACATCTGCACCTGATTGAGCTTGGCCGAGGCGTTGCCAAGCCGTGCCGCCATCCGGTCGATCTCGTCCCCCGGCCCGACGATATTGAGGATGTCACCGAATTGCACCACCGACCCCGGCCGCGCCACAAGGTCCACCCCGGCGCGGTGCAGCCGCGAGATCACCACATTTCCATGCGCTTCCAGCAGCAGATCGGCAAGCCGCCTGCCAAGCACCGCCTCGCTGGTGACCACCACGCGCTCCGAACGAAAGCCGGTGCCTTTGGTGGAAAGCGATTCCGCCACCTCTGCACCGACGATCAGCGTCGCCCGGTGCAGCGCTGCGGCGTTGGAGCCGACCAGATGCAGCACATCGCCCGCCGCGAGGCGAACCTCGGGGCCGGGCACCCGCAGCGCGCCGCCAGATTTCAGCCGCGAACAGATCACCTCGCTGCCGATCAGCCCGGCCAGTTCGGCGCAGGTGATGCCGTCGATATTGGCATTCTGCACCGCCACATTGGCCGAAAGCAGCCCGCCATGCCCGGCCCCGCTGTCGCTCTCATAGGCCGCCGCTTCGGCTGGAACGAGAATGCCAAAGCCAATGCGCAAAAGCCACATTGAAAGCAGAATGCCAAGAATGCCAAAGGGATAGGCCATGGCATAGCCAAGCCCTAGGGTGCTGGTGCTGGTCGCGGGTTGGCCAAGCTCGGCAAGGATCTGCTGTCCGGCGGCAAGCGAGGGGGTGTTGGTGACCGCCCCTGAATAGACCCCGAGCAGAATTTCGGGCGCGACCCCGAAGCCGAAATGCAGCGCCAGCGTCGTCAGCCCGCCGAGGAGCACGATCATAGCCGCCAGCGCGTTGAGCCGAAGCCCGGCGCGGCGCAGCGAGGCGAAAAAACCCGGGCCGACCTGATTGCCGATCGAATAGACGAACAGGATCAGGCCGAATTCCTTGATGAAATGCAGCGCGCTCTGGTTGATCTCCCAGCCGCCCTGCGCGACGAAGTGACCGACCAGAATTCCGCCGAAAAGCACGCCGCCGATGCCGAGGCCGACACCCCTGATGCGCAGCGCGCCGATCATCAGGCCGAGAACGGCAACAAGCGAAAGCAGAAGGATGGAAAAACCGATATCGCTCATGGGCCGTCTCGCTCAGCCCCCCCGGCCCCTCTGTTAAACCCCGGGGCGGCGAAAAACAAATGCTCTGATGGTGGCGCGCAACAATTCTGGCGCTGTTGCCGGGGCAGGCAGGTTTTGCCCCGTCCGGGGTCAGGCGGGGGCGAGTTCGCTGCCGGTCCGCGCCGAGATTGCCAGCAGGTCGAACACATAGCCCGCGACCGAGCGAAAGCAGACGAGGCTGATTTCGTCCGGGGCAGAGCGCCAGAGCGCGGCGGCCACCTGCGCGGCGCGGGTGCGGCGGATCTCGCCCTGCGGCAGGCGCGCGAAATCGACGGGGCAGAGCTTCATTGCCACCTGATCGGCCTTGGCCCCGGAAACGCGAAACAGCGCGCGGGCGTCGGAGACATTGGCCGCAAGCGCGTGCTCGCCGGCGAGCGCCGCCTCCAGCGCGGCGGCGGTGGCCTCGGCTTCTCCGTATGGCACCAGCAACAGCAGCTCGTCAGGGCTCATCCAGGCGGCAGCCTTGCCAGCCTTGGTGTGAATGCCGCGGTTGCCGGGCAGGGCGCAGCCGGTGGCGGCCTTTACCGCCGCCGCGAGCGCGGCCGAGGCCAGATTGCCTCGCAGGGTTATCATACCCTGAAGACCCGCTTCGCTGACACGCGCAAAGCCTTCTGCGTTTTTTCCGGCAAGAGCGCTGATCGGTTCAGACATTCTGTTTTTCCCCGCTCTTGTCGTAGAAGACCTGATCGCAGATGCGCGCCGGAATGGACTTGCCCGCCGCCACGAATTCGAGCACCTCGCCAATCCGCTCCGGGCCGCGCCGGACCAGGCCCATGGCGATGCCGCAGCCCAGAGTTGGCGAGAAATAGGTGGAGGTGACCCGGCCCTGCGTTGCCCGCTGGCCGTTGGGGTTTGCCCCCGGCGCGGGTGCGAGCACTCCATCGGGCAGCACCGAGCCATCAAGGGTTTCGAGGCCGACCAGCTTCCAGCGCTCCGGGTTGGTCATATGGCTGCGTTCCTGCGCGCGCTTGCCGAGGTAGTCGGGCATTTTCTTCGAGATCGCCCAGCCAAGCCCGAGGTCTTGCGGGATCACCGTGCCGTCGGTTTCATCGCCGATCATGATGAAGCCCTTTTCGGCCCGCATCACATGCAGCGCCTCGGTGCCGTAGGGCATCAGGCCAAGATCGGCCCCGGCGGCAAGGCAGGCCTTCCAGAAGGCAAGGCCGTGGCTGGCGGGAATCGCAACCTCGTAGCTAAGCTCGCCGGAAAAGGAGATGCGGAAGATGCGGGCGGGAATGCCAGCAAGTGTACCTTCGGTAAAAGCCATGAACGGCAGCGCCTCTTTCGAGACATCGATGCCGCCGAGCCGTTCCAGAAGCTTGCGGGCATTGGGCCCGACCACGGCGACTTGCGCGAATTGCTCGGTGAGGTTCGCGGTGTAAACCTGCCAATCCCACCATTCGCATTGCAGCCAGTCTTCCATATGCGCGTGGATGCGGTCGGCCCCGCCCGAAGTGGTGTGGCAAAGCCATGCGTCGTCGGCCAGCCGCACCACCACGCCGTCATCGATAAGGAAGCCGTTTTCCGAACACATCAGGCCATAGCGGCATTTACCCACCGGCAGGCTGGACATGACGCCGGTATAGAGCATGTCGAGAAAGCGCCCGGCATCGGGGCCCTTGACGAGAATTTTGCCGAGCGTCGAGGCATCGAGCAGGCCAAGGTTCTGGCGGGTGTTGGTGACCTCGCGGTTAACTGCCTGGCTGTGGCTTTCGCCACCGCGCGGGTAGCAGTAGGGCCGCCGCCAGAGGCCGACGGGTTCCCAATGCGCGCCCGCGGCCGCGTGCCAGTCGTGCATCGGGGTGCGGCGGAGCGGCTGGAAAATCTCGCCGCGCGCCTCGGCGGCGATGGCCCCGAACGAGATCGGCGCATAGGGCGGGCGGAAGGTGGTGGTGCCGGTCGCCGGTATCGGCTGGCCAAGCGCATCGGAAAGAATGGCGAGGCCGTTGATATTGCTCATCTTGCCCTGGTCCGAGGCCATGCCGAGCGTGGTGTAGCGCTTGGTATGCTCCACGCTTTCATACCCTTCGCGGGCGGCAAGCTGAACGTCGGAAACCTTCACGTCGTTCTGGAAATCGAGCCACATCTTGAAGCGCAGTTTGGCCGGTGCGCCCTGCGGCATCATCCAGACCGGTTGCATCGGGGCCTCGGCCGCGGCCTCGGCCCGTGGTGCTTGCGCCGCCTCGCCGCCGCCTGCGGCATGCGCATCGGCGAGGGCATCGGCGGCCTGCAAGGCCCCCGAAGCGGCCCCGGCGCAGGTGACGAAGGGCTTGCCATCGGCTCCGGTAGGTGCCCGGGCGGGGTCGGGGGTGAACATGCCGTTTGCGGCATCCCAAACGAGCTTGCCGCCCGGTTGCGAATAAAGATGCACGACCGGCGAAAAGCCCCCCGACATTGCCACGCAATCGCAGGCGATGGTTTCCAACACCGCGCCTTCGCCCGCCTGGGCGCAGACCTCGACCGCCTTCACCCGTTTGCCGCCCTTGACCCTGGCGATGCCGCGGCCTTCGAGCACGCGGATGCCGCGGGCGCGGGCCAATGCGGGCAGTTCGCCCGCAGCTTTGGCGCGGGCATCGAGAATGGCGGGCACCACGAGGCCCGCATCATGCAGGGCAAGCGCGGTGCGGTAGGCATCGTCGTTGTTGGTGACGATCACGGTGCGGTCGCCGGGGCTTACCGCCCAGTTCACCACATAATCGCGCGCGGCGCTGGCGAGCATGACGCCGGGGATATCGTTTCCGGCAAAGGCCAGCGGGCGCTCGATCGCGCCGGTGGCGGCGATGATGCGACCGGCGCGGATGCGCCAAAGCCGGTGGCGCGGCAGATCGGCGCCGGGCAGGTGGTCGGCAACCGCTTCCTGCGCCACGACATAACCGTGGTCATAGACCCCCGCTGCCATGGTGCGGCGGCGCAAAGTGACATTGGGCAGCGCGGCGAGGCTGGCGACGGTCTCGGCGACCCAGGCATCGGCAGGCATGCCGTTTATGGCGATGCCATCGACCGGGGCGCGGCCGCCCCAATGCGCTGTCTGTTCCAGCACCAGCACGCGCTGGCCACCCTTTGCTGCGGCAAGTGCTGCCGCAAGGCCCGCGACACCACCACCGACAACCAGCACATCGGTGAAATCATAGGCCTGTTCGTAGCGGTCGGCATCGCGGTCTTTCGGCACCCGGCCAATACCTGCGGAAAGCCGCACCACCGGTTCAAAGAGGTGCTTCCAAGCGAACCGCGGAAACATGAAGGTCTTGTAGTAAAATCCTGCGGGCAGAAAGCGGTAGGCGAGGTTGTTGAGCGCGCCGATATCGAGATCGAGGTTTGGCCAGGCATTCTGGCTGACCGTCGCGGCACCGGCAAAAAGCTCGGTGGTGGTGGTGCGTTGGTCCGGCTCGAAACGCGGCCCCTGTCCGAGGCCGACAAGCGCGTTCGGTTCCTCGACACCCGAGGCGAGAATGCCGCGCGGGCGGTGGTATTTGAAGCTGCGGCCGATCAGCATCTGGTCATTGGCCAGAAGTGCCGCAGCAAGCGTGTCGCCCGCGAAGCCGCCGAGGCTGCGGCCGTCAAAGGTAAAACTCAACGGCTTTGAGCGGTCGATCAGGCGGCCGCCGGTGGCAAGACGGGTGCTCATGAATAACCCTTCCAGTCGGGGCGTCTGGCCTTGATCGCGGCGATGATTTCGGGCGGTGGTTCCGGCGATTGCGCCTTGTAGGTGCCGAACACCTCAAGCGTGGCGGTGCAGCGCGCCGCGAGAAACCACTTGCCGCAGCCCATGGCGTGGCGCCAGCGTTCGAAGTGAACGCCTTTGGGGTTCTTGCGGGCGAAGAGGTAGCCTTCGAAATCTTCGTCGGATGCGCCGGGGCCGAAACGTTTCAGATGCGCCTCGCCGCCGGGGGCGAGTTCGGTTTCCTCGGCAGCCACGCCGCAACAGGGGCAGGTGAGGGTCAGCATGGAATGGCTCCGGACATGCCAAGGCCGAGGGCGGCAAGGCCCCCGGCTGGCGGGATTGCTACGGCGCGGCGGGTGCTAGCGAAGCACGTCGGGCACCTGAATGGTGATGGTCGCCTCGTTGCGGCCAAAGAGATCGCCGTCGGTGACGAGATACCAGACCACGCCGCCCAAAACCACGGCGATGGCACCGAGGATGAAGCCGGTTGCCGTCTTGTTGGAAGTGTCGAATGCCATGATGCGCTCTCCGCTGCTGTTGTGTACGACAGCACAACACGCGAAGGCCGGATTTGGTTCCCGCAAGGCCGAGGGCGCTGCCCCTGGACCCCCGGGGTATTTGCGCAAAGAAGAAGCGCCATGCGGGTCAATGCGCCACCCCCGCCGCCACGCTCTCATCAATGAACCGCCCCTCGCGGAAGCGGTTGAGGCCGAATTCGGCGGCCAGCGGGCCGGGCGCGCCCTTGGCAATGAGTTCCGCCATTGCCCAGCCGGAACCGGGGATCGACTTGAAGCCGCCGGTGCCCCACCCACAGTTGACGAAGCAGTTGCCCAAGGGGGTGGCCGAGAGAATCGGCGAGCGGTCGCCGGTCATGTCCACAATGCCGCCCCAGCTTCGCATCATCTTGAGGCGCGAGATGATCGGGAAGGTTTCCACCAGTGCCCGCACGGTTTCCTCGACATGGTGCCACGATCCGCGCTGGGTGTAGTTGTTGAAGCCGTCGGTGCCGCCGCCGATCACCAACTCGCCCTTGTCGCTTTGGCTCATGTAGCCGTGCACGGTGTTGGCCATCACCACCACGTCGATCGCCGGCTTGATCGGTTCCGACACCAGGGCTTGCAGCGCGAGGCTTTCGATCGGCAGCCGGAAGCCCGCCATTTCGGCCAGCACCGAGGAATTGCCCGCCACCACGATGGCGAGCTTGTCGCAATCGATGGAACCGCGCGAGGTATCAACCCCCTGCACCTTGCCGCCAGCCGAGCGCACGCCGGTGACTTCGCAGTTCTGGATGATGTCCATGCCCATGTCGGAACAGGCGCGGGCATAGGCCCAGGCCACGGCATCGTGGCGCGCGGTGCCGCCGCGAGCCTGATAGAGCGCGCCCAGGACCGGGTAGCGAGGGCCTTCGATATTGATGATCGGCACCAGTGCCTTGACGCGGGCGGCATCGATGTATTCGGTTTGCACGCCTTGCAGCGCGTTGGCATGCACGGTGCGTTTGTAGCCGCGCGCCTCATGTTCGGTCTGCGCCAGCATCAAAAGCCCGCGCGGGCTGAACATGACGTTGTAGTTCAGCTCCTGGCTCAGGGTTTCAAAAAGCGAGCGGGCCTTTTCGTAGATCGCCGCCGAGGGGTCTTGCAGGTAGTTCGAGCGGATGATGGTGGTGTTGCGCCCGGTGTTGCCGCCGCCGAGCCAGCCCTTTTCAAGCACCGCGACATTGCGGATGCCGAAGTTGCGGCCGAGGTAATAGGCGGTGGCAAGCCCGTGGCCACCCGCGCCGACCACGATCACGTCGTATTTCCGTTTCGGTTCCGGCGCGGCCCAGGCGCGGCCCCAGCCCGCATGAAAACGCAGTGCCTCGCGGGCCACGGCGAAAACCGAATAGCGTCTCATGCCGCGTACTCCCGTGGCCCATGGGGACCAAGGCGATTCTCGCCCGGCACCCGGTCGTTGCGAATCTGATGGACCGATTCAGCCAGCGCAAGCCGCGCTCAAGCGGCATAATGGGGAAAAATGCGACATCGCGGCTGCGGCATGGTGCCCGGGCGCGGCTGGGGGGTTTTGCTTGCCGCGATCTCGCCCTAAATGGTGCCCAACCGAAAGGACCACCTGATGCTGTTCTGGATTCTGACTGCCACGCTGGTGGCCGCTATCGCGCTGCTCATGCTGCTGGCGCTCTGGCGTGGTGGCGCGGCATCGCAGACGGGTGCGGCGCAGGACCTTGGCGTTTACCGCGATCAGTTGCGCGGGGTTGAGGCCGAACTGGCGCGGGGCGTGATAGGCACCGATGAGGCCGAGCGGCTGCGGCTGGAGATTTCGCGGCGGTTGCTGGAGGCGGACCGTGCGGCGCGGGGCAGCGTTACGGCAGGCAGCGCGCCGATTGCGGCGACCCTTGGCGGCGCGGTTGCGGTAGTCGTGGTGCTGGCGGCAGCGTTCGGGGTATATCAGAGCTTTGGTGCGCCGGGCTACCCGGACCTGCCGCTGAAGGCGCGGCTCGAGGCTGCCGAACTGGCCTATGACTCGCGCCCCTCGCAGGCGGAAGCCGAAGCGGCGGCAGCCGCGCGGCACGGCGCGGCACCCGCGCCCGATGCGCAGTTCGTGGCATTGATGGAGCGGTTGCGCGCCGCCGTGCAGGAGCGCCCCGATGATCCGGTCGGCCTGGAACTGCTGGCGCGCAACGAGGCGTTGCTGGGCAATTACCACGAAGCCTGGACCTTGCAGCGCCGCCTGATCGCGCTCAAGGGCGAGACGGCGACGGTCGAGGACCATGTGGCCCTGGCAGAGATGATGATCGGCGCGGCCGCCGGCACCATAACCCCCGAGATCGAGGAATTGCTGGGCGACATCTTGGCGAATGACCCGGGCAACGGCATCGCGCTTTATTACATGGGGCTGATGATGGCGCAGCTTGACCGCCCCGACCGGACCTTCGTGATCTGGTCGGCGCTCTTGGCGCGCGGCCCCGAGACGGCACCCTGGATCGCGCCGATCCGCCGCTCCATCAACGACCTCGCCTGGCTTGCGGGCGAGACCGGCTATGTGGCTCCCGACCCGGTCATGGCTGGCCCGAGCGCCGAGATGCTTGCGGCGGCGGCGGCGCTGGCACCCGATGCGCGGGTGGCGCTGTTGCGCGGGCCGACCGAGGCGCTGATGGCGCAGATGGCGGCAAGCGGCGGCACCGCCGACGAATGGGCGCGGCTGATCGCGGCGCAGGGGCTTTTGGGCGACAGCGCGCGCGCGGCAGCGATCTGGGAAGAAGCGCAACGGGTCTTTGCCGACCGGCCCGCCGATCTGGCGCTGGTTTCCGATGCGGCGGCAGGAGCAGGCTTGCCGGGGGGCGTTGCGGCACCTCGGGGACCGACAGCGGGCGACATTGCCAACGCGGCTTCGCTTTCGCCCGACGAGCAGGCAGGTTTCATCGACGCCATGGTGGGGCGGCTTTCCGAGCGGCTGGACGCCCAGGGCGGCTCGGCCGCCGAATGGGCGCAATTGATCCGCGCGCTGGGAACGCTGGGCCGCACCGAAGAGGCGCGGGCGAAGTGGGCTCTGGCCGGGGCCGCCTATGGCGACAAGCCCGATGATCTGGCCGCCATCCGCGCCGCCGCCGTGGCCGCCGGGGTTGCCGAATGATCTGCGAAACGCTGGCCGATTTCGCCGCCGCCCTGCCGCGCGCGGGCGGGCTGGCGGGGTTGGACCTCGGCACCAAGACCATCGGTTTCGCGGTTTCCGACGGGCTGCGTCAGGTTGCCTCGCCGCTGACCACGATCCGGCGCGAGAAGTTTACCCTTGATGCGGCGGCCTTGCTGCGGCTGGTGGCCGAGCGCGAGTTGAAGGGCATCATCCTCGGCCTGCCGCTGAACATGGACGGAAGCGAAGGCCCGCGCTGCCAATCGACCCGCGCCTTTGCGCGCAACCTTTCTCGGTTGACCGATCTGCCGATCGGCTATTGGGACGAGCGGCTTTCGACCGTTGCCGCCGAGCGCGCGCTGCTGGAGGCCGACACCTCGCGCAAGCGCCGCGCCGAGGTGATCGACCATGTTGCCGCGGGCTACATCCTGCAAGGCGCGCTTGACCGGCTGCGCAATATCGCAGGTGCGGCATGAGCGATGATGTCTGGGCCCGCGACGAACCGCAGAGCCCCTGCGTGAAAACCTGCGTGATGCATCCGACCGAGGGGCTTTGCATCGGCTGCCTGCGCAGCCTTGCCGAGATTGCCTCGTGGTCGCAGCTTTCGCCCGACGCGCGGCGCGCGGTGCTGGCCGATCTGCCCGCCCGCGCACCGCGACTGACCCGGCGGCAGGGCGGCAGCGCCGGCAGGGTCGCAAAAGGCTGAACCGCCGCCAGCGTTTTCGCACGGTGCCGTGTTGCAGGCGGCGCGTGATTTGGCTATAGCAGCGCCGAGGCACCCGTAGCTCAGCTGGATAGAGTGCTGCCCTCCGAAGGCAGAGGCCGCGCGTTCGAATCGCGCCGGGTGCACCAGTTTCCCCCAAGATCATCGGCGCGGTTCTGGTCGCCCACCTGCCGTGCGCCGCGACGATCTGCGAGGCCGCCTTCGAGGTTGTGGAGGAATGGAAGTGGCGCGGCGTTCCGGCCTGGTCGCATGCCGGGATCATTTGCGGCAGCAATAGCTTCCGGGCAGTGGTGACGAGGACCGTTGCTCGGTGCGCATCCGCTGATCGGGGATTCGCGGGCGCTGAGTCGTGCTGCCACGCCGTCCGATCTGGGGCTGCGGGCCACGGGCTGGCGATGTGCGTGCGTTGCTGTGGGCGGCGTGGCGGGTGGGGCCGGGCAGGCAAGCAAAATGATGCGCCGGCGACCGAATGGATGCCAAATGATCCATGTCAAGGTGCCGAAAACCATCCTGCGCAATCTCTCTCGGGCGCGCGCTGATGGGCGCTAACATGACGGGGGACAGTCCCATTCTACAGATTCGCATTCATGGCCGCGGCGGGCAGGGGGTGGTTACGGCCGCCGAAATGCTCTCGATCGCGGCGTTCGAGCAGGGCCGCTATGCGCAGGCCTTCCCCTCGTTCGGCTCCGAGCGCACCGGCGCGCCGGTGGTGGCCTTCTGCCGTATCGACGACAAGCCGATCAGGCTGCGCGAGCCGATCCTCGCGCCGGATGTGCTGATCGTGCAAGATGCGCATCTCTTGCAACAGATCGACGTGTTTTTGGGGCTGAAGCCGGATGGCCATGTGCTGATCAACAGCCGCAAGAGCGCCGAAGAGATGGGCCTGGGCGAAATGGCGGCGCGGCTGCCTGCTGGGCATCTGGTCACGCTGCCCGCCACCGAGATCGCAATGAAGCACCTGCACCGACCGCTGCCGAATGCGGTGCTGCTGGGCGGCTTTGCGGCGATGACGGGGATGATTTCGCTGGAAGCGGTGGTGCATGCCATCGGCCACAAGTTCAAGGGCGAGGTGGCGGCGCGCAACATCGCCGCCGCAACCGAGGCCCATGCGCTGCTGGCGGCAGCCAAGGAGGCGGGGGCATGATCAAGCAAACCGAAGGCTCGCAAGCGGTAGCCGAAGCGGTGGCGCTGTGCCGCCCCGAGGTGATCTGCGCCTATCCGATCTCGCCGCAGACGCATATCGTCGAAGGGCTGGGGGCACTGGTGAAGGCGGGCGATCTTGCCCCTTGCGAGTTTCTCAATGTCGAAAGCGAATTTGCCGCGATGAGCGTGGCAATCGGTTCCTCGGCCGCGGGCGCGCGCACCTATACCGCGACCGCAAGCCAGGGCCTTCTGTTCATGGTCGAGGCGGTTTACAACGCCTCGGGCCTTGGCCTGCCGATCGTGATGACGGTGGCGAACCGGGCCATCGGCGCGCCGATCAACATCTGGAACGACCACAGTGATTCGATGAGCCAGCGCGATTGCGGCTGGATCCAGCTTTTTGCCGAAAGCAATCAGGAGGCGCTGGATCTGCACATCCAGGCCTTCAAGCTGGCCGAGGAGATGTCGATGCCGGTGATGGTGTGCATGGATGGCTTCATCCTGACCCACGCTTATGAGCAGGTCGATATGCCCGATCAGGCGCAGGTCGATGCGTTTTTGCCGCCCTATGAACCGCGCCAGGTGCTTGACCCCGCCGAGCCGGTCTCGATTGGCGCGATGGTGGGGCCGGAAGCGTTCATGGAAGTGCGCTACCTCGCCCATGCCAAGCAGACCATGGCGCTTGACCGCATTCCCGAGATAGCCGCCGAATTCAAGGAGGCGTTCGGCCGCGATGCCGGCGGGCTGGTGCGCGGCTACCGCATCGAGGATGCCGAAACCATCGTGGTCGCACTCGGCTCGGTGGTGGGCACGCTGGAGGAAACCATCGACACGATGCGCGCCGAGGGGGTGAAGATCGGCGTGCTCTCGATCCGCTGCTTCCGGCCGTTCCCGATGGCGGCGGTGCGCGCGGCACTGGCGCGCACGGCGCGGGTGGTGGTGCTGGAAAAAAGCTTCGCGGTCGGGCTTGGCGGCATCGTTTCAACCGACGTGCGGCTGGCGATGGTGCGCATTCATGTGCGTGGCTACACCGTGGTCGCGGGTCTTGGCGGCAGGCCGATCACGCAGGACTCGCTCTTGCGCGTGCTGCGGCTGGCCGTGGCTGACGAGCTGAAAAACCTCACCTTTCTCGATCTCGACTGGGACATCGTCAACCGGCACCTTGCCCGCGAGGCCGCTACCCGCCGCTCGGGGCCGATTGCCGAGAACCTCCTGCGCGACATCGGCTCCGGCGCACGCCCCACAACCGCTGGAAAGGCCCAGCCATGACGCAACCGATCAAGTTCTATCAGACCGGCACATTCACCGTGGGCAACCGGCTGCTGCCGGAAGGCCAGCGCAGCGTGCAAAGTTCCGAGGCGCGCGACAACTCGCTCAACTCCGGCCACCGCGCCTGTCAGGGCTGCGGCGAGGCGCTGGGCGCGCGCTATGTGGTCGATGCGGCGATGCGCGCGACCGACGGCCAGCTTATCGCCGCCAACGCGACCGGCTGCCTTGAGGTGTTTTCGACGCCGTACCCAGAAACCTCGTGGCAACTGCCCTGGCTGCATTCGCTCTTTGGCAACGCCGCTGCGGTCGGATCGGGCATTGCGGCAGCCCTGAAGGTCAAGGCGCTGAAGGCCGGGCAGGGGCAGGCCACCACGCGGGTGATCGCGCAGGGCGGCGACGGCGGCACTACCGACATCGGCTTTGGCTGCCTGAGCGGCATGTTCGAGCGCAACGATGACGTGCTCTACATCTGCTACGACAACGAAGGCTACATGAACACCGGTGTGCAGCGGTCATCGGCGACGCCACCTGCCGCGCGCACCGCCACCACGCAGCCGCTTGGACCAGAGCCGGGCGCGGAATTCGGCAAGGGCAAGAACGTGCCGCTGATCGCGGTGGCGCATGAAATTCCCTACGTCGCCACCGCCACCGTGGCGGACCTGCACGATCTGGAAGCCAAGGTCGAAAAGGCGATGCGCCTGCATGGCGCGCGCTATCTGCATGTGTTCGTGCCCTGCCCGCTGGGCTGGGGCGCGGCAAGCTGCGATACCATCCGGCTGGCACGACTGGCGCGCGAGACCGGGCTCTTCCCGGTCTTCGAGGCGGAGAACGGCGAAATCACCTCGGTTACCAAGATCCGCCGCCCGGTGCCGGTGGACGAATATCTGCGGTTGCAGAAACGCTTCGCGCATCTGTTCGGGGCAGGCGGCCACCCTGAAACCATCGCCCGCATACAGGCGATGGCCGACAAGAACATCAAGCGGTTCGGCCTTCTGGCCGAGGAGAGTGCGGCATGAGCATGAAAAAGCCTTTTGCGATCACGCTCGACCCCGGCTCGTCGCTGGCCAACAAGACCGGGGCATGGCGCACCGAGCGCCCGGTCTATGTGGACCATCTGCCGCCCTGCAATGCCGAATGCCCTGCGGGCGAGGATATTCAGGGCTGGCTTTTTCACGCCGAGGGCGGCGATTACGAAACCGCCTGGCGGCACCTTGCGCGCGAAAACCCGTTTCCCGCGATCATGGGGCGGGTCTGCTATCATACCTGCGAAGGGGTGTGCAACCGCGGCAAGCTTGACGCCGCCGTGGGCATCAACTCGGTCGAGCGGTTCCTGGGCGACGAGGCCTTGAAACAGGGCTGGCAATTTGCCGCGCCCGGGGCCGAAAGCGGCAAGCATGTGCTGGTGGTCGGGGCAGGGCCTTCGGGTCTTTCGGCCGCCTTTCATCTGCGCCGCATGGGGCACCGCGTCACGGTGATCGAGGCTGGCGAGGCCCCGGGCGGGATGATGCGTTTCGGCATTCCGAAATACCGGCTGCCGCGCGATGTGCTGGATGCCGAGGTGGCGCGGATCGCGGCACTCGGCGTGGCATTTCGCTATGGCGAAAAGGTCTCCGACATTCTGGCCAGCATGCGCGATGTCGCGGCCGATGCCGCCTATCTGGCAATCGGCGCGCATATCGCCAAGCGCGCCTTCATTCCGGCCAAGGATTCGGCGCATATTCTCGATGCGGTCGCGGTGCTGCGCTCGATGGAAGGGGCCGAACCGCCGATGCTGGGGCGGCGCGTGGTCGTCTATGGCGGCGGCAATACCGCGATTGATGTGGCGCGCACCGCCCGCCGCCTTGGCGCGACCGAGGCGATCATCGTGTATCGCCGCACCCGCGAGCGGATGCCCGCGCATGACTTCGAACTGGAGGAGGCGCTGGAGGAAGGCGTCAAGGTGAAATGGCTTTCGACCATCACCGGGGCCGAGGGCGGCAAGCTGACGATCGAGAAGATGGTGCTCGATGCCGACGGCATGCCGCAACCGACCGGCGAGTTCGAAACGCTCGATACCGACAGCCTGGTGCTGGCGCTCGGGCAGGATGTGGACATGTCGCTGCTGCAAGGCGTGCCGGGGCTGGTGGCCGAGGATGGCGTGGTGCAGGTCGATCCCGCAACGCAGATGACCGGCTACCCGGGGCTGTTCGCGGGCGGCGACATGGCACCGGGAACGCGCAACGTGACCGTGGCAATTGGTCACGGCAAGCGCGCCGCGCGCAATATCAACGCCTGGCTGAAGGGCGAGGTGCTGGCCCCGAAGGTGGCAAAACCACTTGCAGGCTTTGAACGGCTGAACCCCTGGTATTACTCCGACGCGCCAAAGACCCTGCGTCCGCAGCTTGACATCGCCCGGCGCACTTCGAGCTTTGACGAGGTGCAGGGCGGATTGACCGAGGCGACCGCGCTTTTCGAGGCGCGCCGTTGCCTGAGCTGCGGCAACTGCTTTGAATGCGACAACTGCTATGGCGTCTGCCCCGACAACGCGGTGATCAAGCTTGGCCCCGGACTGCGCTTCGAGATCAACCTCGACTATTGCAAGGGCTGCGGCATCTGCGCCTCGGAATGCCCTTGCGGCGCGATCGAGATGGTGCGCGAAGAAGGCTGAGACCGCCCGCGTTTCGGGCGGTTTTTCTTGGCGCTGCGGCACCTCTGGGCGCAGTCTGCGCGGTGGCCGGGCCTGCCCAGAATTCCGTTGACCGGGCGCTGCCATTGTGCTGCGCTGCATCTTGACCATACGGTCAGAAAAAGATTCGCGACAGGGGGCACCGAGACCTCCGCGCAACAGGGAGATCGGCTATGACAGCACCGGGTGAAAACCTGCGGATCGATGGCGCGCGCCTCTGGGACAGCCTGATGGAAATGGCGAAGATCGGCCCCGGCATCGCCGGAGGCAACAACCGCCAGACCCTGACCGACGCCGACGCCGAGGGTCGCGCGCTGTTTCAACGCTGGTGCGAAGCGGCGGGGCTGCGCATGGGTGTGGACGAGATGGGCACAATGTTCGCCCGCCGCGAAGGCACCGACCCCGATGCGCTGCCGGTCTATGTCGGCAGCCACCTCGACACCCAGCCGACCGGCGGCAAATATGACGGCGTGCTTGGGGTGCTTGGCGGGCTCGAGGTGATCCGCACGCTCAATGATCTGAACATCAAGACCCGCCACCCGATCGTGGTGACCAACTGGACCAACGAAGAGGGCACCCGCTTTGCCCCCGCCATGCTCGCCTCGGGGGTGTTTGCCGGGGTGATCGATCAGGACTTCGCCTATTCCCGCAAGGATGCCAAGGGCCTGAGCTTTGGCGACGAGCTGAAGCGCATCGGCTGGGTCGGCAGCGAAAAGGTTGGTGCGCGCAAGATGCATGCAATGTTCGAGCTGCACATCGAACAGGGGCCGATCCTTGAAGCCGAGGGCAAGGAGATCGGCGTGGTCACCCACGGGCAGGGGCTGCGCTGGATCGAATGCACGGTGGTGGGCAAGGGCCAGCACACCGGCAGCACGCCAATGCGGATGCGCCGCAACGCGGGGCGGGGCCTCGCGCAGATCACCGAACTCGTGCACGAGATCGCCATGAAGCACCAGCCAAACGCGGTGGGCGCCATCGGGCATATCGACGTCTACCCCAACTCGCGCAACATCATCGCCGAAAAGGTGGTGTTCACCATCGACTTCCGCAGCCACGAGTTGGACACGCTCGAGGGCATGGTGGCCGAATTGAACGCCCGCGCGCCGGGCATTTGCGAGGCCTTGGGGCTGAGCTTTGAAAGTGAAATCGTCGGCCAGTTCAACCCGCCGGCCTTCGATCCGGTACTGGTCGGCCGCGTGCGCGCGGCGGCGGAAAAGCTCGGCTACAGCCACATGGACATCATCTCGGGCGCAGGCCACGACGCCTGCTGGATCAACCGCGTCTATCCGACCACGATGATCATGAGCCCCTGCGTCGATGGGCTGAGCCACAACGAGGCGGAAGAGATCAGCCCGGACTGGGCGTCGAAAAGCGTCGATGTGCTGCTGCACGCGGTGCTGGAGACGGCGGAGGTTGTTTCCTGAGGCGAGGCCGGGGGGCGCTGCCCCCGGACCCCCGGGGTATTTGGACGAAGAAGAAGCAGCGCAGGCTGCGAACAGGGAGAAGCCGATGTCGACTGTCATCAAGAACGGAACCATCGTCACCGCTGACCTCACCTACAAAGCCGATGTGCTGATCGAGGCCGGGCGGATTGCCGCGATCGGGCAGGGGCTCACAGGGGCAAAGGTGCTCGACGCCACGGGTTGCTATGTCATGCCGGGCGGGATCGATCCGCATACGCACCTCGAAATGCCGTTCATGGGCACCTATTCGAGCGATGATTTCGAATCCGGCACCCGCGCGGCCTTGGCGGGGGGCACCACGATGGTGGTGGATTTCGCGCTGCCCTCGCCCGGTCAGGGGCTGATGGACGCGCTGAAGATGTGGGACAACAAGTCCACGCGGGCCAATTGCGATTATTCCTTCCACATGGCGGTGACATGGTGGGGGCAGCAGGTGTTCGACGAGATGGCCGAGGTGGTGGACCGCGGCATCACCACCTTCAAGCATTTCCTTGCCTACAAGGGTGCCTTGATGGTCAACGACGATGAGCTTTACGCGAGCTTCCGCCGTTGCGCCGCCCTCGGCGCGCTGCCGCTGGTGCATGCCGAAAACGGCGATGTGGTGGCGGAACTTTCTGCGCAATTGCTGGCCGCAGGCAATACCGGCCCCGAGGCGCATGCCTATTCCCGCCCGCCGCAGGTGGAAGGCGAGGCGACCAACCGCGCGATCATGATAGCCGACATGGCCGGGGTGCCGCTTTATGTGGTGCATACCTCGTGCGAGGACAGCCACGAGGCCATTCGCCGCGCCCGCCAGCAGGGCAAGCGGGTTTGGGGCGAGCCGCTGATTCAGCACCTCACACTCGATGAAAGCGAATATTTCAACGCCGATTGGGACCATGCGGCGCGGCGCGTGATGTCGCCGCCGTTCCGTTCCAAACACCATCAGGACAGCCTCTGGGCAGGGCTGCAATCGGGCAGCCTCTCGGTGGTGGCGACCGATCACTGCGCCTTTACCACCGAGCAAAAGCGGTTCGGCAAGGGCGATTTCACCAAGATCCCGAACGGCACCGGCGGCCTTGAGGACCGGATGCCGATGCTCTGGACGCATGGGGTGCGCACCGGGCGGATCACCATGAACGAATTCGTGGCGGTGACCTCGACCAACATCGCCAAGATCCTCAACTGCTACCCGCAGAAGGGCGCGATTCTGGTGGGGGCAGATGCCGATATCGTGGTCTGGGACCCTGCGGCGAGCAAGACCATCAGTGCCAAGACGCAGCAATCGTCGATCGATTACAACGTGTTCGAGGGCAAAGAGGTGACGGGCCTGCCGCGCTACACGCTGACCCGCGGCAAGCTGGCGGTGAGCGAGGGCAAGGTGCAGACCGAGGAAGGCCATGGCGCATTCGTGCCGCGCGCGCCGGGGCAGGCGGTGAATGCCGCGCTGTCGACCTGGAAGGAACTGACAGCACCGAGGCCGGTGCAGCGTGGCGGCATTCCGGCGAGCGGGGTTTGAATTGAAAGACCTGAGCGCAGAGACGGTGATCGAGGCGAAGGGCGTCGGGCTGGTGTTCCAGACCGATGACGGGCCAGTTGAGGCGCTCAAGGGTATCAGCCTGAAGATCGGGCGGGGCGAATTTGTCAGCTTCATCGGGCCTTCGGGCTGCGGCAAGACCACGTTTCTGCGCGCCATCGCGGCGCTGGAACACCCGACCGCGGGCAGCCTGACGGTGAACGGCATGGCACCGGACGAGGCCCGGCGGAAGCGCGCCTATGGCTATGTGTTTCAGGCGGCGGGGCTTTACCCCTGGCGCACGATTGCCGGAAACGTGCAACTGCCGCTGGAAATCATCGGGTTTTCGCGCGCCGAGCGGGCCGAGCGGGTGGCGCGGGTGCTGAAGCTGGTGGACCTTGACGGCTTCGGCAAGAAGTTTCCATGGCAATTGTCTGGTGGCATGCAGCAGCGCGCCAGCATTGCCCGCGCGCTCGCCTTTGATGCCGACATCCTGTTGATGGACGAACCCTTTGGCGCGCTGGATGAGATCGTGCGCGACAGGCTCAATGAGGAGTTGCTGAAGCTTTGGGCGGAAACCGGCAAGACCATCGGCTTTGTCACCCATTCGATCCCCGAGGCGGTGTATCTTTCGACGAAGATCGTGGTGATGTCGCCCCGACCGGGGCGCATTACCGATGTGATCGAAAGCACGCTGCCGCGTGTGCGCCCACTCGACATTCGCGATTCGCCCGAGTTTCTGGCGATTGCGCATCGGGTGCGCGAAGGCTTGCGCGCGGGGCATGCCTATGACTGAGCGCAACAAGCGGGGGCCGCGGCGATGAAATCCGTGCTGCCGATTCTGACCGTGCTGATGGCGCTCGTGGTGCTTTGGTATGGCGCGACGGTTCTGCTCAATGCGCAGTGGACGCGCGATCAGGCGGCGCGGGCAGGGGTGGAGGTGGGATTCTCCGAGATTCTGCGCGATACGCTTTCCCAGACCCGCCCGAAGCTGCCCGCGCCGCATCAGGTGGTGGCGGAGTTGTGGCAGAGCACCTGGATGGAAGAGGTCTACGGCCGGCGCGGTATCGTGCAGAGCGGGACGCTTTCGAACCGCAGCCTGATCTACCATGGCTGGGTGACGTTGAGCGCCACAATGCTCGGTTTTGCCTTTGGCACCGGGCTTGGCATTCTGCTTGCCGTCGGCATCGTGCATTCGAAGGCGATGGACCTGAGCGTGATGCCCTGGGCGATTGCCAGCCAGACGGTGCCGATACTTGCAATTGCGCCAATGGTTATTGTGGTGCTGGCCTCAATCGGCATCAAGGGGTTGATTCCAAAGGCGATCATCGCGGCTTACCTGAGCTTCTTTCCGGTGCTTGTGGGCATGGTCAAGGGCTTTCGCGCGCCGGATGCGATGCAGCTTGACCTGTTGAAAACCTATAACGCAAGCCGGGTCGGCACCTTCTGGCGGCTGCGGCTGCCCTCGTCGGTGCCCTATCTTTTTGCCTCGCTGAAGGTCGGCATTGCGGCGGCGCTGGTCGGCACGATTGTTGGTGAACTGCCTGCGGGGGCTTCTGCCGGGCTTGGGGCGCGGCTGCTTTCGGGCAGCTATTACGGGCAGACGATCCAGATCTGGGCGGCACTGCTGGCGGCGGCAACATTGGCGGCGGGGTTGGTGATGATCGTCGGGGCGGTCGAGCGCGTGGTGTTGGGGCGGATGGGGATGCGGGCATGATCTGGGCCTGGGGCGCATTGGCATTCTGGCTTGCGGCGACGCTGGTCAACGGCTGGCTGGCGCAGAACCATGGCCGCAACCGCGCGGTGCGGCTGTTCATTCCGGCGCTCTTCGGGGTCACGCTGCTCTTGATCTGGGAGGGCATGGTGCGCGGCCTTGGGGTAAGCCCGGTGATCCTGCCGCCACCATCGATGATTGGTTCGCGCATTGCCGAAAGCCTGCCGGTGCTATGGGTCGATTTCAGCCAGACCATCCTCAAGGGCGCGCTTTCGGGCTACCTCATCGGCTGTGGTGCTGCGGTGGCAGTGGCGGTGCTGATCGACCGCAGCCCGTTTCTGCAACGCGGGTTGTTGCCGGTGGGCAATTTCGTGGCGGCCTTGCCGATCGTTGGGATCGCGCCAATTCTGGTCATGTGGTTCGGCTTTGACTGGCAATCGAAATCCGCCGTGGTGGTGGTGATGGTGTTCTTTCCGGTGCTGGTAAACATGGTCGCCGGGCTGAAGGCGACCGATGTGCTGCAGCGCGACCAGATGGCGACCTGGTCGGCAAGCTACTGGCAGGGGCTGGCCAAGATGCGGTTTCCGGCGGCGATGCCGTTTCTTTTCAACGGGCTGAAAATTGCGACCACTTTGGCGCTGATCGGCGCTATCGTTGCCGAGTTTTTCGGCAGCCCGACACGCGGCATGGGGTTTCGCATATCGACCGCCGTCGGGCAGCTTGATCTGCCGCTCGTCTGGGCCGAGATTGCGGTGGCGGCGCTTGCCGGTTCGGCTTTCTACGGGCTGGTGGCATTGATAGAGAAGGGGGTCACCTTCTGGCACCCCTCGCAACGGGGGCGGGCGTGAAATAACCGAAGGCCGGGGCAAACCCCGGCGCATCAACCAGGGAGACTAGAATGAATAGACTGATGACAAGCGCGCTGGCACTGACCGTGATGGCCGGTGCGGCGCAAGCGGCGGATGATGTGAAGCTGCAATTGAAGTGGGTGACGCAAGCGCAGTTCGCGGGTTATTATGTGGCGCTTGAAAAGGGCTTCTACGAGGCCGAGGGGCTGAATGTCACGATCATGGCAGGTGGCCCCGACATCGCGCCAACCCAGGTTATCGCCGGTGGCGGTGCCGATGTGGTGATCGACTGGATGCCGCCGGCGCTTGCGGCGCGCGAAAAGGGCCTGCCGCTGGTGAACATCGCGCAGCCCTTCAAATCCTCGGGGATGATGCTGACCTGCCTTGCCGAGACCGGCATCACGGCACCGGCAGATTTCAAGGGGCATACGCTTGGCGTGTGGTTCTTTGGCAACGAATACCCGTTCCTCAGCTGGATGAGCACGCTCGGGCTTTCGACTGCGGGCGGGGCCGATGGCGTGACCGTGCTCAAGCAGGGTTTCAACGTCGATCCTCTGCTGCAAAAGCAGGCGGACTGCATTTCGACCATGACCTATAACGAATACTGGCAGGTGATCGATGCGGGTATCGCGCCCGATCAGCTGGTGACCTTCAAATACGAAGATCAGGGCGTGGCGACGCTGGAGGACGGGCTTTATGTGATGGAGGCGAACCTTGCCGACCCGGCTTTCGTCGACAAGATGGTGCGTTTTGTTCGGGCTTCGATGCTGGGCTGGAAATACGCCGAGGCGAACCCGGATGAGGCGGCGATGATCGTGCTCGACAATGACGAGACCGGCGCGCAGACCGAAGCCCACCAGAAACGGATGATGGCCGAGGTGGCGCGGCTGACGGCGGGCTCGAACGGGGCGCTTGATCCGGCCGATTTCGACCGCACCGTGGCCACGCTGATGGCGGGCGGCTCGGACCCGGTGATTACCGCGCTGCCGGTCGGGGCCTGGACCCACATGATTACCGATCTGGCGCTGAAATAAGCTTTGGTGCCACGAAAGCCTCAGGCGCGCGCCGCAGGGCGCGCGCCTTTTGCACTCTGGTGCAAATTCGTGCGCCAGACAAAAAGCTGTGCTAGACTTCGCTTGTCCCCGACAAGCGGGACCACGACAAGGGAGGGAAGGCATGACGAAACTGTTTGGTTCCCACATGGTTGGGCGTGTGCTGCGTGTGGCGACGGTGATCGCGTTGGCGGTCAGCGTATCGGGCTGCGGCGTGATCTGAAAATCTGACGGCCCCGTGCCGCAGGCGGCTGCACGCGCTTCGGCGCGTGTGGTCGGCTTGGGCGCAATGGCGAAGGCTGACCGGGGCAGGCGGCGCTGCGGTAATGGTGCTGTCGTGAAGTGCTTTGATCTCGGCTGATAATTCTGTAAATTCGCGGGCGAAGGAGACCGCCTTGGCCCGCACACCACTGACCGGCACCCGGATTCGGGAGCGGCGCACCGCGCTGGCGGTGCGGCAGGCGGATCTGGCGCGGGCGTCGGGCATATCGCCCGCCTATCTCAACCTGATCGAACACAACCGCCGCCGTGTCGGCGAGGCGCTGCTGGTGCGGATCGCGGCGGCGCTGGGGCTTGATCTGGAAACGCTTTCGGAAGGCGCAGAGGCGGCGCTTTTTGATTGGCTGCGCGAGGCGGCAAGCGCGCAGGGCCGCGCCGCAACCGCGGCCGAAACCGAACGCATTGAGGAATTCGTCGGCCGGTTTCCGGGCTGGGCCGCGCTGCTTGCCGACCGGCAGGCGCGGGTGGCGGCGCTGGAACGCACGGTCGAGGGGTTT
The DNA here is from genome assembly GCF_030684035.1 of Phaeovulum sp. Classification (GTDB taxonomy): domain Bacteria; phylum Pseudomonadota; class Alphaproteobacteria; order Rhodobacterales; family Rhodobacteraceae; genus UBA6213. The sequence continues at coordinate 16,238 of NZ_JAUXPI010000062.1, read as the reverse complement.
TCCGACCGGATGGCGCAGGACCCGTTTCTGGCCACCACGCTGCACGAGGTGCTCTCGGCGATAACCTCGCTGCGCTCGACCGCAGCAATTCTGGTGGAAAGCGATGCCATAGACCCCGCCTGGCGCAGCCGTTTTCACCGCACCATCCATGAGGAGAGCCTGCGATTATCGAATACCGCCGAGGCGCTGGTGGGGTATCTCGACACGCTGGATGAGGCGGAATCGGGGCTGTCATCGCCGCAAGAAGAAGTCGAGGCCTGGCTGGCGGCCCTGGGGTTTCATCTTGCGGCGCTGGAAACAGCGCGCCCGCCCGAACCCGCAGCGTTGATTGCCGGGGTGGCCGAGCTTGCCAGTTCGGCGGCGCGCAAACTGGCTGCCGGGCATATCGCGCGCGCTCAAGCCGATGCGCAGGCGCTGCCGCTCAAGCCATTCCTGCATGCGCTTGGGGAGGACGGGGCAGAGCCGGCCCGCCTTGCCGCGCGTTTTGGCGTGCCCTTGCCGCAGGTGTTTCGCAGGCTGGCAAGTCTGCCAGTTGCCGCGGGGCCTTCGCCGGTGGGGCTGGTGGTGTGCGATGGCTCGGGCAGTTTCACCTTTCGCCGCCCGATGCCCGGATTTGCCGTGCCGCGATTTGGTGCGGGCTGCCCGCTCTGGCCGCTTTACGAGGCGCTGAGCCGACCGATGCAGCCAATTCGCGCCGTAATCGAAATGGCCGGGCGGGTGCCACAACGGTTTCTGACCTACGCAATCTGCCAGCCGGTGGTGCCAGGCGAATTCGACCGGCCACTGGTGCTTGAGGCAACCATGCTGGTGTTGCCTGCCCCCGCCGAGCGGAGCCAGCCCGCGCGCCCGGTGGGTGTCGCCTGCCGGATCTGCCCGCGTATCGCCTGTTCGGCGCGGCGCGAGCCCTCGATTGTTGCCTGATGCGTCTTGCCTGCGCTTCGGGTTTTGACTTTCGCGCCCGGTGCCGTGATAGTCGGGCCATTCGGTCGGGCGGGGAGGCACGGTCCGGGATGCACGGCAAACATGTGGTCTTGATCGAGGACGAGCCAAATATCGCCGAGGCGATCAGATTCATATTGGCGCGTGTCGGCGCGCGGGTAACGCATCTTGCCACCGGCGCGGACGCGGTGGCGGTGCTGGCTGCCGAGCCACCCGATGTGCTGGTGCTCGATCTGATGCTGCCCGATCGCTCCGGCCTTGATATTCTGGCCGATCTGCGCGCCGAACCGGCGCTTGCGGCGTTGCCGGTGCTGATGCTTACCGCGCGCGGCCAGAGCCGCGACCGCGAGGCTGCCGAGCGGGCGGGTGCCAATGCCTTTCTGGCCAAGCCTTTCGCCAATTCCGATCTTCTGTCGGCGGTGCGCGCCCTGACCATGGGGGGTGCCTGATGCCGCATACGCAACCGCTGTTTTTGGCGCGGCGTTCCTATCGGCGGCGGCGGATGATGGATGCGGTGCGGCTTCTGCCCGGCTTTGGCGCGGTGCTGATCATGTTGCCGCTGCTCTGGCGCACCGCCGAAACGCCCGAACCCGACACGGCAGAGGGTCTCGTCTATCTCTTTGCGGTCTGGGTGCTGTTGATCGCAGCGGCTTTCGCCTTGTCGCGCGGGCTGGCCCCGGCTTTGCTGGTGCCCGAGGAACCGGTCAGCCCCGAGGCGGGCGAGCCGGGCGAAAACAGCGGCGAGGCAGGCTGAGCGATGCCCTTCAATGTCCTTGTCGCGGTATCCTTGCTCTATGTCGGGTTGCTGTTCGGCGTCGCATTTGTGGCCGAACGGCGGGCACGGGGCGGCAGCGCGGTCTGGCTGCGCACGCCGCTGGTCTATACGCTGTCGCTGTCAATCTATTGCACCGCCTGGACGTTTTATGGCGCGGTCGGCTATGCGGCGCGTTCGGGGCTGGAGTTCCTGACCATCTACCTTGGCCCGACGCTGGTTTTTGTCGGCTGGTGGTGGATTTTGCGCAAACTGGTGCGGATCGGGCGGGCACAGCGGGTCACCTCGATTGCTGACCTGATTTCAAGCCGCTACGGCAAATCGAACTTTCTTGGTGTAGTCGTGACGGTGATGGCGGTGTTGGCCGCAACGCCCTATATTGCGCTGCAATTGCAGTCGGTCACGCTGTCGTTCGGGGTTTTCGCCTCGGACACGCCCGAGGGTTGGGCGCTGCCCGACCAAGGTGCCACCGCGCTATGGGTTGCCGCCGGGCTTGCGCTTTTCACCATTCTGTTCGGCACCCGCAACCTCGATGCCAACGAACGCCACCACGGTATTGTCATGGCGATTGCGGTTGAGGCCGTGGTGAAGCTGATTGCGCTGCTGGCAGTGGGCATATTCGTGGTCTGGGGCGTCGCCGGCGGGGTGGCCGATATTCTGGCGCGGATCGGGGCCTCGCCGATTGCCGACTGGCCGCTGAAGCCGGGGCGCTGGGCGGGGCTGACCTTTGTTTCCGCCGCCGCGATTCTGACCCTGCCGCGGATGTTTCAGGTGATGGTGGTGGAAAACGCCGACGAGCGGCATGTGGCCACCGCAAGCTGGGCGTTTCCGCTTTACCTCATGCTGATGAGCCTTTTCGTGGTGCCGATTGCGGTGGTGGGGCTGGGGATCATGCCGCTGGGGTCGAACCCCGACCTTTTCGTGCTGACCATCCCCTTGTCGCAAGGGGCGGGAAAGCTGGCGCTGCTGGCGTTTCTGGGCGGCTTTTCCTCGGCGACCTCGATGGTGATCGTCGCTGCCATTGCGCTTTCGACCATGGTTTCCAACCATATCGTAACGCCGCTCTGGCTGGCGCTTCGGGTTGGCAGCGCGCGCGCACCGGGCGATGTGCGCGGCCTTGTGCTGATGTCGCGGCGGCTTTCGATCGGGGCGGTGCTGGCGCTTGGCTACACCTATTATCACCTGTCGGGCGGGTCGGCGGCGCTGGCGGCGATCGGGCTGATTTCCTTTGTCGGGGTCGCGCAGGTGCTGCCTGCCATGGTCGGCGGCATCTACTGGCGCGGGGCCACCCATATCGGGGCGGCGCTGGGGCTGATTACCGGCTTCTCGATCTGGCTTTATTGTTTGTTCCTGCCCTCGTTTGGCGAAGGCGGGCTGATTTCAGCGCGGGTGATGGCCGATGGGCTGTTCGGCATTTACTGGCTGCGCCCGCATGCGCTGTTCGGCATTACCGGGCTTGACCCGCTGTTGCATGCGCTTTTGTGGTCGATGCTGCTCAACACGGCGGCGTTTCTGATCGGGTCGCTGGCAAGTTTTCCCGGCCCGATGGAGCGGCTGCAAGGGGTCGCCTTCGTCAACATCTTTGATCAGACAAGCGGGCCGGGTGGCTGGGCGCGTTCGGCCGCAGAGGCGGAAGACCTCTTGTCGATGTCGCAGCGGATTCTGGGGCCTGAAGAGGCGCAAAGGTTTTTTCAGGCGCAGGCAGCGGCGCAGGGCAAGCTTGGCTATCTGCCCGACCCGACGCCCGATTTCATCGCTCGGCTGGAGCGTCAGCTTGCCGGATCGGTGGGTGCGGCCACCGCGCATGCGATGATTTCGCAGCTATCTGGCGGTGCTACGGTTTCGGTGCAGGACCTGATTGCGGTTGCAGGCGAAGCCCAGCAGATCAAGGAATACTCGGCGCAGCTTGAGGCCAAGTCGGAAGAACTGGCGCGAACCGCGCGGGCGCTGCGCGAGGCGAACGACAAGCTGACCGGGCTGAGCGTGCAGAAAGATGCGTTTCTGAGCCAGATCAGCCACGAATTGCGCACCCCGATGACCTCGATCCGGGCATTTTCCGAGATATTGATGGAAACCGATCTGCCCGACGAGATGCGCAGCAAATACGCGGGCATCATTCATGACGAGACCCGGCGGCTGACCCGGCTGCTAGATGACCTGCTCGACCTCTCGGTGCTGGAAAACCGCAAGGTGCAGCTGACAATCGGCGTTGCCAACCTGCATGACATCATCACCAAGGCAGTCACCTCTGCCTCGAACACCCGGCCAGAGCGGGTTTTCGTGGTGCAGCGCGACGCCAGCGCCGAGCATATGCCGGTGTTCACCGACACTGACAGGCTGTTGCAGGTGTTCATCAATCTGGTGTCGAATGCGCGCAAGTACTGCGACGCCGAGCGCGCGGTGCTGCGCATCGAGGTGAAAAAGCGCGGTGGCTTTGTGGAGGTCGATTTCATCGACAACGGGGCCGGGATTCCGAAAACCTCGCAAGCGCTGATCTTCGAGAAATTCGCCCGCCTGACCGATACCAGCCACGCAGGCGGTGCCGGGCTTGGGCTGGCGATCTGCCGCGAGATCATGGCCAATCTGGGCGGCAGCATCGACTATATCCCCGGCCAGGGCGGGGCCGCCTTCAGGGTGCGGCTGCCGCTGAAGCGGTCCGGCTGAGCGCGCCCTTAGCCGGGGCGCGCGACAAGGCTGCGGTCAAGTGCTGCAAGCCAGTTTTCATGGCAGAGTTTGCGCATCAGCGGGCCGTTGATGCCATGCGCTTCAAGTGCGGCTTGCAGCGGCAGCAGCCCCTCGACGCCGCCGATGTCGCGCGGCGTGGTGGCACCGTCGAAATCGGAGCCGAAACCGACGCGATTTTCGCCAAGCTTCGAAATCAGATGGTCAAGGTGGCGCAGCAGCGGTTCCAGTGTCATCTGGTTCGACTTGCGCCCGTCGGGGCGCAGGAACACGGTAGCGAAGTTCAGGCCCACCATGCCGTCGCTTTCGGCGATCATCGCCAGTTGCCGGTCGGTGAGGTTGCGCGTGCTCGGGGTTACCGCATGGGCGTTGGAATGGGTTGCCACCAGCGGCGCGGTCGAAAGCGCCGCGACGTCGTTGAAGCCCGATTCGTTGAGGTGCGACAGATCGAGCATGATGCCGAGCGCGTTGCATTCGCGCACCAGCCGCTTGCCTGCCTCGGTCAGGCCGGGGCCGGTATCGGGCATCCCCGGAAAGCGGAAGGGCACGCCGTGGCCAAAGATTGTCGGGCGCGACCAGACCGGGCCGATGCTGCGCAACCCGATGGCGTGGAAGCTGTGCAGCGCGTCGAGCGCCGGGTCGATCGCCTCGGCCCCCTCCATGTGCATGATCGCGGCAATCGTGCCCTGCGCCAGGCAGGCGCGCACCTCTGCCGCCGAGCGGCAGATCTTGAAAGCACCCTTGGCGGCGCGCTCCATCCACATCAGATGCCCGGCCATCGCCAGCGCCACCGGTTGTGCTGCCTCGTGCCCGATCAGTTCGGGCAGCGGCAGATCGTAGGGCGGTGCGTCCATCAGCGCCTCGAAATCGGGTGAATCATGGGCTTCGGGCGAGGGGACATAAATGGCGAAAAAACCACCCGCAAAGCCTGCCTTGCGCATCCGTGGCAGATCAAGGTGGCCATCGCCGTCGCCGCTAAGCCAGACCTCGGCGCGCTTGTCGGGCGCGCGCAGCAGGCGCAGCAGAAAGTCGTTGTGGCCATCGAATACGGGGTAGGGCATGGAAATCCTCAGGGCGCGGCGCGGCTGAAACCTTCAGAGGCCGCGAGCAGGTTGCGGGTATAGTCTTGGCTCGCGCGGTGCGCCTGCAGATCGGCGCGGGCAAGTTCTTCCACCGCCTGTCCGTGCTGCATCACCATCAGCCTCTCACACATGTGCGAGACCACGGCAAGGTCGTGGCTGACCAGAATGTAGGTCAGGCCGCGTTCGCTGCGCAGGCGGTCGAGCAGGTTCAGCACCTCGGCCTGAATCGAGGCATCGAGCGCCGAAGTCGGCTCGTCGAGCAGCAGGATCTCGGGTTCGAGGATCAGCGCCCGCGCCACGGCAACCCGCTGGCGCTGGCCGCCGGAAAGCTGGTGCGGAAAGCGGAAGCGGAAGCCGTGGCCGAGACCGACATCATTGAGCGCACGTTCCACCCGCGCCTCGCGGTCGGAAAAGCCGTGAATGGCAAGCGGTTCCGACAGCACCTTGTCAACCGTGTGGCGCGGGTGCAGCGAGGCATAGGGGTCTTGAAACACCATCTGGGCGCGGCGGTAGAAAGCCGGTCGGCGTGGGGCGGTGAGGGTTTGCCCGTCAATGCGGATGCTGCCCGCCGAGGTGGGGGCAAGGCCGCAGATCGCGCGCAACACCGTTGATTTGCCCGAGCCGCTTTCACCGACGATGCCGAATGCCTCGCCTTCGGTAACCGAAAGCGAGACCCCGCGCACCGCGTGAACCGGGCCGAAGCGCACATGCAGGTCTGTTATGTCGATGAGTGGCATCAGCGCGCCCAGGCCTCGTCTCGTTGCAAGGTTGGCAGCGGGCGGGTGCCGCCGTCGATGCGCGGCAGGCACCCCATCAACCCGCGCGTATAGGGGTGCTTGGCCTGAGAAAGCTCGGCGGCACGCAGTTCCTCGACCACCCGGCCCGCATACATCACCAGCACCCTGTCGCAGAAGCTCGATACCAGCCGCAGATCGTGGCTGATGAAGATCAGCCCCATGCCGCGCGAGGTCACCAGGTCGTCGAGAATGCGCAGCACCTCGATCTGCACGGTCACATCAAGCGCCGAGGTCGGTTCATCGGCAATCAACAGGTCGGGCTCGGTGATCAGCATCATGGCGATCATCGCGCGCTGGCCCATGCCGCCCGAAAGTTCGTGCGGATAGGCGGCCATGACGCGGGCGGGATCGCGGATCTGCACCGCTTCCAGCATCGCCAGTGATTTGTCGCGGGCCTCGGCGCGGTTTGGGGTAATGCGCCGCGCCGCTTCAACCAGTTGCCGGTCAATGGTCATCACCGGGTTCAGGCTGAATTTGGGGTCCTGCATCACCATTGACATGCGGGCACCGCGCAATTTGCGCCATTGCGCGTGGCTGGCGTTTCGCAAATCGATGCCGTCAAATTCCAGCCGGTCGGCGGTGGCGGTTCCGCTGGTGGGCGTCAGCCCGAGAATGGCGCGCCCGGTCTGGCTTTTGCCCGAGCCGCTTTCGCCGACGATGCCAAGCCGTTCGCGCCCGAGCCGGAAGCTCACATCGCGCACCACGCGCTGCGGGCCGTGCCGCGAGGGGAAGGTGACGGAGAGGTTTTCGACGTTGAGCAGGGTCATTTCTGCGCCTTCGGGTCAAGGACATCGCGAAGGCCGTCGCCAAGGAAGTTGAAGCCGAGCGAGACCACGAAGATGGCAAGCCCCGGCATCGTGGCGACCCACCAATGGTCGAGAATGAAGCGCCGACCGCCAGCGATCATTGCGCCCCATTCGGGCTGCGGCGGTTGCGCGCCAAGGCCGAGGAAGCCGAGCCCGGCGGCGGTGAGAATGATCCCTGCCATGTCGAGCGTGACCCGCACGATCACCGAGGAAAGGCACAAGGGCACCACATGCCCCCAGATGATGCGCGCGGAATGCGCGCCTTGCAGGCGGATCGCGTCGATGTGGTCGGCGTTGCGGATGGTCAGGGTCTCGGCGCGCGCAAGCCGCGCATAGGGTGGCCAGGAGGTGATGGCGATGGCGATGATCGCGTTCTCGATGCCCGGGCCGAGTGCGGCCACAAAGGCCAGCGCCAGGATCAGGCGGGGGAAGGCAAGGAAGATGTCGGTTAGCCGCATCAGCACCGTATCGACCCAGCCGCCGTAGTAGCCCGCCGTGGTGCCGACCAGAAGCCCGATCGGCGTGGCGATGACCGCCACCAGCGCCACTACCAGAAGCGTGATCCGCGAGCCGTGGAGGATGCGGCTAAGAATGTCGCGGGCCTGGTCGTCGGTGCCCAACAGGTGCTGCCACGAGGGCGAAAGCAGCCGCTCGGTGCGCAGATCGCCGCCGACGATCGGGTTATAGGGAGATATGAACGGTGCCAGCAGCGCCACCGCCACCAGCGCCAGCACGATGCCAAGCCCGATCATCGCCAGCCGGTTGCGCCGGAAGGCAAGCCAGGTGCGGTAGCTTTGCCCAAGCCGCGCCTGACGGCGCGAGGCGGGCTGTTCGGTCAAAAGCCATTCGCGCGTGCTCATCTGCGGCGCACCCTCGGATCAAGCAGTGTATAAAGCAGGTCTGAAAGCAGGTTCAGCCCGACGAAGATAGCGCCGATCACCAGCGTGCCGCCCAGCACCGCGTTCATGTCGGCATTTTGCAGGCTGTTGGTCAGATACTGCCCGAGGCCTGGCCAGGCGAAGACGGTTTCGGTCAGCACCGATCCTTCCAGCAGTCCGGCATAGGAAAGCGCCACCACGGTCACCAGCGGCACCGCGGCGTTGCGCAGGGCATGCACCCAGATGATGCGCCATTCGGCCACGCCCTTCACCCGGGCGGTGATGACATATTCCTGCGCAAGCTCTGCCAGCATGAAGCTGCGGGTCATCCGGCTGATATAGGCGAGCGAGTAATAGCCCAGAAGCGAGGCGGGCAGGATGATATGCGAGAAGGCGTTGCGGAAGGCACCCCACTGGCCCTGCATGGCGCTGTCGAGCAGCATCAGGCCGGAGCGCGAGGTGATGGAATACTCAAAACCGATGTCGATCCGCCCCGGCCCAGCCACCCAGTGCAGGCGGGCGTAGAACACCAGCAGGCCCAGCAGGCCGAGCCAGAAGATCGGCGCGGAATAGCCGATCAGCCCGACCACGCGCACGATCTGATCGCTGAGCCGACCCTGCCGCACCGCGGCGAGCACGCCAAGCGGGATGCCGAAGGAGGTACCGATGAGAATGGCGACCGTGGCCAGTTCCAGCGTCGCCGGGAATACCCGGGCGATATCATCAATGATCGGCTTCTTGGTAAGGAAACTGGTGCCGAGGTCGCCCGAGAGGATCTTTTGCAGGTAGATCCAGAATTGTTCGTATAGCGGCTTGTCGAGCCCGAGCTCGATGAAAACCCGGTCATATACCGATTGCGAGGCGCGGTCGCCGATGACCGCAAGCACCGGGTCCACCGGCACCACGCGCCCGATAAGGAAGGTGACGAGCAAAAGCCCAAGAAAGGTCAGCGCCACGCTGGCGAAGATCTTGACCAGCTTCCAGGCGAGTGCGGGAAGGGCACCGCGGTGCCCTTCCCCTGAAGTCGTGTCGACCATTATTTGGTCACGGCCCGGAACGAGTTGTCGTTGAACGACGGCCCGACCACATAGCCTTGCACATTGGCGCGTCGCGCCATGACCTCGATTTCCTGGAACATGATGATGAAGGGCGAAGTCTGCTGATGTTCGGCCTGCAGGTCCAGATACATCTGGGCGCGTTTGCCGGCATCGGCTTCCAGCACTGCCGCGTCGGTTCTTGCGGTCATTTCCGGAATGTTCCAGGCGTTGCGCCAGGCGAGCGGTTTGGAGGTCGCGTCGTCGGCGTTGTTGGGGTTGCGCGCGAAGGTGTCGGCGTTGGTGTGCGGGTCCTGATAGTCGGGGCCCCAACGACCGATATAGATATCATGGTTGCGCGCGCGGTATTTGGTCAGCGTCTGCTGGCCGTCGCCTGGGATGATTTCAACGGTGATCCCGGCAAGTGCCATGGTTTGCTGGATAGCGGTGCCGATGGAGGTGATTTCATCGGTGTTGCGGGTATCCATCGTGACGGTAAAGCCGTTCGGATAGCCCGCCGCCGCCAGAAGTTCCTTGGCCTTGACGACATTGAGCGCAAACGGCGTGTCTTCCAGAGCGCCGAGGAAGCCGCGCGGCAGGAAAGCCTGATGCACGGTGACGCGGCCTTTCATGATGGTGTCGGCGATGGTGGCGTAGTCGATCAGGTATTTCATCGCCTGTCGGACTTCCGGAATGGCGAGGATCGGGTTTTTCTGGTTCAGCCCGAGGTAGTAGATCGAGCCTTTGACACCCGAATCAACCGCTAGACCGGGGTTCGCGGCCAGAACGTCGATGCTGTCGGCTGAAACGTTGCGGGCAATGTCGATGTCGCCCTGTTCCAGCAGCAGCCGCTGCGTTGCCGCCTCCGGTATGTGCCGGTAGATCGTGCGGGCCATCGCCGGGGTCGGGCCCGAGTAATTGTCGTTGCGCTCGAGCACCACGACTTCGTTGGCGCGCCATTCGCGGATGGTGAAGGCCCCCGACCCGGCATAGCCGGTTTTCAGCCAGTTGTAGCCAAAGTCGCCATCAACTGCATGTTCCATCGCCAGTTTTTCGTCAACGATGAAACCCACGGTGGCGGTCAGGCAGTAAAGAACCAGCGTCGGCGCATAGGCCTTGTCGATTTCGTATTCGAAGGTCATCGGCCCGGTTTGGCGAATCATCGCATCAACGTTGTCGGCGGTGAAGCCGAACTGGGTGAGGATGAAGGCGGGCGATTTGTCGAGCTTGACCGCGCGGCGCAGCGAGAACACCGCATCAGACGCGGTGATCGGGTTGCCCGAGGCGAATTTCAGACCGTCGCGGATGGTGAAGGTATAGGTCTTGCCGTCGGCCGAGATGTCCCATTTCTCGGCGACCACGCCGAAAATGTTCGACACGTCCTTCACGTCATAGCCGATCAGCCCCTGATAGGAGTTGCCGAGAATTTCGGAAGCGGTGAACTCGAACACTTCGGCAGGGTCGAGGCTGATGATGTCGTCAATCGCCCAGGCTTGAATCAGCGTATCGGGCGGCGTCGCGGCGCGGGCCGCGGGCGCGAACAGGCCCAGCGACGCAATGAGCGCGGCACCGACCAGTTTTGGAAGATGTTTCATGGATAACTCCCGTGTTGTTGGACGTTCATTCTGAATCCCGACCGCGCGGGGCGCGGTCGGAGCTGTCCATGCCACAGGTTAGCGCTGTCAGACCCGGAATTGTCAAGACGCCAGCACCGATCCGCGAGGCGGTGTCCGGCAGGCAGCCGACATGCCTTTTCGTCAGCCGTGTTTTCGTGCGGCAGGTGCCAGTTTCGGGCACCTTGCCAACCGTCGGGTGGCACAAACAAAGCGCGCCCCGCCCAAGCATTGAATTTTGTCGGGGAAGCGCGGATAAGGCGGAACTTTGCGAGGGTCAGGCGAAAGTGGCAGGGAACCGGTCAGGCGATGCGGAGCATGTTACCCCCCCCTTGTTGCGTGACACGATGACGGTTGAATTGCCGCAGCCCTGTCCGGTCTGTGAAGCAAAGGCGGCAGAGCCTTTGCTGGCCGTGGAAGGGCGCGCCTATTGGCGGTGCCCGGTTTGCGCGGCGCGCTTTCTCGACCCTGCCGCGCTGCCATCGCGCGAGGCGGAACTGGCGCACTATCTGCACCATGAAAACGACCCGTCGGATGCGCGCTATCGCCGGTTTCTGTCGAAACTGGCCGATCCGCTGCTGGCGCGCCTCGGGCACCGCTCAAGCGGGCTTGACTATGGATGCGGACCGGGGCCTGCGCTGGCGGCGATGCTGCGCGAGGCGGGGCATGCGGTGGCGCTTTATGACCCGTTCTTTGCGCCCGACCCGGCAGCTTTGGCCGCGACCTATGATTTTGTCACCTGCACCGAGGTGGCCGAGCATTTTCACCACCCGGCGGCGGAATTCGCGCGGCTGCGGGCGCTGGTCCGGCCCGGCGGCCGGCTGGCGCTGATGACCTGCTTTCAAACTGACGACTTCCGCTTTGCGGCCTGGCACTACCGCAAGGACCCGACCCATGTGGTGTTTTACCGCGAAGCTACATTTCGCCTGCTTGCCCATCGCTGGGGGTGGGCTTGCGAGGTGCCGGTCAAAGACGTGGTGCTGATGCAAAGACCGCTGGGGCAGGGGGCGCGGGAATGACAAGCTGGCTGCACGAAGAGCGGCTGGCGGCGGCACAGGCGGTTGTCGTCGGATCGGGTGCCAGCAGCGTGCTTGACCTTGGTTGCGGCGACGGCGATCTTTTCATTCGCCTTGCCAGAGAGCCGCAGATCACGCGGTTGGTCGGAATCGACCTCAGCCCGGAAGCGCTTGCGCGGTTGCGCGAGAGGCTGAAATCCGAAGCCCCCACGGCTTGCAGCATCGAGCTGCATCTCGCCTCGATGACCCGGTACGAGCGGCGCTTCGGGGGCTTTGATTGCGCGGTGCTGATCGAGACGATCGAACATCTGGAGCCCGAGAGCCTGTCGATGCTTGAACGGGCAGTCTTTGGCGGTATGCGCCCACGGCTGGTTGTGGTGACCACGCCAAATGCCGAATTCAACCCGCTGCTGGGGGTGCCGGCACACCGCTTCCGCCGCCCCGATCACCGTTTCGAATGGTCGCGCGAAAGGTTCGGGCGCTGGGCGCAGGGTGTGGCGGAGCGGAGCGGTTACAGTGTCAGCCGCCGCGATCTCGGCGGCGGCCACCCAGAGCTTGGGGGCGCAAGCCAGATGGCGGTTTTTCGCGCCCTCTAGCGTCAGCGTCAGCGTCAGCGGCAGCGGCTATCCAACCTGATTGTGGCGGCGCGCGATTTCTGCGGCGATCCAGCGATAAAGCCGTTCCATACCTTCGCGCAGCGGCGCTTTCGGCTCCCAGCCAAGCTTCGCGCGGATCAGCCGGTTGTCGGAATTGCGCCCGCGCACCCCGACCGGGCCGGGGGTATTGCGGATAGCGAGCGACTTGCCCGAAATGGCCACCGCCATGCGTGCCAGATCGTTGATGGTGATCATCTCTTCCGAGCCGATGTTGACCGGGCCGACGAAATCCGACCGCATCAGGCGCACCATCGCCTCGATGCAGGCGTCAATGTAAAGGAATGACCGGGTCTGCAAACCATCGCCCCAAACCTCGATCTCGCCTCCATCGGGGCAAAGGGCTACCTTGCGGCAAAGTGCGGCCGGGGCCTTTTCCTTGCCGCCCTCCCAACTGCCTTCCGGGCCGAAGATGTTGTGAAAACGGGCGATCCGGCATTCGACACCGTGGTTGCGCCGGTAGGCGAGGTAGAGGCGTTCGGAAAACAGCTTTTCCCAGCCATAATCGCTATCGGGGTTGGCGGGGTAGGCGCTGGCCTCGGTGCAATCGGGGTTATCGGGGTCAAGCTGATTGTGCTCTGGGTAGATGCAGGCGGAGGAGGAATAGAATATCCGCCCGACCCCGCGGGCCCGGCAGGTATCGAGCACATTGAGGTTTATCATCGCCGAGTTGTGCAGAATATCCGCGTCATGCGCGCCGGTGAACACATAGCCCGCCCCGCCCATGTCGGCAGCCAGTTGATAAACCTCGTCGAAGTTGCGGTCGATCACCGCGCGCACCAGGATCTGGTCGCGCAGATCGCCCAGCACGAAATCGTCTGCCTGGCTCGGGGCGTGCTCGTGCAGCTTCAGATCGACGCCGCGCACCCAGAAGCCCTCGCGCTTCAGCCGCTTGACCAGATGCCCGCCGATGAAGCCGCCAGCGCCGCAGACCAAAGCCGTTTTCATGGATGTTCTCCGCCCGGGTTGCCCCAGGGACATCCTGCACGGGCGAGGCCCGAAGTTCAAACGGCATCGGTCAAGGTGCGGTTGTGCAGGGCGCGGCGCAGCGATAGCTCTGGCGTAACCGCGATCGGCGCGGACCGGACATGCGATGTTGACAATCATGCCAGGGGGCGGGCTCTGCAACCGCCTTTATGCGCTGCACAGCGCGATCCGGCTCAGCGCCGATCTGGGCCGGCCGCTGCGGGTGTTCTGGCGGTTTGGCCCCGAGTTCGGGTGCCGGCTGGAAGACGTGATCGAGGTTCCGCCCGAGGTTGCGCAGATTTTCAGCTCTGATCGGCTGCACCGCAGCACCGGCAAACGCCTTGCGGAAAACTGGATGCGCCTGACGCAGCGGCCGCCGATTCTGGGCGCGCTACAGCCGCGCGAGGTTGAAGCGATGATCGCCGCAGGCTTCAACTTTCGCAGTCTCGGGCGACAAAAACATATAGCGATCCGGTCATGGAGCCTTTTCTACCCCGGCGAGGGCAATTTTTACCCGTTCCGCCCGGTGCCGCACCTGGCCGCGCGCGTCGCGGCGCTGACCGAAGGCTTTTCAACAACCGTCGGCGTGCATATCCGCCGCTCCGATCACAAGCCATCGATCGCACATAGCCCGACCGAACTGTTTCTGGCGCGGATGCGGCAACTGGTCGAGGAAGACCTGGACACCACGTTTTTTGTGGCCACCGATGCCGCTGACGAGATGGCGCGGCTTGAGGCGGCATTTCCCGGACGTATCCGTCGCGCGGCACCGCGAAGCCTTGCCCGCGACGCACGCGAAGGCATCGAAGGCGCAGTGGTCGATCTTTATGCGCTTGCGGCAACGCAGCGGGTGCTCGGCAGTTTTGCCTCGACCTTTTCGCACGCTGCCGGCAAGCTTGGCGGCATTCCTGTCGAGGTGATGGTGGCGAACCCGCCAGAAGTGATTGTCTGGTGAACGCGGACGCGTTGCCGCTGACACCTCACCCTGCCACCTGCTACGCCGGAGGGTCTTGCCTGCCGCGCCTTTCCAAGGCCGCTGCCGGGCGGGGTGAGCCTTCCATCACCCTTTGCACCCGGAAGCGGATCGGTTAAGCATCGGCAGCACTTCTTGAAGGACTTGGCCAATGGCTGTCAGCATGGTTTCCACCTTTCTCAAGCCGATGCACCCCGAAGGGCGGCGGTTTGTGGCGATTTCGGCGGCGGCGGCGGTGGTGCTCTGGTGGCTTTGGACGCCGCTTGGTTGGCTGGGGCTGGGGGTTACGGTCTGGGTCTATTACTTCTTCCGCGATCCGCCCCGCATCACGCCGCTGGGCGAGAGCCTGGTGATCAGCCCCGCCGATGGCGTGGTCAGCCTGCTTGAACCCGCCATTCCACCCGGGGAGCTGGCGCTTGGCAGCGCGCCGCTGACCCGAATCTCGATATTCATGAACGTGTTCAATTGCCATGTGAACCGCCTGCCGGTGGCCGGGCGGATTGCCGTGGTGGCCTATACGCCGGGCAAGTTCCTCAACGCCTCGCTCGACAAGGCCAGCGTCGATAACGAGCGCAACGGCGTAACCGTGGAAATGGCCGATGGCCGACGCATTGGCGTCGTGCAGATCGCCGGCCTGGTGGCGCGGCGGATCCTGTGCTTCGTGGCACCGGGGCAGGTGCTTGCCGCGGGCGAACGCTTTGGCCTGATCCGTTTCGGTTCGCGGCTTGATGTCTATCTGCCCGAAGGCGTGGCACCGCTGGTGGCAATTGGCCAAAGCATGATCGCGGGCGAGACGGTGCTGGCAGATCTTGCCGGAAACGCAAACCCGCGCCTTGGCGCGCAGCGATAGGGGGGCAGAGATGCGCGACCCGGAGGACCGCCGCAGCAGGGCCGAGCCGATGCCGTTTCTGCTGTTGTTGCCGAACCTCGTCACCATGGCGGGCATGTGCCTTGGCCTCACCGCGCTGCGCTTTGCCTTTGCCGGGCGGTTTGAGGCGGCGGCAGTTCTGATCTTGCTCGCGGCGGCGATTGACGGGCTTGACGGGCTGATCGCGCGGCGGCTGCGGGCAACCTCGAATTTCGGTGCCGAGCTTGACAGCCTCGCCGATTTTCTCAACTTCGGCGTGGTTCCGGGGTTGCTGATCTACGAATTCACCCTTGGCACCAAGGGCGAAGGGCTGGGGGCAGGCTTCGGCTGGGTGCTGGCGCTGGTCTATGTCAGCTGTGCCTGCCTGCGGCTGGCGCGCTTCAATGTCGCCCGCGCGGCACCGCCGACCGGCGGCAAGCCGTTCTTTACCGGTGTGCCTTCGCCGGCGGGTGCGATACTCGCGCTGCTGCCGCTGTTTGCCGATCGCGCCGGCATTCTCGATGCCACTGCGCAGCCGGTCATCCCGGCACTCTGGCTGGGGCTGGTGGGGGCGCTGATGATCAGCCGGATTCCGACCTTCTCGCCGAAAAGCCTGCGTGTCGAGCAGGGCAGGGTCGGGCTGGTGCTGGTCGGCACGGCGATTCTGGTGGGCATGCTCTTTACCCGATTCTGGCTGACCATGGTGGTGATCGACCTCGTCTATGCCGCGATGATTCTGCAAACCGTGGTCCGCCGCAGGGGCCGCGACCTCGGCTGATCGGCCGCAAGCGAGGCAGCGGCTGGCCGATTCTCGCGCCCGCGCGCGGCGCAGCGCTGGAACGGACCATTGCGCTTGCTGAAATACACAATGGTTACAAAGCTGTGCCACAAATCGGCTGGCGCGCGCATATTGCCTCTTGCGCAGCGCCGCCAGTCTCCGTAGAAAGCCCTTCACCGACGCAGCGCAGGTTGTGGCGGTGTGCTGCTGGTGCCAGACGGGACCACGGCAGACTACCAGAGGCGAAATGGCGGGTAGCGCTGCAATACTGCGCTGGCTGTGTGTTTTGTCTTCATGCTCTTTGACAACTAGATTTTACTGAAGAGATATGTGGGCGGTTTGGGTCGTATCGATGACTGGACGTTTGCATATCGGCCTACTAGGGCGCGAGCTCGATGATGT
>NZ_JAUXPI010000045.1 GCF_030684035.1 Phaeovulum sp. | reverse complement strand
CGCGTCAATCTGGTCATACGCCTTGAAATCACCGAAATACTTCGTGATCGCCGCCGTCAGCGTCGTCTTGCCGTGGTCAACGTGGCCAATCGTGCCAATGTTGATATGCGGCTTGTTGCGTTCAAACTTTGCCTTTGCCATCGCGGCGCCTCATCGGTAGGGGGGCCTCCCGCGGCCCGGTGGAAACTCGCGCGTTTCCCTATTGGGAATGCCGGGGAAAATCAAGCCCGGTTCGCCCGCGAGGCGTTTCAGCCAAAGCGGTTGTCGCGCGGAAAGCCGCGGGGTGCCATGCGGCCTGCGGTGGCGCGCTTGGCCAGCCATTCCGCTAGGTCGGTCTCGGTGCGGGTGCGCCCGGCCGGATCTTTCCACATCAGCCCATCGGCAAGGCGAAAGGTGGTGGCGTCGCTCAGCCCGCCATCCTTGAACTTTTGCAGCCGAACCCCCTTGCCGCGCGCCATTTCCGGCAGCTCGGTCAGCGGGAACACCAGAAGTTTGCGGTTCTCGCCCACCACCGCCACGGTATCGCCCGCCACTTTGCGGCAAACCTGCGCGCGCGCGCCTGCGCCAAGGTTCAAGACCTGCTTGCCCGCGCGCGTCTGCGCCAGAAGCTCTTCGGCGGCGACCACGAATCCGTCGCCCTCGCTTGACGCCGCCAGGTATTTCTCGCCCGGCCGGAACAGCAGCATTTCCACGATCTCTGCCTCGTTCGGCAGATCGAGCATCAGCCGCAGCGGCTCGCCCATGCCGCGCCCGCCGGGCAGGTTGGCGGCGAGGAGCGTGAAGAAGCGCCCGTTGCTGGCGGCAAGCAGAATCCGGTCGGTGGTTTCTGCCAGAAGCGTAAAGCGCGCCTCGTCGCCATCCTTGAATTTCAACGCGGTGGCGGGCATCTGGTGCCCCTTCATGGCGCGCACCCAGCCCATTTTCGAGACGATCACGGTAATCGGTTCACGCTCGATCATCGCCTCGATCGGCACCTCGGCCACCTCGCCTGCCTCGGCAAAGCCGGTGCGGCGGGCACCGCCCGGTGCGGTCTTGCCGAACGCCTTGCGCACCTCGGCCAGTTGCCGCGCGATCGCTTTCCACTGGGCCGCAGGGCTGGCCAGAAGATCATCAAGCCCGGCGCGTTCGACCATCAGCGCGTCGCGCTCGCGCAGCAGTTCCATTTCCTCAAGCCTGCGCAGGCTGCGCAGCCGCATGTTCAATATCGCCTCGGCCTGCACATCGCTCAGCTCGAATTCCGCCATCAGCACGGGCTTCGGCTCATCCTCATGGCGGATGATGGCGATCACCCGGTCGAGGTTGAGGTAAGCAATGATATAGCCTTCCAGCACCTCGAGCCTTGCGTCGATCTTTTCGACGCGGTGCTGGCTGCGGCGCAGCAGCACCGCGCGGCGGTGGTCGAGAAAGGCGCGCAGCACCTCTTTGAGGCTACAGACCTTTGGCACGCGTCCGTCGATCAGCACGTTCATGTTGAGCGAAAAGCGGGTCTCGAGGTCGCAATTGCGGTAGAGCATCCCCATCAGCATTTCCGGGTCCACCGTGCGGGCGCGGGGTTCCAGCACGATGCGAATATCGTCGGCGGACTCGTCGCGCACGTCGGCCAGAGCAGGCACCTTCTTGGTCTGGATCAGCTCGGCCAGTCGCTCGATCAGCTTCGACTTCTGCACCTGAAACGGAATCTCGGTGACGACAATCTGCCATTGCCCGCGCCCAAGGTCTTCCACCGCCCAGCGGGCGCGCAAGCGGAATGCGCCGCGCCCGGTGCGGTAGGCTTCCAGTATGCTCTCGCGCGGTTCGACCAGAACCCCACCGGTAGGAAAATCGGGGCCGGGTACCAGCGCCACCAAAGCCTCATCGCTGGCCTCGGGGGTCTTGATGAGCAAAAGGCAGGCCTCGACCAGCTCATCGAGGTTGTGCGGCGGGATGTTGGTTGCCATGCCCACCGCTATGCCGCTTGCGCCATTGGCCAGCAGGTTCGGGAAGGCGGCGGGAAGCACGATCGGCTCTTCAAGCGTGCCGTCATAGTTGGGGCGAAAATCGACCGCGTTTTCGGCCAGCCCTTCCATCAGCGCCTCGGCGGCGGCGGTCAGGCGGGCCTCGGTGTAGCGCGCGGCGGCCGGGTTGTCGCCATCAATGTTGCCAAAGTTGCCCTGCCCGTCAACCAGCGGGTAGCGCATGTTGAAATCCTGCGCGAGCCGCGCCATCGCATCGTAAATGGCCACATCTCCGTGCGGGTGGTAATTGCCCATCACGTCGCCCGCGATCTTGGCCGATTTGCGAAACCCGCCGGTGGGGGTCAGCTTCAACTCACGCATCGCGAAAAGAATGCGCCGGTGCACCGGCTTCAGCCCATCGCGTGCGTCGGGCAGGGCGCGGTGCATGATGGTGGAAAGCGCATAGGTCAGGTAACGCTCGCCGATCGCGCGGCTCAGCGGTTCGGAATGGGTGTTGGCGGTGGGTATGTCGTTCGGCTCGCTCATGGCTTTGTGATGTAAAGCGCGCCGCAGCCCCGGTCCAGCGTGATTTGCCACAAGGGGTGGTTGCAGGAACCCGCAAAACCCCCTAGCCCTGCCCAAAAGGGGCGCATGATGAAAACCATCCTGATCACCGGCTGTTCCTCGGGCATTGGCTACGACGCCGCGCATGGCCTCAAGCGCGCGGGCTGGCGGGTGTTCGCGACCTGTCGCGCCGAGGCTGATTGCGCGCGGCTTCAGGCCGAGGGGCTGGAGAGCTTTCCGCTTGATGTGGACGATAGCGACAGCATCGCTTCGGGTGTGGCCGAGGTGGTGGCACGCACTGGCGGAACGCTCGATGCGCTATATAACAACGCCGCCTTCGCCTGCCCCGGCGCGGTGGAAGACCTGCCACGCGGCGCGCTGCGCGAGATCTTCGAGACCAACCTATTCGGGCTGCACGAATTGACCTGTCGGGTCATTCCGATGATGCGCGCGCAGGGTCATGGCCGGATCGTCAATTGCTCATCGGTACTCGGCATCGTCGGCATCCGCTGGCGTGGGGCCTATGCCGCGTCGAAATTTGCGCTGGAGGGGCTGACAGACATCCTGCGGCTTGAAATGTCCGACACGCCGATCAGGGTGATCCTGATCGAACCGGGGCCAATCGCCAGCCGGATCCGGGCAAATTCGATTCCGCATTTCGAACACTGGATCGACTGGCGCAATTCGCCGCGCCGCGCCCAATACGAGGCAAAGCTGCTGAAGCGGCTATATCAGGGCGGCAAGCCCGACCGCTGGCAACTGCCGCCCGCGGCGGTCACCGCGAAGATCCTGCGCGCACTTGAAAGCCCGAACCCGAAGCCGCGCTATTACGTCACCACGCCGACCTGGGTTTCCGGCATTGCCCGGCGGCTGCTTTCTACCCGGATGCTTGACCGGTTGCTTGGGCGCGGCTGAAATATCCGTTCGCTTTTGCGCCCTGCGGGGCTACATCTGGGGCAGTTGTTGGGGGAATGCCATGGCCATCGATCTGTCAACCATCGTCATCGCTGCCGCCGTTCTGGCGGTGCTCGCCGTGCTTGTGCTCGGCATCGGCGGCTTTGCCCGCGGTTCGGACCCGAAAACCGCGAACCGCCGGATGTGGTGGCGCGTCGGCGCGCAGGCCCTGGCGATTGCCCTGATATTGCTAACCTTCTGGCTGAAATCGCGAGGCTGAGATGGTCGTTCTGAACCGCATCTACACACGCACCGGCGACGCGGGCGAAACCGCGCTTTCCAATGGCACGCGGGTTGCCAAACACTCACCCCGCGTTGCCGCCTACGGCACGGTTGACGAAACCAACGCCACGCTAGGCCTCGCCCGCCTGCACGCATCCGGCGAGCTGGACCTGCAACTGGCGCGCATCCAGAATGACCTTTTCGACCTCGGCGCAGACCTCGCCCGCCCCGACATGGAGCGCGACAGCGAAGCAGGCTACCCGATCCTGCGGATGAGCGAGACGCAGGTGAAGCGGCTGGAGGCCGAGATCGACGCGATGATCGCGCGGCTGGAACCCTTGCGCAGCTTCATCCTGCCCGGCGGCTCGGCGTTTGCCGCCCAGCTGCACCTCTGCCGCACCGTCTGCCGCCGCGCCGAGCGCTGCGCGGTTGAACTGGCGACCATGGAATCGGTCAACGAGGCGGCGGTCAAATACCTCAACCGCCTGTCCGACTGGTTCTTTGTCGCCGCCCGCATCGCGAATGATGAGGGCCGCGCCGATGTTCTCTGGGTTCCCGGCGCGAACCGTTAGCGCCACCGGAGCAGAACGTGACGTTCGCGTCGCCTGGCGCGACGATTTTATACTGTTCCTGCCGGGCATGAGCGGGTAACAAAATTGCCGAACGCCGGTTTCGCCGCCCCAAAGGTGGCTGCAATGCAAAGGGAGAGCCTCGCTGATGAAGGTATTGGTGCCTGTGAAGCGCGTGATTGACTACAACGTGAAGGTTCGCGTCAAGGCGGACGGCACCGGGGTCGATCTGGCGAACGTCAAGATGTCGATGAACCCGTTTGACGAGATTGCCGTGGAAGAGGCGATCCGGCTGCGGGAAAAGGGCGTTGCAAGCGAAATCATCGTGGTCTCGATCGGCACCAGGCAGGCGCAGGAGACCTTGCGGACGGCCTTGGCGATGGGCGCGGACCGGGCAATTCTGATCGTCGCCACCGACGATGTGCACAATGACATCGAGCCGCTGGCGGTGGCAAAGCTGCTTGCCGCGGTCGCGCGCGAAGAACAGCCGGGGCTGGTCATCGCCGGCAAGCAGGCGATCGACAACGACATGAACGCGACCGGCCAGATGCTGGCGGCGCTGCTGGGCTGGGGACAGGCAACGTTTGCTTCGGAAATCACGATCGCCGACGGCAAGGCCACGGTTACGCGCGAGGTTGACGGCGGATTGCAAACCATCTCGGTTGCGCTGCCCGCGATCATCACCGCCGACCTGCGGCTCAACGAGCCGCGCTATGCAAGCCTGCCCAATATCATGAAAGCAAAGAAAAAACAGCTCGATGAGAAAACCGCTGCCGATTACGGGGTTGATGCGACACCGCGCCTGAAGGTGCTGAAAACCGTCGAACCCGCAGGTCGCAAATCGGGCGTGCGCGTGGGCTCGGTGGAAGAACTGATTGCCAAACTCAAAGACGAAGCGGGGGTGCTCTGATGGCCGTTCTTCTGATAGCCGATGTGAACGACGGTGCCTTGGCGACCGATTCCGTAGCCAAGACCCTCGCGGCGGTGGCAGGTCTGGGCGAGGTGCATGTGCTGATCGCCGGTCAGGGCGGCGAGGCCGCAGCGGCCGAGGCCGCCAAGCTTGACGGTGTGTCCAAGGTGCTTTTCGCCGATGACCACGCCTATAGCCACGGGCTTGCCGAATCCTCCGCGGCGCTGATTGCGGGGCTGGCCGGGTCCTATTCGCACATCTGCGGCGCGGCGACGGCCTTCAACAAGAACGTGCTGCCGCGCGTCGCCGCACTTCTGGACGTGATGGTTCTGTCGGAGGTGACGGCGGTGCTCGATGCCGACACGTTCGAGCGCCCGATCTATGCGGGCAACGCCGTGCAGACCGTGCAGTCGGTCGATGCGACAAAGGTTTTTACCGTGCGGACTGCCAGCTTTGCCGGCGTCGGCGCAGGCGGCGCGGCAACTGTCGAGAAGATCGGCGGGCCGGGCGATGTGGGCCTTTCGACCTGGGTCGAAGACAAGGTGGCCGCCAGTGACCGGCCCGAACTGACCAGCGCGAAGATCGTGGTTTCGGGCGGGCGCGGTGTCGGCTCGGAGAAAAGTTTCGCGCTGATCGTCGATCTCGCCGACAAATTCGGCGCGGCGGTCGGAGCCAGCCGCGCTGCGGTTGATAGCGGCTATGCCCCGAACGATTGGCAAGTGGGCCAGACCGGAAAGGTCGTGGCACCGCAGCTTTACGTCGCCGTTGGCATCTCGGGTGCTATCCAGCATCTCGCCGGGATGAAGGACAGCAAGGTGATCGTCGCCATCAACAAGGACGAGGAAGCCCCGATCTTCCAGGTCGCCGATTACGGGCTGGTCGCGGATCTCTTTCAGGCGGTGCCGGAACTGATTTCCAAGCTCTGAGAATAAGCCGGGGGTTTCACTCCCCCGGGCCCCTGTGGGGTATTTCGGCAAAGAAGAAGCCGCAGGTGTCGAAACACCTGCCCGAAGTTCAGAGTGCCGCGAGACCCGGTATTGGCACGCCGAAAGTTGCCGCCAGAAGCACGAAGTTGAGCGAAAGCACGATCGCGGCACCGCCGATTGCCAGCAGATCGATACCGCGCGAATTGGCGAATTCGCCCATGATGTCGGCGCGGCGGGTAAAGATCACCAGCGCAATCATCGGAACCGGCAGGGCAATCGACAAGATCACCTGGCTGGCGACCAGGGCGGTGGTGACGTTAACCCCCATTGCCACGACCACGAAGGCGGGCAGCATGGTGACCAGACGCCGCAACCAGATCGGAATGCGCATCCGGATGAAGCCCTGCATGATCATCTGACCGGCCATCGTGCCGACCACCGAGCTGGAAACGCCCGACGCAATCAACGACACAAGAAACACCGAGGCCGCCGCCCCACCCAGAAGCGGCGTCAGCAGGTGATAGGCGGTTTCGATTTCGGCCACATCGCTGTGCCCGGCGTGAAACGCCCCGGCCGCCATCACCACCATCGCCAGATTGACCATTCCGGCAACCGCCAAAGCCAGCACCACCTCGATATTCGAGAATCGCAGGATTCGGCGCTGGTCGGCGATGCCTGCATGAGGTGCGCGGTTCTGCGTCAACCCTGAGTGCAGATAGATCGCGTGTGGCATGACCGTAGCGCCAATGATCCCCACGGCGATCAAGAGCGCGCCGGCATCGCGCAACTGCGGCGTCAGCACCATGCTCGCGGCTTCACCCCAGGCAACCGGCGCAATGAACAATTCGATCAGGTAACAGAGGCCAATAACCGCAACCAGCGCGCCGATGATCAGTTCCATCGGCCTGAAGCCCCGGCCCTCGAACATCAGGATGCCGTAGGTCACCACCGCCGTTACTGCCATGCCGGACATGAGCGGCATGTGAAAAAGCAGCGCCAGACCGATTGCGCCACCGAGAAACTCGGCCAGATCGGTGGCCATTGCGGCAATCTCGCTTACCACCCACATGGCCAGCACCATCGGCGGCGAAAAATTGTCGCGGCACATTTCGGCCAGATTGTGACCGGTGACGATGCCGAGCTTGGCCGAAAGCGCCTGAAACAGCATGGCGATGAGGTTGGCCATAAGCACGACCCAGAGCAGCTCGTAGCCATAGCCCGCGCCCGCCTGAATGTTCGTGGCGTAGTTGCCGGGGTCCATGTAGGCGATCGAGGCAATCACCGCGGGACCAAAGAACAGCAGATAGGACCGTGGCCCGCGCCGGGTACCTGCCAGCACATCACGCATGCCAGCGGAGGTGCGATGGCTCATGCCCGCCCGCCGGGCGGTTGTCGAGTTCAACTGTGGTTCACGCATGCTCGCCTGCTTGTTGTGGTCAGAGTAGCTTTAATGCCTAGGCTACACTTTTGTCTATAGTCATTATTAGGGTGATGAGGGCACAAAATCTCCGGCCAAGGTATTGCGTTTGCATTTTGATGCATCGGCACTATTGTCATGCGGCGCTTTCAATTGTGCCCTTGCACCCTTTCGGCGGCTGGAGAGTCAACGCTGATGCCACATGATTTCCCCGAGCCCGAGGCACCGGCGCAAGCCGAACGCTTCAGTCAGACGCGGTCGGCACAGGCTATGGCGCTGGTCGAGGACTATGCAGAAATGATCGATGATCTGCTGCAAGAGCTTGGCGAGGCGCGCATTACCGATATCGCACGCCGCCTTGGGGTGACCCATCCAACCGCCGCCAAGGCCGTGGCGCGGCTGAAGCGCGAGGGTCTGGCCAATTCGCGCCCCTACCGAGGAGTATTCCTGACCGACGCCGGTGTTGCCATGGCGGCACGCGTGCGCGCGCGCCACCGGATTGTGGTCGATCTGCTGATCGCCGTCGGCACCCCCCCGGAGGCAGCCGAAACAGATGCCGAAGGCATCGAGCATTTTGTTTCGGAGGCTACACTGGCTGCCTTCACCACTTTTCTGGCAGCCCGCGCCTGACCCGCTAGCGCCGTGGTCCGCCTCGCCTTCAAAGCAGACCGCGCAGCACCGGCATCAGCGCCTCGGCCACTTCTGCATGCACCATCGGACCAGGCATTTCCGCCGCCGCAGCTTGCTCCAGCTGGCCAAACCACATGCCCTCGGTTCCTGCCGCGCGGGCCGCCGCCGAGACCTCTACCCGCACAGTTTCAAGCGCAAGGCTGCCCAACTCTGCCACCATTGCGGCGTCGAGCGGCACCGGGTCTGCGGTGCCGCCGCTGCCCTTCGGGTCAACCCATAACAGCACCACCCGCGCGCCGATCCGCTCCAGCAAGCTGTGGCCACGCGCAACCCAGGCCGAGCGCAACTCTTGCGCCAGCAGGTCGAACCGCGCCGGGTAGCGGTCGCGGAGCGCGGTCAGCATGTGTCGGGTAAAATTGAACTCGGTAAAGTCCACCTCGGGGTAAAGCGACCGCATCGCCGCCGACGCGCGCAAGAAGCGGTCGTTGCGGCGCGGATGCACCATGTAGAAACGGTTCGACATGTTCTGCGGTCCCATCAACTGCACCACCGCAACCCGCGCCGCCGCCGCGATCTCGACCACCTGCGGCTCCGAGAGGAACACATCAACCCCGGCGTTGACACAGCCGAAATTGGGCACCGGCAGCCCCAGCCCCTCTTCCAGAAGCACCGGCCAGGGCCTGGCCACGAACTTTCCATAGGTTTCGGTTCCGCCCAGCGCTGCAACATAGGGCCCGGTCAGCCGCCGCCGGGGCCCCCGGAACAGCAGTTTCGACCTGCCATAGCGACAGGGGCAATAATCCAGGGCGCCTCCGCCCGGATGCTCATAAGCCATTTTCCCACCTTCATCTTCGACTCACCCGCGCCCAGACTGCGCCGCAGGCCTTGCCAAAGGGCTAAAGCGACAATGCGAGGCATCCGCTTATGCCTTGCGCCGGGCACAGTGCGGCGCATAAGGTCGGGTCGCGCAAAATGGCCCGGAGTGACAGCATGGAAATTCAGTCGGTAGGCATCGTTGGCGCGGGCCAGATGGGCAACGGCATTGCGCATGTCTTTGCCCTCGCCGGATATGATGTGCTGATGACCGACATCAGCCAGGAAAGCCTCGACAAGGCGATTGCACTGATCGACAGGAACATTGAACGGCAAGTGGCGCGCGGCAAGGTGACCGCCGAGGCCAAGACCGCCGCGATGGCGCGCATCGGCACCACGCTGAAGCTTTCTGACCTTGGCCCTTGCGATCTCATCATCGAGGCGGCGACCGAGCGCGAAACGGTCAAGCGCGCGATCTTTGAAGACCTGTTGCCGCATCTGGCACCGCACACCATCCTGACCTCGAACACCTCTTCGATCTCGATCACCCGGCTGGCAAGCCGCACCGACCGCCCCGAGAAGTTCATGGGCTTCCACTTCATGAACCCGGTGCCGGTGATGCAACTGGTCGAACTGATCCGCGGCATCGCCACCGACAAGCCCACCTACGAAGCGCTCAAGGCGGTGGTGGTGCGGCTGGGCAAGACCGCTGCCAGCGCCGAAGATTTTCCCGCCTTCATCGTCAATCGCATCCTGATGCCGATGATCAACGAGGCGGTCTATACGCTTTACGAAGGGGTCGGCAACGTGAAGTCGATCGACGAATCGCTGAAGCTCGGGGCCAACCACCCGATGGGGCCGCTGGAACTGGCCGATTTCATCGGGCTCGACACCTGTCTGGCGATCATGAACGTGCTGCACGAGGGCCTGGCAGACACCAAATACCGCCCCTGCCCGCTCCTGACGAAATATGTCGAGGCGGGCTGGCTGGGCCGCAAGACCGGACGCGGCTTCTACGATTACAGCGGCGAGGTGCCGGTGCCGACACGCTGAGGGCCCTACATGCCCTCGCCAAAGCAGTTGGCCACCAGAAGCTCCAATGCCTCGGCCAGCTTTTCGGCCTCGGGCCCGGTGGCGCTGAGCCGGATCGTGCTGCCCTTCGCGGCACCCAGCATCAGCAGACCCATGATCGAATCGCCCGATACCTTTTCGCCATCTTTTTCCACCACCGCGCGGGCATCATGCGCCTCTACCAATTCGACGAACTTGGCCGAAGCCCGCGCATGAAGGCCCTTTTCGTTGACGATCCGCAACTGCCGCTCCACGCTCATGGGCCCGGCTGCCCCCCGGTGGTGTAACTGCTGATGTACTTGCGCCCGGCATCAAGCGCCGCCTGCACCGCCGAATGCACCGAAAGGTGGCGCGACTTGGCCAGTTTGACCAGAAGCGGCAGATTGGCACCATAAACGATCTCGCGGCCGTTCTGCGCGCAGGCAAGCAGGCTCAGGTTTGACGGCGAGCCGCCGAAAAGATCGGTGACCACGACCACGCCCATTCCGGCATCTACCGCATCGGCAGCGGCGCAAATTTCGGTCTGCTTGGCGGCGCGGTCATGCTCTTCCTCAATGGCAATGGCGCGGATACCCGATTGCGGCCCCACCACATGCTCGACCGCGGCGAGGTATTCGCGCGCCAACCCGCCATGCGCCACGATCACAATTCCGATCATGCGCCGCTTCCCGGCTGTTCGGCTGCGGCCTTGCGCTCCAGCTCACGATGCCGCTTCGAAACGGCCCAGCCCGCCTCGGACAAGGCCTTTGCCATATGCTCGGTCACCACAACCGAACGGTGCTGGCCGCCAGTGCAGCCAAAGCCGATTGCCAGATGGCTCTTGCCCTCGTTCAGATGCGCCGGCAGCACGAACAGCAGCAACTCGCATACCCGTTTGCAGAAATCAGCATAAAGCGGATCGGCAGCAACATGGGCCGCCACCTTTGGCGCGCGCCCGTCAAGCGTGCGCAGTTCCGGCACCCAATGCGGGTTGGCCAAGAAGCGGCAATCAAACATCATGTCGAGCCCGCGCGGCAGGCCGCGCTTGTAGGAAAACGAGTTGAGCGAAACCAGCAGGCCCGGCGCATCGCCAAGCGCAAACCAGCGGGCGATTTCGGCCTTCAGCTCATGCGGGCTCATGCCGGTGGTGTCGATCAGCACATCGGCGCGCACCCGGATCGGCGCGAGCAGGTCAAGCTCCATCGCCACGCCCTGCGCCGGATCGGTTCCGGGTGACAGCGGGTGGCGGCGGCGGGTTTCGCGGTAGCGGCGCACCAGTTCATCGGATTGGCAGTCGAGAAACAGCACCTCGAGGTCAAG
Source organism: Phaeovulum sp. (assembly GCF_030684035.1). Classification (GTDB taxonomy): domain Bacteria; phylum Pseudomonadota; class Alphaproteobacteria; order Rhodobacterales; family Rhodobacteraceae; genus UBA6213. The sequence goes on along the minus strand of NZ_JAUXPI010000045.1, from coordinate 105,508 downwards.
CGTCGGTTCGCGGGTCAGCCGGTCAATCAATTCGATCAGGCGGCTGGCGGCGAAATCCCGGTTACGCACATCAATGCCAAGCGCCACCGGGCGGCCCATCGGCGGCCCGACCAGCAGGCGCGGCACGAGGCTTAGCGGCAGATTGTCGATCACCTCATAGCCAAGATCTTCAAGCGCAGCGATAGAGGTGGAACGCCCGGCACCCGAAGCGCCGGTGACCAGAACCACCCGCTGCGTCGCCTCGCTCTGCCCGCCCGTGGTGCCCCGCGCCTGCGTCACGCCACCCGTCCCGCCTTGAGATATTGCCAGATCGCTGCGGCAAAATGGACGTTTTGCACCCGCAGCACAAGAGGCACCGCAATGCCGCACCATTCAACTTGCCGGGTTGGTGGCAGCCTTTCCGTCTCGTCTCGATCAAGGTCAACCGCCAGCACCAGCGCTGCCTCGGCAAGCGTTTCTGCCCGCAAAAGCCCGACCCCGCGGGCCTCGATGCGGCCGCGGATCGGGTTTGGCGCAGTGGCAATCAGCCTGCCATCGCGCGGGGTTATCAAGGTGCGGTCATCCGCTACCAACAGCGCGCCGTATGCCATGAGCTGCAATGCGAGGCCCGACTTGCCGCTGCCCGAGGCACCGGTAATGGCAACCGCCCGCGCCCCCAGCGCGACCGTGCTCGCGTGCAGGCAGAGGCTTGTGGCGGTCACACCGGCAAGCCGACCACAAAGCGCGCGCCAAGAGGCTCCGAGGTGACATCGGCATGGGTCGGTCGGATGTTCTCGGCCCAGATCACGCCGCCATGCGCCTCGACGATCTGCTTGGAAATCGCCAGGCCCAGCCCCGAATGCTCGCCGAACTGCCCGGCCGGGCGTTCGGAATAGAACCGCTTGAAGATCTTGGTCAGTGCCTGCTCGGGAATGCCGGGGCCGGTATCTTCGACCACCACAAGCACCCGGTTTTCGCGCTTGCGCGCCCAGACCCGCACCGCGTCACCCTCTTCGCAGAACGAAAGGGCGTTGGTGATAAGATTGACAAAGACCTGCGCCAGACGCGCTTCCAGGCCATGAATGATGATCGGTTGCGGCGGCAGATCGGTGATGAAGTCGATACCCCGGCGCGCCGCCTCGGTGCCGTGGTGTTCGGTCAGATTGCCGATCATCTTCAGCAGGTCGAAGGATTCCTCCTCCTCCTTCACCAATTCGCTGTCAAGCCGCGAGGCGTTGGAAATATCGCTCACCAACCGGTCGAGACGGCGCACATCGTGGTCGATCACCTCCAGCAGCCGGGTGCGGTGATCGTCGCGCTTGGTCATGTGCAGGCTCGCCACCGCCGAGCGCAGGCTGGCGAGCGGGTTCTTGATTTCATGCGCGACATCGGCGGCAAACTGTTCGTTGGCGTCGATCCGGTCGTAAAGCGCCGTCACCATGCCGCGCATCGCGCCCGAAAGCCGCCCGATCTCATCGGGTCGCGCGGTCAGGTCGGGTATGCGCACCCGGCCCGGGTTCATCTTGCGGGCGTTCCTGTCGCGCCCGATCTCGGCGGCGGCGGCAAGGTCGCTCAGCGGGTTGGCGATGGTCGAGGCAAGCACAAAGCTGAGCCCGATCGAAACGATGATGGCGATCACAAACATCTGCAGCACCTGCTCGCGTTCGACCCGCACCAGATCGTCAATTTCTCCCGCTGCCGAGGTCATGCCAACCACCGCCACCACCCGGCCCGCCTGCATGATCGGCGTGGCGACTGCGAAGATGGTTTCGCCACCCGAGCTGCGATCGGTCGAAATCTGTGTGCTGCCTGCCAAAGCCCGCGGCAACAGCGCCTGCACCGCCTCTTGCGAGCCAAGCGCGGGCGCGCCGACAGGGTCCGATGCGAAGAGCACTGCCATCGCATCCCAGAGCCGGTTCAGAAGGTCGGTGATGATGGTCGAGCGCTGGTCAACGCCCAGCCCCTCGACCGTCTCGCTGCCGCTGCGGGGCTGGCCAACCGTGCTGCCGATCAATGCCTGCGCAGGATCGAAAACATGAATCTCGACCCCCTCTGCGCGCGCAAGACCGGCGAGAACGGCACCAACGTCAACCGGCCCGCCCGCCGCCAGACCAGTTTCCGCATTCGCGGGCAGCAACGCCTCGAACAGGTCGGCGATCAGCTGCGCCTCGGCTACCAGGCCGCTTTCGCGCTGCAAGACCAGGCTGTCGCGGAACGGGTTGAGGTAGAGCACCCCGGCCACCAGAACCACCATCGCCAGAAGGTTGAAGGTGATGATCTTGCGCGCCAAAGGCGACGAGTTCAGCGAGATCCAGCTTCGCCGCGCCCGGTGTTGGCGCAGTTCGCCATCGGCCAGATCGTCGGGTGCCACCCAGTCCTCACCAAGCACCACGTCGGCTTCCGACCCGTGTTTCGACCTAGCCAAGCCAATCCCCGCCGCCATGCTCATTCTTCGTTGTAACGGTAGCCTATCCCGTAAAGTGTTTCGATTGCGGTGAAATCATCATCGGCGGTGCGCATTTTCTTGCGCAGGCGCTTGATGTGGCTGTCAATGGTGCGGTCATCCACATAGACCTGATCGTCATAGGCCACATCCATCAGCTGATCGCGGCTTTTGACAAATCCGGGGCGCTGCGCCAATGCCTGCAACAGCAGGAATTCGGTCACTGTCAGCGTCACCTCATTGCCTTTCCACGTCACCGAATGGCGCAGCGGGTCCATGCTGAGCGAGCCACGCACCATCACCTTGGTTTCCTCGGTGGTGGCAACCTCGCCGGTGGCGATCGCGTCCTGACGGCGCAGCAGCGCGCGGATACGCTCGACCAGCAGCCTTTGGCTGAACGGCTTCTTCACATAGTCATCCGCGCCCATGCGCAGCCCGAGAACCTCGTCGATCTCGTCATCTTTCGAGGTGAGGAAGATCACCGGCATCGAGGTGCGCTGGCGCAGCCGCTGCAACAGGTCCATCCCGTCCATTCGCGGCATCTTGATATCGAGAACCGCCATATCCGGAAGGCGCTTGGCGAAGGCGTCATAGGCGGACTGCCCGTCATTGTAGGTCTCGACTTCGAATCCCTCAGCCTCAAGGGTCATCGAAACTGAGGTCAGAATATTCCTGTCGTCGTCAACGAGTGCGATTCGCGACATGCTGTGGCCCCTTAACTGCTCTGCCTGGTCCGGTTTGTTGTAGTTTTTTGACATACTCCGCTTTCCGGGGCAGGGAATCAACCATTCTGTGCGAATCGCCCGCCATCAACGAATCAGCAAAGCGCAAAAAGCCGAAGCTTTGACTAATTTGCCTCACCTTGGCGGCTGTTTGCGCAAAACTGCTCTTGGTTGCGCTAACCGGGCACACGCCTTCTGTTCCTTCTTTTCCGCCGCATGTTATACGGGCGGCATCCGCGGGCGCGTTGGTGCCGGGCGGATCGGCAGCCCCCGGGCGAGGGCTGCCGGGTCTGGCCCTTTGAACCGCCGCGTGACGGCATCGGGAGCAATAAAGATGAGCATTGGACGCGTTAACCCGGCAAACCGCCTGGAAGATCAGGGCATCACCGGCCTCGGGGCAGTTCACTACAACCTTATCGAGCCACAGCTCGTGCAAGCGGCGCTGAAGCGCGGCGAGGGTACCTTGGGCAAGGGTGGCGCGTTCCTTTGCACCACCGGCAAGCACACCGGGCGCTCGCCCAAGGACAAGTTCACTGTCCGCACCCCCGATGTTGAAGAAACAATCTGGTGGGAAAACAACAACCCGATGTCGCCGGAAGCCTTCGATGTGCTCCATGCAGACATGCTGGCGCATCTGAAAGGCCGCGAGGTATTCGTGCAGGACCTCTACGGCGGTGCCGACCCCGAGCACCGGCTCGATGTCCGGGTCATCACCGAACTTGCTTGGCACAGCCTGTTCATCCGCCACATGCTGCGCCGTCCCGGCAGGCACGAGCTTGGCGGATTTATCAACGATTTCACCATCATCAACTGCCCCAGCTTCAAGGCCAACCCGGCGCGGCACGGCTGCCGCAGCGAAACCGTGGTTGCCATGAACTACGCCAGGAAGCTGATCCTGATCGGCAATTCCGCCTACGCCGGCGAGATCAAGAAGGGCGTTTTCACGCTCATGAACTACATCCTGCCCGGCAAGGGCATCATGGCGATGCACTGTTCGGCCAACCACGCAGTGGGCGACGCTGGCGATACGGCGGTTTTCTTCGGCCTTTCCGGCACCGGCAAGACCACACTTTCCGCCGACACCTCGCGCGTGCTGATCGGCGATGATGAACATGGCTGGTCCGAAAAGGGCACCTTCAACTTCGAGGGCGGCTGCTACGCCAAGACCATCAACCTCAGCCCTGTCGCCGAGCCCGAAATTTATGCCACCACCGCGATGTTCGGCACCGTGGTGGAAAACATGACCTTTGACGCCGAGACGCTGGAGCTCGACTTCGCCGACAACAGCCTGACCGACAACACCCGCTGCGCCTACCCGCTGCATTATATCTCGAACGCCTCGGAAAGCTCGCTAGGTGGCCACCCGCGCAACATCATCATGCTCACCTGTGATGCGTTCGGGGTGCTGCCGCCGATTTCCCGGCTGACCCCGGCGCAGGCGATGTATCACTTCCTTTCGGGCTTCACCTCGAAGGTCGCGGGCACCGAAGTCGGCATTACCGAGCCGCAACCGACATTCTCCACCTGCTTCGGCGCGCCCTTCATGCCGCGCCGCCCCGAGGCCTATGGCAACCTGCTGCGCGACAAGGTTGCGGCACATGGTGCCACCTGCTGGCTGGTCAACACCGGCTGGACCGGCGGGGCCTATGGCGTGGGCAAGCGGATGCCGATCAAGGCAACGCGCGCTCTGCTGACCGCCGCCCTTGACGGCTCGCTGAACGACACGAGCTTCCGCCGCGATGCGAATTTCGGCTTTGAAGTGCCGGTGTCGGTGCACGACATCGATTCCCGTCTGCTGAACCCGCGCGAGACCTGGGCAGACAAGGCCGCCTACGATGCGCAGGCGGCAAAGCTGGTAGCAATGTTCGCCAAGAACTTCGCCCAGTACCTGCCCTATATCGACGCCGGCGTAAGGGCTGCCGCGATCGGCTGACCCACCCCCTATGCCAACCGCCAACGGGCCGGAGCTACCGCTCCGGCCTTTTTCTGGCGTATGGCGCTGCCGCTGGCGGGCCTACTTGCGGCTGTGCCGCTCTTTGCGGGCGATGCCGCGCTCGCGCGCCTTGCTGGCGGCAAGTTTTCGGCCGCCGGGCTTTGCGCGCCGGTTGCCGCCTGATTGCGGCAAGGCGCGACCCTCGACCTCCAACAGCACCAGCATCAGGCCGCCGGTCACCGGCACCGCCTCGGCCAGCCGCACCATGACCCGCTGGCCGACGCCAAGCGTCAGGCCGGTATCGGCACCGCGCAGCGTTTGCGCCTCGCGGTCATAGTGGAAATACTCGCGCCCGATCTCGCGGATCGGAATGAGGCCATCAGCACCGGTCTCGTCAAGCTTCACGAAGGCCCCAAACCGTTGCACGCCGCTGATCCGCCCGCTGAAGGTGCTGCCTACCCGGTCAGAAAGGTAGGCGGCAAGGTAGCGGTCGGTGGTGTCACGCTCGGCCGCCATGCTGCGCCGCTCGGTTTCCGAGACATGCTGCGCGGTTTCCTCCAGCGTTTCGATATCGCCCGGCGAAAGCCCGTCAGCGCCCCAACCGTGCCCCGAAATCAGGGCGCGATGCACGATCAGGTCGCTGTAGCGGCGAATGGGCGAGGTGAAATGCGCATAAGAGCGCAGCGCCAACCCGAAATGGCCGAGGTTCTGCGGCAGGTAATAGGCCTGCTGCATCGAGCGCAGGGTGGTGATGTTCAACAATTCGTCGAACTCGCTGCCCTCGGCCTGCGCCAGAAGCCGGTTGAGATGCGCGGTCTTCAGCACCTGCCCCTTGGCCAGCGTGAAGCCCGAGGCCTGCGCCACCTCGCGCAAGGCATCGAGCTTTTCCGGGCTCGGTTCTTCGTGCACACGGTAGAGCAGCGGTCGGCGCAGGTGTTCCAGCTCTTCGGCGGCGGCGACATTGGCCAGCACCATGAACTCTTCGATCAGCTTGTGCGCATCGAGCCGCGCCTTGTAGCCGACCGACTTGACCTTGCCATCCTCGCCCAGCTCGATCTTGCGTTCGGGCAGATCAAGATCAAGTGGCTGGCGGGCGGCGCGGGCGCGATCAAGCGCGCGCCATGCGGCATAAAGCGGGGCAATGACCGGTGCCATCAGCGGCGCGCAGCGAAGGCTGGGGCGGCCGTCTTGTGCCTCCTGCACCTCTTCGTAACTCAGCGACGCAACCGATTTTATCATCCCGCGCAGGAAGCGGTGCGTGAGCTTGTTGCCCGCGCTATCCAGTTTCATCCGCACCACGAGCACCGGGCGCGGCACGCCTTCGTGCAAGGAACAAAGGTCGCCCGAAAGCCTGTCGGGCAACATCGGCACCACGCGGTCGGGGAAATAGCTCGAATTGCCGCGCTTGCGCGCCTCGCGGTCGAGCGCGGTGCCGGGGCGGACGTAATGCGCGACATCGGCAATGGCGACCCAGAGGATATGGCCGCCTTCGTTGGCCGCGTCATCATCGGCCTCGGAAAAGCAGGCGTCGTCGTGGTCACGCGCATCCGAGGGGTCGATGGTGACAAAGGGCAAGGCGCGCAGATCATCGCCATAATCTTCGGGCACGAGGCTGGCGGCGTCCGCCTCGGCGATCACATCATCGGGGAAGTCATCGGGAATCCCGTGCTGGTGAATGGCGATCAGCGAAACCGCGCGCGGTGCAGAAGGGTCGCCCAGCCGCGCGATGATGCGTGCGGCGGGCAGGCCCATGCGGCCCCTGGGACCGGTCAGTTCCGCCTCGACCAGTTCGCCCTCGCGCGCGCCGAGCGTGGCACCCGCCGCCACCCGCCACTCGCGGTCCGCCCCCTTGTCGATCGGAGTGATGCGGGAACCTTCGGCACCCTTGCGAAACACCCCGACAACGCGGTGCGCGGCCTCTCCAAAGCGGCGGATCAGCCGCGCCTCCCAAGCGTAATCCTCGCCTGCGACCTCGGTCATGCGGGCAAGGAAACGGTCGCCCGTGGCAAGCGGCGCGTCGCCCTTGGCCGACACGAAAAGCACCCGCGGGGCCGGGGTGGCACCCTGCCATTCCAGCGGCTCGGCAAACTGGTCGCCGTCGGCGTCGGGCGGCAGCATGGCAAGCACGGTAACGGGCGGAAACTTGTCGGCGGCCAGAGGTGCCGCGACCGGGCGGCGCGCATGATCGCCGGTTGCCTCCAGCTCTTTCAGCAGCCGCTTGAGCGCGATGCGCTCGGCCCCCTTGAGCCCGAAAGCCTTGGCGATGTCGCGCTTTGCCGAAGCGCCGGGGTTGCTGGCGAGCCAGTCGAGGATCTGGGTCTTGCTGGGTATCTGGGTCATGGCCTTGCCCTAGCACAGGCCAAGCTTGGCGTCACGCGCCGGGGGGCTCGCCCCCCGGACCCCCGAGGGTATTTGGGCGAAGGAGAAACCTCAGGCAAAATAATCCGCGAGGATGCGGCTGTAGATGCGTTTCAGCGCCACGATCTGCGCCACCTCGACCCGTTCATCGACCTGATGCATGGTCTTGCCGACCAGACCGAATTCGAGCACCGGGCAGTGATCCTTGACAAAGCGCGCATCCGAAGTGCCGCCCGAGGTGGATAGCACGGGCGCAAGGCCGGTTTCGGCTTCGACGGCGTGGCGGACCATGGCGACAAAATCACCCGGCGCGGTAAGGAAGCTTTCGCCCGCAATGTCGATGCGCAGGCCGATCCTCACCCCGGACTCTGCCTCGATCCGCGCCGCCTGGGTGGCTAGCCAGCCGGACAGGCCGGCACCGGTGTGGGCATCGTTGAAGCGGATGTTGACCGTGGCACCGGCGCGCGCCGGGATGACGTTCGAGGCCGGGTTGCCGCAATCTATGGTGGTGATCTGCAGGCTTGAAGCATCGAAATGCGCGGTGCCGGTGTCGAGCGGTTCGGCGGTGAGGCGGGCAAGCAGCGTGACCAGCGCGTGCAGCGGGTTCTTCGCGCGCTGCGGGTAGGCGGCGTGGCCCTGCACACCCTCGGCGGTGAACCAGCAGCTAAGCGAACCACGGCGCCCGATCTTGATCATCTCGCCCAGGGTTTCCGGGCAGGTCGGCTCGCCCACCAGGCAGACCGACATGCTTTCGCCCGCGGCGGCCATGTGATCGAGAAGCGCGCGGGTGCCATCGCGGCCCGCGCCTTCCTCGTCGCCGGTAATGGTCAGGATCAGCGCGCCATCGGGCGGGGTAGTGTGCACGAAGTCGATGGCGGCGGCGACAAAGGCCGCGACCCCCGATTTCATGTCGGTGGCACCACGCCCCCAAAGCCAGCCATCGACGATCTCGCCGCCGAACGGGTCGCGGGTCCATGCTGCCGCATCGCCGACCGGCACCACGTCGGTGTGGCCGTTGAAGCCAAAGCTGCGGTTGGCACCACGCTTGCCCCAGCGCGCATAGAGGTTGCAAATGCCGTTGCGGTCGGCGCGGCTGCATTCAAAACCCGCCGCAGCAAGCAGGTTTTCAAGCAGCACCAGCGCGCCGCCCTCGGCTGGCGTGACCGAGGGGCAGCGCACAAGCGCGGCGGTCAGTGCGACGGGGTCGGTGGCGGTCATCGGCATTGCGAGGCTCCCGGCTGCTCGCGCAAGCCCTAGCGCGGCGCAGGCAGCCGCGCAACCGGGGGCAGGGTGCTGTTGCCTCCGGGGCACGCATTGCAGGGCATGCCACATTGCACTAAGAAACTGTTAGGAACGTGGCATAACCACGTCATAACGTTACGAAAAATGAAAATCCCTGAGGCAGGGCAAACGCATGGGGTCAACGAACCCCGACCGAGCGGCAAGATGTTAGGGCAAGCAGGACACAAGATCCTGTAGCATCGTTTGCGTTGCCTCCTATAGATGGGGCGGAAATGGCGACAGGCGCCGAATTATCCTATAAGACCAACGCCTCGGCGTTGCAGATGGCCAATGAGATTTTTGGCGATGGCGTTACGGTGGTTTCCGCCAGTTACACCGGGGCTGCGAACTCTTCGGCCATTTACGGGCGTGGCGATGCGCTCTCTCCCGACGCGACGCCTTCCGATACCGGGGTGATCCTTTCAACCGGCAACGCCGCGAGCTTTACCCAATCGAACGGCGACCCGAACCGCGCCACCAACACCTCGACTGACACGACCGGGCCGAACAATGACGCGATGTTCAATGCCCTCGCCGGCACCAACACCTATGACGCGTCGATCCTGACCGTCAATTTCATTCCCACCGGCGACACGATGACCATGCAGTTCGTGTTCGCATCCGAGGAATACCCCGAATACATCAACTCGATCTACAACGACCTGGTGGGGGTCTGGGTCAACGGTGTCGCGGTGGAAATGACCATCGGCAACGGCGATGCCTCGGTGACCGGCATCAACGGCGCCAACAACCAGAACCTCTACATCGACAACACCACCGACGCCTACAACACCGAGATGGACGGCTTCACCGTTACCATGACGCTGAAGATGACGGTGATACCGGGGCAGGTGAACACCCTGCGCATCGGCATCGCCGATGTCGGCGACGCGCAGTATGACTCGAACGTGCTGATCGCAAGCAACAGCGTGCAGACCGCGCTCATTGCCCATGATGACACGCTGACGCTGGCACCGGGGCAAAGCAAGACGCTTGATGTGCTTGCCAACGATACCGGACCGGGCGGCAGCACGCTGACCATCACCCATATCAACGGCCAGGCTGTCAGTGTCGGCTCCACCATCACCTTGGCGACCGGGCAGCAGATCACCCTCAATGCCGATGGCACGCTGACCGTACTGGGCGATGCCGACACCGAGGCGGTAAACTTTACCTACACCGTTGGCAGCAGCAGTGGCCCTTCGGACGTGGCCTACGTCACGGTCAATCAGGTGCCCTGCTTCGTCGCCGGAACTCGCATTGCAACCCCCGGTGGCCTGGTTCCGGTCGAGGCGCTGCAACCGGGCGATCTGGTGCTGACGCAGGACGCGGGCGCGCAGCCGTTGCGCTGGGCGGGGCGGCGGCTTGTGGCTGCGGCGGGCAGCTTTGCCCCGATCCGCATCGCCGCAGGCAGCTTTGGCGCGCATGGTGAGCTTTGGCTTTCGCCACAGCACCGGGTTCTGGTGCGCGATCCGCTGGCCGAACTCCTGTTTGGTGATGCCGAAGTGCTGGTAGCCGCCAAGGATCTGGTGAACGGCACCACGGTGACCCGCGTCGAAGGCGGCATGGTGGAATACGTTCACATCCTTTTTGACCGCCATCAGGTGATCTGGCCCGAAGGGCTGGCCACGGAAAGCTTCCTGCCGGGGCCGCAGGTGATGGGCGCGTTCGACGCGCCGCTGGCTGCGGAAATTCTTGCGCTGTTTCCTGAACTCGACCCCGAAACCGGTGCAGGTTACAGCCCGGCGGCGCGAAGGTCGCTGCGCAGCTTCGAGGCGCAGGTGCTGTTATCGCGGGCGGAGGCGGCCTAGGGATGGCATTCGCAGGCGAACGCATGGCGATGGCGCGGCACGGTTGGCTTGGCTTTTGCCAGCGCGGCACCGGCGGCGAACCTTTGCCCGGCGTGGCGCTGCCGCAGCTTCTGGCGCGCGGCACCCTGCTTGCGGAATTTGCGCTGGAACGTGGCCAGAAAGGACCGTTGCCCTTGGTGCATATGGCAAGCCGCGAAGGCTGGCCGCGGCTTTTGTCACTCGCTCTGTCGGGTGACGGGCGGCTGATCCTGCATCAGCGACAGGGGCAAGCGCTGGCAACGGTTTCGCTGGCGGCCGCCGATCTCTTTGGTGCCGGGGGGCAGTTCCGGCTGAGCTATGGCTGGGATGCCCCGGCACGGCAAAGCCTGCTGACGCTTGAGGCGCTGGATCGCGGCGCAATCCGGCAGGCTGCCGGGCTGAACCCGCTGCCGCTGCCGCAGGCCGATCTGGTTGCGCTGCTGGCGGGGCATGGTGCGGCAGCGCAAGGTGGCGCGCTTCTGTGGCTCGCGTTCAACGACGGCGCGGTGCCGGTTGGGCCGGGCGCAGCTTTCGCGCCTTCGACCCCGATCGACACCCCCGATGGTCCCCGCCCTGCCGCGGAAATCCGCGCGGGCGACCGGGTGCAAACCGCCGATGCCGGTGCGCAAGAGGTGCTCTGGTCGGGCTCTCTGGCGCTGCCCGCGCTTGGCGCGCTGGCACCGATCCGGCTTGGCGCAGGCCGCTTCGGGCGGAGCCGCGATCTCTGGGTGCTGCCGCAGACCCGCATAGCCACCCACGACACCACGATTGAATACCTGTTCGGCACTGAATCTGTTCTGGTTGAAGCCCGGCATCTGGTCGACGGGGTTTCGGCCTGCCATATCGAGCGGCCGGGCGTGCTGACCTGGCACGGAATTCTTCTGCGGGGCCACCACTTGCTTGTCGCAGACGGCCTGCACATGGAAAGCCTTTATGCCGGTGCGCTGGCCGCGGCCCCCGAGCTTGCCGCCACAACGGCGCTTGCGGCCCTTGCCGCGTTGGGGCAACTGCCAACCCACCGCCGCCCGGTGCTGCGCGAACTGCGCCCCTACGAGGCCGCTTCGCTTGCCGCCGCGCGGGCGCGGTTTCACGCCCCGGTCGCCGCCTGAGCCTCAGGCCCCAAGGGCGCGGCGCAAAAGGTTCAGCCCGGTCAGCGCCAAAAGGACCAGCGTCCAACGCCGGAACCGCGCCGGGTTCAGCCGATCCTGCAACCGAAAACCCAGCCACATTCCCGCCATCGCTGGCACCATCATCAGTGCCGAGACGGGCAGCGTAAGGGCGTTCAACACCCCCGAGGCAAGGTGCGCGCCAAGCAGCATCACCGCGCTGATCAGAAACACCACGCCCTGCACCCGCACGGTCTCTTCCTTTCCTGCCCCGGTCGAAAGCAGATAGACCAGCAACGGTGGCCCCCAGATCCCCGAGATGCCGCCATAAAGCCCACCAATGACGCCCAGCCCCGCCTCCGCCCTGCGCCGGTGGCGGATGCTGATCGCAAGGCTGCGGCCCGCCAGTTGCAGCGCCGCAAAGCCGACAATCGGTACCCCGAGCAGGCCATACATCCAGCCTTGCGGAATGAACCGCACGAACTGCGCCGAGATCGGAATGAAGATCATCAGCATGCCGATGTGCAACCGGTATTTCAGCACCGAATCCCAGGCCGCGCGCCAGCCCTGCCGGAACGCCTGCGCGATATTGGTGACAACGGTGGGCAATATCAGAAGCGCCAACGCGGTCTCAGCCGAAAGGAACGAGCCAAAGGCCGACATCATGATCATCGGCATGGCAAAACCGACGGCACCCTTCACAAAGCCCGCGAACCCGGTAACCGCCAGCGCCAGCGCCAAGGCCCAGGGTTCCATGCCGAACATACCAACGCTCCCGCCAATTCCCGCGTCGCTATATCGCGCGGCGCGGGCAGGCGCAGCCAGATTCGGCAGCGACAGAATGCTTCGTGAGCCGCGCCATCGGCGAATTATTATTGCGCTGCGAATGCGAAGGCCCTAAGCACGATGCACTTGCAGCATCAGGAGCCTGCCACCATGCCCAACGCCCCCGCCCCGCTTATGCCCGACGCGCTCTCGCTTGCTGCCGCCGCGCTGCCCGAGGTCGCGGCGCTGGTTGCCGCCGCCACCGCATCGGTCAAGGCCAGGGTCTCAAGCGGCGGCAAGGTCTCCGCCCGCGCGCTCGATGCCGAACAGTCGGCGGCGCATGGGCTGGCGTGGCTGGCCACCTACGGCCAGGCGCTGGCGCAGCTTTACGCCTGGGCAGCGCGGCTTGAAGCTGAAGCCAAGCTTGGCGAAATGGAGGCGCTGATCCTGCAGATCGGCTTTGGCGAATACCTGTGCCAGATCGCCGGCGGCATCGCAATGAGCCAGAATGAGGTCGCGCGCCTCGCCGATCTTGGCCAAAGCTGGGCCCCCGGTCCTGCCGCCACCCGGTTGATGACGGCAGGCAACGCGCCCGCCGCGCGCGCCCGCCTCGTGGCGCTGATGCAGGACAACCACGGTCGCGCCACCTTCGGTGCAAGCGGGCTCGACGACGAGCTGGAGATGATCCGCGATCAGTTCCGCCGCTACGCCGACGCCCGCGTTGTGCCCAACGCCCATGGCTGGCACCTGCGCGACGAGCTGATTCCGATGGAAATCATCACCGAACTGGCCGACATGGGCGTGTTCGGCCTGACCATTCCCGAAGAATTCGGCGGCCTCGGCCTTTCCAAGGCATCCATGGTGGTGGTGTCGGAAGAACTTTCGCGCGGCTATATCGGCGTCGGCAGCCTTGGCACCCGCTCCGAAATTGCCGCCGAGCTGATCCTGTGCGGCGGCACCGAGGCGCAGAAGGCCAAATGGCTTCCCGCTCTCGCCACGGGCGAGATCCTGCCTACCGCCGTCTTCACCGAACCCAACACCGGCTCGGATCTCGGCGCGCTGCGCACCCGTGCCGTGCCGGCAGGCGACGATTGGGAAGTGACCGGCAACAAGACCTGGATCACCCATGCCGCCCGCACCCATGTGATGACCCTGCTGGCCCGCACCGACCCCGCAAGCACCGACTGGCGCGGGCTTTCGATGTTCCTCGCCGAAAAGACCCCCGGCACCGCCGAAAACCCCTTCCCCACCCCCGGCATGTCCGGCGGCGAAATCGAAGTGCTCGGCTACCGGGGCATGAAGGAATACGAGCTCGGGTTCGACGGCTTCAAGGTCACGGGCGAGAACCTTCTGGGCGGGGTGCCGGGGCAGGGCTTCAAGCAGTTGATGCAGACCTTCGAGAGCGCCCGCATCCAGACCGCCGCCCGCGCCATTGGCGTGGCACAATCGGCGGTCGAGGTCGGCATGAAATACGCCGAGGAGCGCAGGCAGTTCGGCCAACCGCTGATCGCCTTCCCCCGCGTCGCCGGAAAACTGGCAATGATGGCGGTGGAAATCATGATAGCGCGGCAGCTGACCTATTTCGCGGCCTGGGAAAAAGACCACGGACAGCGCTGCGATCTGGAGGCGGGCATGGCGAAACTGCTGGGCGCGCGCATCGCCTGGGCATCGGCAGACAATGCGCTGCAAATCCACGGCGGCAACGGCTTCGCGCTGGAATACCAGATCAGCCGCATCCTCTGCGATGCACGCATCCTCAACATTTTCGAAGGTGCCGCCGAAATACAGGCGCAGGTCATTGCCCGCCGCCTGCTGGAATAGCGCGCCCCATTGCCTCGACCAGGCGCGCCCGCGCCTCGGGCAGCGCCCGCCCGCCAAGATCGCGCGCCAGACGGTGTTCAAGGAAAAAGCCGGTGGTGGCAAGGCCCTGCGCCAGCTCCTCGCCGCTGGCACCTCCCTGCCCCATGAGGCAGGCCGGAAGCGGCAATAACCGCTCCGCCCAGTCGCCCGCGGCATCTCTGCTGACCGCGCGCCCGGTCTTTGGGCTGACATAGGCAAGGTCTTCGCGCCCGCCCGTCACCGCGCAGCGGCTAAGGTCGAGCCCATAGCCCAGTTCCTCCAGCAGCCCCAGTTCCCAACGCAGATAGGCAAGCGGCCAGCCTGCGCCCCGCTCCGCCAGCGCATCGAACAGCGCCTCGCTGGCGCGGAAGAGGGGCGGGTGCGGCGCGCGCTCGGGCAGCGCAAACAGCAACAGCGACGTAACTGCATTCAACCCCATCAATGCCAGCCTGTCGGCGAGCACCCCGGCGCGGCTTTGCAGCGGCTCGACGCTGAAAGCGCCGAGGTGATCCTCGAGCCGCGCGCGCCATGCAACCGCCACCCGGCTGCCCGGTTGCAGCGTCGCCGCGAACTTGCGCGACACGCCGCCCCGCACCACGCCCGCATGGCGGCCATGCGCGGCGGTGAAAACCTCGATGATCGCCGAGGTCTCGCCATGCGGGCGCAGCGATAGGATCGTGCCTTCGTCGCGCCAGTCCATGCCCCCCCCTTGCAGCTTGCTTCAGCCAAAATATCCCCGCCGGAGGCACCTTGCCGCAGGCAAGTCGGGGGTTTTGCACCCCCGCACCCCCGCAGGATATTTCGCTGAAGCATTTGCCGCTAGCCGGAAAGCCCCGGCTCATCAAGCAAAGTGCGGCCGTCGCGCGATTCGATCTCGATCACCCAAAGGTCGCTGTCGTAGCGGCGCTGGCGGGCGATGGCAGCATCGACTTCCGCCTCCGGACCCTCGGCAAGCGTCACCCAGACCAGAGCGCCGCTGGCAAGATCGTAGCTGCGATGCAAGGCGCGCGCGCGACCGTCAAGCGTGGCGCATTTGACCAGCACCGCGCCTGCGGTGGCATCGCCCCGGTGGGTGATGTAGGCGGGGATATTGGCAAGACCGAGCCGCGCCAGATAGGCGCGCACCCAGAAATCTGCCGCAAGGCGAGGTTCAGTTGCCATCCTTGAAGTCGAGCCCGATCTCGGTATAGCGCTCCGGCTCTTCAAGCCAGTTCGGCCGCACTTTCACTTGCAGGAACAGATGCACCGGGCGGCCAAGGAAAGCCGCGATTTCGGCCCGCGCCGCCTGGCTGATGCTCTTGATCGTCTCGCCGCCGTGGCCGAGCACGATGCCTTTGTGGCCATCGCGCATGACATAGATCAGCTGATCGATGCGGGTTGAACCATCGGCGCGGTCTTCCCAGTTCTCCGTCTCGACGGTCAACTGATAGGGCAGTTCCTCGTGCAGCCGCAGGGTCAGCTTTTCGCGGGTGATCTCGGCGGCGATCTGGCGCATCGGCACATCGGCGATCTGGTCTTCGGGGTAATACCACGGCGCTTCTGGCAGTTCCGAGGCGAGCCAGAGCCGCAGATCGGCGACGCCATAACCCTTTTCGGCGGAAATCATGAAGGTCCTGGTGAACGGGAAAGCCGCGTTCATTTCCTCGGCAAGGCGCAGCAGGCTCTCGGCCCTGACCTTGTCGATCTTGTTGATGGCAAGCGCCACCTTGCGCCCGCCCAGCCGCTCGCGCAGGGTTTCAAGCACCGCTTTCACTCCCTCGGTCAGGCCGCGATGCGCCTCGATCAGCAGCACCACAAGGTCGGCATCGGCCGCCCCGCCCCAGGCGGCGGCGACCATCGCGCGGTCAAGCCTGCGGCGCGGGCGAAACAGGCCGGGGGTATCGACGAAGACGATCTGCGCCTGCCCTTCCATGCAGATGCCGCGAATGCGGGCGCGGGTGGTCTGCACCTTGTGGGTGACGATCGAGACCTTGGCCCCCACCATCTGGTTGAGCAGGGTCGATTTGCCCGCGTTGGGTTCTCCGATCAGGGCAACAAAACCCGCGCGTGTCGGTTCAGCCATCGGTTCTCTCCATCCGCGCCAGCAGGGACTTTGCCGCCGCCTGTTCCGCTTGCCGCTTCGCACCGGCGACCGCTCGCTCAACCTCGCCCGAGACCAGCCGCACCTCGATGGTGAACTGCGGCGCGTGGTCGGGGCCGTCGCGCGAGACTTCGAGGTAATCCGGCGGCGGCAGGCCGCGCGCCTGCGCCCATTCCTGCAAGCTGGTCTTGGCGTCGCGCGCGTCTTCGGCCACTTCGTCCACCCGGGGGCCCCAAAGCCTGCGTACCAGATCGCGTGCCGCGGCGTGGCCTGCGTCGAGGTAGACGGCGGCAATCACCGCCTCCATCGCGTCGCCCAGCACCGCCTCCTTGCGCCGCCCGCCCGACATCATCTCGCTTCGCCCCAGCCGGAGCACATCGCCGAGCCCGATCTGTCGCGCTACGTCGGCGCAGGTTTCCTTGCGCACCAGCGCGTTGAAACGGGGTGCCAGCTGGCCCTCGGTGGCGGCGGGATCGGCCTGCAGCAGGGTTTCGGCCAGCACGAGGCCAAGCACCCGGTCGCCCAGAAATTCCAGCCGCTGGTTGTCGAGCCGGGCGGGGCTGGCGACCGAGGCATGGGTCAGCGCGCGCGCGAGCAGCGCGGGGTCGGAAAAACGATGCCCGATTCGGCTCTGGAAAGCAGCGATTTCAGCCGAAAGCTTCACTCGACAGCCTTGAAGAAACGGTCGCTCCGCCAGGTCCAGAAATAGAACAGCGAACGGCCCGCGGAAGAAAACATGATCCGGTCGGCGCGGCCGATCAGGTATTCTGCCGGAACCATGCCAAGCCCGCCGCCCGCGGCGGGAAAGCGGCTGTCGCCCGAATTGTCGCGGTTGTCACCCATGAAGAAGTAGTTGCCCGCAGGCACGGTGAAAAGCGCGGTATTGTCACCCGCGGCGCTTTCGGAAATGTTCAGCACCGAATGGCTCACGCCGCCGGGAAGGGTCTCGATTGCCCGCGGCTTTTCACAAAGATTGCCACGTCCCACCGGGTCGTTGGCGCAAAGCGGCACCAGGCCCTGCGGCCCCTGCTGTTCCTTGACCTCGGTGAAAACGCCAGCGGGCACCGAAGGCACGGCAGCACCGTTGATGTAGAGCACGCCCGCCTTCACCTGCACGGTATCGCCCGGCAGGCCGATCACCCGCTTGATCAGGTCATCGCCATGTGTCGGGTGGCGAAACACCGCAACATCGCCGCGCTCGGGTTCGGAGGAGAACAGGCGGCCGGTAAACGGGCACATGGCGAAGGGGCAGGAATAGCGCGAATAGCCGTAGGCCATCTTGTTGACGAACAGGAAATCGCCGATCAGCAGCGTTTCCTTCATGCTGCCTGACGGGATCCAGAAGGGCTGAAAGAAGAGCGTGCGGAAAACCCCAGCAATCAGCAGCGCATAGACCACCGTCTTGATCGTTTCGACAATGCCTTCGGAGGCCTTGGATGACATCTGCGCCTGCTCCTGCTTCATAAATCCCGCACCTCTTGCGCCGGGCGAGGCGGCAAGTCAAGCAAGCGCGCGCGCCTCGATGACCACGAAAGCCTGCGCCCATGGGTGGTCATCGGTCAGCGTCACATGCACGATTGCCAGATGGCCCGGCGGGGTCATCGCGGCCAGCCTGTCGGCGGCCCAGCCGGTCAGGTGCATCACCGGCTGGCCGCTGGCAAGATTGCTAACCGCCATGTCGCGCCAGGATATGCCCATGCGCAGCCCGGTGCCGAGCGCCTTGGAACAGGCCTCTTTCGCTGCCCAGCGCTTGGCGTAGGTGCCGGCCACATCGGCGCGACGTTCGGCCCGCGCCTGCTCGACCTCGGTGAAGACGCGGTTGCGAAAGCGCGCACCATGGCGTTCGAGCACCCCGGCGATACGGTCGATGTTGCAAAGATCAGTGCCGATGCCAAGGATCATGCGCGCGCGGCATCCATCAGGCGGCGCATTTCGGCAATGGCCGGGCCAAGGCCGATGAACACCGCTTCACCGATCAGGAAATGGCCGATGTTCAGCTCGCGCAGTTGCGGGATCGCGGCCACCGGGCCCACGGTTTCAAAACTGAGGCCGTGGCCCGCGTGCACCTCCAGCCCCTGCCCATGTGCCAGCGCGGCACCTTGGCGCAGTGCCGCCAGTTCGGCGTCCCGCTCGGCCAGCCGACCTTCGGCGTGCAGGTCGCAGTAGGCACCTGTATGCAGTTCCACCACCGCCGCCCCGGTTCGCGCGGCCGCGGCGATTTGCGCGGGCGCGTGGCCGATGAATAGCGAAACCCTGATACCGGCAGCACGCAGCGGCGCGATGAAGGCGGTCAGCCGCGCCTCGTCGCCCGCCACGTCGAGCCCGCCCTCGGTGGTGCGTTCCTCGCGCCGTTCGGGCACCAGGCAAACGGCATGCGGGCGATGCGCCAGCGCAATATCCTGCATCTCGGGCACTGCCGCCATTTCGAAGTTGAGCGGCCGCGTGAGACCCGCCATCAGCGCCGCAATATCGGCGTCGCGGATATGTCGCCGGTCTTCGCGCAGATGGGCGGTGATGCCATCGGCCCCCGCCGCCTCGGCCAAAAGCGCCGCCCGGAGCGGATCGGGGTAGGCCGAACCACGCGCGTTGCGCAAGGTGGCCACGTGATCGATGTTGACGCCAAGGCGCAAACGGGCAGCGGTGCTGGGCATGGATCGGGCTCCCTCGGGTGCGGTCAGACTAGAGCCTGTCCGACAAAAGTGGAATCCGGTTTTGTCGCAAGACAGGCGACGAACCAGGAAGCTAGAGTCTGTCTGGCGCTTTTATCTGCGCCAGACAGACTCTAGCGCGCCGACGCGGCAAGGGAAATGGGCTGTGCAAACGGCTTGCGGCACGGCGCTGTCAGGATTTCGGGGTATTGTCGTTGCGGTCCTCGGCGCGGGCGATCAGCTTGGCCTTCAGCGCATCGAACCGCTCCTTGATGCGCAGGCGGCGGCGGTGCTGATAGGCAATGATGACCGGCAGGGTCAGGTAGTAGGCCACCAAACCGGCGACCACGCCCAGCACCGTGCCGCCGACCAGATAGGGCAGGAAAATGTCGTAGAAAAAGGTTGCCAACGAGGCCCAATGGGTCGGCGCATCGGTGAACATCGCGAGGAAATTGAGCCGCAGATCGTGGGTCGCATCACCAAAGCTGCGCCAGAACGAATGCCGGATGCCGCCATCGAAGTGGCCGCCGAGCATGGCGTGGCCAAGTCGCATCCCACCCAGCGCAATGAACGGGTAACTCAGCGGATTGCCGACGAAGGTGGCCAGAAGTGCCGCAATCACATTGCCGCGCATCGCCCAGGCAATCGCTGCCCCGCCGAGCATGTGCAGCCCGAACAGCGGTGAGAATGAAATGAATACCCCCGCCGCAACGCCGCGCGCAATCCGGTGCGGCTGATCGGGCAGGCGGACAAGCCGGTGGCGCAGATATTGAAGCGCGCGCTTCCAGCCACCGCGCGGCCAGAGCCAGCCGAGCGCTGTCTGCCAGATACTGCGGCGGTCGCGCCTCTTGAAAACCAAGTCCTGCGTCTCCCTTCCACCCCTCAGGGTTTGCACGCCATATCGCGGTGCCGTTCGATCTGCGCCACGTCGCTTTCGGCCTCAAGCGCCGTCATCAGCGTGTGCAGATGCTCCACATCGCGCAATTCGACCTCGATGATGATCGAATAGAAATCGGGCTTGCGGTCGATGAAGTGCAGGTCTGCGATATTGGCTTTCTGGCTGCCGATCAAGGTGCAGATATGGCCAAGCACCCCCGCCCCGTTTGCAATCGTCAGCGCCAGCCGAACGGTGTAGGCGGGCGGGTGCCGCCCTTCTTGCCATTGCAGATCAACCCAGCGGTCGGGCTGATCCTCGAGCTCTGCAAGTGCCGGGCAATCGATGGTGTGAATCACCACCCCCATGCCGCGATAGGTGATCCCGACGATCCGCTCTCCCGGCAGCGGCTGGCAGCATCCGGCGCGCCGAAATGTCTGATCGGCACCAAGGCCGACCAACGGGCGGCGGGCATCAACCTCTTCGGCCGGGCGGGCCGCAAGCTCGGGATAGATCGCGGCGATCACCTCGCGCGCGGTCAGTTCGGCCGAGCCGAGACGCGCCAGAAGTTCGTCGGCATCGGGCAGGCCAAGCGTCTTGGCGGCGGTGCGCAGGGCCTTGTCCGAAACCTTGCGCCCGACATGCTCGAACGCCACCCGCGCCAGTTCCGACCCGAGTTTCACGAAGCGTGAACGGTCGGCCTCGCGCAGGCTGCGGCGAATCGCGCCCTTGGCGCGGCCGGTCACCACGATGTCGAGCCACGTCGCCTGCGGGCGCTGCCCCTCGGCAATGATGATTTCCACCGATTGCCCGTTCTTCAGCCGAGACCAGAGCGGCACCCTTATGCCATCGACCTTGGCCCCGACGCAGGAATTGCCGATGCGGGTATGGATCGCATAGGCGTAATCGATCGGGGTGGCACCCTTGGGCAGCTTGACCACTTCGCCTTTCGGGGTGAAGCAGAACACCTGATCGGTGTACATCTCTAGCTTCACATTCTCCAGAAACTCGTCGTGGTCGCCTTCGTCGAAACCCTCGGTCAGCGTGGCAATCCACTTCGCCGGGTCCACCGCAAACGGGTTTTGTGCCAGCACGCCATCGCGGTAGGACCAATGCGCCGCAACCCCGGCCTCGGCCACCTCATGCATCTGCCGGGTGCGGATCTGCACCTCCACCCGCTTGCCATCGCGCCCCGAAACCGTGGTGTGAATGGAGCGGTAGCCGTTCGATTTCGGCTGGCTGATATAGTCCTTGAACCGCTCGGGCACGGCGCGCCAGCGCTGATGAATCAGCCCAAGCACCGCATAGCAATCCGCCTCGGACCTTGTGATGACGCGAAATCCGTAAATGTCGGACAGGCGCGAAAAGGAAAGCTGCTTTTCCTGCATCTTGCGCCAGATCGAATAGGGGCGCTTGGCGCGGCCGAACACGTCGGCCTCGATATGTGCCTTTTCCAGCTCGGTGCGGATATCTGCGGTGATGCGCGGGATGACGTCGCCGGTTTCCTTTTGCAGCGTGATGAAGCGCCGGATGATCGATTTGCGCGCCTCCGGGTTCAGCACCTTGAAGGCAAGGTCTTCCAGTTCCTCGCGCATCCATTGCATGCCCATGCGCCCGGCCAGCGGCGCAAAGATCTCCATCGTCTCGCGGGCTTTCTGCGCCTGCTTTTCCGGCCTCATCGAGCGGATCGTGCGCATGTTGTGCAACCGGTCGGCAAGCTTGACCAATATCACCCGCAGGTCCTTCGACATCGCCATGAACAGCTTGCGAAAGTTCTCGGCCTGCTTGGTTTCCGACGACGACAGTTGCAGGTTGGTCAGCTTGGTGACGCCATCGACCAGTTCGGCGATATCAGCACCAAAAAGCTTGGCGACCTCGGAATAGGTCGAACGGGTATCCTCGATGGTATCATGCAAGAGCGCGGTGATGATGGTGGCATCATCCAGCCGCTGCTCGGTCAATATCGCCGCAACCGCCACGGGATGGGTATAATAGGGCTCGCCCGAGTGGCGAAACTGGCCCTCGTGCATCTTGCGCCCATAGTCATAGGCGGTTCGGATCAGATCGGCATTGGTGCGCGGGTTGTAGTTGCGGACAAGGGCGATCAGGTCTTCAACATCGATCATTGCTGCCCGCCGGTTTCTCGCCTCAGTCGCGGCCCTGCGCGTCCATCAATGCCCGCAGCATCCGCGCCTCGTCCATATCGTCATCGCGCGGCCTGTCAGGCTCGCCGGACATGAGCTGTGACATCCGGTCTTCCTCGGGCTCGTCAACCTCGATCTGGGTCTGGTTCGAGGCGATCAGACGCTCGTTCAGGTCACTGGCGGCCTGCGTTTCATCGGCAATCTCGCGCAGCGCGACGACCGGGTTCTTGTCGTTGTCGCGGTCGATGGTGATCGGCGAGCCAGCCTGAATCTCGCGGGCACGGTGCGCCGCAAGCATGACAAGTTCGAACCGGTTCGGAACCTTGTCAACGCAATCTTCAACCGTCACGCGGGCCATCGGCAACTCCATTGTCGAGCGGGGGAGGTGGAGCGTCTATTTAGGCGGTCGGCGGTGCGATGACAAGCGCCGAATCCCTGATTGCCTGGCCAGAAAGCGGCCGAATCGCCGCTTTTTCTGCCTCAGGCAGGCAGGCGACCATCGCTGCCACGGTTTTGTGCAAGCCAGGGTGGTGCCAGCGGGGGGCGATATCGGCAAGCGGAATCAGCACGAAACCGCGTTCGGCAAGGCGCGGATGCGGCAGGATCAACTGGTCCGGGCTGCGCCGCAGCTGCTCGTCCGGGGGCAGATCACGCCATGCCGCTGCGGTTGCCGCATCGGGCAATACCGCCTGCCCGACCGCGAGAAGGTCGAGGTCAAGCCCGCGCGCCGCCCAGCGGCTGCTCCGCACCCGCCCGAATGCCGCCTCAACCGCGTGGAGTTCCGCCAGAATCGCCAGCGGTGGCAGGGTTGTGCTCAGCCGCGCGCAGGCATTTACATAATCCGGGCCGGACCCCGCCGGATAGGCGGGAGTGGTGAAAAACCGCGACACCGCCGCCAGCGCGAGGCCGCGCGCCGCCAGCATTTGCAGCGCCGCGCGCAGCGTGCCTGCCACGTCGCCCGTCGGCCCCGGCAGGTTGCCACCGAGCGCGATCAAAACTGTGCTACTGTCTTTTTCGACAGATACCATTCGCCACCGCTTTCCCGTTATCTGTAGCTACAGACTGAAGCCGAGTCCTTTTTCCAGTAAGCCTTTCTGACCAGCATTTTGAGACTCGGCGTGATTCAAAAAGGGAATGAGATGTTTTACAAGGACGAACGGCTGGCGCTGTTCATCGACGGCTCGAATCTCTACGCCGCCGCAAAGGCGCTTGGGTTTGACATCGATTACAAACTGCTGCGTCAGGAATTCGAGCGGAGGGGCAAACTTCTGCGGGCTTTCTACTACACCGCGCTTCTGGAAAACGAGGAATACTCGCCAATCCGTCCGCTGGTCGATTGGCTGAACTACAATGGCTACGCGATGGTCACCAAACCGGCCAAGGAATATACCGACAGCATGGGCCGGCGAAAGGTCAAGGGCAACATGGACATCGAGCTTGCCGTCGATGCGATGGAGCTTGCGCCCCGGCTTGACCATGCCGTGCTGTTTTCCGGCGATGGTGATTTTCGCCCGCTGGTGGAAAGCCTGCAAAGGCAGGGGGTGCGGGTCTCGGTGGTCTCGACAATCCGCAGCCAGCCGCCAATGATCGCCGATGAGCTGCGCCGTCAGGCCGACAATTTCATCGAACTTGACGCGCTGCGCGACGTGATCGGGCGGCCACCGCGCGAGCCCCGGCTCGACCGCGATGAGGAAACGCCCTCAGAGGTATGAGCGAAGCGGAGGGCGCTTGCGCCCTCCGCGGCTTTGCGTCAACTGGCGGCATGGAAGCCACCGCTGCCCTTGCAGGTCTGTTCCTTCTGGCGATGCTGGCGGCATCGCCGGTGCCGTTTCAATCCGAAGTGGTGTTTGTCGGCCTGCAACTTTCTGGCGTCGGGCCGATCTGGCTGCTGGTGCTGATCGCGGGGGCGGGAAACACGCTTGGTGCTTTCATCACCTACGGGCTGGGGCGCGGCGCAAGCCGCTGGCGCAACCGGCGCTGGTTCCCGGCATCTGCCGCGCAGATGGCGCGCGCCGAGGCGTGGTTTGCGCGCTGGGGGGTCTGGGTGCTGCTGTTGAGCTGGGCACCCGGGGGCGATCTGGCAACGCTGGTCGCCGGGGTGTTGCGCACGCCGATCTGGCTGTTTGCGCTGTTCGTGACTTTCGCCAAGACCGGCCGCTATGCGGTTGTCGGCTGGTTGACGGCGCAGGCAATGGGCTTTTCCGCCTAGAGCCTGTCCGGCAAAAGCGGCCACCGGTTTTGTCGCAAGACAGACGCAAACCAGCAAGCTGGAGTCTGTCAGGCGCTTCTATCTGCGCCAGTCATACTCTAGGGCTGGACCTCGCGCACGCCCCGCCTTACCTCTGGACGGCACCAAGAGCCCGGACCCGCCAATGCCGAAGCCGCCACTGACCCTGTACCTCGCTGCGCCGCGCGGCTTTTGCGCGGGCGTGGACCGCGCCGTGAAGATCGTCGAACTTGCGTTGCAGAAATGGGGCGCACCAGTCTATGTCCGCCACGAAATCGTGCACAACCGCTTTGTGGTCGATGGCCTGCGCGCCAAGGGCGCGGTGTTCGTCGAGGAGCTTGACGATGTGCCCGCCGACCGCCCGGTGATCTTTTCGGCGCATGGCGTGCCGAAATCGGTGCCCGCAACGGCGGCGGCGCGCGGCATGGTCTTTGTCGATGCCACCTGCCCGCTGGTTTCCAAGGTCCATGCCGAAGCGGCGCGCCACCACGACGAGGGCCTGAAAATGGTGATGATCGGCCATGCCGGCCACCCCGAGGTGCTCGGCACCATGGGCCAGCTGCCGGCGGGCGAGGTGCTGCTGGTCGAGACCGTGGCCGATGTCGCGCGGCTGGCCCCGCGCGATCCGGCGCGGCTGGCCTATATCACCCAGACCACGCTTTCGGTCGATGACACGGCAGCGGTGATTGCAGCGCTGCAGGCGCGGTTTCCCGCCATCGTCGGCCCCGCGAAGGAGGACATCTGTTACGCCACTACCAACCGCCAGGCCGCGGTGCGCGAAATTGCCCCGAAGATCGATGCGCTGCTGGTGATCGGCGCGCCGAACTCGTCCAACTCGCGTCGGCTGGTCGAGGTCGGGCGCGCTGCGGGCTGCGGCTACGCGCAACTGGTGCAGGGGGCCGAAGATATCGACTGGCGCGCGCTTGGCACCCCCGGCGCGGTCGGGGTGACCGCCGGAGCAAGCGCACCCGAAGTGCTGGTCGATGCCGTCATCGCCGCTTTCCGCAACCGCTTTGCGGTGACGCTCGAGCTGGTGGAAACCGCGCGCGAAGATGTGGAATTCAAGGTGCCGCGGATACTGAGAGAGGCAAGATGAGCTGGGAATTCCTGCTGACGGCGCTTGTCGTCTGTCTCGCGCCGGGGATCGGCGTGGTTTACACACTGTCGGTGGCGCTGGGTCAGGGACTGGGTGCGGGAATATGGGCGGCGCTGGGCTGTACTGTCGCAACGCTGGTGCATCTGGGCGTGGCGCTGGTCGGGCTGGCGGCAGTGCTGCACAGCTCGGCCGTGCTGTTTCAGGCAATCAGATACGCGGGCGTCGCCTATTTGCTGTGGATGGCTTGGGGCACCTTGCGGGGAACCGGCGGCCTGCAGGTAAAGCCCGCCGCGGCACAGCCGATATCGCGGCTTGTCGGTCGCGGCATCATGCTCAACCTACTCAACCCGAAGCTGCCGATGTTCTTCATCGCCTTCCTGCCGCAGTTCATGGCACCGACCGATGGGCCGATGGTGATGGCCGAACTCGGGGCGGCATTTGCCGCGCTGACCTTCGCGACCTTCGTGGGCTACGCCGCGCTTGCCGCAACGGGAAGGCAAACGGTGCTCAGCCGCCCGCAGGTCATGGCATGGCTGCGCCGCGCCTTCGCCGCCTCGTTCGCCGCGCTGGGGGTGCGCCTTGCACTCGAGCACGCCTGAGCAGGCGGGGGGCCTTCTGCCCCCCGCACCCCCCGAGGGTATTTACACGTTGAAGAACCCATGACCGAGCTTTTTGCCTGGACCGACGGCGCCTGCAGCGGCAACCCCGGACCGGGGGGCTGGGGGGTGCTGGTCCGCGCGCTCGACGGCGGCACGGTGCGCAAGGAACGCACGCTTTCGGGCGGCGAGGCGATGACCACCAACAACCGGATGGAACTGATGGCGGCGATAGCGGCGCTGGAGGTGCTGGCGCGCGCCAGCGAAATCACCCTTACAACCGATTCGGCCTATGTGAAGAACGGCATCACCACCTGGATGGCCGGCTGGAAAAGGAACGGCTGGAAAACCGCCGATCGCAAACCGGTGAAGAATGTCGATCTCTGGCAGCGGCTCGATGCCGCGCAAGCCCGCCACAAGGTGAACTGGATGTGGATCAAGGGTCACGCCGGGCACCCCGAGAACGAACGCGCCGACGAATTGGCGCGCGCCGGAATGGCCCCCTACAAGGGCCGCGTGGCATGACCCCGCTTGTAGCCCTCGAATACGCCTCTGTTCTGGTCTTTGCGCTGACCGGGGCGCTGGTCGCCAGCCGGGCGCAGCTTGACCTTGTGGGCTTCATCTTCATCGCCTGCCTGACCGCAGTCGGCGGCGGCACGTTGCGCGATCTGCTTTTGGGCCGTGACCCGGTGTTCTGGGTCGCCCGCCCGGAATTCGTGGTCATCGCAGCATTGGCGGCGGTGGCGGTATTCTTTACCGCGCATCTTCTGGAAAGCCGCTACCGCGCGCTTCTGTGGCTTGATGCCTGTGCGCTGGCGGTGGCGGTGCCTGCGGGCGTAGGGGTGACGATCGGCCTCGGCCACGGCCCGGTAATCGTGCTGATCATGGGGGTGGCGACCGGGTCTTTCGGCGGCCTGATGCGCGATGTGGTTTGCAACGAGGTGCCGCTGATCCTGCGCAAGGGTGAATTCTACCTGACTGCGGCGTTTTGCGGTGCTGCCGCAGCACTGATTTCGGGCGCGCTCGGTTGGCCCGGCCTGCCTGCGCTTCTGGCCTGCGCGGGGGTGACCTTCGCGATGCGCGCGGGCGGCCTCGCCTTTGGCTGGTCGCTTCCCGATTACAAGGCGCGCCCGCCCCGCCCCGGTTCGCCGAAGCGGTAATCGAGCATCACCATGCCGAGCGGCAATTGCCGCAGCCCCGCAAGGCGCGGCTGCCGCCCGGGCCGCGCGCCTCTGGCAAAGGCCGGAACCCCCGCGCCAAGAAGCCGCGGCACCACGGCAAGCTCCAGCCGATCCAGCGCCCCGAGGCCGATCAGCGCCGATTGCAGCATCGGCCCGCCGACCACCCAGACATCGCCACCCCCGGAGGCACCCAGATGCGCGGCGAGCGCGGGCAGCCCGCCCGACCAAAGCTCTGCCCCACCTGCAAGCGGCTGGCTGAGGGTGCGGCTCACGACAATCGCGCGTTTGCCGGGGTAGGGCCATTCGGCTGAAAGCTCCAGCGCCTGTGCATAGGTCCGCCGCCCCATCACCACGGTGCCGATCTCTGCCAGGAACCCCGCGTAGCCCCAATCGACAGCTTCGAAGGGTGCAAGCCACCCGACCCCGCCCGAGGCATCAGCGGCAAACCCATCGAGCGAGGCGGCCATCATGCCGCGGATTGATGCCATGTCAGCGCCGCGGCCCGTAGCTGCGCCAGAGCCAGATCAGCGCCATCGCCCCCAGCACGGCCCCCACGAACCCCGCCATCCAGCCGGTAATGGTCAACAAGATACGCAGCACCAGACCGCCCAAGAGAGCGCCCAGCACGCCAATGCCGATGGTGGCGAAAAGGTCGGTCTCAAGCCGCATGGTGCGGGTGGCAATCAACCCGGCGGCGGCACCGATGATGATGAGGGCGATGATCGGCATGGCAAAGCCTCGCTGCAAAGCTTTGCCAGATATGGGGGCGCGGATGCAGGCATATCAAGCCCTCTCAACCAAGCCGCTCCGGCAATTCCAGCCCCATGAGCAGCTCTGCCGCGGTCATCGCCCGCCTGCCCTCGCGCTGCGCCTCCAGCACTTCCAGCGCCGCCTCGCCGCAGGCCACGGTAAAGCCGCCAAGCACGCTTCCCGGCGCAGCATTTCCCGCTACCGCCCGCGCCCGCAAGATCTTCACCCGCTCGCAGGCAACATCGCACCATGCGCCGGGAAAGGGTGCGAGAGCGCGAATCTGGCGCGCGGTTTCCTCGGCAGGCCGCGTCCAGTCGATCCGCGCCTCGGCCTTGTCGATCTTGGCAGCATAGCTCACCCCTTCGGCAGGCTGCGCCACCGCTGCCAGATCGGGCAGATGCGCCAGCGCATCGACGATCAGCCGCGCCCCGAGCGCCGAAAGCCGCTGATGCAGCTCGCCACTTGTCTCTTCGGCACCGATCACCACTGCCTCGCGCAGCAGCACCGGCCCGGTATCCAGCCCCGCCTCCATCTGCATGATGCAGATCCCGGTTTCGGCGTCGCCCGCCATGATCGCGCGTTGCACCGGTGCCGCCCCGCGCCAGCGCGGCAACAGCGAGGCGTGGATATTGAGACAGCCGAACTTCGGTGCCTCCAGCAGCGCGCGCGGCAAGATCAGCCCATAAGCCACCACCACCGCAACATCGGCACCGAACGCCGCGAACTCCACCTGCTCTGCGGCACCTTTCAGGCTGGCGGGATGCCGCACCGCCAGACCCAGAGCTTCGGCCCGCAGTTGCACCGGCGCGGAGCGCGGTGCCTTGCCGCGCCCGGCAGGCCGCGGCGGCTGGCAATAGACCGCAACCACCTCATGGCGCGCCGCCACAGCCTCCAGCACCGGCACCGAAAATTCCGGCGTCCCCATGAACACGATCTTCATCCGTTTTCCCCTGTCAGCGGCCCGGTCCATTTCGCCATGCGCCGCAGGCGGAACTCAAGCCCCATCTTCATCGCCAAAATACCCCGGGGGGTGAGGCCCGGCACGGGCCGAGGGGGGCTGGCCCCCCTTGCGCGCGCGCCGCAGGCGCTAACCACGCGCCAGTTTCGCCGACTTCGCCACCAGCATCTTGCGCCGCAGCGGGCTCAGGTGATCTACATAAAGCTTTCCATCCAGATGGTCGATCTGGTGTTGCGCCGAAGTCGCCCAGAGGCCGACGAAATCGCGATCTTCCACCTCGCCCGCGGCATTGAGGAACCGCACCGTCACCGCGCGCGGCCGCTCGACCCGTGCCGAAACGTCGGGCAGGTTGGGGCTCGCCTCGTCATGGCTGCGCAGCTGCGCCGAGGCATGCAGCACCTCGGGGTTGGCCATCCGCACCGCCTGCCCGCGCCGCTCGGAAGCATCCACCACCACCAGCCGCAGCAAGATGCCGATCTGCGGCGCTGCGAGGCCAACGCCCGGCATCGCCTCCATGGTCTCGATCATGTCATCCCAGATCATCCGCACGGTTTCGGTGATCGCGGCAACCGGGGCGGCGGGCTGGTGCAGGCGGCGGTCGGCATAGGGCAGGCAGGCGCGCACGCTCACCCGCGATACTCCGCCTCGGACCGCGCCCGCGCCTCGGGGGCAAGCCGCATCAGCGTCACGACGCCGTCGAGGTGGTCGGTCTCGTGCTGCACACAGGCGGCAGCAAAATCCTCCAGCACTGCCTCATGTGCCACGCCTTCCAGATCGCTCCAGCGCATCCGCACCCGGGCCGGGCGGGTGATATCGGTCAAGATGCCGGGGATCGACAGACACCCCTCGGCGCGGGTGCAGACTGCATCGCCCAGCGGCTCGATCACCGGGTTGAGGATCACCTGCGGGTCGGGTCGCCCCTCTTTCCAGGTCACATCCATCACGAAGATGCGCAGCATCGCCCCGACCTGCGGCCCGGCGAGGCCACGGCCGGGGGCAGCATACATCGTCTCCAGCATGTCGGCGGCGAGCGCGCGCAGCCCTGGCGTCACCTCGGCTACCGGCGCACAGGCTTGCGCCAGCCGAGGGTCGGGCCATTCGAGGATGGGAAGCAGGCTCAAAACGTCTCGCGGGCGCGTTCGCGCTTCAGCTTTTCCATTTTGCGGGTGATCATCTGGCGCTTGAGCGGACCGAGGTAGTCAAGGAACAACTTGCCGTTCAGATGGTCGAATTCATGCTGCGCGCAGGTCGCCCAAAGCCCGTCGAACTGCTCCTCCACGACCTTGCCCTCAAGCGTGGTCCAGCGCATCCGCACCTCGGCGGGGCGGGTGACATCGGCAAACTGCTCGGGCACCGAAAGGCACCCCTCCTCATAGGTCCGCGTAGCTTCGGAAACCCAGGTGACCTCGGGGTTGATCAGCACCATGGGCTGCGGTGCCGCAGCGTGATCCTTGATGCAATCCATCACGAAAAGCCGACGGAGCACCCCTACCTGCGGCGCGGCAAGGCCGATGCCGGGGGCCTCATACATGGTCGCCAGCATGTCATCGGCCAGCCTGCGCAGGTCGCGGTCAATTGCCGCCACGGGGTCGCACAGCTTTTTCAGCCGCGGGTCGGGATGAATCAGGATCGGGCGCAGGGTCATGGCCGCTGATTTAGGCGAAGCTGTGCGGCCTTGCAATGCCAGGAAGTGCCGCGCAATCGGCATTTGCCGCCGCCGTCACAGCCGATATAACCCAAAAACCGAAAGCCCCCGCTGCAAGGAACCCCGGATGCGCCAGACCCCCGACTTTGACGAAGTCATCAACCGTTTCGGCACCCATTCGGTGAAATGGGATGGAATGGAGCCGATCTTCGGCGTGCCCGCCGCCGATGGCATTTCGATGTGGGTGGCCGACATGGATTTTCGCCCGCCGCAGGCGGTGCAACAAGCGCTCGAATCGATGCTGGCGCATGGCATCTATGGCTACTTTGGCGATGCCGCCGCCTATCACGCCGCAATCCGCTGGTGGATGCAGAACCGCCATGGCTGGGCGGTGGAAACGGACTGGGTCTTTACCACCCACGGCCTGGTCAACGGCACCGCGATCGCGGTTGATGCCTTCAGCGCACCGGGCGACAGTGTGGTGCTGATGACCCCGGTCTATCACGCCTTCGCCCGGGTCATCCGCGCCGCCGGGCGCGAGGTGGTCGAATGCCCGCTGGCGCTGGTCGGCAACCGTTACGAATTGGATTTTGCTACCTGGGATGCGCAGATGACCGGGCGCGAAAAGATGCTCATCCTCTGCTCGCCGCATAATCCCGGCGGCCGGGTCTGGTCGGTCGAGGAACTGCGTGGCGTCGCCGAGTTCTGCACCCGCCACGACCTTGTGCTGGTCTCCGACGAGATCCACCACGATCTGCTGATGCCCGGCCAGCACCACACGGTCATGGCCTTGGCCGCGCCGGAAATTGCCCCGCGGCTGGTCACGCTGAGCGCCACCACCAAGACCTTCAACATCGCCGGTGCCCATATCGGCAATGTCATCATCGCCGACCCCGGGCTTCGCGCCCGCTTTGCCGCGCGGATGGCCGCACTTGGCATTTCGCCGAATTCCTTCGGCATGGCCATGGCTACCGCCGCCTATTCGCCCGAAGGTGCCGCCTGGCTCGATGCGCTGAGGCTTTATCTCGATGGCAACCGCCAACTGTTCGACGCTGGCGTGAACGCCATTCCCGGCCTGCGCTCGATGCCGCTGGAAGCCACCTATCTCGCCTGGGTCGATTTTTCCGGCACCGGCATGGAGGTGGACGAATTCACCCGGCGCGTCGAAAAGCTGGCGCGGATCGCCGCCAACCACGGGCCGAGCTTCGGACGGGGCGGCGAGAGCTTTCTGCGTTTCAACTTGGCCACGCCGCGCAAGCTGGTGTCCGAAGCTGTAGCGCGGTTGCAGGCGGCCTTTGCCGATCTGCAATAATTTTCAGGCGCGCGGCAGGTAGCCCACGGGTGCCGCCTCGTCGCGCACGAAATCAAGCGCGGCACGGTCGCGCACCGCGATTTCGCTTTTGATCGAGCAGATCAACTCGCCGTCCTCGACCGCCGAGGCGACGATCAGGCAGGTTGCCAGATGGCGGCCACCATCGTGCAGGGCGACCAGCCCGCGCAGTTGTGAAACCTGCGCGGCGTCAAGCGCCAGCCCGCCTTTCCAGCGCCGCAGAACCGTATAGCTCTGCCCGCCCGCCACCACCCGCAACCGCGAACGCCGACGCTCGGCTTTGTCCTGCGCCGCGCGCAGCTTGGTCAGAAGCTCTTTCGGCAAGATTTCCATTGTCAGACTCCGGGGCGGATACACATGACGATGTGGCCAACATTGTAAAAATCAAGCAACAGCCCCGCCCGCTGTGCGAATTCGCCGCAAACGTGCCCTTGCGGCCACGCGCGCCGGGTTGCCAGATGACCGCCGGGTGATAGTCTGGCCGGGTTTTTCCTCACGAGGTTCCCATGCGATTTCTCTCGCCCGCTTTTGCGATGCTGCTGCTTACCACCCCCGCCCATGCCCAGTGCGGTGGCGATTTTTCGGCCTTTGTCACCGCGCTTAAGCCCGAGATCCGCGCCGAGGGGCTGACCGCCCGGCAGGTTGATGGGTTCCTTGCCGGGGTCACGCAAGATGCGCGGGTGCTGCGCGCCGACCGTGCGCAGAGCTTTTTTCGCAAGGATTTCATCGAATTTTCGCGGCTTCTGGTCAGCCAGAACCGCATGCAGGCCGGGGCCGCGAACCTCGCGAAATACCGCGCCATCTTCGACCGGGCCGAGGCCGAATACGGTGTTTCGCGCGGTGTGCTCACCGCGTTCTGGGGGCTGGAGACCGATTTCGGGGCGTTTCAGGGCGATTACAACACCCGCGATGCGCTGGTGACATTGGCGCACGATTGCCGCCGACCCGAACTTTTCCGCCCGCAAATCCTTGCCGCCGCCCGGCTTTTCGCGCGCGGCGATTTCGATATTGCCGGGGTCGGTGCCTGGGCGGGCGAAATCGGGCAGGTGCAGATGCTGCCGATCGACATCGAGCGAAACGGGGTTGATGGTGATGGCGACGGTCATGTGAACCTGCGCAGCTCACCCGCCGATGCGTTGCTATCGGGTGCCAGGATGTTGCAGAGCCTCGGCTGGCGGGCAGGCGAGCCGTGGTTGCAGGAAGTCATCGTGCCGGAGGGTCTCGACTGGTCGAAAACCGGGCTGGAGACCCAGCTTTCCACCGCCGACTGGTCCGAACGCGGCGTGCGCGCGCGCGAAGGGTCGCTGGCGCGCGGGCTGAAGGCCTCGGTAGTGCTGCCGATGGGGCGCAAGGGGCCGGCTTTCATCGCCTACCCGAATTTTAGCGTGCTTTTCGAGTGGAACCAGAGCTTTGCCTATGTCACCACCGCCGCCTATTACGCGACGCGGCTGCTGGGCGCGCCGGCCTATCAGCCCGGCACCCCCGACCCGCTGCTGAGCCTTGAAGACATGAAGGCGCTGCAACGCGCGCTGGCGGCGCGCGGCCATGATGTGGGCAAGGTCGATGGCATTCTGGGGGCAATGACCCGTACGGCGGTGCAAAAAGAGCAGATGCGGCTTGGGCTTCCCGCCGACGCCTGGCCGACGCTGGAGCTGCTGCGCAAACTTTGAATCCGGCGCATTCCGCGGGCGCATGTCGCGAGTTTGTGCTTCGATATGAGCGGCCCGGCGCATGCATGCCAGACTTTTTTGGCAAGGAGGGGTTTTCATCGCCGGAATATGCTACAATTCTGGGGTGTGCAGCGCGATGACTTCTGCCTGTCATCAAGCCGTGCACGCAAGGGAGGGCTATTGATGCCGCGCCTGCTTTTCATTCCGCGCGTTTCGGTGCCGTTTCTTGCGGCGCTGCTGCTTGCCGGGTGCGGCGTGCGCGAAATGCCCAGCGGTATTTTCGACCCCTACGAGACCGCGAACCGTGAAACCCATGCCTTCAACGTAGCGCTGAGCGGTGTGCTGGCAGGTGCGGCGGGCGGTGATTCTGCCTTGCCGGAACCGGTGCTGAAAGTGGCGGCGAACTTTGCCGGCAACCTCGGCCTGCCCAACAAGATCTTCAACTCGCTGCTTCAGGGACGCGTCGAACCAGCGGTGATGAACACGCTCCGGCTGCTGGTCAACACCACCTTCGGGGTTGGCGGGCTGTTCGATGCGGCGGGCACCTCGTTCGGACTGCCTGAGCACTACACCGATTTTGGCGAAACCCTCTATGTCTGGGGCGTCGGCGAAGGTGCCTATATCGAGCTTCCCATCATCGGCCCCTCGACCGAGCGCGACGCCTTCGGCAGGGTAATCGATGTGTTCATCGACCCGCTTGGCGCGGTGCTTACGGTGCATCAGCACAACAAGGTGCGCCTGATCCGGCTGACTGGAAACACCGCGGGCAACCTTCGCTATGCGGGCTCGGTAACGGCAATACTGAACGAAAGCGCCGACAGCTATGCGCAGGCGCGGTTGATCTATCTGCAAAATCGCCGCTTCGCGCTGGGAGCAACAAGCGATGAAGATGTATTTGACCCCTATGCCCAATAGCCGCCTCACCCGCCGCAGCTTTGGCGGCGCACTTGCGGGTGCCATGGCGCTGGCAATCCTGCCGCGCGCGGCAGCGGCGCTGGATGATGCAAGCGCGCGCGCGCTGATCGACCGCGCGGTGGGCGAGGTGCATGAAATCATCAACTCGGGCCGTTCCGAAGCGCGGATGCTGACCGATTTCGAGGGCATCTTCACCCGCTACGCCGATGTCACCACAATCGCCCGCACCACGCTGGGCGCGGCGGCGCGGCAGGCAACCGCCGCGCAGATGAGCGCCTACACCCGTGCCTTCGGCATCTACCTGTCGCACAAATACGGCCGCCGTTTCCGCGAATTCATCGGCGCGCGAATCGAGGTCACCGGCTCGCGGCCGCTGAAAAGCTTCTACGAGGTGCGCTCGGTCGCCTATCTGCAAGGCGAGGCCCCGTTTGAGTTGCTCTGGTATGTCTCCAGCGCGTCCGGGCGCGATCTTTTCTTCAACATCGTGATCGAGGGCGTCGATCTGCTCAACTCCGAGCGCATCGAGATGGGTGCCATGCTCGACCGCCGCCGCGGCGATCTTGATGCGATGATTGCCGATCTGCGCGCGCGCGGCTGAACGCCGCGCCGCTCAGTTGCCGCGGGCACCAAAGATTTCGCGCAGGAGCCGCCCGATCGGGTCTTCGTTCTGGTTGCCACCCTGCCCGGGCGGGGCCGTGGGGGCAGCGCGCCAGCTTTCGGGCGAAGCCGTTGGCAGCGGGGTTGCGGGCAGGCCTTCGTGCACGTTGACCATGACCGCCTGCCAGATTTCCGCCGGAAGCCCGGCACCGGTAACCCCCGCA
Source organism: Phaeovulum sp. (assembly GCF_030684035.1). GTDB lineage: Bacteria > Pseudomonadota > Alphaproteobacteria > Rhodobacterales > Rhodobacteraceae > UBA6213. The sequence continues at coordinate 70,318 of NZ_JAUXPI010000045.1, read as the reverse complement.
AGCGGCGTGTTGTCGTCGTAGCCCATCCAGACGCCCGCCACATAATCGGCGGTGAAGCCGATGAACCAGGCATCGCGCGCCGCCTGTGTGGTGCCGGTCTTGCCAGCGGCCTGCCGGTCGGGCAGACGCGCCCGCCCGCCGCTGCCCGCTTCGATCACCTGCGTCATCATCCAGGTCAGTTCGGCGGCGGCGGCGCGGGTGATGACCCGCTCACCCATTCCGCCCGCCTGCCCGATCAGCGGCGCATCCTCGCCTTGCAGACGCAGCTCGATCAATCCGTAGGGGCGCACCGAGGTGCCGCCATTCAGGATGCCCGCATAGGCACCGGTCATTTCCAGCAGGGTCGATTCCGAAACGCCAAGCGCCAGCGCCGGGCCATCGGCCAGCGTCGAGGCAAAGCCGAACTGGCTTGCCACCGCGCGCACCGCATCGCGCCCAACCGCCTCGGAAAGCCGCACCGCAGCAGTATTGAGCGACCGCGCCAGCGCCGTGGTCAGCGTGACCTCGCCGTAATATTCCTTGCCGTAATTCTCCGGCGACCAGGGGCCAGAGCCGCGCACGTTGATGGTCAGCGGCGCGTCAAGAATGATGCTGTCGGGGGTGTAGCCCAGATCGAGCGCCGCCGCATAGACGAACGGCTTGAAGGTTGATCCGGTCTGCCGCAGCGCTTGCGTGGCGCGGTTGAAATCGCCCGCGTTCGGGGTGCGCCGCCCGCCAACCATGGCCCGCACCGCGCCATCCGCCGACATCACCACGATTGCCGCCTGGGTTTCGCTGCCCTCGCGCAGCTTGGCCCCGAACACCGCCGCAAGGGCTGCCTCGGCCGCGGTCTGGATGCGCTGGTCGAAGGTGGTCGAAATGATCACATCCTCGGTGGTTTCGCGGGTCAGGAACGAGGGGCCGGACTCCATCACCCAATCGGCAAAGAACCCGCCCGCCCGCGCCGCAGCGGCTTGCGAAAGCTGCGCGGGGTGCGCCATCGCATAGGTGTAATCGGCATCCTTCAGATAGCCCTGATCGTGCATCAGCCCCAGCACCAGCGCGCCCCGGTCCTGGGCGCGCTGCAAGTTGGCGGTGGGCGCATAGCGTGAAGGGGCCTTGAGCAGACCTGCCAGCATTGCCGCCTCGGCCGGGGTCACATTGGCCGCCGAAATGCCGAAATAGCGTTGGCTTGCCGCCTCGAACCCGCGCGCCCCCGCACCAAGGTAGGAGCGGTTGAGGTAGATCGTCAGGATCTCGTCCTTGGTGTATTTCAACTCCAGCGCAACCGCGAAGGGGATCTCCTTGATCTTGCGCCAGACACTGCCCTGGCGGCAGTCGGCCTCGTATTCGGCCTCGGTCTTCCATTTCGCCAGGTCAAAGGCCACGCCAAGGCACAAAAGCTTGGCCACCTGCTGGGTGATGGTCGAGCCGCCGTTACCCTCCAGCGGCCCGCGCCCCTCGGCGAGGTTGATGCGGATGGCGCTGGCAATGCCGCGCGGGCTGATGCCGAAATGGCCGTAAAAACGCTTGTCCTCGGTCGCGATCACGGCGTTTTTCAAATGCGGCGACACGGTTTCGGCGGTGATCTGGCCGCCAAAGGTCTCGCCGCGCCATGCGAACACCTTGCCGTCGCGGTCAAGCATTGTCACCGAGCCGCGCTGACGCGCATCAAGCAGCGCGGTCAGTTCCGGCAACTGGCTCTGGAAATAGAATACCGTGCCCGCAAGGATCAGCGCAGCGGCCAGCCCAAGCCGCCAGCCGATGCCCCAGATCACCCTCCAGATGCCGCGCCAAAGCCAGGCCACCCCGGCCACCAGCGGGTTGCGGTGCCGCCGCCGTCGGGCAGGGGCGCGCGAAGGCTTTGCCGCAGCCGGTTTCGGCGCGGGCTTCGCGGGTTGCGGCCGCGCCGCCGAATACCGTTTATCTGCAACCAGGGGCCGCCTGCCGCCCATCTGTGCCATCTGCTACCTGCACCACCGCCCGTTTCTTGCCCGCCAGCTTACATGCCGACAGCGCTGATGTGGAGTGGCTTTGCAGGGTGATTCGCTTTTGCAACTGCCTATATTTTAGGCATCGCCCACCATTTGTGCAAAACTTGTGCGATCTGCGCGGATTCCCACCCGTTTGCACCTGCCGCAAATCTTGTGCTGCACCTGCAAATCGCGCCCTCTGGCAGCAGTGATGCCCAAACCTGCGGCATCTGGGGCGACAGAGGAAGGGATGACGACGTGAAACTCATCATTGCAGCAATCAAACCGTTCAAGCTCGAGGAGGTGCGCGAGGCGCTCACCACCATCGGCGTGCGCGGCATGATGGTATCCGAGATCAAGGGTTTTGGCGCGCAGTCAGGCCATACCGAAATTTACCGCGGTGCCGAATACGCCGTGAACTTCGTGCCCAAGGTCAAGCTCGAGATCGTGGTGCCCGATGCGCTGGCCGACGAGGTGGTGGAAACCATCGCCCGCACCGCGCGCACCCAGAAAATCGGCGACGGCAAGATTTTCGTGCTGGACGTGGCGCAGGCAGTGCGCGTGCGCACCGGCGATGTGAATGACGAGGCGCTCTAAAAGGCAGCCGCAACAAGGGACATGAGAGAGATGATGAAATTTGCAAAACTCCCGGGCCTTGCCGCTGCGTTCGCAGCGCTGGCCCTGCCTGCCTTCGCGCAGGACGCAGCACCCGCCGCCGAAGCGGCGGTCGAGGCGGTGGTCGAGGCCGCCGCACCAATCGTAGACAAGGGCGACGTGGCCTGGATGATGATGGCATCGGTTCTGGTGCTGTTCATGATCATTCCGGGCCTGGCGCTGTTCTACGGCGGCCTGGTGCGCTCCAAGAACATGCTTTCGGTGCTGATGCAGACCACGATGATCACCGCCGTGGTGATGATCATCTGGGTGCTTTACGGTTATTCCTTCGCCTTCGGCGGCGGCACTTCGCCCTACTGGGGCGGCCTGGGCAAGGTCTTCCTCTCCGGGGTCACACCGGATTCGCTGGCAGCCACCTTCACCGATGGCGTGATGTTGCCCGAGTATGTGTTCATCGCCTTCCAGATGACCTTTGCGGCCATCACCCCCGCGCTGTTCATCGGTGCCTTCGCTGAACGCATCAAGTTCTCGGCGGTGATCCTGTTCACAATCCTGTGGGTAACGGTGATCTACTTCCCGATCGCGCATATGGTCTGGGATGCCTCGGGCCTGATCTTCACCTGGGGTGCAGTGGACTTTGCCGGCGGCACCGTGGTCCACATCAACGCCGGCGTCACCGCGCTGGTGGCGGCCTTCGTCGTCGGCCCGCGCATCGGCCACCGCAAGGACAACATGGCACCGCATTCGATGACCCTGACCATGGTCGGCGCGGCGATGCTGTGGGTTGGCTGGTTCGGCTTCAACGCCGGTTCCAACCTCGAAGCTACCTCGGGGGCCACGCTGGCGCTGCTCAACACCTTCGTCGCCACCGCCGCCGCGATCGTTTCCTGGTCGGTGGTCGAGGTGATCTTCCGCGGCAAGGCCTCGGGTCTCGGCGCGGCATCGGGCATGGTTGCCGGGCTTGTCGCCATTACCCCGGCCTGCGGCACCACCGGCCCGGTTGGCGCGATCGCGCTTGGCCTCGTGGTCTCGCCCATCGCCTACATCTTCGTGACCAAGGTCAAGGCGATGTTCAACTACGATGACAGCCTCGATGTGTTCGGCGTGCACGGCATCGGCGGCATGGTCGGTGCCATCGGCACCGGCATTCTGATGGCCCCCGGCCTTGGTGGCACCGGCGACGCAGATTTCTCGATCGCGGCGCAGGTGTTGATCCAGGCCAAGGCGGTGCTGGTCACCATCGCCTGGGCTGGCATCGGCTCACTGGTCCTGCTCTACATCGTCAAGGCGATCACCGGGTTGCGCGTGCCCGCCGATGACGAACGTCAGGGGCTCGATCTTACCTCGCATGGCGAAAGCGCCTACCACGCCTGATCCTCGCGGGGCGCTGAAAGACCAAAGGCAGGGCGCAAGCCCTGCCTTTATTGCATTCGGGCCAGTCGGTATCAGACCCCGGCGGCGATAATCGCCTTTGCCAGCACCGGCACCGTCGCCGCGTTCAGCCCGGCGATGTTGAGGCGGCTGTCGCCGACCATGTAGATTGCATTTTCCAGCCGCATCTTTTCCACCTGCTCGGGGCTCGCCCCCAGGCGCGAGAACATGCCCCGGTGCTGGCCCAGAAAGCCGAACCGGTCCGAGCCGGAAAGGCGGCGCAGCTCTGCCGCCAGTTGCTCGCGCAAGGCCAGCATGCCCAGCCGCACCTCCTCAAGCTCTGCCTGCCAGTCGGCGCGCAGCCCCGCATCGGTCAGGATCATCGTTACAAGGCGTGACCCGTGGTCGGGCGCAAAGGAATAGTTCTGCCGGTTGAGAAAGGCGAAATTGCCCTGCACCAGGTCGCGCGTCGCGGGGTCTGGCGTCACGGCCAGCAATATGCCGGTGCGTTCGCGGTAAATGCCGAAGTTCTTGCTGCACGACGCGGCAATCAGCACCTGCGGCAGCCTCGCGGCCAGAAGCCGGGTGCCCGCCGCGTCTGCCTCCAGCCCGTCGCCAAAGCCCTGATAGGCAAGGTCGATCAGCGGCAGCGCCCCGCTGCGTTCCAGAAGCGCCGCTACCTCGGCCCATTCCGGCAGCGTCAGGTTGGCCCCGGTCGGGTTGTGGCAGCAGCCGTGCAGCAACACCACATCGCCCGCCGTCGCCTGCGCAAGATCCGCCATCATCCCGGCAAAATCGACACCGCGGCTTTCGCCGTCAAAGTAGCGGTAGGCCCGCGTCTTGATGCCAAGGTAGCTCAAGATCGTCAGGTGGTTCGGCCAGGTCGGGTCGGATACCCAGACCGTGGCATCGGGCGCTGCCATCCGCACCAGCTCCAGCGCCTGACGCACCGCACCGGTGCCGCCCACCGTGGCCAGCGCCGCCACCCGCGGCTCGGGGTAACCCGGCCCGAGTATCATTGCGGCCATCGCCGCGTGAAAGGCAGGCTCGCCCGCCAGTGCGGTGTAGGTTTTCGTGGTCTCGCTTTCCCAAAGCCGCCGCTCGGCAGCCTTCACCGCGCGCATGATCGGGGTGAGCCCGTTCGCATCCTTGTAAACCCCGACGCCAAGGTCGATCTTGTCCGGCCGCGGATCGGCCTTCAGCATCCCCATCAGCGCCAGTATCTTGTCGGCCGCCTGCGGCTTGAGACCGTGCAGCATCATGCCTCGCTTGCCGCTTTCGCGGTCGCCACGCGCAGGTCGTTGTACATGCCCCATTCCGCCCATGATCCGTCATAAACGGCATGGTTGCGGTGCCCCACCAGCTCCAGCGCCAGTGCCAGCATCGCCGCATTGACACCCGAGCCGCAGGTGGTGATCGCCGGTTTCCTGAGATCGACCCCCGCCGCCTTGAAGACCGCGCGCAGCGCCTCGGGCGATTTCATCGTGCCGTCGGGGTTCAGCAGGGTGGCAAAATGCACGTTTTTCGAGCCGGGAATATGGCCCATACGCAGCCCGGGCCGCGGCTCCGGATCTACCCCCGCAAAGCGCCCCGGCGCGCGGGCATCGATGATTTCGTGATCGCCCAGCTTCGAGGCGGCGGCAACCTGCGTTACATTCTTCACCAGTTCGGCATGGCGCTGCACGGTGATGTGCCGCTCGCGCAGGATCGGCGGCATGTCCTCAACCGGGTGCCCCTCGGCCAGCCATTTCGGAAACCCGCCATCCAGCACCGCGATGTCGTGCTTGCCCATCAGCCGAAAGGTCCACCACACCCGCGGCGCGGAAAACACCCCGGCGGTGTCGTAAACCACTACCTGATGCCCGTCGCCAATGCCCATCGCCCGCATCCGGCTGATGAACTTCTCTGGCGTCGGCACCATATGAGGCAAGCTCGAGCGGCTGTCGGCAATATCGTCGATATCGAAAAACCGCGCGCCGGGAATATGGACCTTGGCGTATTCCGCCTTCGGATCGCGCCCGGCCGTCGGCAAGTACCAGCTTGCATCCAGCACGCGCAGATCGGGGTCTTTCAGATGCGCTTCCAGCCAGTCGGTGGAGACAAGGGTTTTCGGTTCATCCATGGCCATGCCCACTCTTGTTTCTGGCCCAAAGCCTTACGCGGCAGGGCGGCGCGAGGCAAGGGCGGCGGCGGTTTCCGGGCGCGGCAATGGCGGTTGCACTTTGCCGCACGCCGGGGTTTGGTGCGTGCCAACCCGAAGCTGCCCAAGGAAAGACCATGCGCAACAGCGAAGCCATCTGGGACTGTGTCGAAGCCCATGCCGCCGACCTGATCGGCCTTTCCGACAGGGTCTGGGGCACGCCGGAAACGCTTTATGCCGAATACAGATCCTGCGCGGAACACAACGCAATGCTCCGCCAGAAAGGCTTTCGCGTCACCGAAAACCTCGCGGGCATTCCCACTGCGGTCATGGGCGAGGCTGGCACTGGCGGCCCGATCATCGCCATCCTCGGCGAATATGATGCGCTTCCCGGCCTCAGCCAGGTCGCGGGGCTTGCCGAACCGCGCGAACTGGAGGCGGGTGGCAACGGCCACGGTTGCGGCCACAACCTGCTCGGTTCCGCCGCGCTCCTCGCTGCCTGCGCGCTCAAGGACTGGCTCGCCGCCACCGGCACCCCCGGCCGGGTGCGCTATTTCGGCTGCCCGGCGGAAGAAGGGGGTGCTGCGAAAACTTTTCTGGTCCGCGATGGTGCCTTTGACGGCGTCGATGCCGCGATCACCTGGCACCCGAACCCTGTCACCCGCGTCGATGATCCGCTGAGCCTTGCCAACATGCGGCTCGACTTTACCTTCACCGGCCGCACCAGCCACGCCGCGATGAGCCCGCATCTCGGCCGCTCGGCGCTTGATGCGGCAGAGCTGATGTCGGTCGGGGTCAATTACCTGCGCGAACACGTCCCGCAGGATGCGCGCCTGCATTACGCCTACCTCGACGCGGGCGGCTCCGCGCCGAACGTGGTGCAGGGCCGCGCCAAGGTCCGCCACCTGGTGCGCGCGATGCAACTGCATGACATGCTGGCAATTGTCGAACGGGTGAAGAACGTCGCCCGCGGTGCCGCGCTGATGACCGGCACCGAGGTTGAAATTCAGGTGGTCTCGGCGGTCTCCAACATGCTTGGCAACCGGGTGATGGAAACCACCATGCAGGCAGCGCTTGAAGAGCTTGGCGGCGTTCCGTTCGACGCCGCCGACCGCGCCTATGCGCGCGCCATTCAGGCCACGTTGACCCGCGAGGAAATCGCCACCCCCTACAAGGTCATCGCCATGCCGCCCCGCTTCGATGAACCGCTCTGCGATTACGTCGTGCCGCTTTATCCGCATGGCGAGGTGCTGATCGGATCCACCGATGTCGCCGATGTCAGCTGGAAGGTGCCGCTGGTGCAGGCGCTGGTGGCCACCCACGCCATCGGCTCGCCGGGGCATAGCTGGCAGATAACCGCGCAAGGCAAATCGCCCGCCGCGCACAAGGGTCTCGTGCATGCCGCCAAGGCAATGTCGCGCTGCGCCGAAAAGCTGCTGACCACCCCGGGCCTGCTGACCGAGGCACAGGCCGAACACCGTGCACGCCTCGCGGCGACGCCCTACACCTGCCCGCTGCCTGCGGGCATCACCCCGCCGCTGCAACCGCGCCCGGCGGAGATCTGAGGCAGGCGGCGGCGGTCTTGCCCCCCGCCCGGGCCTTCTCACTTGGCCATCATGCCCTTGATCGCGCCGACCACCACCAGCAGCACGCCGCCGCCGACGGCCCCCGAAGCGATCGACATCATGACATCGTTGAAACCGTTTCCCGCCGTCTGATCCAGCGCACCCGGCAGCAGCTCACCAGACACGCCGACAAGGCTTGCCAGATAGGCACCGATCCCGCCACCCGCAATGCCGATGACCGCGTCGCCAATTCTGCCGAGGCTGAGCTTTTTCAGCACCGCGCCAACGGCAGTGCCACCCACCGCGCCCGAAACCAGAGAAACTATGAGTTGTTCCATGAACCTTGTCCCTTCCCAACGGGGCCTTTTTGCAGCGCCGACGGGTGGCCCCTGACCGCTGGCGGGCAAAGTATCTCACAAATTGTCGCAGCGGCAAAACCTGCACGGAGGAACCCCGGGACTCGGAGCCCCTAGCCGCCCCGCTTCATGATCCGCGCCTTCTGGCGGTCCCAGTCGCGCTTGGCCTCGGTGGCGCGCTTGTCGGCCAGCTTCTTGCCCTTGGCGATGCCGAGCTTCAGCTTTACCCGGCCGCGCGCGTTGAAATACATCACGATCGGCACGATCGTCATGCCTTCGCGCCCCACCGCGTTCCAGAGCCGCGAAAGTTCCCGCTTCGAAACCAGCAGCTTGCGCCGCCGCCTCGGCTCGTGGCCAAAGACCCCCGCCTGCATGTAGGGCGCGATATAGCTGTTGATCAGCCACAGCTCGCCACCCTCGACCGAGGCATAGCTTTCGGCAATGTTGCTCTGCCCGATCCGCAGCGACTTCACCTCGGACCCGGTCAGAATGATCCCCGCCTCAAGATCGCTCTCGATGGCATAGTCGAACCGCGCCCGGCGGTTTTCGGCAATGGTCTTGGAATTGGGATCAGATTTTTCTGCCATGACCGCCCCGAGATAGTCGCCCCGCGCGCGCAAGTCCAGATGCCGCGCCAGACGCACAGCCTTTGCGCTTGCCCTGGTCCAAATATCCTCGGTGGTGGTCGCACGCCGGCGCGCGAGAGGGGGCAGAAAGCCCCCTATTCCGCTTCGGCGGTCATGCATAGCCGCCCGTCCTGCGCGGCCACCCAAAGCCGCCCACCGTCGCGGCAAAAGCGCAGCTCCTCGCCCTCGAGCGCCGCCGAAACGCCCCGGAAGGAAAACCGCTTCAACCCGCCCAGCGCCTCGGCGGCGATCAGCATCAGCCATTGCGCCAGAAGCGGCCCGTGCACCACCAGCCCGCCATAGCCCTCCACCCCGCGCGCATAGTCGCGGTCATAGTGAATGCGGTGGCCGTTCAGGGTCAGCGCCGAATAGCGGAAAAGCTCCACCGGCGAAAACCGCAAACGCATCACTTCGCCGCCTGCGGGAGCCTGCGGCACCGGGGGCACCACCTGCCCCGGCAGCGGATCGGCGCGGTAAACCAGATCCTGCCACTCGGTCACGCAAAGCCTGCCCCGCTGCGCAATCGCGTGGCGCAGGGTCACGAAAGCCAATTGCCCGCTTCGCCCCTGCTTGCGCGTTACCGCCTCGATCACCGTGGTCTTTTCCGCCTGCTGCCCGGCATAAAGCGGTGCCTCGAACACCAGCCGCCCACCCGCCCACATCCGCCGTGGCAACCCGAGGTCGGGAATGAACCCGCCCCGCGCCGGGTGCCCATCGCGGCCCAGTTCCGCTGCGGGAAGGGCGTCCCAGAAATACAGCTGATGCGCAAAGGGCGGCAGCGGCGCGGCCGCATCGAACCCGCGCCCAAGCAGCGCCGCAAGCGCCTCTGCCCGGGCCGGATCGATGTCGTCGCGCCTGACGCGGGTTCTGCCGATCACCTCTTGCATTCCGCCAGACTGCTGCAGCCGCCCGCGCTCTGCAAGCCGCCTCTCGCGGCGCGACCGCACCAGAGCGGGCCAGCAATTCTTTTGCCATGCGATCTTCCTTGCCGCGCCCGCATCGGCGCATTATTGCCCTTGGGCAAGCAATTCCGGGAGCAAGCCGATGAAAAACAGCCGTTTCGACAAATCAATCCTGCCCTCTCGCCACGTCACCGAAGGCCCCTCGCGCGCGCCGCACCGGTCGTATTTCTACGCCATGGGCATCACCGAGGAAGAAATTCACCAGCCATGGGTCGGTGTTGCCACCTGCTGGAACGAGGCGGCACCCTGCAACATCGCGCTCAACCGTCAGGCGCAGGCGGTGAAGATGGGTGTCAAGAAGGGCGGCGGCACGCCGCGCGAATTCACCACCATCACCGTCACCGACGGTATTGCCATGGGGCACGAGGGCATGCGTTCGTCGCTGCCCAGCCGCGATGCCATTGCCGATACGGTCGAACTGACCATGCGCGGGCATTGCTACGACGCTCTGGTAGGGATCGCGGGCTGCGACAAGTCGCTGCCGGGCATGATGATGGCAATGGTGCGGCTCAACGTGCCTTCGGTCTTCATCTACGGTGGCTCGATCCTGCCGGGTCGGCTCAATGGCCGCGACATCGTGGTGCAGGATGTGTTCGAGGCGGTCGGGCAGCATTCGGCAGGCAAGATGTCCGATGCGGAACTGGCGATTCTGGAAAAGCTGGCCTGCCCCTCGGCGGGTGCCTGCGGCGGCCAGTACACCGCCAACACCATGGCCTGCGTATCCGAGGCGATCGGGCTTGCGCTTTTGAATTCGTCAGGGGCCCCGGCACCTTACGAATCGCGCGATCAGTTCTGCGATGCCACCGGCGTCGCGGTGATGAACCTGATCGAGAAGAACATCCGCGCCCGCGATATCGTTACCCGCAAGGCTTTGGAAAACGCCGCCCGCGTGGTTGCCGCAACCGGCGGTTCAACCAATGCCGGGCTGCATCTTCCCGCCATCGCCAACGAGATCGGCATCGATTTCGACCTCTTCGATGTCTGCGACATTTTTCACGACACCCCGTATTTCGTGAACCTGCGTCCCGGCGGCGATTATGTGGCCAAGGACCTTTACGAAGCGGGCGGGGTGCCGGTGGTGCTCAAGCAACTCGCCAAGGCCGGGCTGATGCATCTCGATTGCATGACCGCTTCGGGCCGCACGATGGGCGAGGAACTCGATCAGATCCGGGGCGAGCCTGACGGCAAGGTGATCTACCCGGTTTCGGCACCGATCACCGCTACCGGCGGTGTGGTCGGCCTCAAGGGCAACATCGCCCCCGATGGCGCGATCGTGAAGGTCGCGGGCATGGCACCCGCACAACAGGTGTTCACCGGCCCCGCGCGGGTCTATGAATGCGAAGAGGACGCCTTCGAGGCGGTGCAGGCGCGCAGCTACAAGGAAGGCGAGGTGCTGGTCATCCGCAACGAAGGCCCCGCAGGCGGGCCGGGCATGCGCGAAATGCTTTCCACCACGGCGGCGCTCAGCGGGCAGGGCATGGGCAAGAAGGTGGCGCTCATCACCGATGGCCGCTTTTCGGGTGCCACGCGCGGCTTCTGCGTCGGCCATGTCGGCCCCGAGGCGGCCCATGGCGGCCCGATCGCGTTGCTGAAAGATGGTGACATCATCACCATCGACGCGATCAAGGGCGAAATATCGGTGGCGCTGTCCGATGCCGAACTTGCTGCCCGCAAGGCAGACTGGAAAGGCCCGCGCAAAACCGATTACGCCACCGGCGCTGTCTGGAAATACGCGCAGCTTGTCGGCCCGACCCGTTTTGGCGCGGTCACCCATCCGGGTGCCAGAGCCGAAACCCATGTTTACATGGACCAGTAAGGTGCGTCTGGCGCTGGCACTCGCGGCTTGCCTTGCCGGCGCTGGCTGCGCAATGTCCTTCGGTGGCGGCCAGGCACCCGCCACGCTGGCGCTCAGCTCTGGCGGCCCGGTCATTGCCGGACCGCGCGGGTTCTGCATCGACACCGCGCAAAGCCATGAGGCGGGAACAGATGCCTTCGTGCTGCTCGGCAGCTGCGCCTCGCTTTCGCACAGCACCACGGCCGAGCGCCCGCCTGCCAAGGCGGTGTTGACCGCTTCGGTCACCGCCGCAACCCCGGGTGCCGCGCCGCTGGCCAAATCATTCAAGCAGCTTGAAACCTACTTCCGCTCCGAAGCCGGGCGTGCGGCACTTTCGCGCAGCGGCAACGCGGCGACGGTCAAGGTGGTGCGCAGCCAGATTGCGGGCGATGTGCTGCTGATCGAGTTGACCGACACCGCAGCTTCGGGTGCCAATCGGGTGCAGGCGCGATCCTGGCGCGGATTGATGGAAATCCGCGGCCGAATCGTCTCGCTGACCGTGCTCGGGCTTGCCGATGAGCCGCTCAACTCCACCACGATGAAGATGTTGGCAACCGACTTTGCCGCAGCGCTCAGGGCGGCAAATGCGCAGGCTGCGTCCGGCTGAGGCCGCCTGCCTCGGTCCGATCGACAAGGATGGGCAATTTTCCTCTTGCGCTGTTTGCGCATTTGAAACGATTTGGGCTAACTGTTTCCGCAAGCGTAACGATTGCGCGTTCACCGGGCCACCATGGATACCAGAAGCCAGACTTACCTAGACCGCCTGCTGCAACGCCGCGCGCTGGCGCGCTGGCGCCGCGCATCGCGGCTTGCCAGCCAGATGCGGCTTGGCCTGTTGCGCAGCCTGCGCGACGATGCGGTGCAGACCCGCCGCGAGATCGACCGGCTGCTGCATGTGGCCGATGCGCGCCTGACCCTGCCGCTGATCGGATCAGATGCGATCCGCCGCCCGCTTGGTGCCGATTGGGCCTGGCGGCCCGCGCTTTGGCGCGGCCCGGTGGTGCCGGTCGGGCATTCGGGCCTTGCCAGCCGCGCCATGCTTGGCGATGAAGCGACCGTATTCCACGACTGCACGACAAGCGAACTGACCGCGCACCAGATTCGCAACCGCCGCGAAACCGACCTTGCGCCCTATGGGCTGCGGCTCGATGTGTTCCACTTCGATGGCTCGTTCCTGTCGCTGGTGCTCGATCTGCCATCCGAGGCGGTGCAGGGGCTGCGGCGCAACCACCTGATCCGGCTCGACTGCCTGGTCGAGGTCGAGAAACCACTGGAAATCTTTGCCCGACTCAACATCCGCAGCGGCCCGAACACCGAACAACTGGTGCGCGAGCTGCCGCTGCAGCAAGCAGATACCTGGGTCGAGTTCGATCTCGCCTATACCAAGATGAACGAAAAGCGGGTGGACAAGGCCTGGATCGACCTGATCTTCGAAGGCCCCGAAATGAACCAGATCGTGATTCGTGATCTGACCCTGTCGCGCCGCCCGCGCGCCGATTTGTGAGGGGTGCCATGAGCTATTTGCTGGAAATGCAGCGCATCCGCGCCGGTCGCTGGGAGGCGCTGCTGCTTGGTCCCGATGCCGCCGGGCTTGCGGTCAGTCATCTGGAACGATCGCTTCCAGGTCTGGTTGCGGTGGCTGACGGCCTCGGTCGCTGGCGGCTCAGCCTGCCGATCCCGCCCGAGGTGCTGAACGATGGCGTGCAGACCTTTCTGCTGACCGACGCCCCGAGCGGCGAAGTTCTGGCGCATTTCTCGATCATCGCCGGAGTGCCGCTGGAAGATGACCTGCGCACCGAGATTGACCTCTTGCGCGCCGAGCTAGACATGCTCAAACGCGCCTTCCGCCGCCATTGCCTCGAATCGGGCAGCTGATCGGCCGGCGCGGCGGGGGTTTCACACCCCCGCACCCCCGTGGGGTATTTGGGCGTTGAAGAAGCCTAAAGCGAAAGTGCGAGGCGGGTGCCCTGGTCGATGGCCCGTTTTGCATCCAGTTCGCCCGCCACATCGGCCCCGCCGATGATATGGCAGGGGCGACCGAGCGCTGCGAGCGCCTCGGCGAGGCCGCGGTTCGAGGTCTGACCGGCGCAAAGCACCACGGCGTCGGCCTCGATCAGCGTCGGGTTTTCGCGCGCAGCACCGAAGCTGACATGCAGCCCCTCGGGCGCAATCCGCTCGTAGTTCACGCCACCCAGCATCTTCACCCCCCGCGCCGCCAGCTGCGCGCGGTGGATCCAGCCGGTGGTCTTGCCAAGCTTGCGCCCCGGCTTCTCGGGCTTGCGTTGCAACAGGGTGACCGCGCGCGCCGGGGCCGCGGGCGCAGGCTCCGCCAGCCCGCCGGGGCTCAGCGCAGGATCGCCCACACCCCATTCGCGCCGCCATTCCGCCGGGTGGAGCGTGGCGCTTTCGCCCGATTGGGTGAGGTATTCCGCCACGTCAAAGCCGATCCCGCCAGCCCCGACAATGGCAACCCGCGCCCCCACCCTGGCGCCGCGCAGCACCTCGGCGTAGCCAAGTACCGAGGCCCGGGGGTCGGTGGCAATGCCGGGGTCGCGGGCACTGACGCCGGTGGCAATGATGACCTCGTCAAACCCCGCCAGCGCCGCGGGCACCGCCTCGGTGCCGAGCCGGAGCGTGACCCCGGAACGCGCGATCATGGTGGCAAACCAGCCCACCAGGCCGCGGAACTCCTCTTTGCCCGGCACCTCGCGGGCCAGCGTCAACTGGCCGCCGATCTCGGCGGCGCGTTCGAACAGGGTCACCCGGTGGCCGCGTCCGGCGGCGGTGATCGCCGCCGCCATGCCCGCCGGGCCTGCCCCCACCACCGCAATTGCCTTGGGCACGGCGGCGGGAGTAACGGGTAACTCGGTTTCATGCCCGGCGCGCGGGTTGACGAGGCACGAGGAAATCTTTCCCGAAAAGGTATGGTCAAGGCAGGCCTGATTGCAGGCGATGCAGGGGGCAATCTCGTCCGCCCGCCCCGCCGCCGCCTTGGCGACGAAATCGGGGTCGGCCAGAAACGGCCGCGCCATCGAAACCATATCGGCCTGGCCGCTTGCCAGAATGCTCTCGGCCAGCTCGGGCGTGTTGATCCGGTTCGAGGCGATCACCGGAATCCCCACCTCTGGGCGCAGCCGCGCGGTCAGCCAGGTGAAGGCTGCGCGCGGCACCGAGGTGGCAATGGTGGGAACCCGCGCCTCGTGCCAGCCGATGCCGGTGTTCAAGAGACTCGCCCCCGCCGCCTCGATGGCACGCGCCAGTTGCACCACCTCGGCCCAGCTGGAGCCATCGGGCACGAGGTCAATCAGGCTGATGCGGTAGATCAGAATGAAATCACGCCCCACCGCGGCGCGCACCCGCGCCACCACCTCGACCGGCAGTCGCATCCGGTTTTCGTAAGACCCGCCCCAGCGGTCGTCGCGGCGGTTCACATGGCGCACCAGAAACTGGTTGAGGAAATAACCCTCGGAGCCCATCACCTCGACCCCGTCATAGCCCGCCTCGCGGGCGCGGGCCGCGGCGGTGACGATGTCGGATATCTGTTTCTCGATCCCCGTCTCGTCCAGCGCACGCGGCTGAAACGGTGAAATCGGCGACTTCACCGCCGAGGCGGAAACACATTCCGGCCCGTAGGCATAGCGCCCGGCATGCAGGATCTGCATGGCAATGCGCCCGCCCGCTGCATGCACCCGGTCCGTCACCCGCCGGTGGTTGGCAATGTCGGCGGGCGTGAACAGCCCGGCCGCACCGGGAAACACCCCGCCCTCGCGGTTTGGTGCCATGCCCCCGGTCACCATCAGGCCAACGCCGCCGCGCGCCCGCTCGGCGTAGAATTCGGCCACCCGGTTCCAGTCGCCGGTTTCTTCCAGCCCGGTGTGCATGCTGCCCATCAGCACGCGGTTGGGCAACACGACATGGCCAAGATCAAGCGGCGAAAGCATCTGCGCATAAGGGCTCATGGCGTCCTCCCGAATTCCTTTCGAACCTGCCCGGTGCCCGCTTGCTTGTCACCCCCAACGCGGCGTCACGGCCCCTGCATTCTCCTTCGCGAAAATACCCCGGGGGGAGGCCCGCAGGGCCGGGGGGGCAGCGCCCCCCTGCACCGCCGCGAAGGCGCGCGACCCGCCGTCATGCGCCAAATTCCCCGCCATTGTCCCGCCCAAGCCCCATTTGCGCCCGAATTGGCGTCGATACCCGAGGCAAGCGCGTACTGTTACGAATGGGTGTACAATGGATCGACTGACCGAAATGGAAGCCTTCGCCACCGTCGTGGATCAGGGAGGCTTTACCGATGCCGCGAAGAAAATGGGGATTTCGAAGTCAGCCGTGTCCAAGCATGTCTCGGCGCTGGAAGCGCGACTCGGGGCGCGGCTCTTGAACCGCACCACCCGGCGCGTCAGCCCCACCGAGATCGGTCTGGCCTATTACGACCGCGCCCGCCGCGTGCTCAACGACGCGGGCGAAGCCGATGCGTTGGTCACCTCGATGCAGATCGCGCCCTCGGGGCTCTTGCGCATTTCGGTGGCCACCGATTTCGGCGTCAACCTGCTCTCGCCGGTGCTTGGCAACTTCTTGCAGGAATTTCCCGACATCACCGTGAACATGGTGCTGAACAACCGCTATGTGGAGCTCATCTCGGAAGGTTTCGACATGGCGATCCGGGTCGGCGAGCTGGAAGACAGCACGCTGCGCGCCCGCAAGCTGACAGAAACCGCCAAGCGGATGATCGGCGCGCCTGCCTATTTCGCCAAATACGGCCATCCGCAAAAGATCGACGATCTGAACACTCACAAGCTGCTGCATTACTCGAACCAGGCCGCCGGCAACGTCTGGAAGATCACCGCGCCCTCGGGCGAGCGGCGGCAGGTGCGCTCGGCGGGCTGGCTTACGGTCAACGATGGCCAAAGCCTGCTGCACGCCGCCGCTGCGGGTCTGGGCATCGCCTACCTGCCCAGCTTTCTTTATGCCGAAGCGATGAAACAGGGCCTTGTCGAAGAGGCAATGCCGGGCCTGCCGATGGAAACACTGGGTATCTACGCGGTCTATCCACCGGGCCGCTTTACCCAGCCCAAGGTGCGCGCCTTCATCGACTTTCTGGCACAGACCTTCGCCGACAAGGGCCCCGACAACTGGTAGCCCCCGGCAACCGATCCTCCCCGCTGCCCGCTCCCCTCGGGCAGCCACTCAGGTCGAGGTGAGAACCACCTCGACCCTTCTGTTCAGCGCGCGTCCCGCAGCGGTCAGGTTCGAGGCGCGCGGCGCAAGCCATCCGGCACCCTCGGCGCTGATCTGCGCCGGGTTCACCCCATGCGCCTCGATCAGCCGCACCCGCACCGCCTCGGCCCGCTTGCGCGACAGCGCGATATTGGCATCAAGCCCGCCCACCGCATCGGTATGCCCGACCAGCGCCACCCGCCGCGAAGGGTTGGCCGCCAGATACGCCGCAAGCACGGCCAGCGACGGGTAGCCGCCGGGGCTCAGCACCGCCGAGCCGGTCTCGAAGGCAAGATCGTCAAGCGCGGCGCTGCCCGAGGTTTCCAGCCGCGCCGCAAGTGCCGCGACCTCGGCGGTCGGGGCCTCCACGCCTTCCAGCAGCGCCAGCGGTCCAACCTCGACCGGCGCGGTCATGGGCTCGGTGCCGCCCGGCGCATCCGCCGCTCCGGTCGCCGGATAGACCTGCGTCAGGTGCACGAAGCCCGACGCGGTCGAGCGGCTGACCACCAGCGCCAGATGCTCGGCCCCCGGCCCGTCGCCATGCACCGCCGCAAGATAGCGAAAATCGCCCAGATCCACATGCATTTCCGGCTCGGGCAGAAGCTTCATGGCAAAACGGAAATCAAAACCGCCGCAGCCGTCTGTCTCGCATTCGAACAAGACCTGGTAGCCCGCCGCAAGGATCTGCGCGCGCAGCCCCTGCAAGATCTGCAAGCTGCTTTCGGGGCTGTCGCGCAGCCGCCATGCGGCCTGGCTGAGCCGCCCCTCCAGCGCCAGCAGGCGAAGTTCGCCGCTACGCCACGCGCTGACCGGCAGCGCATAGCTCGCCAGCGGGTCAACCCGCACAGCGGTGCTTTCGGCGTTCGCAGGCAGACGCAGGGCAATTTCGGCGGCAAGCGGTGCCGGGGCGGCAAGGCAGGCGGCAAGCACCAGCAGCAGACCCGCCCGCGCCGCCATCACGCCGCCCCCGGCGCGATGCGATAGTGATACCCCTCGACCTCGGCCATGCCGACGCCGCCATAAAGCGCCAGCGCCCCGGCATTTGCGCGCGTCACCACCAGCGCCAGCGTCTCGGCCCCATTGTCCGCCGCCCAGAACGCCGCTTCGCGCAGCATCTGGCGCGCGAGGCCCCGGCGGCGCAGCACCGGCAGCACATGAAAGGCGTGCAGCATCGCCACGCCCGCGTGAATGCCGACAAAGCCCGCGCCCGCAGCGCGGTCCTCGATGCGCCCCAGCACGGCGCATTTCGGCCCCGGCGCGCGCTCCATCACCGCCTGCCGCCCGGCTCCGATGCCACCCTCGGCCCAGATCTCGCGCATGATCGCCAGGGGCGGCCAGAGGCAAAAGGTGGTGATCGGCGGCGGCCGCTCGGTGGCAAGCGCCGCCACCGGTGCGGCGAGAACCACGACCGGGTCGATGACACTGAACCCGCGCGCCGCAAGTGCCGCATCAAGCGCCGCCTCGCCGGGCCGGATCATGAACAGCGCGGGCTGCCCAAGCCGCGCATGGGTGGCTGTGGCCGCTTCGATATCGGCCCCGGTCCACGGGCCTTTCGCGCTCGCCGCCGAAACCCGCTTGCCGCCGCCCTGCCCTTCGCGCACCACGAACGCCCCGGCCCGGTGCAGTGCCCGCGCCGGCCATGTCGCATCGATCACCGCGAACAGTTCCGCGCTCATCGCCCCTCCGGAAAAAGCGCGACCAGCGCTGCGAAGGCGGCCGCGACCCGGGCCGGGTCGGTGCCACGGATCACCAGATTGGTGCCAAACGCCCCCTCCTGCACGAAGGGATAAGAGCCCATCGCAAGGTCGGGCCATGCCGCCGCCAGCGCCCCGAATGCCTCGGCCACCGCGGCTTCGGGCCGCATCAGCCGCAGGCTCTGCGTGATCAGCGGCGCGCCAGCGGCCAGTAGCGGCAAGACCGAGGCCACCATTGCCTGAAAGATGTTCGGCACCCCCGCCAGCACATGGCAGTTGCCGATGCTGAAGCCGGGCGCG
This sequence comes from Phaeovulum sp., assembly GCF_030684035.1. Classification (GTDB taxonomy): domain Bacteria; phylum Pseudomonadota; class Alphaproteobacteria; order Rhodobacterales; family Rhodobacteraceae; genus UBA6213. The sequence goes on along the minus strand of NZ_JAUXPI010000045.1, from coordinate 51,689 downwards.
GCGGAAACCGGGTTTTCGATCAGCCTTGCCCCTGCGGGTATCCGTGCCATGCGCAGCCGCGCGGCGTTGAACTCCACCCCCCGCGCCGCGTAATAGGCAGCAAGAATTGCGCGCGCATCCTCGCGCACATCAATCGCCGCGCCGAAAGCCTCGGCCACCGCGTCGGCGGTAATGTCGTCATGCGTCGGGCCAATGCCGCCCGAGGTGAATACATGGTCATGCGCGCCGCTCAGGGCCTGTACCGCCGCCACGATCGCGGCATGATCGTCTGCCACCACCCGGATCTCGCGCAGCGCGATTCCCGCCTTGGCAAGCTCTCCCGCCAGATAAAAGCCATTGCCCTCGCGGGTGCGCCCGGTCAGGATTTCGTCACCGATTATCAGCGCCGCGGCGGTCGGGTTGGGCATGAAAGCTCCTCGTGTTGGCCATGGTATAGGGCGACCACCGCGCGCCGAAAAGCCCGACACTGGCCAAACCGGTATTTTGTGACTAACTAGGGCGCGCATCAGGCAGGAGAGCGCGACGTGCACCAAACCCGTGGCCGCATGACCAAAGACGGCATCCGCATTTACGAAGACGCCGATTTTGCCGGAATGCACGCGGCTGGCCGGACGGCGGCGGAGATTCTTGACGAGGTCGGGCCGCTGGTGACCCCCGGCACCACCACCGCGGCGATTGACGATTTTATCCGCAACCGGGTCGAGGCGCTTGGCGCGGTTTCCGCCACCATCGGCTATCGCGGCTACCGCCACGCCAGCTGCATTTCGGTCAACCATGTGGTTTGCCACGGCATTCCCGGTGCAAAACTGCTGAAAGATGGCGACATCCTCAACATCGACGTGACGGTGATCCTCGATGGCTGGTTTGGCGACACCTCGCGCATGTATGTGGCGGGGAACCCCAGCCGCAAGTCGGCGCGGCTGATCGAGGTAACCCACGAGGCGCTGATGCTTGGCATTGCGGCGGTAAGGCCGGGCAACACCTTCGGCGATATCGGGGCCGCGATTCAGGCCCATGTCGAGGCCAACCGGATGAGCGTGGTGCGCGATTTCTGCGGCCACGGGCTGGGCCGGGTGTTCCACGCGCCGCCGAACGTGCTGCACTATGGCCGCCCCGGCACCGGCCCGGTGCTGGAAGAGGGGATGTTCTTCACCATCGAACCGATGGTGAACCTCGGTCGCCCCGAAACCAAGGTGCTCGCCGATGACTGGACCGCGGTGACGCGCGACAAGAGCCTTTCCGCGCAGTTTGAACATTCGATCGGGGTCACCGCCACCGGCGGCGAAATCTTCACCCTTTCGCCAGCCGGGCGGTTTTACACCAGCGCCTCGGGCAGTACTTGACCAATCCCTGATAGCCACGCCGCATCGTGTTCGTTTCCAATGCGTTACGGGTTTTCAAGCGTGGAAGGACGGTCAGGCCCGCCCGGCGGCGGCGGAAAGCGACAGCGGGTCAACCCCCAGCCGGCGCAGCGCCGCGTCCCATTTCTTCAGGTTTGCGACACCGAGCACGAGTTCGGCATCGCCCGCGCCGGTCAGCCAGCCGTTGGCCCCGATTTCGGCTTCCAGTTGCCCCGGCCCCCAGCCCGCATAGCCAAGCGCCAGCAGGGCGCGCTCCGGGCCGCGCCCGGCGGCAATGTCTTCCAGAATGTCGCGGGTCGAGGTCAGCACCACCCCCGGCACCACCTGCGGTAACGGCGGCCTGTCCACGCGCCAATCCGGCGAATGCAGCACAAAGCCGCGCCCCGGCTCCACCGGACCGCCGAACTGAACCGACACCCCGGCCCCGGTGACGCCCGCGTCCACGGCCAGCCCGAGTTGCTCGGCCAGAACCGCCCAGCCCACCCCCGGTGCCGCAGGCTTGTTGACAACCAGCCCCATTGCGCCCTGCGCTGAATGGGCGCAGACCAGCACCACCGCGTGTGCGAAGCGCGGATCACCCATGCCCGGCATGGCGATGAGCAGCATTCCCGTAAGATCCATGCGGTTTCCCTGGTTGGCTTGCCCAACCTTCGCCCGCCCCGCAGCCCCGCGCAAGGCCCCGCTTCAGCCCGGCCCGCCGCAGCGCCCGGCCAGTGTCGCACTTGTGACTTTTCACCGCCCTTGCCCGGCGTTACTCCGATGCCATGAATTCGCGCCTCTCCCTGCTTGCCAGCCTCGCGCTTGGCCTCGGCCTACCGCAAGTGACAGTTGCACAGTCCTGGATGCCCGGCTTCGTCAGCGCCGAACTTGTCGGAAGCTGGCGGACCGATCAGGGAACCCAGATGACGGCGCTGCGGGTGCGGCTGGAAGACGGCTGGAAAACCTACTGGCGCGCGCCCGGCGATGCAGGGATTCCCCCCGATTGGAACTGGCGCGGCTCCGCCAACGCAGCGGAAATCACCATCCACTGGCCGACTCCGCAGGTTTTTGAAAGCGGGGGCCTGCGCACCATCGGCTACGCCCACGAAATGATCCTGCCGATCGAGGTGGTGCCAGCCGATCCCACGCAGGATGTCTGGCTGGCGGCCGAAATCTCGTTCGGCATCTGCCGTGAAATCTGTGTGCCGGTGCTGGTGAATGTCCAGAATCTGCTGCGGGGTCCGGGTGAAGCCACCCCCGATATCATCGCCGCGATTGCGGCACTGCCGGAAATACGCACCGGCATCGCGCATTGCGAGATCGAGCCGGTGCTTGATGGGATGCGCGTTACCGCGAAAATCGAGATGCCAAGGCTCGGTCCGCGGGAAATCGCGCTGTTCGAGCTTGCCGGCGTTTCGTCTTGGGTGTCGGAATCGGTCAACAGCCGCGAGGGCGACGTGCTGACCTCGATGGTCGAGATCGTGCCCTACGATTCGCGGCCGTTCGATCTGGAGCGGCGTGATCTTCTGATAACCGTGCTTGGCGGCAGCCGCGCGGTCGAAATCAGCGGCTGCCCAATCTGACCGAGCGCCGACGCAGGCCGCGCAGCGCGAGCGGTGCAAGCAGCGTTGCCAGCACCACCACCGCCAGCGCCGCCGCCGCGAACTGACCGAGCGCCTGCACCACGCCCGCATCCGCCAGCAGTGCCCGCCCCAGCGTCGCGGCAAAAGCCGCGGCCAGCGACAGCACCACCAGACCCAGCACAACCCGCAGCCGCGGTGCCCGCAGGCCGCGCCGGAGCGCCTGAAGCTGGCGCGCAAAATCTTGCTGCACCGCAAGCAGCGCGGGCACCAGAACCAGCACCAGCACCATGCCGAAGCCAAGCCCGTAGCACAGTGTTATGACCGTCGGCTTCAGGAACAGCGCCGCATTCGACTGCGCATAAAGCACCGGCGCGAGGCCAAGCACGGTGGTGGCGGTGGTCAGGAATACCGGGCGCAGCCGGTCCGACACCGCATCAATGATCGCCGGAACCAGCCCGCGCCGCGCCGCGTATTCATCAACCGTGCTGACCAGAACGATCGAGTCGTTGATGATGATGCCCGACATCCCGATCATGCCTACAACCGAGAACATCGACATCGGCATGCCCCAGAGGTAGTGCCCCCAGATCGCGCCGATCAGCCCGAAGGGAATGACCGCCATCACCACCACCGGGCGGGTCCAGCTTGAAAAGATCCAGGCCAGCGCAATGTAGATGCCGACAAGGCACATGATCAGCCCCAGCAGGGCATCGCCGAAAAATTCCTGCTGCTGTTGCGCAAGGCCCGACCTGCGCCAGGTCACGCCATAATCCTCGGCAATGCGCGGCAAGATCACGCTGACCATTTCTTCGGTGATCTCGGTGGCGCGGTCGGGGTTGTCCTCGGACAACTCGCCGGTCACCGAAACCAGCCGCAATCCGTCTTCGCGCCGCACCGTGGTAAAGCCAGAACGGCTGGAGACATGCACAATGTCCGACAGCATCGCCCATTCGCCCTTGGGGGTACGAAGCTGCATGCTTTCGACAAAATCATCGGCCAATTCCGATTTCGGCACCTGCACCCGGATCGAGGCGCTGCGTGGGCCGTCGGGGAAGCTTGCCGCTTCGATGCCGTTCATCCGCAGCCGCAACTCGCGGCCAAGCCCCTCGATGGTAAAGCCGAGCGCCTGCCCCTGCGGGGTGAGTTCAAGGATCAGTTCTTCCTTGTCATAGGCAAGGCTGTCTTCCAGCGCCGAAGCTTCGGGATAGGCCGAAAGCGCGGTTTTCAGCGCCTCGGCGGCAGCCTTGAGGTTCTCGACCTCGGCACCGGAAAACTGCACCGAAATGCTGTCGCCCCCCGGCCCGCCACGGAAACCCCGGAAGCTCAGTTCCTCCACCATCGGGTGGCGCGGGGTAAGCGCCTGCATCGCGGCGATGAACTCGGGCGCTGAATAGGGCCGAAGGTCGCGGTCGATCAGCTCGACCGAAACTCCGCCAAGCTGATCGGGGTCCTTGGTGTCGGCACCCGCGAGCGCCCGGCCCGAATTGCCGCCGATTTCGCCAAGCACGTATTTCACCGGGTTGGGGCCATATTGCGCGGCAAATTGCGCGCCCGTCGCCTGCGCCGCCGCTTGCAGCATGTCGAGCATTTCGCGCGTGTCATTGCGGCTCGCCCCCGGCAGCATCGAGAAGTTCACCGAAACCGAGGCCTGTTCGGGACCGTTGAAGAACCGCCACTGCACGCGGCCGGAAATCAGGAAGGTCATCTGATAGGCAAGCAGCAGCAGCATTGCCGCCAGCACCGGATAGCGCAGGCGGATGACGAGCGCGCTCAACGGGCGGACCAGGGTGAACCGCATCCAGTCAAAACCCCGGTTCACCAGACGCGAGGGCAGGTCATACCAGCTTTCCTTCGCCGCATGGGTGAGCGCGTGGGCCATATGGTTGGGCAGAATCAGGAAGCATTCAATCAGCGACGCCGCCAGCACGGCGATGACGGTAAACGGTATGTCGGCAATCATGCTGCCCATCCGACCGCCAATGATCATCAGCCCGGCAAAAGCGATGATCGTGGTGATCGACGAGGCCAGCACCGGTGCCGCCATCCGCCGCGCGGCATTCTCTGCCGCCTCGACAGGGGGTTCGTTCAGGTGCCTGACGCGAAAATCGGCGTGTTCGCCGACCACGATTGCATCATCAACCACAATGCCGAGCGTGATGATCAGGGCGAAGATGGAAATCTGGTTCAGCGTCATGCCAGCGAAGTGCATCGCCGCAACCGCGGCCAGCATCGCCACCGGAATACCCGCCGCCACCCAAAGCGCGGTGCGCGCATTGAGGAACAGAAAGAGCATCAGCATCACCAGCGCGAGCCCCTGCGAGCCGTTCGACACCAAGAGGTTGATGCGCGCGGTGATTTCCTCGGACCGGGTGCGGATCAGGTCGATCTTCACCCCTTCGGGAAGGCTGAGCGCCATCGTTGCCGCGACCTCTTCCACCTGCCGCTGAATCGCCACCGCATCACCGGTGTCGGAGCGCGAAACGTTCACCGTCATCGCCGGGTTCGGGCCAACGTAGAAGGCGCGGGCGCGGTCTGCGCCCTCAACATAGATGGTTGCGACATCACCTATGGTCAGTTTCGAGCCATCGGCATTGGATCGCAGCACCAGCGCCGCAATTTCGCTCGCGTCGCGCTTTTCGACCCCGGTGCGCACCCGCGCGCCCCCCGATGCCAGCTCGCCCGCAGGGGCGGTGGCGCTTTCGGTGCCGATCAGGTTGGAAATTTCCGACATGGTTACGTTGTGGCGGATCATCTGCGCGGTCGAAAGCTCGACGATCGTGCGCGGCGCGGCATAGCCCTGCACCGAGGTGCGGGTAACGCCCACCGCATAAAGCCGGGTTACGAGCTCGTCGGCCAGCCGCCCGAGCTGCTCCACCGGCAGCGGCCCGGTAATGACCACATCGGTAACCGTCTCGCGCCAGACGCCGCGCGCCACCTTGGGCTCATCGGCGTCGTCGGGCAGGCTTCCCGCTTGCGTCAGCGCGGTTTTCACATCGGCTTCGGCGCGGCTCATGTCCCATCCCGGCTCGAACTCAAGCGCGATGCGCGCGCTGCCTTCAGAGGAACGCGAAGTCGAGCTTTTCACCCCTTCGACCACCAGCAGCGAAGGTTCAAGCACCTGCACAATGGCGCGGTCAACCTCATCCGCCCCGGCACCGGACCATGCAACCGAAACGTTGACGTTCTGCACCACGGTATCGGGGAAGGTTTGCGAACGCATACGGGGCAGCGCGTAGATACCCGCGCCGATCATGATGACCAGCACGATGTTGGCGAGCGTCTTGTGCCGGGTGAAGTAGGAAAGCACACCGCGCGCAGCGCTGGCTACATGTTCGCGCCCTGCCACCATTGCCTAGCCCCCCATCCGCTGTTCGAGCCGCTCGACCACCTGCAAGGGCACTTCTTCCGCCTGCAACTGGCTGATGTTGCGCGCCTTGGCCTCGGGTGACATTCCGGCGTTCGATTCCACATATGCGATGAGCTTTTCGCGCCGCTCGGTGCTCAGCTTGACCATTTCGCCGCTGGTCGCGGGTGGGCGGCTGCCGCCACCCGACCCCGCGGCAAGCGGTGCCACGGTGGGCTCCTGCGCTGCCGCGCCGGGGCGCAGCGCGCGCACCTTCAGCCCGGCACCAAGCAGCGGCGAGCGCGCCGCCACCACCTCGCGCCCGTCCAGCGCAGCGGCACGCACGATCACCGTATCGCCCTGACGGCGCAACACCTCGGTGGCAATTTCCTCAAGCCGGTCATCGACACCAAGCACAAGCACCCGCCCCACGGCATCAACCGCCGCCGCAGGCAGCTCGATCACGCTTTCAAGCGGCGGTTCCTCGATCCGGAGGGTGACGAAATCGCCCTGCCGGAAGCCCGCCGACCCGGCCTCGATCTGTGCAAAGACCAGCCGCCCGGTCTGCCCCTCGCCAACCACGGCACCAACCCGGCCAAGCCGCGCGGTGGCGCTGATCGGGGTGCCGGAAACCTCCAGCAGCACCTCGGCGCGGGCCGGGGTGAGCACACCATCGGCATCAAGGAAACGCGCGAATTGCGTGGTCGAGATGCGAAACGATACTTCCAGCGAGGCTGGGTCAATCAGGGTTCCCAGCATTTCGTTGTTGTTCACCAGCCCACCGGTCACCGCCGAAACGCCTGAAAGCAGGCCGTCGAACTCGGCCACCAGCCGGGTGTTGGCAAGCTTTCGCTCGGCTTCGGCCAAGGCAATCGTCTGCCGCTCGACGGTATTGCGGGCCTGGTCGGCCTGGGTCTGCGCCTGCGACAGTTGCGAGCGTTTCCCGAGCACCGCCTGGCGCGCCGAAATCGCCGCCAGCTCGGCGGTCTCGATCGCAGTCGCGGTGCCAAAGCCGCCCTCGGTAATGGTGCGCTGCCGGTCCAGCGCCTGTTCGCGCAATTGCGCCTGTTGCTCGGCGACGCCAAGATCATCCTCGGCAATCGCCACCGCCCGGGTTGCCGCGGCAAGCGCGCCTTCGGCATCGGCAAGTGCCGCGCGCTGCACATCGCGGGCGCGCTCGGCCTCGGTCGGGTTGATCTGAACCAAAAGCTGACCCGCCTGCACCCGCGCGCCTTCCTCGAAGTTCGGTGCCAGATCAAGTATCTGGCCTGCGCTGGGCGCGCGCAGTTGCAGGCTGCGGCGGCTTTGCACTTCGCCAAAGGCGATCAGCGAGGGGGTGATGGTCCGGGCGTTCGCGGTTACCACATTGGCGGTGAAAACCCGCTCCTGCACCGGGCGTGGGCGCGATTCGGCGTTGCGGCGCAGATCGAGCGCGGCTTTCACCAGATATCCCGCATAGGCGAGCACGCCGACGGTCAGCGCCATCAAGAACAGCCCGACCAAGCTTCGTGTCAGAAACCGCATGCACCCGCCCTTTGGCTCGCCGGAAGGCTCCGGCGTCATTCGCACAGCTTATACGCCGGTCCCTGCGGGGCCAAGCTACCGCACGTTCAACGTGCCGTGTGGCCGCTTCCGTCGCGCCTTTCGCGAGATCAGCCGTCAAGCCGGGCGCGGAGTGCCAAAAGGTCGGCCCAGGCTTCGCGCTTGGCTGCGGGATTGCGCAGCAGATAGGCCGGGTGCGTCATCGGCAGGGCCGGGCGACCGAAGGCTTCAGCCCAGCGCCCGCGTAGCCGAAGAATGCCGCGCTGGCCCAGCCCGGCAAGGCAGGCCGGATTGCCCATGAGCACCACCAGATCGGGGGAGACAAGCTCCACATGCCGGGCCACGAAGGGGCGGAACATGGCAATTTCCTCGGGCTCGGGGTCGCGGTTCGCAGGCGGGCACCAGGGCAGAACGTTGGTGATGTAAACCGCCGCGGCCGCGTCAGGCGTATTGCGCGAAAGCCCGATGGCCGCCAGCATCCGGTCGAGCAACTGCCCCGCCGGGCCGACAAAGGGGCGGCCCTCAAGGTCTTCCTCGCGCCCCGGTGCTTCGCCCAGTATCAGCACCCGCGCCGCGGGGTTGCCATCGGCGAAGACGAAATTGCGCGCGCCGCGCTTCAACTCGCAGCGCTCGAAGCCCGCCATCGCCTCGGCCAGCGCCGCAAGGTCGGGTGCGGCGGCGGCAAGGGCTGTGGCCTCGGCCACCGGATCGACCGGAACCGGGGCAGCCAACGCCTCGGCGGCGGGGGCTTTCGGTGCCACCTCGGGTGCGGCCTCGGGTGCGGCTTCTACCGGGGCATAGCGGCTTACCGGTGCATCCAGCATCGCCTCATCGGCACCAAGCTCGATCTGCCACTCCAGCATGGCGCGGGTGGCGGCATATTCGGCGGCAGACAAGGGCGCGGTTTCGGGCATCATCGCCAAATCTAGGCCGGGTGGCAGCAAAGGTAAACCGCGCGCAATCCGATTGCCGCAATGCGCTGGTTTTGTCATAAGCAGAAAAAACGGGGGACGAGGGCTGCCATGACATTCCGCGCGCGCCACCTTCTGGGCATCGAGCAGCTTACGCCCGAGGATATCCGCGCCGTACTCGACCTGTCCGATCGCTATGTCGAACTGAGCCGCCGCACCATCAAGCATTCCGATGCGCTGGCCGGGATGACCCAGATCAACATGTTCTTCGAAGCCTCGACCCGCACCCAGTCGAGCTTCGAGCTGGCAGGCAAGCGGCTCGGGGCCGACGTGATGAACATGTCGGTGGCGCATTCAAGCGTGAAAAAGGGCGAAACGCTGATCGACACGGCGCTGACGCTCAATGCCATGCACCCCGACCTGCTGGTCGTGCGTCACCCCGCCTCGGGTGCGGTCAACCTGCTGGCGGAAAAGGTCAATTGCGCGGTCCTGAACGCCGGCGACGGACGCCACGAACACCCGACACAGGCGCTGCTGGATGCGCTCACCATCCGCCGGGCAAAGGGACGCATCCAGCGCCTGACGGTGGCGATCTGCGGCGATATCGCGCACAGCCGGGTGGCGCGCTCGAACCTCATTCTGCTTGGCAAGATGGAAAACCGCATCCGCCTAATCGGCCCGCCAACGCTGATGCCGACCGGCGTTGCGGAGTTCGGTTGCGAGGTGCATGACGACATGGCCGCGGGGCTGGAGGGTGCCGACGTGGTCATGATGCTGCGGCTTCAGAAAGAGCGGATGGATGGCGGCTTTATCCCCTCGGAGCGCGAATATTACCACCGCTACGGGCTGGATGCCGAAAAACTGGCGAACGCAAAGCCCGATGCCATCGTCATGCACCCCGGCCCGATGAACCGGGGGGTGGAAATCGACGGTGAACTGGCTGACGACATCAACCGCAGCGTGATTCAGGATCAGGTCGAGATGGGGGTGGCGGTGCGCATGGCCTGCATGGACCTTCTGGCGCAGAACCTGCGGGCCGAACGTGGGCGCGCAGCGACAGGGGGCCTCTATGCCTGAGATCAAGCGCGACAGGGTGCAAGACTACCGCCCCGGCCCGGCTTCCGAGCTGCCGCTGGAGCCGGGCGAGCGGCTTATCGCGGTCTTCGTGGCTGACCGCCGCCGCTATTGGCTTGACCATGCGGCAATGGCGGCATTGGGGGCGGCGGGGGTGGTGGCGATCCTGCCTTTCTTCGACCGCGCCGGGCAAATTCCGATCGCCTTGCCTGCGGTGGCGGCGGCGGTGGCGGCGCGCGGTCTCTATCTCGCCTCGGAAGCCTTCTCGCGTCGCTGGCAGTTGACCGACCGCCGCCTGATCGGGCCGCAGGGGCGGCAGGTGATGTTGCTTGAAATCGCCGCGCTCCGCCGCATGATGGGGGATGTGCAGATCGTCACCAAGGGCGGTGCCAAGCACCTCATCAAGCATCTGGCCGACAGCGGCGCGACCATTGCCACAATCGAGAGGGCAAGGGATGCGCGGGCAAAGGTGAAGCCATGAGCAAAACACCCACAACCATCGCCACCCCTCCCGGCTGGGGGGGGATTCTTGATGCAGGCGAAGCGATCATCTGGCAGGGGCGGCCTGACGGGCGATTCCGCTTCGGCTGGCGCGACCTTGTAACCGGGCTTTTCGGCTTCATCTTTGCCGGTTTCGCGCTGGTCTGGATGGTGATTGCGGCAAGCGCGGGTGGGTTTTTCTGGGCCTTCGGGTTGATTCATTTCAGCGTGGGCGCGGCGATTGCGGTGGGCGGTCCGGTCTGGCGAACCTACCGGTTGCGGCACACCTGGTACACGCTGACCACAAGGCGCGCCTTCATCGCCACCGACACGCTGACCTCGGGGCGCAGCCTTGCCGCCTATCCGATCGCCGCCGACACGGTGCTGACGCTGGAAGGCGAAGACCCGGCTTCGGTGCATTTCGCCTCGGTGATGCGCCGCATCAACAAGCGCGACCGGCTGGTGCCAATCGGCTTCGAGCATATTCACGATGCAGGCGAGGTGCTGGAGAAGTTGCGCGAAATACAGAAAGCCGCCCGATGACCACCCTCCATTTCGCCAACGCCCGCCTGATCGACCCCGAAGCGCTAACCGATGCGCCGGGTAGCCTCTCGGTCAGCGGTGGCCATATCGCGGCGATCAGCGGCACCGCGCCAAAGGGCGCGCGGGTCATCGACTGCGGCGGCAAGTGCCTTGCCCCCGGCATCGTCGATTGGGGGGTGAAGGTCGGCGAGCCGGGCGAGCGGCACCGCGAAAGCTTTCGCTCGGCGGGGCTGGCGGCGGCGGCGGGCGGGGTAACCACGCTGATCGCGCGGCCCGACACGCTGCCCGCCATCGACACGCCGGAACTGCTGGAATTCGTTACCCGCCGCGCGGCCGAGGCGGCACCCGTGCGCATCCGCCACATGGCGGCACTGACAAAGGGCCGCGAGGGCCGCGAAATGACCGAGATCGGCTTTTTGCGCGATGTCGGCGCGGTGGCCTTTACCGATTGCGACCATGTGGTGACCGATACGCGGGTGCTGGCGCGGGCGCTGATCTATGCGCGCGGGCTTGGCGCGCTGGTGGTCGGCCACCCGCAAGACGCCGACCTTTCGCATGGCGCGTCGGCCACCTCGGGCAAATTCGCCAGCCTGCGCGGCCTGCCCGCAGCCCCGGCGCTTGCCGAGCGGATCGGGCTCGACCGCGACCTTGGCATGGTCGAGCTGACCGGCGCGCGCTACCACGCCGACCAGATCACCACCGCGCGTGCCTTGCCCGCGCTGGCGCGCGCCAAGGCAAACGGGCTGGATGTGACCGCAGGGGTTTCGATTCATCACCTGACGCTGAACGAATTCGACGTGGGCGACTACCGCACTTTCTTCAAGCTCAGCCCGCCGCTGCGTTCGGAAGAAGACCGCAAGGCGGTGGTGGCGGCGGTGGCCGACGGGCTGATTGACGTGATCTCGTCAATGCACACGCCGCAAGATGAGGAAAGCAAGCGCCTGCCCTTTGAAGAGGCGGCAGCCGGGGCGGTGGCGCTGGAAACCCTGCTGCCCGCAGCGATGCGGCTTTTCCACGCCGGGGCGCTCAGCCTGCCGCAGCTTTTTCGGGCAATGGCGCTCAACCCGGCGCGTCGGCTTGGCCTCGCACAGGGGCGGTTGGCGACGGGTGCCCCCGCCGACCTCGTGCTTTTTGACCCCGATGCGCCGTTTCTGCTTGACCGCGCAAAACTGCGCTCGAAATCGAAGAACACGCCGTTTGACGGCCAGCGGATGGAGGGGCGCGTGCTTGCCACCTTCGTTGCCGGGAAACAGGTTTTTGGGGAGGTCTGCTGATGCCGGGGCTTGAAAGCGGAGCGGGCGCGCTCGCCCTGGCGGCACTCCTGGGCTATCTGCTTGGCGCGATCCCGTTCGGGGTTGTCATCACCTGGGCGCTGGGTCTTGCGGACCCGCGCAGTATCGGCTCGGGCAATATCGGTGCCACCAACGTGCTGCGCACCGGCAACAAGGGCGCGGCGCTGGCAACCCTGCTGCTTGACGGTGGCAAGGGGGCGGCGGCGGTGCTGATCGCGCGGGCGCTTTATCCCGAAGACGCGGTGCAACTGGCGGCGGCAGCGGCGTTTCTGGGCCATCTCTACCCGGTCTGGCTGGGCTTCAAGGGCGGCAAGGGGGTGGCAACCTTCCTTGGCATTTCGCTGGCGCTTGCCTGGCCTGTCGGGGTTTCGGTCTGCGCGGTCTGGCTGGTCATGGCGCTCGGCAGCCGGATCTCGTCGCTTGCGGCACTGGTGGCGGCGGCAACCTCGGTGACCTTCGCCTGGGTCTATGACCGTCCGGATGTGATGATGCTTTGCGCGGTGCTTGCGGCGCTGGTCTTTTGGCGCCACCGCGCCAATATCGCTCGGCTGGCGGCAGGCACCGAGCCCCGGATCGGCGGCAAGCACTGATCCGGGGCCGACAGGCCTAGCGCTGGAGAAGCTTTTCGACCGCTTCCGCAGTGCGCTTGGTGTTTTGATAGATGCCGAGGCCCATATACATCAGACCACCGATGAAGATCACATAGATCGCGCCACCGATCAGAATCCCGAGGCCCATCAGCGGCCCACTTGGCGCGCCCGGCCCCATCATGCCGCTGCCGCCAAAGGCAGCGATGCCCGCAAACACCACGACGCCGATGCACAAAAGCACCACGATCACGCCGACGAGGATCTCGAAGGTGTTGATGAAAAAGTCCCTCATTGCATTCCCCTGTCCGTTGTTGAACGCACGGAACACCTGCTGCGGCACCCCGCGTAGCGCGAAAGGTGAGCCTCAAACCCGGTTTGGTCAAGCAAATATGGGGGTCAGAGCCGCGTGGCCGCATAGATGTGGGAAAGATCGCCGTGCCATTCGCCGTGATACCTGGCAAGCAGACGGTCGGCCTGCACCTGCCCGGTCGCAATGTCCTCGTCCAGCACATCGAGAAATCGGCTCTCGTCGGCACCACCCGCAATGCGGCCGCGCGCCGCAAGGCCGGCGCGCGAAATCGCCACCACCTGCCGCGCGAGGTCGCGCATCTTCACCCCGCCCGCCTCGGCCTGCAACCCCGAGACCGAGGCGGCAACGCGCAGCCCCTCGCGGGTTTCCACGCTCCAGCCCTTGGCGAGATCCCAGGCAGCATCGAGCGCGTTCTGGTCATAAAGCAGCCCCACCCAAAGCGCCGGAAGTGCCAGCATATGCGCCCGGTCGCCCGCATCGGCACCGCGCGTTTCAAGGTATTTCTTCACCCGAGCCTCGGGGAATACGGTCGTCATATGGTCCGCCCAGTCGCTCAGCGTGGGCAATTCGCCGGGCAGCGCGGGCAATTCGCCCTTCAGGAAGGCGCGGAATGACTGGCCGAGCGCGTTGATGTATTTGCCGTCGCGGTAAACGAAATACATCGGCACATCGAGCACCCAATCGACGTAGCGCTGATAGCCCATCCCCGGCTCGAAGGCGAAGGGCAGCATGCCGGTGCGGCTGGCATCGAGATCGCGCCAGATCCGCGAGCGCCAGCTTTTGTGGCCATTCGGCTTGCCCTCGAAGAACGGAGAGCTTGCGCAGAGCGCGGTCGCCACCGGTTGCAGCGCCAGCGCTACGCGCAGTTTCTGCACCATGTCGGCTTCGGAGCCGAAATCGAGGTTCACCTGCACGGTACAGGTTCGATACATCATCTGGGTGCCGTGGCTGCCCACCTTGTCCATGTAGTCGGTCATCAGCCGGTAGCGACCCTTGGGCATGCGCGGCATCTGCGCATGGGTCCAGACCGGCGCAGCACCGATACCGGCAAAACCGACGCCCATCCCTGCTACCACCTCGGCGCATTCGCGCATATGCGTGTCGAATTCTTCGGCAATCGCGTGCATGCTCGCAAGCGGCGCGCCCGAAAGCTCCAGCTGGCCACCGGGTTCAAGGCTCACGTTCGCGCCATTGCGGCTCAGGCCAATGATCGCCCCCTGCTCCAGTATCGGCTGCCAGCCAAAGCGCGCCTGCAGCGCCTCGAGTACGGCGCGCACACTGCGCGGGCCCTCGTAGGGCAGCGGCGCGAGGCTGTCGGTCAGGTAGCCGAACTTTTCGTGCTCGGTGCCGATCCGCCACTCATCGCGCGGTTTTTCGCCCGAGGCGATGTAGTCGGCCAACTCCTCGAACCGCTCGATCGGGCCGCCGCCTTCTTGGGGAATGGACATCAAGGAGCGCTCCGGTTGGCGGCTTCGGGAGAGAGTAGGTGGAGCGCGGCAGCGGCCAAGTCAACCCCGCACCCGGAGCCTTTGCCACAACACCTGCACAGTGGGCTGTGCGGATACGCTGGCACCGGCAGCGGCGGCAAGCCGCGCCATATCGATGCCGGGAAGCGTGGCAAATGCATCATAAAGCTGATCGGCACCTTTGGCGGCAAGGGGAATCAACAGCGCCTGCCCATCGGCCTGCTTCAACCGCCAATGCGGCACCCCGCGCAAGACCAGCAGGCGAATCTCGCTCAGGTCGCGCAGCGCCACAAAGCCGCCGATGCCGGGGCCGTAATAGCCAAGCTGGCCCTCGTCGATCTCGATCCAGCCGGGCAGCGTGGCGGGGCGGGCAAACCGCAGGCGGCGCAGCGCAATGACCACCCACCCCACACCCAGCGCAACAAGCACAGTGCCCAGTGGCAGCAGCACATAGCCGCCGCGCGAAGCCAGCCACAGCCCCAGTGCCGCCACCGCTACAGCCGCCGCCAGTTCGCGCCACCGCACCAGCCATGCCAGCGCCTCGGGGCGCAGCATGCTCATCGCCAATCTCCCAGGGCGGCCTGCCAAAGCGTCAGCGCGGCGCAGGCGGCGGTATCGGCGCGCAGAATGCGCGGGCCAAGGCTGACCGGCGTCACAAAGCCAAGGCCGGCCAGCCGGGCGCGCTCTGCCGCCGAAAAGCCGCCCTCGGGTCCGACCAGCACCGCCCAGGGGCCGGGTCCGAGGCCCGCCAGTGTCGCGGCGACACCAAGGCGGCTTTCATCGGCCCAGAGGATCCGCCGGGCAGGGTTCCAGTCATCGAGCAGCCGCGAAAGTGGCACCAGACCGGCGACTTCCGGCACGAAGGTGCCGCCGCACTGCTCCGCCGCCTCAACCGCATGGGCCTGCAAACGGTCCTGCCGGATGCGTTCGGAATTGGTGAAATCGGTCTGCACCGGCACGATCCGCGCGGCCCCAAGTTCGGTCGCCTTTTCCACGATGAAATCGGTGCGCGCCTTCTTGATCGGCGCGAAAAGCAGCCACAGGTCGGGCGGGTCTTGCTGCGGCGCGGTCTGTGCGATCGGGCTGAGAACGCCGCCGCGCTTGGCCGCCTCGGCGACCTCGGCCAGCCATTCGCCCTGCTGGCCGTTGAACACCAGCAGCTTGTCGCCCACGCCAAGCCGCATCACCGCAAAAAGGTACTGCGCCTGCGCTTGCGACAGGTGAAGCGGTTGCCCCGCCGCCAGCGGTTGATCTAGATAGAGCCTGATCTTTGCCTGTGCCATGAGGCCGAACCTATGACCGAGAGCCGCGAATTGCCAGAGCCGGGGCGCGTTGCCGATGCGCCGCCCGGCAACTGGGTGGACCGTTTCGCCCCGGCCCGCACGCGCCCCTATCTGCGGCTGTCACGCGCCGACCGGCCAATCGGCACCTGGCTGTTGCTGCTGCCCTGCCTTTGGGGCGTGGCGCTTGCCGCCGCAGCCGATGCGCCGCGCCTTGAAGACCTGTGGATCATCGCCGCCTGCACGCTCGGCGCGGCGCTGATGCGCGGTGCGGGCTGCACCTGGAACGACATCACCGACCGCGACATCGACGGTGCCGTGGCCCGCACCCGCTCGCGGCCGATACCCTCGGGGCAGGTTTCGGTGCGCGCGGCACTGGTCTGGATGCTGGTGCAAACTGCCGTCGCCGGGGCGCTTTTGCTCAGCTTCAACGGGGCGGCGGTGGCGCTTGGCATCGCCAGCCTGGCGCTGGTGGCGATCTACCCTTTTGCCAAGCGGTTCACCTGGTGGCCGCAGGTGTTCCTTGGCCTTGCGTTCAACTGGGGCGCGCTTCTGGCATGGGTTGCCCATAGCGGCAGCCTTTCGGCGGCACCGGTCGCGCTTTACGGCTCCGGCATCGCCTGGACGCTGTTTTACGACACCATCTACGCGCATCAGGACAAGGAAGATGATGCGCTGATCGGCGTGCGCTCTACTGCGCGGCTTTTCGGCGCGCGCACCGGGCGCTGGCTCGGGGTTTTTCTGATGGCCACGGTCACTCTGATGACGGCGGCGGTGCTGGTGGCGCTTTTGCCCACGGCCGCGCCGCTGAAGCTGGCACTGGCGCTGGCAGCGCCCTGGGGGCTTGGCTGGTGCCTGCTCTGGCAGATGCAGCGGCTTGACATTGACCGGCCCGAGGTCTGCCTGCGGCTGTTTCGCGCCAACCGCGAAGCCGGTGCCATTGCTGCGCTGTTTCTTGCCGCTGCCGCGCTGGCGTGATTGAATGCGCCGCACCACCGGCCTAAGCAGGGCCAGAAGCAACCGACCAAAGGCAACCGCCGCATGCGCCACGGCCCGAAGATTCTGACCGCGCTGGCTTTTGTGCTGGCGTTCCTTCTTGCTGCGGTGGTCGCGGGCACTGCCGCGACCGTGATCGAAATGCGCACCCGCAAGGCGGCGCAGCTCGAGCTTGCCATAGCGGGCCATGACTGGGCGGTGATCGGTGCCGACGGCTTGCAGGTGCGGGTTGCAGGCGTTGCGCCTTCCGAGGGGCACCGGTTTCGGGTGCTCACGGCGCTGGGGCAGGTGGTCGAAGCCAGCCGGATTGTCGATCTGACCGAGGTCGCCCGCCCGGTAGCAGTTGCGCCGCCGGAGTTCTCGCTTGAAATGCTGCGCAATGATGATGGCGTGTCGTTGATCGGGCTGGTTCCGGCTACAACCGACCGCGCGGCGCTGGTGGCCGAACTGGTGGCCAGCGCCGGCGGCGGGCAGGTGGCCGACATGCTCGAAAGCGCAGACTACCGCGAGCCCGAGGGCTGGGCGCGGGCGCTCGACTTTGGCGTGTCGGCGCTGAAGGCGCTGCCGCGTTCCAAGATTTCGATCTCGGCGAACCGGGTGGCGATCACCGCCATTGCCGAAAGCACCCGCGAAAAGGGCCGCATCGAAACCGATCTGCGCCGCAGCACCCCCGCGTCGCTGCTCCTGGAGCTGGACATTTCGGCACCGCGGCCGGTGATTACCCCGTTCACGCTGCGCTTTTTGATCGACGCCGAGGGTGCGCGGTTCGATGCCTGTTCGGCCGATAGCGAACGCGCGCAAGCGCGCATTCTGGAGGCCGCGCGGCGCGCCGGGGCGCAGGGCGCGCTTGGCTGCACCATCGGCATGGGCGTGCCTTCGCCGAACTGGGCCGAGGCGGTCGAAATGGGGCTCGGGGCGCTGGCAGGCATCGGCGGCGGCTCGATCACCTTTTCGGATGCCGACATTGCACTGATCGCCGCCGAAAACGTCACGCAGGCAGATTTCGACCGCGTCGTGGGCGAGCTTGAATCGAACCTGCCAGCGGTGTTTTCGCTGCATGCAAACCTGCCGGAAAAGCCAGTGAACGGCTCCAGCACCGCCACCGAGCCGCCGGAATTCTTTGCCACGCTCTCTGCTACAGGCAGTGTTCAGCTGCGCGGCCGGGTTCCCGACCAACGCGCCCGCGACGCGCTTGCAGCGCTTGCCGCTGCCGAGTTCGGCCACGCTTCGGTATACCTTGCCACCCGGATCTACGCCGATCTGCCCACCGGCTGGACCGCGCGGGTGCTGACCTCGGTCGAGGCTCTGGGCAAGCTTTCGTCCGGCAACGTGCAGGTGCGCCCCGAGGTGATCAGGCTGAGCGGCGAGACCGATGACGCGCAGGCCTCGGACACAATTTCGCGGCTGTTCGTGTCGCGGCTCGGCCAGGGCGCGCGCATCGAACTGACACTGACCTACCTCGCGCCACCAGAGCCGGAACCCGACGGCCCGAGCGGTGCCGATTGCGTGGCGCGGCTGAACGCGGTGCTGGCTGAAAACAAGATCACTTTCGAACCCGGATCGTCGGTCATCACCGCCGCCGCCGCGCCAACCATTGACGCGCTTGCCGTGATCGTGCGCGAATGTGAAGCGGTGCCGATGCAGATCGGCGGCCATACCGACAGCCAGGGCAGCGAAGACATGAACCTGCGCCTGTCGCAGGGGCGCGCCCGGGCCGTGGTGGTGGCGCTGCAACAGCGTCGGGTGCTGACCGGCAACATCGTTTCGCAGGGCTTCGGCGAGGCGCAGCCGATTGCCGACAACGGCACCGAAGCCGGCCGCGAAGCAAACCGGCGCATCGAGTTTCTGCTACTCGAAAGCGATGCCGCCACGCCCGCCGCCACAACCGGCCCGGCATGGGTGGCTGGACCCGTCATCACCGCCGATCGCCCAACCGCGCGCCCGGCACCCACCACCCCCTAGACCTCGCGGCAGGATCCGAGCCATGAACCGAGAAGAATTCATCACCGCCACCGCGATCATCCTTTTCGCCGCATTTTGCCTTGGCTGGTTCGCATCATGGCTTTTGCACCGCCTGACCCGAATGACCAAAGCCGACATGGGCGAGCTGGAACAGATGGCGCAGGCGCTGCACGAGGCCGAGGAAATGCGCGATCAGGCGATGGAATACCTCGATCAGCGCGAAGCGGAACTGGTGAGCCAGAACCACCAGACCGAGGCCGAATTGCGCGCCGCGATGGATGGCCTGCGCGATGCCCGCCAGGAGGCCGAAGAACTGCGCGGCTACATCGAAAAGCAGAACGCGGGGAAATAGCTGCCGGTTCAGGCCTTGGCCGCCCGCGCCGGGGGCGGGCGCAGCCGCGGAGCCGCCTCGACCACCGCAAGCGCAAGGCCCGCGCCCCCCCCTGCCACATGGGCAAGCAGCGCCGCCCGCATCGGCGGCGACCAGTTGTCGTTGATATGCGCCGCAACACCCTCTGACGCGGTGCCGGGCTGGCTGACGAAAAAGGCGGCAATCTGGTTCGCCATGCGGATCAGCTTTTCATCTCTCATGCCTGGCCCTCGCCATTGATGCGTTGCGGGTGGGAATAAACATCGAAGCTGTCACCCCGGACCCGGGCGACAAGCGTGATTGCCGCCGCCTCGGCTTCGGCAACGGCAAGCGCCGTCGGTGCCGCGGCCCCGATCAGCACCCGCGCGCCAATCATTGCCGCCTTCTGCACCAGATCTACCGAAATCCGCGAGGTCAACACCAGCACCCCCGCCGAAATCTCGGCCTGCCCGCGCGAAAGCGCCCCCGCGAGCTTGTCGAGCGCGTTGTGCCGCCCCACATCCTCGCGCACCGAAACGAGACCGGCATCGGGCAGCCAGAATCCGGCGGCATGGGTGGCGCGGGTTTCGGCATGCAGTGGCTGCGCAGCGGCAAGCGCGGTCAGCGCCGCGGCCGGAGCCTGCGGCCCAAGACGCGGCCCCGAGGTTGGCACGGCGCGCGGCAACGCGCGCAGCGCCTCGGCGATGCTGTCGATGCCGCAAAGCCCGCAGCCCACCGGCCCCGCCATCGCCCGCCGCCGCGCCGCAAGCCGCGCCGCGGCTCCCGGCACCAGCCAGGCGCGCGCCTCGATACCGCGCGGCTGCGGCACGATCTCGGTTGCGGTCAGTTCGGCGGCGCTGGCGATCAGGCCCTCGGTCAGCGCGAACCCCAGCAGGAAATCGGCCAGATCGGCGGGCGAGGCCATCATGACCGCCTGGGTCGCGCCGTCATAGACCAGCGCCACCGGCACTTCCTCGGGCAAAAGCCGCGCCGCATTCTGCCAGCCACTCACCCATGCCCGCACCGGGTGCCGTGATGCGGAAGCTGGCGCGCTCATTCCGCCGCCGGGGCGATGCGCCGCTGAAGCGAGATGAGCGCGGCATAATCGGATTGCCATTCCGAAGGCCCGTTCGAGGCCGACACCTGCACTGCGGTAACCTTGTATTCCGGGCAGTTCGTGGCCCAGTCGGAATTGTCGGTGGTCACCACGTTGGCCTGGGTGCCGGGGTGATGGAAGGTGGTATAGACCACCCCCGGTGCCACCCGCTCGGTCACCTCGGCGCGCAGGCTGGTTTCGCCCACGCGCGAGGCAAGCCGCACCAGATCGCCGTGCTTGACGCCGCGCACCTCGGCGTCATGCGGGTGGATTTCCAGCACATCCTCGGCATGCCAGGCGGTGTTTTCGGTGCGCCGCGTCTGGGCACCGACATTGTATTGGCTCAGCACCCGGCCGGTGGTCAGCAGCAGCGGAAAGCGCGGACCACTGCGCTCATCCGTAGCGATGTATTCGGTGCGGATGAAGCGGCCGCGCCCGCGCACGAAGCCATCGACATGCATGATCGGGCTGCCTTCGGGTGCCGCGTCGTTGCAGGGCCACTGCACCGATCCGCGCGCCTCCAGCATCGGGTAATTCACCCCGGCAAAACCCGGCGTGGTGGCGGCGATCTCGTCCATCACCTGCGAAGGGTGGCTGTAGGCCCAGCCTGCGCCCAGCGCGTTGGCAAGCAATTGCGTCACTTCCCAGTCGGCAAAGCCGTTTTTCGGGGCCATCACCCGGCGCACCCGGTTGATCCGCCGTTCGGCGTTGGTGAAGGTGCCGTCCTTTTCCAGAAAGGTCGAGCCGGGCAGGAACACATGCGCATAAGCGGCGGTCTCATTGAGGAAAAGGTCGTGCACGATCACGCATTCCATCGCGGCAAGTCCCGCCGCGACGTGCCTGGTGTCGGGGTCCGACTGCAAAATGTCCTCACCTTGAATGTAGATCGCGCGGAACTGCCCGCTCTGCGCCGCATCCAGCATGTTGGGAATGCGCAGTCCCGGTTCCGGGCTGAGGCTGACCCCCCATGCGGCTTCAAAAACACCGCGCGCAGCGGGGTCGGAAACATGCCGGTAGCCGGGCAATTCATGCGGAAACGACCCCATGTCGCAACTGCCCTGCACATTGTTCTGGCCGCGCAGCGGGTTAACCCCGACGCCGGGGCGGCCGATGTTGCCGGTCATCATCGCCAGGTTGGCAATTGCCATCACCGTGGTGGAACCCTGGCTGTGCTCGGTCACGCCGAGGCCGTAGTAGATGGCACCATTGGCGGCAGCGGCATAGGCGCGCGCGGCAGCGCGGATGTTCGCCGCGGGCACCCCGGAAAGCGCCTCGACCACCTCGGGCGCATGCTCGGGCCGCGCCGCGAACTCCATGTAATCGGCGAACTCGTCCCAGTCGCAGCGGGCGCGGATGAAGGCCTCATCGTAAAGCCTTTCGGTCACGATCACATGCGCCAGCGCTGTCAGCACCGCCACATTGGTGCCCGGGCGCAGCGCAAGATGCAGCCCCTCGCCCATGTGCGGGGTGTCCAGAAGGTCGATCCGGCGCGGGTCGATGACGATCAGCCCTGCCCCCTGCCGTAACCGCCTGCGCAGGCGGCTGGCAAAGACCGGGTGCCCGTCGGTCGGGTTGGCACCGATCACCACGGCGCAATCGACCGCTTCGACCGAATCGAAATCCTGCGTGCCTGCAGAGGTGCCGAAGGTCTGTTTCAGCCCGTAGCCGGTGGGCGAATGGCAAACGCGGGCGCAGGTGTCGGTGTTGTTGGTGCCAAAGACCGCGCGGGCGAGTTTCTGCACCAGAAAGGTTTCCTCGTTGGTGCAGCGCGACGAGGTGATGACGCCAAGCGCATCCGGCCCGCTTTCGGCGCGAATCGCGCTCAGCCGCGCGGCGGCAAAGCCGATCGCTTCCTCCCAACCCACCTCGCGCCAGGCATCGGTGATCGCCTCGCGCACCATCGGCTTGAGGATGCGGTCCTGATGTTGCGCATAGCCCCAGGCGAAGCGGCCTTTCACGCAGGAGTGGCCACGGTTGGCCTTGCCCTCTTTCCACGGCACCATCCGCACCAGCGTATCGCCGCGCATCTGCGCCTCGAAACTGCACCCGACGCCGCAATAGGCGCAGGTGGTGATGACCGAGCGCTCGGGCGTGCCGATGGCGATGACCGAGTTTTCCTGCAAGGTTGCGGTCGGGCAGGCCTGTACGCAAGCCCCGCAGGAAACGCAATCGGATGCCATGAAGGGCACATCCTGCCCCGCCACCACGCGACTGGCAAAACCGCGCCCGTCGATGGTCAGCGCAAAGGTGCCCTGCACCTCTTCGCAGGCCCGCACGCAGCGCATGCAGACGATGCACTTGGCCGGGTCATAGGTGAAATAGGGGTTGGAGGCGTCTTTTGGCCGCCATTCCGGGTTTGCCACCTCGGCCGCGCGCTGCGCAAAATGGTTGGCACCGGGGGCATAGCGCACTTCGCGCAGCCCCACCGCCCCGGCCATGTCCTGCAACTCGCAGTCGCCATTGGCGGCACAGGTGAGGCAATCGAGCGGGTGGTCCGAAATGGTCAGCTCCATTACCCCGCGCCGAAGCCGCGCAAGGGCTTCGGTCTGGGTGTGCACCACCATGCCGGGGGCGACCGGCGTGGTGCAGGAGGCAGGGGTGCCGCGCTGGCCCGCAATTTCCACCGCGCAAAGGCGGCAGGCACCGATCGGCTCAAGGCTGTCGGTGGCGCAGAGCTTGGGAATGCGAATCCCCGCCTCGGCCGCCGCGCGCATCACGCTGGTGCCCGCAGGCACGGTTATGGCGAAGCCATCGATGGTCAGACTGACCGGCGCACCCTTGCGCGCGGGCGTGCCCATGTCGCGACCGGGCAGGATGAAGTCTTTCATTCGGCGGCCTCCCTTGCGCGGGCGAAATCTTGCGGGAAATGGTCAAGCGCGCTCAGCACCGGATAGGGCGCGAACCCCCCAAGCGCACAGAGCGAACCGAGCCGCATGGTTTCGCAAAGATCGCGCAGAAGCGGAACTGCGGTGCCATCGCCCGCGGCGATGCGGTCAAGCGTTTCAACCCCGCGCACCGAACCGATCCGGCAGGGGGTGCATTTGCCACAAGATTCGACGGCGCAAAACTCCATGGCAAAGCGCGCGAGGGCCAGCATGTCGGCGCTTTCATCGACCACCACCAGCCCGGCGTGGCCAATAAGCCCGCCCGCCGCCGCGAATTCCTCGTAGCCAAAGGGGGTATCGAACAGCGCTGGCGGGAACCATGCCCCCAAGGGGCCACCCACCTGCACCGCCTTGACCGGGCGGCCGCTTGCGGTGCCGCCGCCGATGTCGTTGACGATCTCGCCGAGGGTCAGCCCGAATGGCACCTCAAAGAGCCCGCCAAAGCGCACATTGCCCGCCAGTTGCAGCGGCATGGTCCCGCGCGAACGGCCAATGCCGAAGTCGCGGTAATAACCCGCGCCGCGCGCCAGAATGATCGGCACCGTGGCAAGGCTGAGCACGTTGTTCACCACCGTCGGCTTGCCCCAAAGCCCCTCGATCGCGGGCAGCGGCGGCTTGGCGCGCACTGTGCCGCGCTTGCCCTCGATGCTGTTCAACAGCGCGGTTTCCTCGCCGCAGACATAGGACCCGGCACCAACCCGCAACTCGATGTCAAAACCCCGGCCACTGCCCAGAACCGAAGCGCCAAGCAGCCCCGCGCCGCGCGCCAGCGCCAGCGCGCGGCCAAGCACCGCGATGGCGTCAGGGTATTCGGAGCGGATATAGACAAAGCCCTTGTCGGCCCCGACAGCGAGGCCCGCAATCGCCATGCCTTCGATCAGCGCGAAAGGGTCGCCCTCGATCAGCATGCGGTCGGCAAAGCTGCCGCTGTCGCCCTCATCGGCGTTGCAGACGATGTATTTCTGCGGCCCCGGCGCGGCCGCGACCGTGCGCCATTTGATGCCGGTGGGAAAGCCCGCGCCACCGCGCCCGCGCAGCCCGCTGTCCGCCACCTCGGCAACCACCGCCTCGGGCCGCATCGCCAGCGCCCGGCGCAGCCCCGCTAGGCCGCCCTCTGCCTCGTAATCGGCCAGATCAAGCGGGTCGATCACGCCGACGCGGGCAAAAGTCAGCCGCGTCTGGCGCTTCAGGAACGGGACTTCCTCGGTAAGCCCCAGCGCCTTCGGGTGCGCCTCGGGCGCATCGAACAGCGCCCCGGCATCGGCACCGGAAAACGGACCAAAGGCCAGCCGTCCCTCAGGCGTCTCGACCTCTACCAGCGGCTCCAGCCACGCCATGCCCCGGCTGCCATTGCGCAGGATCTGCACCACCAAACCGCGCGCGGCAGCGGCAGCGGCAAGGGCTGCGGCCACCGCATCGGCACCCAGCGCGCGCGCCAGCGCATCGGCGGGAACGTAAATCTTCATGCCCCCGCCTCCGCCAACATCTCGCCCAGCCGCGCCACATCGACCCGCGCCGCCAGCACGCCATTCAGCATCAGCGCCGGGGCGGCAGCGCAGAGGCCTAGGCAAAACACCGGCTCCAGCGTCACCCCGCCCGCAGAGGTGCCATGCCAATCCACCCCGAGCCGCGCCTTGGCAGCCTCGGCCAGCGCCACCGCGCCCATCGCCTGGCAGGCCTCGGCGCGGCAGATTTTCAGCACATGACGCCCGGCGGGTGCTGCGCGGAAATCGTGATAGAAGCTGACCACGCCCTGCACCTCGGCCACCGTCACCGCCAGCGCCTTGGCCAGCAGCGGCAGTGTCTCGGACGGCACATGCCCGAATTCGGCCTGCACCGCATGCAGGATAGGCAGCAACGCGCCTTCGCGCCCGGCATGGGCCTGGCAGATTTCGGCAACACGATTGGTCTGGCTTGGCTCAGGCATGGCGGCTCCGGGGTAGCATGAGGCTGGCCTAAAGTGCGGCGCGCGGGAAATCAAATCTTTGCTCTTTGCGGCCTTCCAGAGGCCGGATGCGCCAGACCCGCCCTGCCCGGCGCGATTTTGGCAGCCACCATGCCGCCGCGACACGCCCGGCGTAAAATCTCTCGGCCCGGCTTGCCGCTCCAAGACAGTCGGCCTACATCGGGCAGATGGACATCAGACAATATCTTCCCCCGTTCCGCAAACGCCAGCCCCGGGTTGCCGTGGTGCGGCTTCAAGGGGCCATCGGTGCCGCTCGCCCCGGTGCCGCCGGGCTTTCCGATGCCGCACTCGGCCCGTTGCTGGAGCGTGCATTCCGCCGTGGCAAGCCCGCAGCGGTGGCGCTTGTCATCAACTCGCCCGGCGGCTCGCCGGTGCAAAGCGCGCTGATCGCGGCGCACATCCGCAGACTGGCAGATGAAACCAAGCTGCCGGTGCATGCCTTCGTCGAAGATATCGCGGCCTCGGGCGGCTACTGGCTCGCCTCGGCCGCCGATGACATCTGGGCCGATGCCACCTCGCTCGTCGGCTCGATCGGGGTGATCTCGGCGGGGTTCGGCCTTGCCGGGCTGATCGAACGCTACGGGGTAGAACGGCGGGTGCACACGGCGGGCAGCGCGAAAAGCTTCATGGACCCGTTCCGGCCGGAAAAACCCGAGGATGTGGTGCGGCTGCACGCCTTGCTGGAACCGATGCACGCGGCTTTCAAGGCGCAGATCACCGATCGGCGCGGCGCGAAACTGGCGGCAGGGCGCGATTTGTTCACCGGCGACATCTGGGTGGGGCAGCAGGCGCTTGAAGTCGGGCTGATCGACGGCATCGCGCATTTGGTTCCCAAGCTCAAGGCGCTTTACGGCGACAAGGTTCGGCTTGTTCAATACGGCCTCCGTCGCCCGTTCTGGCGGCGTTTCGGCGCGGCAGAGGCAACCACGGCAGTACTTTCCGCAGCGCTTGATCTGGCCGAGGAACGCGCGCTCTGGTCGCGCTATGGGCTTTAGCACATGCTGAAAGTGGTCAGCCTGTTTCTGGTGGCTATGGTGGTGCTGGCGCTTTTCGGGCGGCTGCGGCTTCCGGCTTCGATGCGGCTGATCAAATGCCCCGATTGCGGGTGCCACCGCAGGGCCAGCAAGCCCTGCCCCTGCGGCGGAACCGGACGGAGGGGCTAGGTGGCGTCCGATCTTGTGCTGGTTGCGGTGGGGCTGGTGGCGCTAGTGCTGGCGGGCGATGCGCTGGTGCGCGGCGCGGTGGCGCTGTCGCTGCGGCTTGGCATTCCGGCGCTGATCGTCAGCCTGACCGTGGTCGCGTTCGGAACCTCGGCACCCGAAATGGTGGTTTCCGTGGTAGCGGTAGTTGACGGCGCACCGGCGCTGGCACTTGGCAATGTCGTTGGCTCCAACATCGCCAATGTGCTGCTCGTTCTGGGTCTGCCGGCGCTGATGGTCAGCATTCGCACCGACGAAGGCAATTACCGCCGCGACTATCTTTTCATGCTGGGCATCACGGTGCTTTTCATCGGGCTTGCCTTCGCCGGGCCGATCAGGTGGCCGCAGGCGCTGCTGCTTCTCTGCCTGCTGGTGGCGATGATGACAAGCCAGGTGCGCGCCGCGGTAACGTTTCGCGCCCGCCCGCCGGTGCCGGGCGAAGAGGATATCGAACTGGTCGCGTCACCGGTGCCGATGCCGGGCCTGCGCATGGGCCTGCTGCTGGCGCTTGGCCTTGTGGGGCTTCCGCTTGGCGCGCATTTTCTGGTCGAGGGCGCAACCGGCATCGCCCGCGGCTTCGGCATTTCCGAGGCCGTCATCGGCCTCACACTGGTGGCGGTGGGCACTTCGCTGCCGGAACTTGCGACCTCGGTCGCCGCGGCCTTGAAGGGCCGGGCCGATGTGGCGCTGGGCAATGTGATTGGCTCGAATATCTTCAACGTGCTGGCGATCGTCGGCGTAGCCGGGCTTCTGGGGCCGCTACCAATGCCGCCGCAGTTGTTGCTCTTTGACCTTTGGGTCATGCTGGCGGCGTCGCTGCTGCTGGGACCGATTGTTTTTCGCGGCCTGCCGATAGGGCGCGGCAGCGGCGCGGTTCTGGTGGCGGCCTATGCGGGCTACCTTGGGGCGCTGGCATTGGGGGTGGGGCAATGAGCGGCTTTGCACTGGTTACCGGCGGCGGGCGGCGGCTCGGGCGGGCGATGGTCGAATACCTCGCCCGGCGCGGCTTTGGCGTGGCGATCCATCATCACCGCTCGGGTGACGAGGCCGAGGCGCTGGCAGCCGCCTTGCGCGCGGCGGGCGGGCAGGCGGTGGCGCTTGCCGCCGATCTGCTGGACGAGGCGGGGGCCGCCGATCTGGTGCCCCGCGCCGCCGCGGCACTTGGCGCTCCGTTGACGCTCTTGGTAAACAACGCCTCGATCTTCGAATACGACACCATCGCTACCGCCACGCTGGAAAGCTGGGATCGGCACTTCGGCTCGAACCTGCGGGCACCCTTCGTGCTGACCCAGGCCTTTGCCGCGCAGGCCCCAAAGGCAGACCGCAGCGGCGCGGAACCGCTGGCGCGCGCCCTGATCGTCAACATGCTCGACCAAAGGGTGCTGAAGCTCACGCCCGAATTCGCCACCTACACGCTGGCCAAGATGGGGCTCTGGGCGCTGACCCGCACCGCGGCACAGGGCCTCGCACCCGATATCCGGGTCAACGCCATCGGCCCCGGCCCGACCCTGCAAGGCGCGCGGCAGACCGCCCTGCACTTTGCCCGCCAGCGCGCGGCAACGCCGTTGCGGCGCGGTGCCGGGCCCGAAGATATCTGCGCGGCGCTCGGCTATCTCATCGATGCGCCCGCGGTGACCGGGCAGTTGATCTGCGTCGATGGCGGCCAACACCTGGCCTGGCAAACCCCCGATATTCTTGGCCTGGAGTGAGCTTTTGACATCATGCCGCAGTCTTTGCCGGTTGACTTGTGCACCTGCCCTTGCCGCGTCACGGACCCGTTACGATTCTGTTAATGTAATCAGTGAGTTGCTGCCGGAAACAATTTATCTCTTGCGTTTTCAATGCCTTGCCGATTTGCCCAAAAAACAGGCAGCGTGATGAAGCGGGCCTAAAACAAGGGAAATTCGGCGCTCGGCAAATATTCCCAACAGAGTTATCCACAGAATCCGTGGACAGCTTTTCTCTTGCGCGATGTCGCGTAAGGTTGCAGCGGAGCCAAGGAATCAGATCCGCCAATGACCAGAACGCCGCCCCCTGCCCAGACCGCGACAACCGGCCATGTGCTGATCCAGAATCTGGTGAAAACGCTCGACGGCTCGCCCGGCGTGTACCGCATGCTCAATGCCGCGAACGAAGTGCTCTATGTCGGCAAGGCGCGCAACCTGCGGGCGCGGGTTTCCAATTATGCGCGGCCATCGGGTCACTCGGGGCGGATCGCGCGGATGATCCTTGAAACCGCCTCGATGATGTTTCTGACCACCCGCACCGAGACCGAGGCGCTGCTTCTGGAGCAGAACCTGATCAAGCAGCTGAAGCCGCGCTACAATGTGCTCCTGCGCGACGACAAGAGCTTTCCCAACATTCTGGTTTCCAAGACCCACGCCTTTCCACAGATCAAGAAACACCGGGGGGCGAAAAGCGAAAAGGGCGATTATTACGGGCCTTTCGCCAGCGCCGGTGCGGTGAACCGCTCGCTGAACCAGTTGCAAAGGGTCTTCGGGCTGCGGACCTGCACCGATGCGGTGTTTGAATCGCGCACCCGCCCCTGTCTGCTCTATCAGATCAAGCGTTGCGCGGGGCCTTGCGTCGGCAAGATCGGGCAAGCGGACTACACGGCATTGGTCAGCGATGCCGAGCGCTTTTTGCAGGGCAAATCGACAAGAATTCAGGAAGACCTCGCGCGCGCCATGGGTGCTGCGGCAGAGGCGATGGAATATGAACGCGCGGCGGCGCTGCGCGACCGGATCCGGGCGTTGACACAGGTGCAGCAGGGGCAGGGCATCAACCCGCAGGGGGTGAGCGAAGCCGATGTCGTGGCGCTGCACATGGCGGGCGGGCAAGCCTGCGTGCAGGTGTTCTTCATCCGCGCCAACCAAAGCTGGGGCAACCGCGATTTCTACCCCCGCACCGGCTCGGGTGCCGAGGCACCCGAGGTGCTGGAGGCGTTTCTTGCGCAGTTCTACGACGACAAGACCCCGCCCCGGCTGATTCTGCTTTCGCACGCCATCGAAGATGCCGACCTGATGGTGCAACTGCTCTCCGACCGCGCCGGGCGCAGGGTCGAGCTTGCGGTGCCGCAACGGGGCGAAAAGGCCGAGCTGGTCGAAAACGCCGCCCGCAACGCCCGCGAAAGCCTTGCCCGCAAGATGAGCGAAAGCGCCGCGCAAAGCCGCCTGCTCGAAGGGCTGGCCGAAGCCTTCGGGCTGGAAGCGCCGCCAAAGCGCATTGAAGTTTACGACAACAGCCATATTCAGGGCACCAACGCGGTCGGCGGCATGATCGTGGCGGGGCCGGAGGGGTTTCTCAAAAGCCAGTATCGCAAGTTCAACATCAAGGGCAGCGAGATCACCCCCGGCGACGATTTCGGCATGATGAAAGAGGTGCTGGGCCGCCGCTTTGCCCGGCTGCTGAAGGAAGACCCCGACCGCGAACACGGGCTCTGGCCCGACCTTTTGTTGATCGATGGCGGGGCCGGGCAGGTTTCGGCGGTGGCCGGGATCATGGCCGAGATGGGGGTGGAAGACATCGCCATGATCGGCGTTGCCAAGGGCATTGACCGCGACCTCGGGCGCGAAGAGTTTCACCGCCCCGGAGCCCGTCCCTTCGCGCTGCGTTCAAACGACCCGGTGCTCTACTTCGTGCAGCGCCTGCGCGACGAGGCGCACCGCTGGGCGATCGGCGCGCATCGCGCCAAGCGGGCCAAGGCGGTGTCGGCGACGCCGCTTGATGAAATTCCCGGCATTGGCGCGGCCCGCAAACGCGCGCTTCTGGCGCATTTCGGCTCGGCCAAGGCGGTCAGCCGCGCCGGCCTGCCTGACCTGCAAGCGGTGCCCGGCATCTCCGAAACCATGGCGCAAACCATCCACGGGTTCTTCAACCCGCGAAGCTGAGCATTGGGTGCCGCGCCGAATCGACTGGTCTCGCGGCAACGCCGAATCTTTCCGTCCGCACCGGTTGCGACATTTTGTCGCATGCAGTAGCTTCCGCGCGTCGGCCCGATTCCGGGCGGCAACGACGGTCCAGACAAGGGGGAGAGGAAGCATGCGTGGTGTGTCACTCTGGTTTGTTGCTACCGGTTCAGTTTTTGTTACCCTCGGAATGCTCGGCGGAATTGCGATGGCGGTCAGCTCGGACCACACGCTGGCCCCGGCCCATGCGCACCTGAACCTTGTAGGTTGGGTCACGATGGCGCTGTTTGGCATCTATTATCATCTCGTCCCAGCCGCCGCAGACACAAGGCTGGCAAGGGTGCATTACACCATCGCCACCGCCGGGGTGCTGGCCATGGTGCCCGGCATCATCCTCGCGGCGCTTGAACGCGACGAGTTGCTCGTGGCCGTCGGCTCGCTGCTGACGCTCGGCTCGATGCTGATCTTCGTCTTCACGGTGTTTCGTCACCGCGCCTGAGGCGAGCCCGCAGCACCCGCACAGCTAGTTCATGAACCCCGTAGGCACTGAAAACAGGCAGCCTGCGGGCATCGGGTAGCCGTCGAGGCCTTGCAAGAAGCCAGGCCAGTTTTCGGCCCAGCCTGCGTGGTATTCGCAAGCATCGGCAATGCCGTTGAAGCCAATGCCGCGCAGTTCAAGCCAGGCGCAGCCCTCTGGCGGCGGCGAAGCCCGGTTGCGGAATTTCAGGCTCAGATCGCAGGCGCTGCGCGCCATCGTGCCGATGCGCCCCTGCTCACCCTGCCGCAGAACGTCGCCGCTGTCCGGGCCGTTCATGCGAAACAGCATCTGCACCGCACCGGCGGCAAAGTCGGGGTCGCCCGGCACCAGCGAAGCAGCAATCTGCATCGCCGCGTCCATCGCACCGCCCACGGTTTCGCGCATCTGCCAGCCACCCTCGGCAAAGGTGAAAGCCTCGCCTTCAACCCAAAGCAGCGTCACCCGGTCGCCCGCGATGCGCAGCGCGCGGCGCATGCCATCTGGCGCGTCCTGCTGCACCAGCCAGGTGCCATCAAGCGCGGCTGCCGCATCGGCATACGCCACGCCCGGCCCCGCCGCGCAGGTCGCGAGCAATGCCAGACCGACCGTTCCCAACCGCTGCATCACGCCATTCTCCCCGGCAATTACCGCTGCCTTCGCGCCAAAGTTGCGCGGTGCCGCGGGCGCGCGTCAAGCCGCCAATGCGCGCGCGTCGCAATCCGCTCTTTCCCAGCAGCGCCGGAATGGGCTATCCATCACGAATGAAACTCAACCTGCCCAACATGCTCACCGTCGGCCGACTGGTCGCAGCGCCGGGTGTTGCGCTGATGTTTCTCTATTTTCACCGCCCCTGGGCCGATTGGTTCGCACTGACACTGTTCGTCACCGCCGCCGTAACCGACTGGTTCGACGGCTATCTGGCGCGGCTCTGGAAGCAGGAAAGCCGGTTCGGCGCGATGCTCGACCCGATCGCCGACAAGGCGATGGTGGTCATCGCGCTGGTCATTCTTACCGGCTATTCCAGCATGAACCCGATGCTGATCCTGCCCGCCACGGTGATCCTGTTCCGCGAGGTTTTCGTTTCCGGCCTGCGCGAGTTTCTGGGCTCCGATGCGAGGTTGCTCAAGGTGACCAGGCTTGCCAAGTGGAAAACCACCACGCAGATGGTTGCCATTGCCACCCTGTTTCTCGGCACCGGGCTCGAATACCTCGAAGGCATAGCCCGGCGCGGCATGACCGCCGAACAATATGCCGAGCGCGTCAGCCTCGGCCTTGCCGACCCGGTGCGCAGTTGCGGGGTGCGCGGCTGCTCGTCGCTCGCCACCGATGTCGGCCTGGTCCTGATCTGGATTGCGGCGGCGCTGACGCTGGCCACCGGCATCGATTATTTCCGCAAGGCGCTGCCCTATCTGCGAGACCCCAAACCATGATCGACGTGCTCTACTTTGCCTGGGTGCGCGAACGCATCGGGCTGGCCCAGGAAAGTGTCGAAACCACCGCCGCCACTCCCGCCGAGCTGGTCACTGAACTTGCCGCGCGCGAGCCGCGCTATGCTGCGGCTTTTGCCGATACCTCGGCACTCCGGGTGGCGCTCGACCAGAAACTCGCAAGCTTTGACGCGCCGCTTGCCGGGGTCCGCGAGATCGCCTTCTTCCCGCCGATGACCGGCGGCTGACCAATGCGCCTCAGCATCCAGAACACGCCCTTCAGCCCCGCCGCCGAGCTTGAAGGCTTTGCCACCGGGCACCGTGAAACGGGTGCCGAGGTCAGCTTTACCGGCCGGGTGCGCGATGATACCGGGGCGCTTCAGGCGCTTGAAATCGAGCATTACCCAGGCATGACCGAAGCGGCGATCAGCGCCATCATGGCCGAGGCCGCCACCCGCTGGCAGCTTCTCGATTGCCTCGTCATCCACCGTTTCGGCCGCCTCGCCCCCGGCGCGCCGATCATGATGGTCGCCACCGCCGCCCGGCACCGCGCCGAAGCCTTTGCCGCCGCCGAGTACCTGATGGATTACCTGAAATCGCGCGCCCCGTTCTGGAAGCGGGAGATCACCGCCGAAGGTGCGCAATGGGTCGGCGCGAAGGCCTCGGACGAAGACGCGCTCACCCGCTGGTAGCTTCTTCTTTGCTGAAATACCCCGGGGTGCGGGGGCTGGCCCCCGCGCTTCAAAGGCAGTCCTCGACCCGGAACCCGGCGGGAATGGCATCGCGCCCGGCAAGCAGCAGATCGGCCATCACCTCGGCCACTTTCGGGGCCATGCCGAAGCCGATCTTGAAGCCGCCATTGGCCACATAATGCCCCGCCCGCCCCGGCCATGCCCCAAGCATCGGGGCCATCGTCACTGCACGCGGGCGCACCCCGGCCCAGCGCTCCAGCACCGGTGCCCCGGCCAGATCGGGGCAGAGAGCGCGGGCCCGCGCCAGCACATCCTCAAGCTGGCCATCGGTCGTATCGGGCGCGTCGTAGCGTTTTTCGGAGGTCGATCCGACCGCCACCGTGCCATTGCCATGCGGCACGATCAAGATCCCGTCGGCAAAGACCTGCGGCACCGCACCCGCATCAAAACCAAGGATCGCCGCCTGCCCCTTGACGCCATTGCCAACCGGCTTGCCAAACGCCGCCGACAGATCGGCAAGCCCGGCAAGCCCGGTCGCCCAGACCACCGTGCCCTCGTCGGGCGCATCGCCAAGCACGATCTCGCCGCCCCGCGCGCGGATCGCCGCCACCAGCGCCGTGCCAAGCAGGCGCGGGTTGGCGCGCGCGCTCAGACTGTCGTGTACCACGAGCCCGCTCCGGCTTCTCGGCGCAAGCACACCGAAATCCGTCACCGGCCCCACCCGCCAGAAGCCCTGCCCCTGCCAATGTGCCGCGGCCCCGGCTTTGCGCGCCTCGGCCAGTGCCACCGCCGCCGCATCGACCAACGGCTGCAATCGCCCGACCCGCGCAAAGCCGGTCTCGCAGCCACCGGCCTCGGCCACGGCAGCCCAGAAATCCGCCGCCATCACCAGGCTTTCGAACTGGAACTGCTTTTTCGGGTTCCATTGTTCGGGCACATGCGGTGCCAGTGCGCCCACCACGCCGCCGCTCGACCCGGCGCCGATCCGCGCGCGCTCGATCAGCCGCACCTTCGCGCCGCGACGCGCACATTCCCACGCCACCGAAAGCCCGAAAACGCCGCCGCCGCGCACGGTCACATCTGCCGTTGCCATTGCCTTTGCCCTTCGCCACTGTCGCGCCGCGAGGGGTAAACCGAATGCAGGACCAGGACCAGAGCGGGCTTGAATGGCGGGCCGGCGATCTGCCGGTGTCGCGGCGCTTTGACGACCCCTATTTCAGCCTCCAGAACGGCCTCGCGGAAAGCCGGCATGTGTTTCTGGCGGGCAACGGCCTTCCGGCCCGGCTTCGCCCCGGCTTCGTGGTGGCGGAACTCGGCTTCGGTACCGGGCTGAACATGCTGGCACTGGCGCTTGCAAGCGCGGGCACCTGCCCCGGCCCGGTGCAGTTTACCAGCTTCGAGGCCTATCCGCTGGCCAGCGCAGACATCGCCCGCGCGCTCGCCGCCTTTCCCGAGGCGCTGGCGGTGGCCGCGCCTTTCCTTGCCGCCTGGGCCAGTGGCGCAAGGCGTTTCAACCTTGGCGCATTGGCGGTCGAGGTCATCGAGGGGGACGCGCGCGAAACCCTGCCGGGCTGGCAGGGGCGCGCCGATGCGTGGTTTCTCGATGGCTTCTCGCCCGCCCGCAACCCCGAACTCTGGTCCGAGGCGCTGATGGCCGAGGTGGCGCGGCACACCGTGCCGGGCGGAACCTTTGCCACCTACACCGCCGCAGGCCATGTGCGGCGCGCCTTGCAGGCAGCGGGGTTTGCGGTTACGCGGCGTGCCGGGCATGGCCTGAAGCGACATATGACCGCAGGCCAGTTGGAGACCCCTGCATGACCCCGCAAAGCACCCGCAAGGGCGTGGCGATGATGATCGGCGCGACGGTGATCTTCTCGCTGCAAGACGGCATCTCGCGCCATCTCGCGGGGGAATACAACGTCTACATGGTGGTGATGATCCGCTACTGGTTCTTTGCGCTCTTCGTGGTCGCGCTCGCGGCGCGGCAACCGGGCGGCCTGCGCGCCGCCGCGTTCAGCCGCCAGCCGTGGCTGCAAGCGCTGCGCGCGCTCTTGCTGATCTTCGAAGTGCTGGTGACGGTGCAAGCCTTCGTCATTCTGGGTCTGGTGGAAACCCACGCGATCTTCATCTGCTATCCGCTGCTGGTGGCAGCGCTTTCCGGCCCGGTTCTGGGCGAAAGGGTCGGCTGGCGGCGCTGGAGCGCAATCGGCATCGGCTTTGCCGGGGTGCTGATCATCCTGCAACCGGGGGTAAAGGTGTTTTCGCCCGCCGCGCTGATCCCGCTCGGCGCGGCTTTCATGTTCGCGCTTTACGGCTTGCTCACCCGCTATGTGGCGCGCAAGGACAGTGCGGCGGTATCGTTCTTCTGGACCGGAACCGTGGGGGCGCTGGCGGCAACCGCGGTCGGCATCTGGTTCTGGGAGCCGATGGCGCGGCCAGACTGGGCCTGGATGGGCCTCCTGTGCCTGACCGCGATCACCGCGCACTGGCTGCTCATCAAGGCCTATGAGGCCGCCGAGGCAAGCGCGATTCAGCCCTTCGCCTATCTGCAACTGGTGTTCATCGCGGTGCTCGGCATCACCGTGTTCGACGAAGTGCTGAAGCCCGAGGTGGCGGTGGGCGCGGTTGTGGTGGTCGGGGCGGGGCTGTTCACGCTCTGGCGTTCGCGCATTGCGGCGCAAAAGGCCTGACCCGGATCAGCGCCCATTGAGCATGTCGGTCAGCTTCACCGGTGCCGAAACGCCGCTCAGCCGCGCGCGATACACCGCAACGCTTTCCGATACCCGCATGACGTAATTGCGGGTTTCCTCGAAGGGGATCATCTCGACCCAGTCGATGACATCGACCGATGCCTGCCGCGGATCGCCGCGCTCGCCCATCCAGCGGCGCGGCCGCCCCGGCCCGGCATTATAGCCCGAAGCCACCAGCGCCAGCGCCGGGCCGAACTCGGCCCTTAACCCGGCGATATAGGCCGAGGCGAGGCGCGAGTTGTATTCGCCATCGCTCAGCAGCCGGTCGAGCGAAAACGGCTGGCCGATCTTCGCGGCGGTCTCGCGCCCGGTGTTGGGCATCACCTGCATCAGCCCGCGCGCCCCGGCGCTGGAAATGACCGCGGGGTTGAACTCGCTTTCGCGCCGGGTGATGGCCAGCAGCAATTCGGGCGGAATTCCGAGGTCGAGCTTTTCCATCCCCGAAAGCGGGTAATAGGCAGGCACCAGCTCGGTGCCGCGGTCGGCGGCGGCCTTGGCAATGACCAGCGCAAGATGCGCATCGTTCCAATCAAGCGCCAGCCGCGCCAGCCGCGCAAGGTCATCATCGCTCAGGCTTTCGCCAAGGTGCAGGAAGAACCGCTTGGCCAGCGTGCCAGCCCCCGCCGCGCGCAAAAGCACCGCCGCCTGAAACACCGACGATCCGGTAAAGGCGGCATTGCGCCAGTCCGGCAGCGGCGCGGTCCCGGCAAGTGCCGGGTCGGGCGGCAGCCCGGCGCGCTCGGCGGCCAGAAGCCCGTAGTACGAGGTCTGGTAGCGCGCCGCCATGGCATAGGCCGCGCGCGCGGCTTCGGCATTGCCCGCCGCCTCATGGGCGCGGCCCTGCCAATAGCCGGCGCGCCCCATGCTGATCGGGCTTTTCACCGCCGCCTCAAACGCCTTGAAATGCCCAAGCGCCGCAGGCGCATCGCCCAGCTTCAGCGCGGCATAGCCCGCCAGCCATTCCAGATCGGCATAGGCGCTGCCGGTGCTCATCCGGTTGCGCGAGGCAAGCCGGTAGGCGCGGCTGAAGTTGCCCGCGCGCAGATCATCGCGCACCAGCCGGGCCCGCATCGCGGCCCAAAGCTCGGGCGAGCCAAGTGCCTCGGCGCTGCCGGAACGTTCAAGCATCAGCTCTGCCGCCCCATCCGGGTTGCCCTTTCGCAGCCGCCAGGCGGCACGGTCGCGCGCCAGCCCTGCCGAGCCCGCCATCGCAGGCGGCACCGCCGCGATCAACGCATCGACGCCGTTTGCATCGGCTTGCAGCGCGATCCGGGCTGCGGCCACCGCGCGGGTGTTGGCGCTGACCAGATCAAGCATGGCGCGCGCCTGCTCGATCAGCCCAC
The DNA here is from genome assembly GCF_030684035.1 of Phaeovulum sp. Classification (GTDB taxonomy): domain Bacteria; phylum Pseudomonadota; class Alphaproteobacteria; order Rhodobacterales; family Rhodobacteraceae; genus UBA6213. The sequence goes on along the minus strand of NZ_JAUXPI010000045.1, from coordinate 14,845 downwards.
GGTCAAGCAACATCTGCATGCGCCCGCCGTGATGGTCGGCCAGCACCGGGCCATGCGCGGCCAGAAACGCCGCCTGCTCGGCCTCGGTCAGGCTCAGGTTGCGCCAGGCGCGCACCGCCTCGCCCGCATCGCCGCCCGCCGCAACCAGCGCCAGCGCCCCGGCCCCGGTTTGCGGCGCAAGCGGCGCAAACCAGGCGCGCACCTCGGCGGCCGAGGCCTCGGCAAGTTTCGCCTCGCCTGCCTTGCGCAACAGCGGCATTCCCGGCCAGTCGGCGCGGCGCGCGGCAAAGGCGGCAAACTCGGCAAACCTGCCCTCGCCCGCGCGCAGCCGGTGCCATTCGACGATATCGCGGGAAAGCGCGCCTGCCGCCGCACCTTCGGCGAGTGCAGTCACCCAGTCTTTCGCCTCGATCGCGGCCATGGCGCGGGCAAGCGCCTCGGTATCTTCGGCCAGCGACGGGCGCGGCAGCCCGGTGAAAAGCGCGGTCAGGGCGAATAGGGCGGCAAAATACCAGTTTCGTGCAAACATGTGCCTCGGCTCGGTTGGTTTTCACCCTTCCTGCCTGCCAAGCGGCCTTGGCGCAAGACACAAACTTGGCAAGCGCGCGCGGCTCGGCTAGGGTCCGCGCCGATTTGCACCGGCGAATCCACCGAAAACGAAAGGAGCGCGTCATGTTCAAAGGGTCGATCCCTGCACTGGTCACACCGTTCACCGCGAGCGGCGCACTGGATCTGGACGCGCTCAGGAAGCTGGTGGAATGGCACATCGCCGAGGGCAGCCACGCGCTGGTGCCCTGCGGCACCACCGGCGAAAGCCCGACGCTCAGCCACGGCGAGCATGTGCAGGTGGTGACCGAGGTGGTGAAAGCCGCCGCCGGGCGGATTCCGGTGATCGCCGGAGCGGGTTCAAACGCCACCGCCCACGCGGTCGCGCTGATCCGCGAGATGCAGGATGTGGGGGCCGATGCGGCGCTGGTGGTAACGCCCTATTACAACAAGCCCACGCAGCGCGGGTTGATTGCGCATTACACCGCCCTGCATGATGCCTGCACGCTGCCGATCATCATCTACAACATCCCCGGCCGCTCGGTGATCGACATGAGCCCGGAAACCATGGGCGTGCTGGCCAAACTGCCGCGCATCGTCGGGGTGAAGGACGCAACCGGCAAGATCGAACGGGTCAGCAAGCAACGCCAGACCTGCGGCGCAGATTTCATCCAGATTTCGGGCGAAGATGCAACGGCGCTTGGTTTCAATGCGCAAGGCGGGGTTGGCTGCATTTCGGTTACCGCCAATGTGGCACCACGGCTTTGTTCCGAGTTTCAGGTGGCGATGCTGGCTGGCGACTACGCCAAGGCGCTGGAGTATCAGGATAGGCTCATGCCGCTGCATAGCGCAATTTTCATCGAGCCGGGGCTTGCCGGGGCGAAATACGCGCTCTCCAGGCTCGGGCTTTGCGGCGAGACGGTGCGGCTGCCGCTGACCACGCTGCTTGATGGCACCAAGGCCGCAATCGACGCCGCCATGCGCCACGCCGCGCTCATCTGACGCGCTGGCGTCAGAGCGCCCCTTCCAGCCGGGCGCGCAGTTCGCGCAGAACCGGAAGCATGGCGCGCACCCTCTCCGGGCCGATGCCGCGCACCAGATCGGCAATGACCGGCATGAAAGCCGCAACCGCGGTGTCACGCGCGGCCCGACCCGCCGGGCTGATCGACACGAACTTTCGCCGCGCATCGTCCCAATCGGGGCGGATGTGCACATGCCCCGCCCATTCGAGCTTGGCCAGGGTATTGGTCATCGCGCCACGGGTAACATGAAAGGTGGCGGCAAGTTGCGCCGGGGTTCGCTCTTCGGGGCTGTGGGCAAGGTGGTTCAGCACCGAGAAATGCGAAATCTCCATGCCCTTGGGCAACGCCCGCGAAACCCGGTGGCGCGCCAGCTGATCGGTCATGAAGACTTCCGAAAAAAGCGCGGCGGCAAGGGTATCGGTGGCATCGGTCACGGCGTCGGCCCCGCAAAGGGGCGGTCGTGCGAAAGCGATGGCACCCGCGCGCGGGCGCGTGCCACCTCGGCCAGATCGAGCGTGACGAGGCTCACGCCCGGTTCGATGCCGCCGTCTGCCAACACCTCGCCCCAGGGTGCCACGGCAAGGCTGTGGCCATGGGTGCGGCGCGGACGGCCGGCATGGGCGGCGTGGCTGCCGCATTGCGCGGGTGCCAGCACATAGGCACCGTTTTCAATCGCCCGCGCCCGCAGCAAGGGCTCCCAATGCGCGGCACCGGTGGTGTCGTTGAAGGCGGCGGGAACGGTCAGCACCTCCGCCCCGGCATGCGCGAGGGCGCGGTAAAGATAGGGAAAGCGCAGGTCATAGCAGACCGAAAGGCCAAGCCGCGCAAAAGGCGTGGCGGCCAGCACCGCCCGCGCACCGGGCCGATAGCCCTCGGATTCGCGGTAACGCTCGGTTTCGCTCACCTCCACGTCGAACATATGGATCTTGTCATAGCGCGCCGCGATGCTGCCATCCGGCCCGATCAGAAAGCAGCGGTTGGCAAAGCGGCCATCGGCATCGTCGGTTTTCAGCGCCAGCGAGCCGATCAGCAGCCACACCCCCGCCCGCGCCGCCTCGGCCCGCAGCGCCGCCAGCGTCGGGTCGCTGGCCTCGGGGTGCAACACGGCGCGCTGATGGGCACGGTCAGAGCTGAGCAGGTTCGTCGCCTCGGGCGTAAGCACAAAGCCCGCCCCCGCCGCCACCGCCTGCCGCACCAAGCCCAGCGTCACCGGCAGGTTCACCGCCCAGTCGTCGGTAACCGAAAGCTGGATCAGCGCCGCCCGCATGGCCTAGCCTGCCAAGAGCGCATCAAGCCTGCCGAGGTGGTCAAGCGCATGGATATCATCGCAACCGCCCACATGCTTGCCGCCGATGAAGATTTGCGGCACCGTCCGCCGCCCGCCCGCGCGCTGGGTCATCGCCATCCGCAGCGAGGGGTCCGCGCCCACATCGGTTTCCTCGAACTTCACGCCCTTGCGGGTCAGAAGCGCTTTCGCGGCAAGGCAATAGGGGCAGGAACGGGTGGTATAGATCTCGACGCGCGGCATGGGTAAAATCCTTCTCTCGGCTGCGACTATGCGGGATTTAGGCATCCTTCGCAACGCGCGCCAGAGCCAGCACCGAAACGTTTTTTGCCCCCGCGGCAAGGCAGGCATCGGCACAGGCGGCGAAGGTCGCGCCCGAGGTCATCACGTCATCGACCAAAAGCACCGCGCGCCCGGCAAGCACCGCCTCCCGGCGCGGGTTCACCCGCACCGCACCCGCCAGATTGGCAAAACGGTCGTCGCGGTGCAGCCCCTCCTGGCTTGCCGTGGCGCGGGTGCGCAGCAACAGGTCTGGCGCGTGGTCAAGCGCCGCCGCGCGGGCCAGCGCCGCCGCCAGCAGCACCGATTGGTTGTAGCGCCGCTTCAAGAGCCGCAGCCGGTGCAACGGCACCGGCACCACCAGCATTCCGGGTTCAAGAATCGGTGCAGCCGCCCGGTTCATCCAGCCCGCCAAAGGCCGCAAGAGGTCAAGCCTGTCGCCATGCTTGAATGCCAGCACCATGCGCCGCGCGGCCCCGTTGTACACCAGCGCCGCGCGCCCCCTTTTCCATGGCCGCGCCAGGGTCAGGCAATCGTCGCAGAACTCCGCCCTGCCCTCATCTTCGCCCGGCAGCGGGACGCCGCATTTGTCGCACACCAGCCCGGTAGCAAAGGGGGTGTCGCGCCAGCAGGCGGCGCAGAGGCCGAAATCGGTGCTCACCAGATCGCCGCAGGCAATGCAGCGGGGCGGAAACATCAGGTGCAGCGCCCCTAGCATCCCGCGCCGAAGCCCCGTAAAGTTGCGCCCCATGACCACGCCGCCCCCCCTCACCGACCGCATCGCCTTGCTACGAAACCGCGCCCGCGCAGCGGCCTTCGGCCCCGCGCTGTTCCTGCACGAAGATGCTGCCGCCGAGATCGAGGAAAGGCTCAACGAGGTTAACAGAAGGTTTACGGCACCTGCCGTGGTGACCGGTTTTGCCGGGCCATGGGCGAAAATTCTGCCGCAGGCAAAGATCGTGCCAGATGACGAACTGCTTGATCTTGCCCCCGGCGCGCATGATCTGGTGATCCACGCGCTGGCGCTGCACTGGGCAAACGACCCGGTCGGCCAACTGGTGCAATGCCGCCGCGCGCTCGCCCCCGATGGGCTGATGCTGGCGGTGATGTTCGGCGGCCAGACGCTGGCCGAATTGCGCAGCGTTCTTGCCGATGCCGAGGCGCGGCTGACCGGCGGCCTTTCCCCAAGGGTGCTGCCGATGGGCGAGATCCGCGACCTTGGCGGGTTGCTGCAAAGGGCTGGCTTTGCCTTGCCAGTGGCCGATATGGCAGCGCGCCCGGTAAGTTACCGCGATCTGGGGCAGCTGATGGCCGACCTGCGCGCCATGGGCGAAGCCAATGCGCTTGCCGCGCGCCGCCGAACCCCGACACCGCGCGCGCTCTTCGCCAAGGCGGGCCAGCTTTATGGCGAAGCCTTCGGCGATGGCATGGGCCGCATCACCGCCAGTTTCGAGATGATCTACCTGACCGGCTGGGCACCGCACGAAAGCCAGCAAAAGCCGCTGCGCCCCGGCTCGGCCACACACAGCCTTGCCGCCGTTCTGGCGGCAATTCCAACCCGCAAAGATTGACGGCTGCGCCCGAACCGCTATCTGGGGGCAAAGCGAAAGGGACCGCGATGACCAATGCCTCGATCCGCCCCGGCGATGGCCGCCTTGCCCATGCACCGGCCGATCACCCTGCGGTGAAGCCTGCCAGAATCGGCGTGCTTTTTGCCAACCTCGGCACGCCGGATGCCACCGACTACTGGTCGATGCGGCGCTACCTGAACGAGTTTCTTTCCGACAAGCGGGTGATCGACATCCCTAACTGGAAGTGGCAACCGCTGCTGCAGCTCATCATCCTCAGCAAGCGGCCATTCACTTCGGGTGCCAATTACCGGCTCATCTGGAACAACGAGGCCAACGAAAGCCCGTTGATGACGATCACCAGGCAGCAGGTGGCCAAACTCCGCGCCGCTGCCGAGGCAAACTGGGGCGAGGCTGTGCAGGTTGAATTCTGCATGCGCTACGGCAATCCTTCGACCCGGTCGGTGGTCGAGCGGATGGTGGCCGATGGCTGCGAGAAAATCCTCTTCTTCCCGCTATACCCGCACTATGCCGGGGCCACCTCGGCGACCGCCAACGACGCGTTTTTCAAGGCGTTGATGCGGATCAAGCGGCAGCCAGCCGCGCGGGTCGTGGCCGAGTATTTCGACCGGCCAAGCTACATCGACGCGCTGGCGCAGTCGGTCGAACGCGCCTATGCGGGGCTGGCGGCGCGGCCCGATGTTCTGGTCGCTTCCTACCACGGCATGCCCCAGCGCTACCTGACCGAGGGCGACCCCTACCATTGCCAGTGCCAGAAGACCTCGCGGCTCTTGCGCGAGCGGCTCGGCTGGGCGGCGGGCAGCATCGACACCAGCTTTCAGTCGGTGTTCGGGCGCGAGGAATGGCTGAAGCCCTACACGGTCAAGCATGTTGCGGCGCTGGCGCGGGAGGGCAAGAAAAACATCGCGGTAATCTCGCCCGCTTTCGCCGCCGACTGCATCGAAACGCTGGAAGAGATCAACGGCGAAATCCTCCATGCCTTCGAGGCGGCGGGAGGTGAAAGCTTCACCTATATTCCCTGCCTCAACGACGACGCGGCCCACATTGCCGCGCTCATGGAGGTGGTGACGGAAAACCTGACCGGCTGGCTCGGCTGAACCGCCCCCGGCGGCGCGGCGAAATGCTTGCCAAAAGCTTAATGCCGCAAATATTATCTATATATGGCAAAGGCTTGGCAAGGATGACACGCGTGTTATTGCGCGCCATCATCGCCTGCGTCAGATCAGCAGAACCTGCGTGCCGTTCCGCGTAAGCTCAAAAAGCTGCGCGATATGCTCGTTATATAGCCCGATACAGCCGTTCGAAGACTTGCGCCCGATCTTGCGGGTGTCATGGGTGCCGTGAATTCGATAGTATTGCCAGCTCAGGTAGAGCGCGTGGGTTCCAAGCGGATTATCGGGCCCGGCGGGCACGAAATCGGGCCATTCCGGGTTGCGGATCTTCATCGCCGGGGTCGGCGACCATGTCGGCCCCACCACCTTGCGGACCACTTCGGAGCGACCCTTCCGGGTAAGATCCTCGCTGACCGGCACCGAGGTTGGGAAAAGCTTGTAGACGCTCAGATCCTCGGACCAGAAATGCAGGGCGCGCGAGGTGATATCCACCAGTATCGCGCCCTTCTTCGTATTGGAGAAGTACGGCTGCCAGTCGAGCGTGCGGAACGACGAGATATTGCGGCGCACGTTGGTGTAGGCATTATCTTCGTGTACCTCGCCCGCATCAAACGTGGTCTGCGCGAGCGCCGGCGCGGCAAGCCCCGCGCCAACCAATGCCGCACCGCCCAGAAAGGCGCGGCGGCTGGGGCTGGTGAAAGGTTTCGTGGACATCTGTCAACTCCGGTCTGCCGCGGCGAAAACACACCGGGCGTCTTGGCGCTACATATTGCGACAATCCGCCGGGCGCAAATCAAACTCCCGTCACTCGGCGGTTTCACGCAGAGTTGCGTTTGCCCTTGGCGCGCCGACGCGCTAAAGCTGCGCCCTGAATTTGCATGGGTATCGCTGATGAACTTCTCCAAAGCTCTGCTGTTGCTGTCGGTACTGGCGCTGACCGCTTGCGCCGCCGAACCGCCAGCGCTTGGCCCCGATGGCAAGCCGCTGCCGCAGCTTTACAAGATCAGCGCCTCGGATACTTCGCGCATCACTTTCGGAATACTCGACAGCGTCAATGCGTTGCGGGCGGCGGGCGGCGTGGGTGCGCTTGCACTCAGCCCCGAACTCAACGCCGCCGCCGCCACCCATTCGCGCGACATGGCGGTGCAGAACCGGCCCTGGCACTTTGGTTCCGATGGCTCGTCGCCGCTCGACCGTGGGCAGCGCGCGGGCTATGCGGGCCGGGTGCTGGGCGAGAACATCTCGGAGACCTATGAGACCGAAACCGAAACCCTGTCGGCATGGATGGCGGTGCCGGACACCCGCGACGTGGTCCTGAACCCGGCAGCGCGCGATCTCGGCTTTGCCTGGTATCAGGAACCGAGCGGCAAGATCTGGTGGACCCTGGTGACCGGCGGCTAGGCCCCGTAGCGCTCAGGCAAAGATGAAAATCGGCGTGCCAAGCTGCACCATCGCGTAGATTTCCTCGATCTCGCGATCTTTCACGGCGATGCAGCCCGCGGTCCAGTCGCGGCGCAGCCAGGGCAGAAACGTGGTGCCGCCGCCACCATGAATGAAGATATCGCCCCCCGGCTTGCGCCCCAGTGCCTTGGCTTCGGCTACGTCGCGCGCATTGGGATAGGAAATCCTGAGCGAAAGGTGAAAGGCGCTGCTGGGGTTGCGAAAGTCGATCATGTAGGTGCCTTCGGGCGTGCGCCCGTCGCCTTCCCAGCGCTTGTGGCCCTTTTCGTTGCCGCTCAGCGCAATGCGGTAGGTCTTCAGCACCTTCTCGCCGCTGATCAGGTAGAGCTTCCGATCGGTCTTGAAGACCTGAAGCTGGGAGACCGGCGGGCCATCGTAGCTGCGAAACTTCGACACCTGCGCGCCCGCGCCGCGCGCTACCAGAAGCGAGGCCAGAGAAAGACCAAGGAGAGATCGGCGTGAGTGCATGAGACTGCCCGTTACTGCCGCGCGCTTCGCGCTTGTTGCGCGGACCAATACCTGAAAACGGGGCTTTTGCCTAGCGTCAGAAATGCCGCTCCGTGCCATGGTCGGAGCGCTGGTGGCAGAATTCCGCCTTGGCGCCTCGGTGCGGGCCGCACCAGGCGCGCCACCAGTTCCACATGCGGCGACCATCGGAACTGGTCGATCACGTCGAGCCAGTCGATCACATAGCCCGCCGCCGCAAGCTGCCGCGCATCGCGCGCAAAGGTGACCGGGTTGCACGAGACATAGGCAATGACCGGCACCGCCGAGGCGGCGAGCATGGCCACCTGCGCCTCAGCCCCGGCGCGCGGCGGATCGAGCACAACCGCCGCATAACGCGCCAGTTCCTCGGACAAAAGCGGACGGCGAAAAAGGTCGCGCGCTTCGGCAGTAACCCGCTTCAAGCATGCGGCACTGCGCGCGCCCGCAAGAAGTGACGCCACCATTGCCCCATCCCCCTCGACCGCGTGCACTTCGGCCGCAGAGGCAAGTGGCAGCGCAAAGGTGCCGCAACCGGCGAACAGGTCTGCAAGCCGCGCCGCGCCGCCAACTGCCTCGCGCACACCCGCAAGCAGCGCCGCCTCACCCTCGCGGGTCGCCTGCAAGAACGCGCCGGGGGGCGGGGTGACCCGCGCCGCGCCAAAGCTCTGCTGCGCCGGACGGCGGCTTGCCACCGGCGCGCCGTTCCAGCTTAACCGCGCAAGGTCGTGCCGCTCGGCCAACCTGGCGAGAGCTTCGAGAAGCGCAGCGTCGGCCTGTTTGCCGCCCAAGGCCGCAACATCGAGCCCGGCATCGGACTGGCTGAGCGCAAAGGCAATCTCGCCCTTGCGGCTGGCACCCAAAACGGTTGCCTCGCGTAGCGCGGGCAGCGCCGCCAGCAGTTCAGGGCGCAGCACCGCGCAGTCCGGCACCTCGGCCAGCGTGCCCGAGGCGCGGGCGTGAAAACCCACGATCGCCCCGCTTTTGGTTCGCCGCCCCGCCAATGTGGCGCGGCGGCGCGTCGCGGCGGGCGAAGTATGCACGGCGCGGATCGGCGCGCCGAGGCCCTGCCCGGCAAGCGCCGTGCGCAGCACATCGGCCTTCCACCCCGCCACGAAGGCGTCAGAGGCGTGTTGCAGCGCGCAGCCGCCGCAGGATCGGTAGTGCGGGCAGGGTGGGAGCACGCGGTCGGGGCTGGGGACAAGGATCTTCGGCGCTTCCATCCGGCCCGCCGCAACCTCGCCCTCGACCAGTTCGCCGGGCAGCGCGCGCGGCACATAGACCGGGCCATCAGGCCCGGCTGCCACCGCATCGCCCAGATGCCCGAGCCGGTCGATGCGAAGCCTCATGCGCACAGCACTGCTGGCGAAAACGCCTGCCCCTCTGGCGCCAGTATCGTCGCCTCGCGCAGCCCGTGCGGTTTGTCGGATGGCGGTTCCAGCACCATGCCGCCCGCCGCCTCGGCACGCGCAGCGGCAGCGTCCGGGTCGATGCCGAACAGGTAAAGCTGCACCCCGGCACCGCGCGGCCCGGCCTCGGGCAGCAGCGCATGCAGCGGATGGCTGGCAAAGGTCGCATCGGCGTGCAGTTGCAGCATCACTCCGGCATGCGAGACGATCGCGAAATCGGCGCTGACGCGGTGCGCCGAAAGTCCGAAGACCTGCGCCAGAAACGCCGCCATCCCCGGCACGTCGCGACACAGAAGATTGACCCCGACCCCGCGCAGACTTTGCCCGAACGCTTTTGGCGTGATCATTTCGAGGTCAGGCCCGCTCATGCCGGCACCGCCTCGTCGGTGCCGATGAAGCCGCCGGACTGGCGGCTCCAGTAGCGCGCGTAAAGGCCGCCGCGCGCCAGCAGTTCAGCATGGCTGCCTGCCTCGACAATGCGCCCCTCGTCAAGCACCACGATCCGGTCCATCTGCGCAATTGTCGAAAGCCGGTGGGCGATGGCGAGCACGGTCTTGCCCTGCATCACCCGCACCAGCGCATCCTGAATTGCCGCCTCAACCTCGCTGTCGAGCGCACTTGTTGCCTCGTCCAGAACCAGAATTGGCGCGTCCTTCAGAAAGGCGCGAGCCAGTGCTATGCGCTGGCGCTGGCCACCCGAAAGCTTCACCCCGCGTTCACCCAGCGCCGCATCGTAGCCGCGATTGCCACGGTGATCCTGAAGCCCGAGAATGAATTCATGCGCTTCGGCAGCGCGTGCGGCGGCCTCTACCTCGGCTTCGGTGGCTTCGGGGCGGCCGTAGAGAATGTTCTCGCGCGCGCTTCGGTTGAACATCGCGGTTTCTTGCGTGACCATGCCGATCTGGCGGCGCAGGCTTTCTTGCGTGACGCCGCGAATATCCTCGCCGTCGATCAGCACCCGGCCCGCCTCGGTATCGTAAAGCCGCAGCAGCAGCGCCACGAGAGTCGATTTTCCGGCCCCCGATGCACCGACGATGCCCAACCGCTCGCCCGGGCGGATCGTCAGGTCGATACCGTCGATCCCGCCTTGCGTGGCACCGTAGGCAAAGCGCACGCCTTCAAAGCGCACCTCGCCCGCTGCGCGCCCAAGTTCGATTGCGCCGGGCGCGTCGGTCAGGCTGTGCGGCGGGGTCAGGGTGTGCATGCCGTCCTCGACCTCGCCAACCGAGCCCCAGATGCCCATCAGCGACATGCTGACCCAGCCGGTCATCTGCGCGATGCGAATGGAAATGGCACCCGCAGCGGCAATGTCGCCCGCGCTCGCCCCGCCCCTTTGCCAAAGCAGCAAGGTGCCGCCGACGAGCAGCACCGGCAGCGCCCCGGCCAGTGTCATCAGCGCCAGTCGGAACCACGCCGAGACCACGCCAAAATCAAGCGCGCGTTCGCGAAAGCCCGCCATTGCCCTGAGCGCCGCGCGGTCTTCATGTGCCGCGCTGGCAAAAAGCTTGACCGTCTTGATGTTGGTGATGGTATCGACCACCTGCCCGGTCACCATTGCCCGCGCCGAGGCGCGCGCTGCCGAGCGTCCCCGCACCCGAGGCAAGAACCAGCGAATCAGCCCGAGGTAGGCGACGAGCCAGAGGCTGAGCGCCAGCGCTGCCCAACTGTCGATTGCCAGCAGGAACAGCGCCGAGCCGATGATCGAGGCAAGCGCGAACAGCACCGTGTTGATGATTTCGGTGGCAACATCGGTTACCGCCCGCGCCGTCTGCATCTGTTTTTGCGCGATGCGGCCGGCGAAGTCGTTGTCAAAAAACGTGACGGCGTGGCCCATGGTCCAGCGATGCAGGCGCGAAAGCACGAGCGGCAGCACGTTTGGTGCGACTACGACGTTGGCGGATAACGACGACAGCCCGAAAACCAGCGGCCGAAGCACCAGATAAAAGCCTGCAAACGCGGCGATAAGCGGCCAGTTATCGGTAAATATCCGGCCCGGTTCGGAAGCCAGAGCGGCGTCGATCACCCAACCAAGAAGTAGCGCCGAGACGATTTCAAGCGCACCCGCCGCAGCGGAAAGCACGCCCGAAACCCAGAGCGCGGGCCAGGCACCCTTGAGCGACCAGCGCAAAAACGGCAACAACCGCTGAGGCGGGTCGCCTTCGGCGGGGCGGAAGGCATCAATCATCGGTTTGCGGGCGCGCGTGCTCATCGCACCCATATAGGCCGCCGGCGCGGCGGGTGAAACCCGCCCTGTTCAGCCCAGAAGCTCGGCGCGGCTAAGCGCAAAGCCCGAAGCCAGCCAACGTGCCTCAAGCTCTTTCATCCGCGCACCAAGTGCGGCACCGCTCAGGCCTGGCGCGAAATCTGCGGCCTTGAGCGGAAACCGCGCGGCGGTGCCGCGGGCGATTTCGGCTTGCCAGTCTTCAGGCGGGGCGGCACCCTCCAGTGCCGCGCGCACCAGCATCGCGTTTGCCCCGACATCGGTGCCGAACCGATAACCGATCACCGCCGCCGCTTCGCCGCCCGCCACCGCCGCCTGCAACGCCATGAGTGCGCGCGCGTCGGCCCGCGAAAGGCGCAGCGCCTTTGCAAGGCCTTCGCCGCCAAGCACCCCAAGCCGCCGCAGCCAATCGGGCGCGGCCCCCGCTTCGAGATGCACAAGCACACCGAGCGCGCGCGCATCGGCCCCCGGCAGCACCTGTGCCAGCACCCCCGCCGCCTGCATCGCGGCCATGGCGGGCGCGGGGTCGGGTGCCGCGAGAAGCTTGCGCATCTCGGCCCCCACCCTTTCGCGCGAAAGGCTGGCCACACCTTGGGCGTGTTCGGCGCAAGCCGCGAGCGCGTCTGCATCCGGGCCAGCCTCGGGCCTTCCATACCAGGCGGTGAAGCGGAAGAACCGCAGGATGCGCAGGAAATCTTCGCGGATGCGATCATCCGGCGCGCCGACAAAGCGCACCCGCCGGGCGGCGAGGTCGGCCAAGCCCTCGCCCAGCGGGTCGAGCACATGGCCCTCTGCATCAGCGTAAAGCGCGTTCATGGTAAAATCACGCCGGGCCGCATCTTCTTCAATCGTATCGGCATAGCCGACCACGGCATGGCGGCCAAAGGTTTCGATATCGCGGCGGAATGTCGTGACCTCATGGCCCACGCCCTGAACGACAACGGTGATGGTTCCGTGCTCGATGCCGGTTGGCACCGCGCGCATGCCCGCCGCCTCGGCCAGTTCCTGCACCCGCTCGGGCCGCGCGTCGGTGGCAATGTCGATGTCGGCGACCGCCTGGCCCAGAAGCGCGTTGCGCACCGCGCCGCCGACCAGCAGCGCGCGGTGGCCACCCGCCGCCAGCATCGCCAGCACCGCTTGCAGCCCCGGCTCTGCCAGCCAATCGCCCGAAATCCGCATCATCCCGCCATCCTGTCCGCCAGCGCCCGCAAGATCCGCGCAGTTGCGCCCCAGACATAATACGGCCCATAGGGCACGACATAATAGCGCCGCAACTGCCCGCGCCAGCGCCGCGCCTCAACGTGAAAGTTGGCCTGATCGGAAAAATGCGCCAGCGGGATAGAGAAGACCTCTTCCACCTCGCCCGCCTCGGGGCGCGACGTGAAAGGGGCCACGATCCGCCCGACGACCGGGGTGATCAGGAAACCGGTCACCGTTTCATGCGCCGCCATGGTGCCTATCAGCTCTACATTGGCTTGCGGCAGGCCCACTTCCTCCTCCGCCTCGCGCAGCGCCGCGGCGGCGGCATCGGCATCGGTCGCATCAACCTTGCCGCCCGGAAAGGCGATCTGGCCGGGGTGGTTTCGCAGATGCGAGGCGCGTTTGGTCAGAAGTACGCTCAGCCCGCCCCTTGCCTCCTGAATTCCGATCAGCACCCCGGCCGGGCGCAGCAACCGCCCCTCGGGCAGAACCGTGCCGGGGTTCAGATCGAAATCCGATGATGGCCGCCCCGGCCGCGCCAAAGCGGCGCGCAGCGGGGCGAAGGCATCAGCCATGTGCCGCCCCCGGCAAGGGCGAGCCATCCGGGGCCTCGGTCGCCTCGAACCCCAGCGAGGCCGGTTTGAACTGGTAATGCGCGCCGCAAAACTGGCAATCGGCGGTCACCATGCCTTCGGGTGTGGTCATCGTGCGGATGTCCTTGGCGGAATAGATGGAAAGCGTCTGGCGCACCTTGTCGGGCGCGCAGGTGCAGCCAAACTGCACCGGTTGCGCCGGGAACACGCGCGGCCGCTCCTCATGAAACAGCCGCAGCAGAAGATCCGTCGGTGCCACGGTTGGGCCGATCAGCTCCAGCGCCTCGACGGTATCGAGAAGGAAGCCCACGCGCGACCAGTTTTCGCCCGGCTCGCTTTCGTGCAGCGCCTTGTCTTCGGGCATGGTCACGAAGGGCGAGGCTTCGGGCATGTGCTGCACCATCACCCCACCGGCGCGCCAGCGCAGCCCCTGCCCGGGTAGCTGCGACTGCCCGAAAGACAGCGCAAAGCGGGTGGCCAGTTGCTCGGACTGCGCAAAATAGGCCTCGGCACAGGCGGCGAGCGAGCCACCGGCAAGCGATGTGATGCCCTGGTAGGGCTGGCCACCTTCGCCCTGGTCGATCAGCACGGCGAAATAGCCCTCGCCGATCTGGCTGAAGGGGTCTGCCGCGGGATCGAGCCTTTCGGCATCAAAGCTCGCCCAGCCGCGAATCCGCGCGGGTTCGCCCCTGGCACCGGGGCCGAAATAATCGGTGGCGATGATGCGAATCGGCCCCTTGCCGCGGATTTGCAGGCTGAGCTTCCAGCGAAGTTTGATCGTCTGGCCGATGAGCGCGGTCAACAGCACCGCCTCAGCCACCAGCGCCTCGATGGCGGGCGGGTAGGCGTGTTGCGCCAGCACCTGCTGCAACACCCCGTCAAGGCGCGCCACGCGGCCGCGCACATCGGCGTGGTCAAGCTGGAATGGCAGGACGGTATCATCCCAATTGGTCAGTGAATGCGTGCTCATAAGCGAGGCCTCGGGGGTTTCCTTGCAGCCGTGCGGCTGGCATACCGGGCCTATATGGGGGCCGGGGTGGCGCTGCCAAGGGGAAATGCATGATCCGCAGATTTGGCGCGCCGGTGCTGCGGGGGCAAAGCTACAGTCTGCGCGCGGGTGCCTATGCGGTGCTCTTGCTGGGCAACAGCGTCTTGCTTACCCACCAGAACGCGCCGCGGCCAGAATTCCAGCTTCCCGGAGGCGGCATTGACGCCGGCGAAAGCGCGCTTCGGGCGCTGCACCGCGAGGTCTTCGAGGAAACCGGCTGGGGCATCGCAGCGCCGCGCCGGATCGGCGCGTTCCGCCGTTTTGCCTATATGCCGGAATATGACCGCTGGGCGGAAAAGCTGTGCACCATCTACCTCGCCCGCCCCACCCGCCGCCTGGGGCTTCCGAGCGAGCCCGGCCATCGCGCGGTCTGGATGGGGGCGGCAGAGGCGGCAGAGGCGCTGGCCAACGATGGCGACCGGCATTTTTTGCTGCGTGCCCTTGCAGCGCGCTGAGGCTGGCAGCTTTCGGAATTTCTGGCGGCACCACAAGCGCCAGGTCCTTCGCAGGCACCCCTAGAGTCTGTCTGGCGCTTCTATCTGCGCCAGACAGACTCTAGAACACCAGCACCCTGTCGGCGGCCAGCGTGGCCGCGCC
>NZ_JAUXPI010000041.1 GCF_030684035.1 Phaeovulum sp. | reverse complement strand
CCCCCACCAGCCCCCGGGGGGGGGGGGGCGGCCCCGCCCCCCCCCTTGCCCCCCTTGACCCAGACCCCGCTTCGCGCGACACCCGCGCCATGCTGCCGCTGGAAAAACTCGACCAGATCACCCGCCGCTTCGAGTTTCTCGAAGCGCGGCTTTCCGCTGGCGCGCCGCCCGGCGAGATCGCCACGCTCAGCCGCGAATATTCCGAACTGAAGCCCGTGGTCGCCGAAATCGCTGCCTGGAACCACGCCCGCGCCGAGGTTGAAGCGGCCGAGGCGATGCTTGCCGACCCCGAAATGCGCGGCCTTGCCGAAGAAGAACTGGCGCGCCTCAAGGCCGACCTGCCGGACCGCGAACAGCGGCTGCGGCTGGCACTGCTGCCGCGCGACGCCGCCGACGCGCGCCCCGCAATCCTCGAGATCCGCCCCGGCACCGGCGGTGAGGAAGCCGCGCTTTTTGCCGCCGACCTCCTGCGCATGTACCAGCGCCACGCCGAAGCCCAGGGCTGGCGGTTCCAGCTTCTCGATCTGGCCGAGACCGAGCTTGGCGGCGTGCGCGAGGCGGTGGCGCGGATCGAGGGCGAAGGGGTCTTCGCGCGCCTGAAATACGAATCCGGCGTGCACCGCGTCCAACGCGTGCCCGAGACCGAGGCGAGCGGCCGCATCCATACCTCGGCCGCCACCGTTGCCGTGCTGCCCGTGGCCGAAGAGGTGGAGATCGATATCCCCGCCGCCGATATCCGCATCGACACCATGCGCGCCTCCGGCGCGGGCGGCCAGCATGTGAACACCACCGATTCGGCGGTGCGCATCACCCATCTGCCAACCGGCATCATCGTGACCAGCGCCGAGAAGAGCCAGCACCAGAACCGGGCGAACTGCATGGCGGTGCTGCGCGCCCGGCTTTACGATCTTGAGCGCGGTCGGGTTGATGCCAGCCGTGCCGCCGACCGGCGATCGCAGGTCGGCAGTGGCGACCGCTCCGAGCGGATCCGCACCTACAATTTTCCGCAAGGCCGCATGACCGACCACCGGATCAACCTGACCCTCTATTCGCTGGCGCAGATCATGGGCGGCGACCTCGGCGAGGTGATCGACGCGCTGACAGCCCACGATCAGGCCGCAAAACTGGCCGAGATGGAAGCATGAGGCGCGCCAGCGGTGGCGCGACCCCGCCGATGGCATCTGCCGCCGAAGCCTTGCGCGCCGCACTGCCCCGGTTGCGCGCGGCGGGTATTGCAGACCCCGCCCGCGATGCCCGCCGCCTGCTTGCCCATGCCATGGCGATTGCCCCTGATCGCCTGACCCTTGAGCTGCCGCGCCCGCTTTCGGCTGCCGAGGCCGCCGCCTTCGAGGCGGCACTGGCCGCGCGTGGGCAGCGCCAGCCGGTCAGCCAGATCACTGGCAGCCGCGCCTTCTGGGGCCGCAGCTTTCGGGTTACCCGCGACACGCTCGATCCGCGCCCGGAAACCGAAACCCTGGTGGCCGAGGCGCTTTCGGCACCCTTCGTGCGGCTCCTTGACCTTGGCACCGGCACCGGCTGCGTTCTGCTTTCCTGCCTCGCCGAGCGGCCACATGCGACCGGTGTCGGCATTGACGCCTCGGCCGCGGCGCTTGCGGTGGCGCGCGAAAATGCGGCGCGTCTGGGCCTGAGCGACCGCGCCGATTTGCGCCTCGGCGACTGGTTTGCCGGTCTGGAAGGGCGGTTTGACCTGATCGTTTCGAACCCGCCCTATATCGCCGCGGCGGAACTGCCCGCACTTGCCCCCGAGGTGCGCGACTGGGAACCGATGCCGGCGCTCAGCCCCGGCGGCGATGGGCTTGCGGCCTACCGCGCGATTGCCGCGGGGGTGCAGGCGCATCTTGCCCCCGGCGGGCGGCTCTTGCTGGAAATCGGGGCGACGCAGGCCAACGCCGTGCTGGCGCTGCTTGCCGCAGCGGGGTTTTCCGATATGCGGGTGCTGCCCGACCTTGACGGGCGCGACCGCGTCGTTGCAGTCCGCAACCCGTGCTGATGCCGGTGCATTTGCGCACCATTTGCCGCGCATCGGCGCTTTGCCGCAGATTTCGCGGCAGTTTGTGCTTGTCAGCCCGGCCCATGCATGGTTAGTGGCGTCTCGTCGGGTCACGCTACGGCTTGCCCGGGCGAGATCAGCTTTCCACGTCAGGTCCAACTGCTTCCCGGCGCTGTATTTGCGCCAGCACAGGACCCGCAAAGGCCACGGCCTTCAGGGCATGAAACACACGTAGGCTCATGAGATCATCCAAATCCCGTTCGCGTTCCAAATCGAACCGCCAGCGCACGATCGGCAACATCATCAACCGGGTCTTCGACAGTTCGGGACCCGAGGGCAAGGTGCGCGGCACGCCGCAGCAGATCATCGAGAAATACCTGATGCTGGCGCGTGATGCCCAGCTTTCCAACGACCGCGTCGCCGAGCAGAGCTTTTTGCAGCACGCCGAGCACTACACCCGCCTCTTGGGCGAGGCGCAGCGCGAAATGGCGCGCGAGCAGGAACAGCGGCAAGGCCAGCAAGGCCCACAGGGTCAGGGTGGCTACGGCGGCAACGGCAACAATGGCAACGGCAACGGTTATTCGCAGGGGCGCGACCGCGCTGAAATGCAGCCGGATGCTGGCGAACAGCCCGACCTGCCGCCGCTGATCGACATGGGGTATGAGGATGCCTCCGGCCTTGTCGAAACGCCCGAGGCACGCGGCCCCCGCCCGGATCGTGGCGACCGGGGCGACCGGCCCGAGCGCAGCGACCGAGGCGACCGGCCCGAGCGCAGCGACCGGGGCCCGAGGGTCGAGCGCGCACCGCGCGGCGAACGCCCGGAACCCCGACCGCAGGCCGAACCCCGACCGCAGGCCGAAGCCAGCCCCAGGCCCGAGGTCAGGCCGCAGGCCGAAGCGGCTTCGCAATCTGGCGGCGATGCAGCCACGGAAAAATCGAGCCGCCCAAGCTCGCGCAACCGTGGCCCACGCAAGCCGCGCCCGCAGACCGAGGCGGGCGAGGCCGCGCCGCAACCCGTGACGGCACCCGACGTCGCACCGGAATAGCCGATCCGCATCGCGCGCCGGTCACCTCCGCACCCCTGCGGCGTCAGGTTTTCAGCAACCGCGCCAGCGCGCAAAACTGCTCCAGCCCGATCTCTTCCGCCCGCGCGGTGGGTGCAATCCCCGCCGCAACCAGAACGGATTCGATGTCGGGGGCAATGCCGCGCAAGGCCGAGCGCAGCATCTTGCGGCGCTGGTTGAAGGCGGCGGCCACCACGCGGTTCAGCACCGCCGGGTCGGCGGCAAAGCGGGGTGCCGCAAGCGCGGTCAGATGCACCACAGCCGAATGCACCTTGGGCGGCGGGGTAAAGGCCTCCGGCGGCAGGCTCAGCACGATCCGCGCATCAGAGCGCCATTGCGCCAGAAGCGCCAGCCGCCCATAGGCCTCGCTACCCGGCTTTGCCACGATCCGCTCGGCCACTTCGCGCTGGAACATCAGCGTCAGGCTTTGCCAAACCGGCGGCCAGACCGGCGGCGTGAGCCAACGCACCAGCAGTTCGGTGCCGACATTGTAGGGCAGGTTGGCGACGATGCGGATCGGCGGATTGAGATACGCCAGCGGGTCGATAGCCAGCGCATCGGCGTGAAGCACCTCCAGCCTGCCGGGGTAGGCGGCGGCAATTTCGGCAAGCGCGGGCAGGCAGCGCGGGTCTTTTTCGACCGCCAGCACCCGCCGCGCGCCCATTGCCAGCAGCCCCCGCGTCAGGCCGCCAGGGCCGGGGCCGACCTCCAGCACGTCCACCCCGGCAAGATCGCCTGCAAGCCGCGCGATTCTGGCGGTCAGATTGAGATCGAGAATGAAATTCTGCCCCAGCGCCTTTCTTGCGCTGAGCTCATGGCGCGCGATCACCTCGCGCAGCGGCGGCAGGCTGTCGATGGCGCTCATCCGCGGGCGGCCCCGCGCCGGGCGGCACCAAGGCGCGCCGCCATTTCAAGCGCGGCAATCATGCTCGACGCATCGGCAATGCCCTGGCCCGCAATATCGAAGGCGGTGCCGTGGTCAGGCGAGGTGCGCACGAACGGCAGGCCGAGCGTCAGGTTGACGCCACCTGCGAAATCGAGCGTCTTGATCGGGATCAGCGCCTGATCGTGATAGGCGCAGATCACCGCATCATAGCGCGCGCGGGCAGCAGGGTGAAACAGCGTATCGGCGGGGTGCGGGCCGCTGAGGGTGAAGCCTTCGGCGCGCAGCGCCGCAACCAGCGGTGCGATCCAGCGGGTTTCCTCGTCGCCCATCGCCCCCGCTTCGCCCGCATGCGGGTTGAGCCCGGCGACCGCAATGCGGGGCAGGGCAATGCCGAAATCGCGGCGCAGGGCCGCGTCGGTCAGCGCGACGGTCTGGCGCAAGAGCGCGGGTGTATAGGCCTTCGGCACCTCGCGAAGTGCTATGTGGATAGTGGCGGGAACCACCCGCAGCGGCGGGGCAAGTGCTTCCGAGGCAAGCATCATCGCCACCGGCACGCCACCGGCAAGATGCGCGAGGTATTCGGTATGGCCCGGAAAGGCAAACCCCGCGCCCGCGTGAAGCGCGCCCTTGTGGATCGGCGCGGTGCAAAGTGCTGCGGCCTCGCCCGCCTGCACCAGCGCCACCGCGCGGGCGATCACCGCAATCACCTCGGCCGCATTGGCAGGCGCAGGCTGGCCGGGCGTGGCAGGGGCCGGAAAGCCGTGCAGCAGCACCGGCAGCGCTTCGGCTGCCACATCGGCGGCTTCGCTCGGGTGTGTTATGTGTTTATACGCGGTGCCCGCAGGCAGGTGCGCCGGGTCGCCCAGCCAGACAAAGGGAAGCCGCGCCCGCAGCCACGCCCAGGCCTTTGCCGCGACCTCGGGGCCAATGCCCGCAGGCTCGCCGCAACTGACGATCACCGGCTGGCGGTCGGTCATGGCCTGCGGATGATCGCCGCCGCAAGCAGGTCGGCAAGATAGCCCTCGGCATAGGCCGCAAGCCGCGCGTTGATCAGCGCGTTGGCCACTTCGCGGCGGGTGGGTGCGGCGGTGCCCGCAGGCAGAACCCGTTCGCGGTTGCACAGCATCAGAACCACCAGGTTGCCATCGCGGGTGAGGTTGGTCGAAATCTCGCCGGTATCAAGCCGCGCCAGCTCGCGCGCCAGCTCTGCGGGAATCGCACCCTGCGGACGGGTTTCACGCAGGAGCCGGGCTTCCGGCAGGCCCTTGGCCACGCCATAAAGATCGCCGCAACGGTTGACCTTGGCGCGCACGCGCGCGGCCTCGGCCAGCGCCTCGGCGCTCTGGCCGCCGGGGATCAGGAACTGCGCGTAGTCGATCGCTTGCGGCAGCGTCGCGACATGACCGTTTTCATCGATTGCCCGCAGCAGGAACACCGCGACCGCGCCTTGCAGCGTGACCGGCTGCGAAACCTCGCCGGGTGCCAGTGGCTCCAGCACCGCGCGCAAGGGCGCGGGCAGGGTGTCGAGCGCCATCCATTCGAGCCGCCCGCCCTCGGTGCGCGACCCGGCGGCCGAGACCGAACGCGCGGCTTCGGCAAAAGCCGCCTCGCCATGCAGGGCCGAAACCTGCGCGGCAATGG
The DNA here is from genome assembly GCF_030684035.1 of Phaeovulum sp. GTDB lineage: Bacteria > Pseudomonadota > Alphaproteobacteria > Rhodobacterales > Rhodobacteraceae > UBA6213. Next base: position 52,130 of record NZ_JAUXPI010000041.1, on the reverse strand, counting down.
CCATCGCCTGCGGTTCCTGCCCGGGCGGTGCCGGAATGACGATTTCGGAGAAAAGTACCCGGGTGCCGCGCCCACGGTCGGACAGGGGCGACAGCGCATGGTCGATCTCGGCCTCGGAAACCGAGACCCGCCCGGCAAAACGCGCCCGCACCAGTTCGCGCCATGTTGCACCGGCTTCAACAAAATCGCGCAGGGTTTGCGGCTCGATCTCGGCGTTGGCAAGCTCGACCAGAAGCTGGTCGGCGGTCATGTCGGCGCGGCTGGCAAATTCTTCCATAGCCAGCTTTACCTGTTCGCGGCTGAGCACCATTCCCGCAGCGCGCGCGGCTTGCATTTGCACGCGTTCCGCGATCAGCACTTTTTCGGCTTCTTCATCAAGGTTGCCGGGGGCGTGCAGCAGAGCCAGAAACCGCTTGCGCTGTTCGATCTCGAAACCGGTGACGCCAAGGTCATTGACCAGAACCACCGGGCGGAAGGGGTTGCCCTGTGCCGCTGCCGGAACTGCGGGCGCGATCAGCGCCAGAAGGGTGAAGAGCCAGAAGAATACGCGCATTGTCAGGTCCGTCCGCTTTGCCAACCCCCGTATCACCCCGGGCAGCCCCGGCGCAACTGCGCATCAGCGCATGCAACTCCGCCGCTGGCCGCCGCTGCTGCCACCAAAACCTGCCAGTTCAAGCGACAGGCCGATAACGGTTTGCGGGGTCACACTAGTCGAGGACGTGAAACGACGCGAGAGGGAAAGATCGACCAGCACGCATTCGTTCACGAAGCTCAGCCCGAGGTTCGCCTCGGCGGCGCGTTCGGCGACGAAATCGTAGCGCGCGCCAAGGCTGCCCCGCCAGCCGCTGTCGAACGTCCAGCCGGTGTCGAACTGCAATTCCTTGGTGGCCAGCGGTCGCCCTTCGGCGGGGGCGGGCTGCATCCAGATATACCCCGCTTCCAGTGTCATTTTCTGCCGCACCATGGTCAGGCGTAACTCGTCGCGGGTGAAGGAAAACGCATCGTCAAAAAGCGCGCGGTTGGTCAGCCCGATGCCGCCCGGCGTTTGCAGATGCGTGGCCAACAGCCAATCCGACCGGACCCCCGACAGGCCGCTGCCAATGCCGAACTGGCCGAAATCCTCGGCACGCAGAACCCGCCCGGCCAGCACCCCCGCTGACCATCCTGCTGCATCATGGCGGGTCCAGCCGATGCCGAGATTGGCGCGCAAGCCCGCCTCGCGCGCGTCCTCGCCGGGAAAGCGCGAGAGCGAGAAAAGGTTACCCTCGTCGAATTCCACCAGCACGCTGTCTTCGTTCGGCGCTGCAGGCAGATCGCTGCGGCTCCAGATCAATTGCGCAACCGGTTCGATCACTTCGGTGGCGGTGCCGCGGCTGCGCACCCAGGGCCAGCGCAACTCCACCGCAACCGCCGGGCGCAGCGCAAGAATTTCCGAATCGTAGGCGGCATCGTCGCCGACTGAATGCAGATCGGCACCCAAGGCCGCAACGCCGCTCAGTTGCACCCCGCCCGGCAGCAGCCAGTTGCGCCGCCACTCCGCCGCGAGCGTGGCGCGCAACGCATCGCGCCCGTCGGAAACGAGGTCGTCATCTTCCGGCCCGTCGAACGCGGCTTCCGAGGGGCGGCGGTAGCCGCCAAGCCCGGCCTGCACCACCAACTCGCCGCCGAGCAGGCGCGGGTGCAGCACCTCGGTCCAGCTGAACGTGCCTGCCAGCATCGGTTGTGTTGCATTGCTTTCGCTGTCGCGCAGGCTGTTGGTATTGCCAAGCCGTGCCCAGATCATCTGGTCGGGCCGGATCCGCTGCAATGTTGCGCCGCTCCAGAGCCGGTCGGCCCCGGAAATGCCATAGTCGAGCAGATAGCCGCGGTCGGTGACGGTGCGCAGGTCGAGATCGAGCGCGAAGCCCCGCGGCAAGGCGAAGCCCGCATCGACAAAGACATAGCCGCGGGTTTCGCCGGGCAAAATGTCATCGCGCGACACTGCGGCATCAATCTGCATCTGACCCATGGGAAATGCCTGCCGGTAGCGCAGCTCAAGCGTGGTGGTGCGCTCTGCCGAGATGTAAGGCGTCAGGGTCAGGTCGCGGGCGTCGCCAAGGGTCCAGAAATACGGCAACTTGATGCCGGTGCCGAGCGCCGAGGTGGTGCGCAGGCGCGGCTGCAACAGGCCGCTGCGGCGCTCGACGCCGGGGTCGGGGGCGCGCAGCCGCGGAATATAGGCCAGCGGCACGCCAAAAGCGCGAAACTGGGCACCCTCGTAAACGATTTCTCTCTCGACCGAATCGTGGGTCACCCGGCGTGCCCGGATTTCCCAAAGCGGCGTCGGGTTGAGCACACAGATCTGGCACGACGAGGCGACGACCTCTTCAAGCGTCGTGTAGCGCCCGTCGCTGCGGCGGATGGTGTTGGCGGCAAGCTGCAATTCCTGCGCCAGCACCATGCGCGCGCCGCGGAGCACGCCATCGCGCAGATCCGCCGCAAGATCGCCGCTGTCGGCCAGAATCACCGCCTCGGTGGCACCCGGAGCGGTCAGCCGCAGCGGCCCTTCGATCAGGAGCCTGTCGGTGGCCGCGTCATAGGCGATGCGCGAGGCGCTGAGTCGGGCACCGTTGTAGAACACTTCAACCGAGCCTTCGGCGATCAGCACCGAGGAGTTGGCCATATGGATGCGGTCGGCAAGCAGGGTCGCGGCGGTTGCGGCGGTGCTCTGCGCCTCGGCTTGCGGGGCCGATACCGGGGCAAGCGCCAGTGCCAGCGCCAGCGACAGCAGCAGCGCGCGCGCCGCCGCAGTTCCGCCCCGGCCTGGCCGCGCCGCTGCCATCAGCCATCCTCCAGATGCAGGATCAGCGTCAGCGCCGCCATCAGCACCACCAGCGGCGGGGCCCAGGCGGCCAGGGTCACTGGGATCAGGCTGTTTTCGCCCATTGCCTGCGCCAGATTGCGCAGCAAAAGCGCCGCGACACCGGCCCCAAAGGCCATCAGCGCCATGGTTCCGGTGCCGCCGCGGCGGGCGTGGCGCATGGTAAAGGCAGCGGCGATCAGCACCATCGCCGCAAGCAACAGCGGCTGCGACAGCTCCATTTCAAACCAGACGGCGTGGCGGCGAGAGGAAAACCCCGCCCGCTCCAGCGCTGCGATGAATTCAGGCAGATCCCAGATCGAAACTTCGGCGGGTGCGCCGAAACTGTCACGAATGCGGTCTGCCGTAAGATCCGACGGCACCCGCAGGCTTTGGTGCAGCACTGCCTCGGTCTCGGGGTTGGCGCTCGCCGCCAGCGGCCATTCCTTGACCCCGGTCATCACCCAGGCCCCGGGAACAAGCTGCGCCTTCTCTGCCTTCAGATAGCGGAACGGGCCGAGATCGAAAGAGAATTCCATCAGCGTCACGTCATAAAGCTCGGTCGCATCCGAATTGGCGCGTTCGGCATGGATCACCGACTGGTGGCGCGCAATTTCGCTGCCTTCCGATGCCGAGCCGCTCTGGCGCAACCAGACCCCTTCGCGGCCGATCGACACCGCCTGACCGCCGCCGCGCAGCAACCGGTCCGACAGCGCGTCAAAGCGCTTTGCGGTGGCGGCGGTGATCGGGTTCAGCGCCGCCACCGCAAGCATGCCCAGAAGCAAGGCAACCACCGCAGGGGCCAGTGCCATGCGCAGCGCCGATCGGCCTGCGGCGCGCGCCACCACAAGCTCTGAACTGCGGGCCAGCCCAAGGAACATCGCCGCCCCCGCCAGCACCGTTACCAGCGGCAGGATCAGCCCAAGACCACCCGGCACGTTCAGCGCCGCCAGCCATGCGATCTGGCCAAAGCTCGCCTCGGTGCCGCCGAAATCGCGGATCTGTTCGATGATATCGACCAGAAACAGCACGGCGCAGAAGGACGCCGTCACCAAGAAGAAGGAACGCAGGAACCGCCGGGCGAAATAGAGCGTGAGGGTCATGCCGCAGCCCCCCCGGCGGCGCTGCCCGCGCGCCGGTTTGCGCGGCCCGGCGCGCGCCTGTGCCGCCGTGCCAGCCACAGCATCGCCACCGCAGCCAGCGCCCCGCCCAGAAGCGGCAGCCAGATCAGCGGCCAGAGGCCGGGCGCGCGCTGCGCCACGGTATCGGCAAAATTGACCAGCGATTGCAGCACTAAAAGCAGCACCACCGCCAGCACGATCTGCCGCCAGATGCCAAGCCGGCTGAAGCCGCCAAGCAGCAGCGCCGCGAAGCCAATCAGCGCCGCCACCGGGGCATGCAGCGGTGCCGCAAAGCGCCGCGCCAGCTCGCGCGAGACCGCGCCGGGGGTGTCGCCGCCGCGCGCCGAGCTGCCGTTGCGCAAAAGCTGCGCGGTGGTCATTTCGCCAAGCCCGGGGGTGCGCCCGCCGCCCGCCGCCATCAGTGCCCCGAGGTCATAGGTGAAATCGGCAAACCGGGTGACCGACAGCCGACCGTCCGAGGCGCGCAGGCTTTGCGCGCGGCCCTCGATCATCACCAGCTTCGGCCCTGCCTCACCGCGCACGATCACCGCCTTGCTGGCGAGGAACACGGTTGCGTTGCTGCTGCGGCTGTCGGCGAGGTAAATATCCAGAAGCTCGCCACGCGGCGAAATTTCGCGGATGAAAAAGGTCACCCCGGGGGCGGGATGCTGAAACTTGCCTTCGGTCACAAAGCGTGCTGCTACGTTTTCGGCGATCTCGGCGCGCCGCTCCAGCGTGCGCGCCCGCGCCATCGGCACCAGCAGATGCACGAGTATCGCCATCATGAGCGCAACGATCACCCCGAACACCAGAACCGGGCGCGCCAGCCGCCAGGGCGAGGTGCCGGTTGCCTGGATCACCACCAACTCGCTTTCACCGATCAGCCGGTTGAGCACATAGACGGCGGCGGCAAAGGCCGAAAGCGGCAACAGCAGCACGATCACCATAGGCAGCGCAAGCGAGGTCAGCTCCAGCACAACGCGCGCCGACTGGCCATCGGAAATCAACTGGTTGAACATCCGCACCGCCTGGTTCAGCCAATATATGGCCACCAGCACCAGGGCAAAGAAGCCGAAGAGCGCCATCAGCTGTGCCAGCAGGTATCGGTCCAGTCTGGACAAGGTTGCGCATCTCCCTGGACGTTTCCCAAGTCTTAGCCCCATCGGACGCTGCGGAAAAGCCCGGGCTGCGCTGGCTTTTCATTTTCGCGTCACCTCGCTAGGCTCCGCGACAGATTTGAAACACCCGTGAAGGAATCCGCCATGCCGCATCCCGTCGCCATCCACTTTCGTGACATCGACTCTGCGGCGCTTGCGGCTGCCACGGGCAGACTGGTGCTCCTGGGCGAACCGGGAGAGCCGATTGCCGCTGCCGCACGCCCGATCGACCGCCGTTTGCGCGGCGCGATCAGCCGCGCCGTGGCGAGCGAGGCTTTCGCCAAGCTCAAGCCGGGCGAGGCGCTGGAGTTGGGCTTTCCCGCAGGGCTTTCGGCGGAGGCGGTGCAGATCGTGCGGCTGGCGCGTCGCGCCAGTGTCGCCGATGCGCGCAAGGCAGGCGCTGCAATCGCCAAGGCGCTGGGCGCAGCGGGTGCGCTGGTGCTGACCGGGGCGCACCGGCTTTCGCATGAAATCAGCTTCGGGCTGGCGCTGCGGGCCTACGAGTTCGGCGCGCACAAGACCGACGCCCCGAAACTGTTCGGCGAAGTCGGCTTTCAGGTTGCCAACCCCGAGGCGGTGGCCGGCCTTGCCCGCCCGATGGCGGCTTTGGCCGAAGGCGTGTTTTTCACCCGCGATCTGGTGAACGAACCTGCAAACGTGCTGACCACCGATGATTTCGCGGCCCGCCTTGCGGCGATGCACGAACTTGGCCTCGAAGTTGAAATCCTTGAGGAAGGCACGCTGAAACTGCTCGGCATGGGGGCTTTGCTTGGCGTTGGGCAGGGTTCGCCCAGCCCCTCCAAGGTGGTGGTGATGCAGTGGAATGGCGGCCCCGCGGGTGAGGCACCGCTGGCGCTGGTCGGCAAGGGCGTGGTGTTCGATACCGGCGGCATTTCCATAAAGCCTGCGCTCGGCATGGAGGAAATGACCATGGACATGGGCGGGGCAGGGGTGGTGGCCGGGGTCATGCGGACACTGGCGCTGCGCGGTGCCAAGGCCAACGTCGTGGGCATCGTCGGCCTGGTCGAGAACATGCCCGACGGGCGGGCGCAACGCCCCGGCGATGTCGTGCGCTCGATGAAGGGTGACACGATCGAGGTGATCAATACCGATGCCGAGGGCCGGCTGGTTCTGGCCGATGTGCTCTGGTACGCGCAGGAACGCTTCAAGCCTTCTGCAATGATCAACCTCGCCACCCTCACCGGTGCAATCATCATCGGCCTTGGCCACGAGAACGCCGGCGTGTTCTCGAACAATGACGCGCTGGCCGCGGCGCTGCTCAAGGCCGCGGCTGCCGAAGGCGAAGGGGCCTGGCGCATGCCGATGGGGCCTGCCTACGACGCCAAGCTCAAGTCGCGCATTGCCGATATGCGCAACTCGGTCGGCCGTCCTGCGGGCGCGATCACCGCCGCGCAATTCCTCGCGCGTTTCGTGAAACCGGAAACCGCCTGGGCGCATATCGACATCGCGGGTGTCGCACTGCCGCCCGAGGAAACCACGCTTGCGCCCAAGGGGGCGAGTGGCTGGGGGGTGATGACGCTCGACCGGCTGATCCGCGACGGCTACGAGGCCCGCTGAGCCATGGCACAGGCGCTGTTCTACCAGCTTGGCGCTTCGCCGCTCGCGGCGCTGGTCGCCACGCTTGCCACGCGGGCGCTTGCCCAGGGCTGGCGGGTGGAACTGCGCGGCACCGACCGGGCCCGGATGGAGCAGCTTGACGGCCAGCTCTGGCTTGGCCAGGGCGAAGGCTTCCTGCCGCACGGGCTTTGCGGTGGCCCTGCCGACGCGCGCCAGCCAATGCTGCTGACCCACGGGCCCGGCCCCGCCGCCAACACGCCGATGGCGCTGATGGCAATCGACGCGGCCGAGGTGGACCCCGCCGAGGCGGCGGCGCTGCAACGGGTCTGGGTGATCTTTGACGGTGCCTTGCCCGAGGCGCTGGAGCATGCCCGCGCGCAGTGGCGGCAGCTTTCGGAAATCCTGCCCGCGCAATACTGGAGCGATGTTGGCGGGCGCTGGGAAAAAAAGGCAGAGCGCGCACCCGGCTGAAGCCGAAGCGCGCTCGGCGGGGGATATTTGGGCAAGGCATTCGCGCAGCCTTGGTCAAAGTATTCCCGCCGGGGGCAGCTTTCTACCGCTCCAGCACCAGTTTGCGCGGGGTCATTTCCAGCCGTGAGAATCGCGCCAGATAGGCCATTCCCAGCAGCGAACTTGCCATTTCGCCGCGGTTCACCACGGCGCGCACATCGTGGTCGGTCACCCCGCCAAGCGCCATCGTACCAATGAAAACCGGCGCGGTCTCGACCGTGCCATTCGCGGTTTCGGCGCGCTGGTAATAGGAAAGGCGCGCCGGGTCGAGACCGATGCGGGCGGCATCTCGGGTGCTGAGCACGATGTCGCTGGCACCGGTATCGACGGTAAAGCGCACGGCGACGCCGTTCAGTTCCGCGACCAGATAGAAATGCCCGTCGGCGGCAACCGGCACCTCGATCCGGCCGCTGGCATCGAGACTTTGCACCGGCAGCACCTCGCGGCGGATGTCGGACCAAAGGCCCGCCCCGGCAATCAGCCCGACGAAGATGAAACCCCAGACCATCGCCTGCTGCACGGTCTTGCCGGGGCGGCGGCGAAACTCGGCCACGACATAGCCGCCCACCGCCAGCAGCAGCAACGCAAGGTAGCCAAAGCGTGCCATGGTATCGCCATCCATCGCCTAGGCCCCCACGATCCCGGCACCGCGCAGCCCGTCGAGAATGAACTGGGTCGCGAGCGCCGCGAGCAACATGCCCAGCAGGCGGGTTACCACCATGGTTCCGGTGCGCCCCAATGCCCGCTCGATCGGCGCGGCGGCGAGGAACAGCACGAAAACCAGCGCCAGCACCGCCGCCATGGCCAGATGCACCTGCAAAAGCCCGGTCCAGTCGCCCGCCTGCCCGGTCAGCAGGATCATGGTTGCAAGCGCCCCCGGGCCAGCAATCAGCGGCGTTGCCAGCGGAAACACCGAAGGGTCGTCGGCGTGGCTCGGGTGCTGGCCCTCGCGCCGCTGCGTGCGACGCTCGAAAAGCATGTCGAGCGCGGTGAGAAACAAAAGCACCCCGCCGGCAATCCGGAAAGCGGGCAGCGAAATTCCGACCGCACCCAGCAGCCTGTCGCCCAGAACGCCAAAGAGTGTCATCAGCACCGCCGCGATCAGCACCGCGCGCAAGCCCACCCGCCGCCGCGCCGCAGGCTCCATGCCGCCGGTCAGCGCCACGAACAGCGGCGCAAGGCCGATCGGGTCCACGACCACGAACAGCGTGACAAAGGCGGTCAGGGCAAATGCGGTATCCATGGTTCTCCCTCTGGCCATAGCTGGCGCAGCCGCGCCGATTGCGCAAGCGCGGCAACGGAAAAAATCCGCCGCCGCGCGTCAAAGGGGCTTTGATTGCCGCCCTGTTGGCCATACATGGGTGCATACACCGCGCCCCGCCAGGGCGCGACTGGCAGGAGGAAGAGCCATGTTCAACAATATCGGCCCGCTGGGGCTTTTGCTGATTGCAGTGGTGGTACTGGTGCTGTTCGGGCGGGGCAAGATCTCGTCGCTGATGGGCGAAGTCGGCAAAGGCATCACCTCGTTCAAGCGCGGCATCAAGGAAGGCCAGGCGGAAATCGAAAATGTCGCCGCCGATACCGCGCGCGACGTGACCCCCGAGGCTGAAAAGCCCAAGGACAAGGTCTGACAACAGGCGCGGCACGACTGGCGCGGAGGCCCGGGCAGGATGTTTGACATCGGCGGAAGCGAATTGCTGGTGATCGGCATTGTGGCGCTGATCGTGGTCGGCCCCAAGGACCTGCCCGGCATGTTCCGCACCCTTGGCCGCTTTACCGCCAAGGCGCGCGGCATGGCGCGCGAGTTTTCCCGCGCCATGGAAGATGCGGCAGACGCCACCGGCATGCGCGAAACAGCTAATGACATCAAGGGGCTGACATCGAAAAAGGCGCTCGGGCTTGATGCGCTTGACGACGCGGCAGACGCGCTCAAGCGCTGGAACCCGAAACTCAAGGGCGGCTATACGCCCGGCCCGCTGCCCGAGCCGAAGCCTGCAGCCGCCCCCGTAGCTACGGCAAATCCGGCAAATCCCGAGGCCGCGCCGACAACCGCTGCAACAGGGGCCAAGCCCGCCCGCTCTCGCGCCCACGAGGCGCTGGCAGGTGCCGCGCCGACTGCTGCCCCCGCCGCAAAGCCCGCCCCGGCAGCCGCTTCCGCACCGGCCCCCGCCGCCACTGGACCCGCCGCCGCAAAATCTGCAGCCGCAAAACCCCCGCCCCGTCCGCGCGCCGCGCGCGCAGCTGCCGCAGCGCCGAAGGGTGATGCATGAGTGCCGCAACCCCCGACGAGGTCGATGCCTCTTCCGCGCCGCTGATCGAGCATCTTGCCGAACTGCGCCGCCGCCTGATCTGGGCGGTGCTGGCCTTTACCGTGGCGATGCTGCTCTGTTTCACCGTCTGGAACCCGATCTTCAATTTCCTGACCCGCCCGATCTGCGCGGCACTTGATGCCCGCGGGCAGGAATGCGGGCTGGTGCTGATCAAGCTTCAGGAAGGCTTTTTCGTCGCTGTCAGCATCTCTTTTCTTGGCGGCTTCGCGCTGTCGTTTCCGATCATCGGCTATCAGCTCTGGCGGTTCGTGGCACCGGGGCTCTACAAGACCGAGAGGAACGCCTTTCTGCCCTTCCTCGTTGCCTCGCCCGCGATGTTCTTTCTGGGCGCGGCATTCGCCTATTTCGTGATCCTGCCGATGGCCTTCACCTTCTTCCTCGGTTTCCAGCAAGGGCCGCTCGTGCCGCTGCCGCCGGATAGCGCGGCGGCCGATCTGGCCCCGCTCGCCGAGGCGGGTATCGTGTTTCAAGGCTCGGTGCAGGAATATCTCGGCCTGACAATCAAGTTCATTCTGGCCTTCGGTCTGTGCTTTCAGTTGCCGGTTCTGCTCACCTTGATGGGCAAGGCGGGGCTGGTGAGTGCCGCTGCGCTCAAGCGGGTGCGGCGCTACGCGATAGTCGGCATTCTGGCGCTTGCCGCAGTTGCGACCCCGCCCGACGTGATTTCGCAAGTTGTGCTTTTCGTCGTGGTCTATGGTCTCTATGAGGTCTCGATCTTCCTGGTGCAGCGCATGGAGAAGGCGCGTGAAGCGCGGCTGCGCGCCGAGGGGCTCTGGGTCGAGGACGAGGAGGACGAGGTCGAGGAGAAAGAGGCCGCGAAGTGAGCGATCCCTTGGACCGCATCGCCGCAGCCCTTGAGCGGCTGGCCCCCGCGCCCGCCCCCGGCCCCGATTTTGATGCTGCCGCTGCCTTTGTCTGGCACACCGCACCAGACCGGCTGGAGCCGGTGGCCGAGGTGAGCCGCGTCGATCTGGCGCTGCTCTTGGGCATCGACCGGGCGCGCGACACGCTTCTGGCCAATACCGAACAGTTTGCCCGTGGTCGCGCGGCAAACAACGCGCTTTTGTGGGGCGCGCGCGGCATGGGCAAATCATCGTTGGTCAAGGCGGTGCATGCGACGGTGCTGGCGCGTGGGCACAGCCTGACGCTGGTCGAACTTGGGCGCGACGATCTGCCCTCGGTGCCGCGCCTGCTCGCGCATCTGCGCGCTGCAAGCCCGCGCCGCTTCGTGCTTTTTTGCGATGATCTGTCGTTTTCGGCCGATGATCAGCATTACAAGAGCCTGAAAGCGGTGCTCGATGGCGGCATCGAAGGGCGGCCCGCCAACGTGCTTTTCTACGCGACGTCGAACCGCCGCCACCTGATGCCGCGCGAGATGATCGAGAACGAACGCTCTACCGCGATCAGCCCTTCGGAAGCGGTCGAGGAAAAGGTTTCGCTTTCTGATCGCTTCGGCCTCTGGCTCGGCTTTCATCCCTGCGGACAGGACGAATTCCTGGCGATGATCGAAGGCTACTGCGCCGCCTACGGTCTGGCGGTCGATGCCGCCCGGCTCCGCGCCGAGGCCATCGAATGGCAGGCAACGCGCGGTGCCCGTTCGGGCCGCGTCGCCTGGCAATATTTCACCGATCTGGCGGGGCGGCACGGGTTGGCGCTCTGAGCGCGGTGGCTGCGCTCCGCGGGGGATATTTCTTTCTGAAGCATCTGCTTCAGAAAGAAATATCCCCGCCGGAGGCCAGCACCAAAGCGGGCAGGAGCAACAGCCGCGCCTAGCCCACCTTGGCCGCGCGCTTGCGCTCATGCGGGTCAAGGTAGCGCTTGCGCATGCGAATGGCCTTGGGCGTGACCTCGACCAGTTCATCATCGTCGATATAGGCGATGGCTGCTTCAAGGCTCATCCGCACCGGGGTGGTCAGGCGCACCGCTTCGTCGGTGCCCGAGGCGCGCATGTTGGTCAGCTTCTTGCCCTTGAGCGGGTTCACGTCGAGATCATTGTCGCGGCTGTGTTCGCCAATGATCATGCCCTCATAGACCTGTTCCTGCGCGCCGATGAACATCTTGCCGCGGTCTTCAAGGTTCCAGAGCGCGAAGGCCACCGAAACCCCCGCCTCCATCGACACCAGCACGCCTTGCCTGCGGCCCTGGATCGGGCCGCGATAGGGGGTCCAGCTGTGAAAGATGCGGTTCAGAACGCCATTGCCGCGGGTGTCGGTCATGAACTCGCCCTGATAGCCGATCAGCCCGCGCGAGGGCACATGTGCCACGATCCGGGTCTTGCCGTGACCGGCCGGGCGCATTTCGACCAGATCGCCCTTGCGCGCCGAGGTGAGCTTGTCGATCACCGCGCCCGCGTATTCGTCATCGACATCGATGATGACCTCTTCAAGCGGCTCGTGGCGTTCGCCGTCGATGTCACGAAAGATCACCCGCGGGCGCGAGATCGAAAGCTCGAAGCCTTCGCGGCGCATGTTCTCGATCAGCACGCCCATCTGCAATTCACCGCGGCCAGAGACCACGAAGGCGTCGCCCGAGGGGGTATCTTCGACCTTGATCGCCACATTCGATTCCGCCTCGCGCAGCAGCCGGTCGCGGATCACCCGCGACTGCACCTTGGCCCCGTCGCGCCCCGCCAGCGGGCTGTCGTTGATACCGAAGGTCACCGAAATGGTCGGCGGGTCGATCGGCTGCGCGGGCAGCGCAACATCGATCGAAAGATCGCAGAGCGTATCGGCAACGTTGGCCTTGGACATGCCCGCGACGGTAACGATATCGCCCGCTTCGGCGAGGTCGATGGCGGTTTGCGAAAGCCCGCGGAAGGCGAGGATTTTCGAGACCCGGAATTGCTCCAGCTTTTCGCCGGTGCGGCTGAGCGCCTTCAGGGTTTCTCCGACCTTGAGGCGGCCGGATTCGACGCGGCCGGTCAGGATGCGGCCGATGAAGGGGTCAAGCCCGAGCGTGGTGGCCAGCATGCGAAACGGCTCGTCGCGGCGCGAAATCTGCCGCGGTGCCTCGACATGCGCCAGGATCAGATCAAAGAGCGCCGACAGATCCTTGCGCGGCCCATCGAGCGTAAGATCGGCCCAGCCGCCGATGCCCGAGGCGTAGATATGGGGAAAGTCGAGTTGCGCATCCGAGGCACCGAGGTTGGCGAAAAGGTCGAACACCTCGTTGAGTGCGCGGTCAGGCTCGGCCGCCGGCTTGTCGACCTTGTTGAGCACGACGATGGGCTTGAGCCCCAGCGCCAGCGCCTTTGAGGTGACGAATTTGGTTTGCGGCATCGGGCCTTCGGCGGCATCGACCAAGAGGCAGACGCCATCGACCATGCTCAGGATGCGTTCCACCTCGCCGCCGAAATCGGCGTGGCCGGGGGTATCGACGATGTTGATGCGCACGCCTTTCCACTCGACCGAGGTGGCCTTGGCCAGAATCGTGATGCCACGCTCACGCTCGATATCGTTCGAGTCCATCGCCCGCTCGGTCGTGGCCTGATTTTCGCGGTAGGTGCCCGACTGCTTGAGCAGTTCGTCAACCAGGGTGGTCTTGCCGTGGTCAACGTGTGCGATGATCGCGATATTGCGAAGGTCCATTATGTCCGCCAAATTCATGCTGCGGGCCAGCGCATAATCGATCCGGGCGCGCTTGGCCAGTCGAATGCGCGCCCGACCGCGGCAAATCGGCGCGCCATGCGTCAGGCCGCAATGTAGCGATCACGGCGGTGATTCATCGCGATCACCAGGTTGAGCACCAGTGCGCCAAGGAACGACCAGGCGACGGTGTGCCATTCGCGCAGCGCAAGTGCCACGCTGAACAGGCAGGCGTCGAAAATGAGCTGGGTCCAGCCGGCGCGAAAGCCGCTGCGGTCTTGCAGGTAAAGCGCCACGATGCCGACCCCGCCGAGGCTTGCGCCGTGGCGAAAAAGCGCGAGCAGCGCCGCCCCGGACATGAAGCCGATCATCACCGCGCCCAAGCCTGGGTTGAGGTAGGTAAAACTGACCCATTGCGGCATCAGCGTGGACAGCACCGAGACCAGCGCCACCGCGGCAAAGGTCTTGAGCGTGAAGACCCAGCCCATGCGGCGGTAGCCGAGCCAGTAGAAGGGCAGGTTGATGGCAAAGAACACCGGCCCGAAGCCCCAGCCGGTTGCATAGGAAATGAGCACCGCCAGCCCCGCCGTCTGGCCGGTGACAAAGCCCAGATGCGTCAGCATGACGATGGCGAAGGCCGCCATGCCCGCGCCATAGGCGATGCCTTGCGCGTCTTCAAGCGGGGTGTGGTGGGTGGCATCGGTCATCGGGGCCCCGGAGTTCGGTGCCGGGGGTTTCACACCCCCGGACCCCGGTGGGATATTTGCGCTGAAGCAAACATGCAAGGGGCTGCGCCGGAACGCGCCTGTTGTGAAATCGCCACAGCCTTTGCGGCTTTGTGGCCACGGTTACGGCCTCGGGCTTGGCCGGGCGCGCAAACTGTGGCACTTGGCCGCGAACCGGCACCGCAGCAAGGGAGGCGTCACATGGCACATCCGACCGCCTCCGCTTCGCGGGCCCGTATTCGCGCGCCGTATGGCATTTGGTGCGCGAAACCTCTCGCCCGCCGAGGCTGAGGCACTCCGGGGCAGATCGCGCCCTGACACTCCAGCAACCGACCCGGACTGAACCCTTGCGGGGCTGCGCCCCCTGACCGCCTTGCGGTCTGCCACGAGGTTTCGGCACGGTCCCCCTTTCCCCAAGGAGCCGGTGCGCCCCCAAGCGGCCGGAAACATGAAATGGCACAAGATCAAGCCCGTGCGGGGGCGGTTTCCGCACAGATATTGCAGGATCTGATCGAAGAATTGGGTGCCTGGAGGGTGCTTGGCGCGGTACTGCGCGCGCTGACCGGGGTGCGGCGGCAGCCGCGCGATGCGCGCGCGCTCAGCCCCCACATCCGCCGCGATATCGGGCTGCCGCCTAGCGCCGCACCACCGGTAGGGCGGGGGCAGTTCTGGTGAGCGACAAAGGGCCGGGTGCATTGCTGCACCCGGCCCCCAGAGACATGGCAGCGGATCAGCCCTTCAGCGCCGCGTTCAGGTATTCATCGACCTTTTCAAGGTAGCCCATGGTGGTGAGCCATTTCTGCTCGGGGCCGACCAGCAGGGCGAGGTCCTTGGTCATGTAACCGTCTTCGACGGCCTGCACGCAGACCTTTTCCAGCGTGGTGGCAAAGCGCATCAGTGCGGCGTTGTCATCGAGTTTGGCCCGGTGCTTGAGGCCGCCGGTCCAGGCGTAGATCGAGGCGACAGAGTTGGTCGAGGTCGCCTTGCCCTTCTGATGCTCGCGGAAGTGGCGGGTCACGGTGCCATGCGCGGCCTCGGCTTCGACGGTCTTGCCATCGGGGGTCATCAGCACCGAGGTCATCAGGCCCAGCGAGCCGAAGCCTTGCGCAACGGTATCGGATTGCACGTCGCCATCGTAGTTCTTGCAAGCCCAGACATAGCCGCCCGACCATTTCAGGCAACTTGCCACCATGTCGTCGATCAGCCGGTGTTCGTAGGTGATCCCGGCCTTCTTGAATGCCTCGGCGAATTCCTCTTCATAAACTTGCTGAAACAGGTCCTTGAAGCGGCCGTCATAGGCCTTGAGGATGGTGTTCTTGGTCGAAAGATAGACCGGCCAGCCTTTCAGCAGGCCATAGTTCATCGACGAGCGCGCGAAGTCGATGATCGACTGGTCGAGGTTGTACATGCCCATCACCACGCCCGCACCGGGCGCGTCATAAACCTCGCGCTCGATCACCGTGCCATCGTCGCCGACGAATTTCAGCGTCAGCTTGCCCTTGCCGGGAAAGCGAAAGTCGGTGGCCTTGTACTGGTCGCCGAAGGCGTGGCGGCCAACGACAATCGGCTGGGTCCAGCCGGGAACCAGGCGCGGCACGTTGCGGCAGATGATCGGCTCGCGGAAGATCACCCCGCCAAGGATGTTGCGGATGGTGCCGTTCGGCGATTTCCACATCTGCTTGAGGCCGAATTCCTCAACCCGCGCCTCATCGGGGGTGATGGTCGCGCATTTGACGCCAACCCCGTATTTCTGGATCGCGAGCGCCGCATCGACGGTAATCTGGTCGTTGGTGCGGTCGCGTTCCTCGATGCCGAGGTCGTAATATTTCAGGTCGATGTCGAGATAGGGCAGGATCAGCTTTTTCTTGATGAAATCCCAGATGATCCGGGTCATTTCATCGCCGTCGAGTTCAACGACGGGGTTGGCTACCTTGATTTTCGACATGGGGGCCTCGTGGGTTGGGGGATTCGGTTGCGGCCTCATAGCCTAGTGCGCGGCGTTTGGGAAGGGCGGTATGCAATTGCATACCGAATGGCCGGTGATGCGATCACCCGCCGAGGTACTTTGAGGCTTCCTTCACCGCGAATGGCTTGAGCGCAGCGCCATGTTCCGCCAGCCAGGCACGGGCGCGGCTGGCATCATGCTTCGAAAGGTCGCGCAGCCACCAGGCGATCGATTTCTGAATGAACCAGTCGCGGTCGGGGGCAAGCCGGGCGGCCCAGCCGAGCACGCGCGCACGAATGGCTTCGTCGGCGGGTTTCGGATGCGGCAGCCGGGTCCAGGGCAGAGTGAAAACCAGCGCCGCCCGGCGCGCCCACATGTTCGGCTGCCCAAGCCAGGCCTCGACCTCGTCAAGCCGTTCCGGATGGGCAACAAGGCGGCGCGCCCCGGCGGCGGCAGCGTGGTCGGCAATTGCCCAGGCATCGAACCCGGGCACCCAGGAGGCGATCAGCGCCCAAACCGCGCCGTCATTGGCGATGCGCGCTTGGGTAAGCAGTTTTGCGGCCGCAATTCGCGCTTCGTGAATGTCAGACCGCCAGAGCGCGTCGGCCAAGGCCACCCTTCCTGCCACATCAAGGCCTGCCCGCCACTCTGCCACCAGAGCCTCGATCTGCGGCACCGCAATGCCAAGATAGCGGCGCGGTGCCTTGTGATAGGCGGCGGAGCCTGCGGCGCGGACCGGGTCGGCCAGGGCCGAAAGCGCCGCAAGCTCAACCGCTCCAATCATTCCACCGTCACCGATTTTGCCAGATTGCGCGGCTGGTCCACATCGGTGCCCTTGGCGATGGCGGTATGATAGGCCAGAAGCTGCGCCGGGATCGCATAGAGGATGGGGGCAAAGGGTTCGGCCACCTGCGGCAGCTTCAAGCTTGCCCAGACCCCCGCCGATGCCGCCTGCAACCCGGCCGCATCCGAGACCAGAAGCACCTGCCCGTGCCGCGCCATCACCTCTTGCATGTTCGACACGGTCTTGTCGAAAAGTCGGTCGTGGGGTGCCATCACCACCACCGGCACCAACCGGTCCACCAGCGCTATCGGGCCATGCTTCAACTCGCCCGACGCATAGCCTTCAGCGTGTATGTAGCTGATTTCCTTGAGCTTCAACGCGCCTTCAAGGGCGAGCGGAAACATTGGCCCACGGCCAAGGAACAGCACATCCTGCGCCTCGGCAATGCGTTCGGCCAGCCGCGCGATCTCGCCCGAAAGCGCCAGCGCCTGGTTCATCAGGCCGGGCAGAGAATTGAGCGCGGCGATATGGCCAGCCAGCGCCTCGGGTTCGATCCGGCCACGGTCGACGCCCGCCTTGAGCGCCAGCACCGCCAGCACCGCAAGCTGGCAGGTAAAGGCCTTTGTCGAGGCCACACCGACCTCGATGCCCGCCATGATCGGCAGCGCAAGGTCGGCTTCGCGTGCGATCGACGAACTGGCCACATTGACCACGGCAACGATCCTCTGCTCCTGCGCCTTGCAATAGCGCAGCGCCGCGAGCGTGTCGGCGGTTTCGCCCGACTGGCTGACAAAAAGCGCCATTCCGCCCTTGGGCAACGGCGGTTCGCGGTAGCGAAATTCGGAGGCGACGTCAATTTCGCAAGACAGGCCCGCGAGCGCCTCAAACCAGTATTTCGCCACCGAACAGGCGTAGAAGGCGGTGCCGCAGGCCACCAGCGTCAGCCGCTCGGTCCCGGAAAAATCCAGCCCCTCCGGCAGGTTGAGCTTGCCGCCTTGCAGGTAATGCGCCAGCGCATCGCCGAGAACCGCAGGTTGCTCGGCAATCTCCTTGGCCATGAAATGTTTGTAACCGGCCTTTTCAACGCGGGTCTGGCCAAGGTCGATGCGCTGCATTTCCCGGTTGGCGCGGCGGCCTTGCGCGTCGAAAATCTCGGCACCGGCGCGGCTGACAAAGGCATGATCGCCCTCGTCCAGATAGGTGATTGCGTCGGTAAAGGGTGCCAGAGCAATTGCATCGGAGCCCACGAACATCTCGCCGCTGCCATGGCCGATGGCAAGCGGGCTGCCCTTGCGCGCGGCGATCAGCAGGTCAGGCTCGCCGTCAAACAGGAACAGCAGCGCGAAGGCACCGGTAAGCCGGGCGAGCGTGGCCGCTGCGGCCGCTCGCGCGCTCATGCCGCTGTCCATGTAAAGCCGCGCAAGAAGTGCGACGGTTTCGGTATCGGTCTCGGTTTCGGGGTGAAGGCCCGCCGCCGCCAGCTCGGCGCGCAAGTCGCGGTAGTTTTCGATGATGCCGTTATGCACCACCGCCACCGGGCCGGACCGG
This sequence comes from Phaeovulum sp., assembly GCF_030684035.1. Lineage (GTDB taxonomy): Bacteria > Pseudomonadota > Alphaproteobacteria > Rhodobacterales > Rhodobacteraceae > UBA6213. The sequence goes on along the minus strand of NZ_JAUXPI010000041.1, from coordinate 34,009 downwards.
TGCGGGTGCGCGTTGCCCTCGTTTGCGGCCCCATGCGTGGCCCAGCGGGTATGGCCGATACCTGCCTTGCCGGGCAGCGGTTCATGCACCAGAAGGTCGGAGAGGTTGGCAAGCTTGCCCACCGCACGGCGGCGGTCAAGCCGCCCGGAGTTCACCGTGGCGATGCCTGCCGAATCGTAGCCGCGGTATTCCAGCCGCTTCAGGCTTTCAACCAGCAGTGGCGCAACCTCATGATTTCCCAGAATCCCGATAATGCCGCACATCAGGCCTTGCCCCCGGCCCGGCGCGCCTTTTCGGCGCGTAACCGCTCCATGAGTTTTGCCGCCAGTCCGGGCTTGTTTTCCTGCCGCGCCCGCCCCAGCGCCACCGCGCCCGCAGGAACATCGGCGGTGATGACCGAACCCGAGCCGGTCAGCGCGCCCGCACCCACCCTGACCGGGGCCACCAGCATCGTATCGGAGCCGATGAAGGCATCGGCACCGATTTCGGTGTGGTGTTTCATCACGCCATCGTAGTTGCAGGTTACCGTGCCCGCGCCGATGTTGGTACGCTCGCCCACATGCGCATCGCCAAGGTAGGTGAGATGGCCAACCTTGACGCCCTCATCAAGGATGGAGTTCTTGATCTCGACGAAGTTGCCCACATGCACATCTTCGGCCAGTTCCGCGCCGGGGCGCAGCCGAGCGAAGGGCCCGACGGTAGCCCCGCGCGAGATATGGCAGCCTTCAAGGTGGCAAAAGGCGCGCACCTCTGCCCCCGATTCAATGGTGACACCGGGGCCGAACACCACATTCGGCCCGATCACCGCATCGCGCCCGATCCATGTATCGAGCGCGAAGAACACGGTATCCGGGGCGGTCAGGGTAACGCCGTTGTCCAGCGCCTCGGCGCGGGCACGGGCCTGAAACAGCGCCTCGGCGCGGGCAAGCTCGGCGCGGGTGTTGATCCCCATGGTCTCGGCCTCGGCGCAGGTGACGACAGCGGCAGAAAGACCCTCGGCGCGGGCGGCGGCGATGATGTCGGTCAGGTAGTATTCGCCTGCGGCATTGGCGTTTGTCAGCCCCGCAACCAGCCGGGCGAGAATCGCGGCATTGGCGCAGATCACGCCGGAATTGCAAAGGGTTATGGCGCGTTCTTCAGGTGTTGCATCCTTGAACTCGACAATCCGTTCCAGCCCCGCCCGGCTGGTGACAAGCCTGCCATAGCGCCCCGGCTCGGCCGCCTCGAAGCCCAGCACCACGACATCGGCGCGCGCCGCGACCATGTCGCGCAGGGTCTCGGGGCGGATGAACGGGGTGTCGCCGTAGATCACCAGCACTCGCTCCTCGAAACCGTCAAGCCTGGGCAGCGCGGTTGCCACCGCGTGGCCGGTGCCGAGCTGCTCTGCCTGAATGACCACCTCTGCCTCGGGGCAGAACAGGGCTACGGCCTGGCGCACCTCTTCGGCTTCGTGGCCCGCCACCACCACCACCCGCGCCGGTTCGATCGCCGTGGCTGCGGCGAGCGCGTGGGCGATCAGCGGCGCGGCACCCAGGTGATGCAACACCTTTGGCAGGTCGGAATTCATGCGGGTGCCCTGGCCTGCAGCGAGGACGATGACGGCGACAGCCATTGCAATGCCTTTTTTCTACGCGTGGCCCGTTTTAGCGAAGCCGCCGCGCGCCGCAAGGGAAACCGCTTCACGCAAGTTTTCGGGCTGTTACAACGGCGCGGGTCTGCCGCTTCATCCGCGCCTGGCGGCACCGGCCCCGGCAGGGTCGAGTGTTGCGGCAATCGCCGCCGCCAGTGCCGCCTGCACCGCATCGGCGCTGGCTGAAACCGCCCCGCGCGCGGCTTGCGCCTGCGCCGCCGCTGCCGCACCGCCATCGGCCAGAAGGTCCACAATCGCCGCAGCCAGTGCCTCGGCATCCGCCACCTTGCGCGCGCCGCCCGCCGCATCGAGCCGGGCATAGATTTCGGAAAAATTGGCTGTGTGCGGGCCGTGCAGAACCGCCGCCCCCTGCGCCACCGGCTCATAGGGGTTGTGGCCGCCGACCGCGATCAGCGATCCGCCGAGAAAGGCGACCGGCGCAAGGTCGAACCAAAGCCCCATCTCGCCCAGCGTATCGGCAAGATAGACCTCGGCGGTGGCCGCATCGCCCACCCCGGCCGCGCGCTCAGCGGGGGCAAAGCCCGCTGCCCGCGCCATGGCGGCAACCGATGCCCCCCGTTCGGGGTGGCGCGGCGCGAGGATCAGCAGCAGGCCCGGCATCGCGGCCCCGGCAAGCCGGTGCGCGGCCAGCACCATTGCCTCCTCTCCGGCGTGGGTCGAGGCCGCCAGCCACCTCGGCCGCCCCGCCCATGCCGCAGCCAGCCTGCCGCGTTCGGCGGCATCGAAGGGCAGGGGGCTGGTGTTTTCCTTCAGCGAGCCGAGGCTTTGCAGCCGCGCGGGCGGCAGGCCCAAGGCCGCAAGATGCCGAGCGGTTTGTGCATCTTGCGCGAAAACCTGCGCAAAACACGCCAAAAGCCGCTGCGCAAGTGCGGGCACCCGCTGCCAGCGCCGTGCCGAGCGGTCGGACATGCGGGCATTGACCAGCAACATCGGTATCCTGCGCGCGGCAGTCTGGCCGATCAGCCTTGGCCAAAGCTCGCTTTCCACCCAGACCGCCGCATCGGGCCTCCAGTGGTCGAGAAACCGCGTCACCGCGCCCGGCAGATCAAGCGGCAGATATTGGTGCAGCACCCGCCGGGGCAACCGCTCAGCGGCAAGGCGCGCCGAGGTCATGGTCGAGGTTGTAACCAGCAGCGCGGTCTGCGGCCGTGCCTCGGCGAGCGCGGCAATCAGCCCGGTGACCGAGGCCAGTTCGCCCACCGAGGCTGCATGCAGCCATAAAAGCTGGCCCTCGGGGCGGCGCGCGCCCGGCGCGCCCAGTTTTTCGCGCCACCGCCGCTTGTCTTCGCGCCCGCGCGCCGCACGCCGCGCCAGCATTACCCGAAACACCGGGGCCAGAAGCGCCGAGCACACAAGGTAGAGCGCCAGAATTGCGGCACCGATTGCTTGCTGCATGGTTCCGGCTGTCCCCTCTGGTTCTCTTTGCTCGCGGCACCTGAGGCTGCGTGGTATGGCTTGTCAAGCAGGGGGTGCAAAACACGAAAGGCCCCCGGATTCCCGAGGGCCTTTCGTGTTTTGGAGCGGGCGAAGGGATTCGAACCCTCGACCCTAACCTTGGCAAGGTTATGCTCTACCCCTGAGCTACGCCCGCGCTCCGTTCCCTTACCCGCCCTGCGGCGGTTTCGGTGACGGGGGATGTATAAAGTCATGGCGCGCGCCGCAAGGGAAAAATGCGCGGGCGGCGAAAAATCCGCCCGCGCCGCCAGAGCTATTGCGCCAACCTTGTGTTGCGCCGCTTTAGCCGCCAGAGGTTCAGCCCCTCGACGCCTCCGGCAAAGACCATCGCCGCGTAGATGAAGCCGCGTTCCACATGGTGGTGCATGCCGTCCGATACCAGCGCCATGCCGACCATCAACAGGAATGCCAGCGCCAGCATCTTGGTAGAAGGATGCGCCGCGATGAATTCGGCGATCGGCTCTGCCGCGACCATCATCACCAGAATTGCCACCACGACCGCCGCCACCATCACTTCGATGTGGTCAGCGATGCCAATCGCGGTGATGACGGAGTCGAGCGAAAAGACGAGGTCGAGCACCATGATCTGCACCACCACCGCGAAGAGCGTCGCCTTTGCCGCGCCTGCGGTGGCATGCGTCTCGCCCTCGACCTCGGAAAAAATCTCGGTCGCGGCCTTCCAGATCAGAAAGAGCCCGCCCGCAAGCAGGATGATGTCGCGCCACGAGGCACCGAACCCCGCCACCGTCAGCACCGGTTCCGACATGCCGATGATCCAGGTGATCGAGAACAAAAGCCCGATGCGCAACACCAGCGCCCCCGAAAGCCCGATAAAGCGCGCTCGGCGACGCTCCGCCACAGGCAGACGCTCGGCGGCGATCGAGATGAAGATGACGTTATCGACGCCAAGCACGATTTCAAGAACGGTCAGGGTCAGAAACGAAGCCCAGACCGCCGGGTTGCCCAAAAGCTCGATCACAATCCGCCCTCGCATGCTGACCGGGCCCGGGTGCCCGGCGAATGCCGCATTGCTAAGCTGGCGAAGGCGTTGCGGCAAGCGCTGGCGGGGTGCCGCGCAGGCACCCCGCCGGTCTTGAGACTAGTTTGCCGCAGCAAGCGCCGCGCGGATGCCCGCGCCGTAAGCCTGCGAGATGGCATCGTAATGGGCAAGCGCCCGGTCGATGATCTGCTGCGGCACTCCGGCCATCGACGCGGCGGTGTTAGCATATAGCCGCGCCCGCTCCCCGGCGTTCAGCACCTTGTCATGCAGGGCGCGCGGCTGGGCGTAATCGTCAATCTGCTGCGCATGGGCATGGTGCCCGGTGGCACCCGACACCGGCAATGCTGGCTCGGCCACGCCGGGGTCTTGCGTGACCCCGCCCACCGAATTCGGCTCGTAATAGGCATCGACAGCGCCGGTTTGCGGGCCGACGAAGTTCATCGCGCCGTCCTTGTGGTAATGGTGAACCGGGCACCTGGGCTGATTGACCGGCAGCGCCTCGTAATGCGTGCCAAGCCGGTAGCGGTGCGCATCGGCGTAGCTGAAAACGCGCGCCTGCAACATCTTGTCGGGGCTGAAGCCGATGCCGGGCACCTTGTTCGAGGGGCTGAAAGCCGCCTGCTCGATCTGGGCAAAGTAGTTGTCGGCGTTGCGGTTGAGTTCGAAATAGCCGACCTCGTGCAGCGGAAAATCGGCATGCGGCCAGACCTTGGTCAGATCGAACGGATCAAAGGCGGTTTGCTGCGCCTCCGCCTCGGACATGATCTGGATTTTCAGCGTCCAGCGCGGGAACCGCCCGGCCTCGATACCGCCAAAAAGCGCCTCCTGATAGCCTTCGCGACTGCGGGCTATCATCGCGTTGCCTTCGGCATTGGTGAAATGTGCATGGCCCTGCCGGGTCTTGAAATGGAACTTTACCCAGACCCTCTCGCCCTTTGCGTTCCACAGCGAATAGGTGTGGCTGCCGTAGCCGTTCATCCGCGTCGGATCTTGCGGCAGGCCGCGGTCGCTCATCAGGATCGTGACCTGATGCAGGCTTTCGGGCACCAGGCTCCAGAAATCCCACATCGCGGTGTTGGAGCGCAGATTGCTGCGCGGGTGGCGCTTCTGGGTGTGGATGAAATCGGGGAATTTCAGCGGATCGCGGATGAAGAACACCGGGGTGTTGTTGCCCACAAGGTCCCAGTTGCCCTCATCGGTGTAGAACTTCAGCGCGAAGCCGCGCACGTCGCGCTCGTGGTCGGCGGCACCGGCCTCGCCCGCCACGGTCGAGAACCGCGCCAGCATCGGCGTGGTCTTGCCTACCGCGCCAAAGATCGAGGCGCGGGTATGGCGGGTGATGTCATGGGTGACGGTAAAGGTGCCAAAGGCCCCCCAACCCTTGGCGTGCACGGTGCGTTCGGGAATGCGCTCGCGGTTCTGATGCGCGAGCTTTTCGAGCAGTTGGTAATCCTGCATCAAAAGCGGGCCGCGCAGGCCTGCGGTTTCGGAATTCTGGTTGTCGGCAACGGGTGCACCGGCAGTGGTGGTCAGGCGGGACATGGCAAACTCCTTGTGATCGGGGCAACCTAACGGCATGCGACGATCAATGGAAATTGCATATTCTGCTACATGCGATAAGATTGCCTTATGAACATCACGCTCCGCCAGCTTTCCTATTTCCTTGCGCTTATCGAAACCGGGCATTTCGGGCGCGCGGCGGAAAAGGTGCATGTCACCCAGCCCGCGCTTTCGATGCAGATCCGTGCATTGGAGGGCGCGCTAGGGTTGGCCTTGGTCGAGCGGCTGCCGCGTGGCTTGGTGCCGACACGGGCGGGCAGGGTGCTGGCGCGCCGCGCCGCCCGGGTGCTGGCAGAGGTGCAGGAACTTGCGGCGGAGGCGCGGCATCTCGGCCTTGGCGCGGCGTTGCACCTTGGCATCATCCCCACCGTCGCGCCCTATCTTTTGCCGCCATTGCTGCCCCGCTTCAGGGAAATCTCCGGCACCGGCGAATTGCGCCTGCGCGAGGCGCAGACCGCGCTTCTGCTGGCTGCACTTGCCGAGGGGGCGCTTGATGCGGTGGTGATCGCCGGGCCGGTGAACGACCCGGGGCTGATTACGCAGGCGCTGTTCGAAGACCGCTTTTTGCTTGCGGGCAGCGCGGCGCGCCTTGCCGCGCTTGGTGCTGCGCGCGAGGCGTTGCGCCCGCGCGCGCTCGACCCGGACGAATTGTTGTTGCTCGACGAAGGCCACTGTCTTGCGGATCAGGCGCTTGATGTCTGCGGTCTGACGCGCTCGACCACCCGGCTCGACCTTGGGGCCTCGTCGCTGGCCACGCTTTGCGGCCTGGTGGCGCAGGGCGCGGGCCTGACCTTTCTGCCAGAGCTGGCGCTGGCGGGCGAAGCCACGCCCGGCCTTGTCTGCGCGCGCTTTGCCGCCCCCGAACCGGCGCGGGAGCTGTTGCTTGTGCGCCGCGCCGCGAGTTCGGGCGAGGGCTGGTTTGAACCGCTTGCCGGGGCGCTGACGGCTGCCGGGCAAGGGCTGATCGCCGCCGCCCGCGCCCGGTTGCCCTGAGCAAACCTTTCGCGCGGCTTGCCCCTTGGACAAAACCCGTCCGATGCACTAGATCAGTCGCTGCGGCCCTGCCGCCAGCCAGGAGCCAGCATGTCGCGCGACCTCAAGATCCCCGGCGAACGCCACCCGGAAAAGGCCCACAGGCCCGATCAGGAGCAGCCGAAGAAACCGGCCTGGATACGGGTCAAGGCCCCGACATCCGAGGGTTACAAGACCACCCGCGATACGCTGCGGTCAAACCGGCTGGTCACCGTTTGCGAAGAGGCAGGCTGCCCGAACGTCGGTGAATGCTGGAGCGCGGGCCACGCGACGATGATGATCATGGGGGACATCTGCACCCGTGGCTGCTCGTTCTGCAACATCGCCACCGGCAAGCCCGACACGCTCGATGCGTTTGAGCCGGGGCGGGTGGCGCAGGCGGTGGCGACGCTGGGGCTCAAACATGTCGTCATTACCAGCGTTGACCGCGATGACCTGGCCGACGGCGGTGCCGAGCATTTTGCCGCCACGATCCGCGCCATCCGGCACCGCGCCCCCGGCACCACGATCGAGGTGCTGACCCCCGATTTTCTCAAATGCGGCCCGGAGGCGCTGGAAACTGTCGTTGCCGCGCGCCCCGACGTGTTCAACCACAACCTTGAAACCGTGCCCGGGCTATACCCCACGGTGCGCCCCGGAGCGCGCTATTTTGCCAGCCTGCGCCTGTTGCAGCGCGCCAAGGAGCTTGACCCCGGCCTGTTCACCAAATCGGGCATCATGGTTGGGCTCGGGGAAGACGCGCAGGGGGTGCGCCAGGTGATGGACGATCTGCGCGCCGCGGATGTCGATTTTCTGACCATCGGCCAATATCTGCAACCCACGCCCAAACACCACCGCGTTGACCGCTTCGTGACCCCCGAGGAATTCAAGGGTTACGAGGGGGCCGCCTATGGCAAGGGGTTCCTGATGGTTTCGGCAACCCCGCTCACCCGATCCAGCTATCATGCGGGCGACGATTTCGCCCGCCTGCGCGCGGCACGGCAGGCAAAGCTCGGGCAGGCATAGCCCGGCGGTCAGTTGACCTCGGGATAGGCCGCGTGGCACGAGCGGCAACTGCTGCCGACACTCGCAAGCGCGTCGCGCATCGGGGCAAGCCCGGTCGCGGCGACCGGTGCCAGCGCCACGATGGCCGCTGACATGTCGTCAAGCCCGCGGCTGTCGGCGGCGGGAATGGGCGCGGTACCCGGCCCGGTCAGGCTGGCTTTGGTGATGCCCGCCGAGGTCGCATTGGCCCAGAGCGGCGACTGGTCGAGTTGCACCAGCATTGCCAAATTCATCGCCGCATTCTCGGCAACGACCGAGTTGTAGGCAAGCGTGCCGCGATTCATCGCCTCCAGCGGCGCAACATAGGGCCCGACAAGTTTGGAGAAGGCCTGCCGTTCCGGTAGTTGGGTCAGCGAAGCCTCATTTCGCCCCTGCGCGGCTGCCATGCCGAAGGTCAGGGCGAAAGCCAGCGCGCCCAAAAGCGCGCGCATTGCCTGTTTCCCTTATGTCACACACTGCGCGACCTATAAACCACATTGCCGCAAAACCGAATCGCGCTGATGAACCTGCGACAATCGGCTGCACCCCTGCCGATGCGTTGCCGCCGTGCCGCAGGCTGTGGCGTTGCGCCTCCTGACCCTTGCCGTTGCCCCTGGCCAGCCCTATCTCGGCACCACGCGCAGAGCGGCGCTGCATCGGAGCCCGGATGAAAGCTTCCCTCCACTATTTCAGATGGGCCTTTGCATTCACCGCGGCCGGTCTGATCCTCGCCTATTGGCTTGGGGTGATTTATGGCGGCCTGGCCGGTGGCATCTCGTTTTTCCTGATTGCCGCCGTGCTCGCGGTGCTGGAAATCTCGCTCTCTTTCGACAACGCCATCGTCAACGCCAACAAGCTCAAGCAAATGACACCGGTCTGGCAGCGCCGGTTCCTGACTTGGGGCATCGTCATAGCGGTATTCGGCATGCGGGTGGCGTTTCCCTTGCTGATCGTGGTGGTGGCCGCCGGGATCGGGCCATTCGAGGCAATCCACCTTGCCGCTGTGCGGCCCGACGAATACGCCCGCATCATCGGGGACGCGCATCTTTCCATCGCTGCCTTTGGTGGTTCTTTCCTGATGATGGTGGCGCTGCGCTACTTCATCGACGAGGGCAAAGAGGTCGATTGGATCCGCATGCTCGAATGCCAGTTGCGCCGCTGTGCCTCGGTGCGCGGATTGGAGATCGCGCTGGTCCTGATCGTGGTGATGCTTTGCACGCTGCTTTTGCCGGATAACCGCGAACACGAATTTCTGCTGGCATCGCTTGCCGGGCTGCTCACCTTTCTGCTGGTCGAGGTGCTGGGACAGGTGCTTGACCAGAAAGCGGCGGCCTTGACCGCCGCGGCCAAAGGCGGGCTTGGCGCATTTCTTTACCTTGAGGTGCTTGACGCTTCCTTCAGCTTCGACGGCGTGATCGGGGCTTTCGCGCTGACGCAGAACCTGTTCCTGATCGCCATAGGTCTTGGCATCGGTGCCGTCTATGTACGCTCGATGACAATCATGCTGGTTGAAAGGAACACCCTGGCCGAGTTCCGCTATCTGGAACACGGCGCATTCTGGTCGATCCTCGTGCTGTCGCTCATCATGTTCGCGCAGACCATGTGGCACATTCCGGAAATGGTCACCGGGCTTCTCGGTGCCGGTTTCATCGGCCTGTCGCTGGTTTCTTCGGTGCGCCATAACCGCGCCAGCCGCGCTGAGGCGCAGGCCGAGCAATCGCACCCTTGACAGCCGCGCGCCGTAGCGCGATCAAAGAGCCTCTTCGGTTTCGCCTCGTGAGGGGCGGATGAAAAGGGAACCCGGTGCGGCAGCGCTTGCTGCCTACTCCGGGGCTGCCCCCGCAACTGTAAGCGGCGAGCGAAGGCCGACACATGCCACTGGGGGCCACACCCCGGGAAGGCCGGCCCAAGCCCTGACCCGCGAGCCAGGAGACCTGCCGAGGTGATCACTCTTTTCCGCCGCGCGGGGTGCGCGGAGGGGCGGGCATTCCGCTTGAGGTGATAGGCACCGTCGGCGGAAAGTAAATCTTTCCAAAGGCTTGAATTGGGCAGCGCCAAATGGGGCGCGAATGGAAAGACCTGACCATGCGAAAACATTCCCTTGCACTTGCGATTCTCGCCGGATCTGTTGCGGCATTGCCCGCCACCGCGCTGGAACTGATCGAACTTGATGACATCATCATCAGCGCAGGGCAGGAGCCACGCGAAGCCGGGCGCACCGGTGCCACCGTCACCACTGTCACCACGCGCGCGGTGCAGGCCACCGGCGAATTGCAGCTGACCGAATTTCTCGCGCGGCTGCCCGGTATCGGCATTCTGGCGCGCGGCGGGCTGGGCGGGCAGACAGGTTTTACCCTGCGCGGCGTCAGCCAGAACTACGTCAAGGTGCTGGTCGATGGCATCGACGTGTCAGACCCCTCGGGGCCGCAGGTGGCGTTCGACATTGGGCGGCTCAGCAGCCTCGGTTTCGGTCGTGCGGAATTGCTGCGCGGATCGCAATCGGCGGTGCATGGCGGGCAAGCTGTGGCCGGGGTGCTGAGCTTTGAAAGCCCGGTGCTTCTGGTGCCCGGCGCCCGGTCGGTGTTGGCGGTTGAGGCGGGCAGCTACGGCACCGTTGCGACCAGCTTTGAACATGCACGCCGCAGTGCCACCGGCAGCCTTGGCCTGACCGTTTCCGGACTGCACACCGAGGGGTTCTCGGCGGCGGCAGCGGGCAGCGAGGCCGATGGCTTCCGTTCAGCGCGGGTTTCGTTGAAAGGTGAGACCACGCTTGAAAGCGGCGTGACGCTGGGCTTTGCCGCCTTTGCCGAAGCTGCAAAAGGCGGATGGGATCCGCAATATTACGCCGACCCGACGCGTAGCTTCAGCGTGACGCTCGGCGATGGCGAAAGCTTCGATGAAACCTCGCGCCAGAATTCGGCCGGCATCCGCGCCTATGCGCTGTTCGAGGCCGGATCAGTTGAACACAGCCTGAGCTTCAGCCACTACGCGATGGCACGCAGCCTGTTCGGCACCGAGACCTATCTCGATTATGATGCGTTCTGGATGGTATCCGGCTCGACCCTGCGCACCATGGACCTTGACTATTCCGGCCGCCGCTCGACGCTCGCCTGGAAAGCCGCCACCGACATCGGGCAGGGGAGGTTGGTTTTCGGTGCCGACCTCACCCATGAAAGCTACGCGCAGGCAGGGGATACCGGCTATGGCCCGGTCGATCTGGGTGCCGCCTCGCAGGTGGCGGGGGTGTTTGCGGAATATGCGCAGCGCTTTGGCGCGGGGCTCGATGTGGTTGCATCGCTGCGCCACGACGAGCATTCGCGCTTTGGTGGCCAGAACACGGCGCGGCTGGCGGCAAGCTGGCAGCTCGCCGGCGATGTCACGCTGCGCGGTGCCGTCGGCACCGGGTTTCGGGCACCTTCGGGCTATGAACTGTTCGGACCCTACGGGTATGCCGGGCTGGAGCCGGAAAAAAGCCTTTCCTTCGACCTCGGGCTCGAAAAGCGGCTCGGGGGCGACGCCTTCCTGCGCGCCACGCTGTTTCGCATCGACACCGACAACCTGATCGATTTTTCCGATATGGGCACGCCCTACGACTATCTCGATGACCGCTACGCGCAGGTGCCTGGGCGGACCCGGCGGCAAGGCGTGGAGATCGAGGCGGTAGTGCCGCTTGGTGCGCGCATCGATGCCACCGCGAGCTACACCTTTACCGATGCCACCACGCCGCCGCTGAGCTTTGGCAATACCTGGAGCGCGGGCTTCGGGCGCCACCAGCTGGCGCTGGCACTGGAGGCGCGGCTTGCCGAGGGCCTGCGGCTGAACCTCGCGGCGCGGCATGTGGCGGACCGCCCGGCGTTGCCAGACTATACGGTAGTTTCCGCCGCGCTGCACTATGACCTCGCGCCGGGAACCGAGGCCTACCTGCGCATCGAAAACCTGCTTGATGCGGACTATCAGACGGTGAACGGCTATGGCACATCGGGGCGCGCGGTTTATGTGGGCTTGCGCAAAAGCTTCTGATCCCCGGCGGGGGGCCGGCACGCGCGGCTTGCTGCGGGTGCTGGCGCTTGCCGTGGGTGTTGCGGCAACCACGGCCTTGGCCGATAGCCCGCCTGCGCGCGTGGTCTCGATGAACGTCTGCACCGATCAGTTGCTGCTGCTGATCGCCGACCCTGCACAGATTGCAGCACTTTCGCCGCTGGCGACCGATCCGGCGATGTCGGCGCTGGCGGCGGCGGCGGCGGGCCATGCGCAAACCTCGGGGCGCGCCGAGGACATCTATCTGCGCCACCCCGATCTGGTGCTGGCAGATATCTGGTCCGACCCCGAAACCGTGGCGATGCTGGAACGGCTCGGGGTCTGGGTCGAGCGGTTTTCGCCCGGCGTTTCGGTGCCCGATATCCGCGCGAAAATCGTGACAATGGGGGCGGTACTTGGCCAGCCTGACCGCGCCGCGCGGGTGCTTGCAGATTTCGACGCGCAGCTGGCGGCGATCGAGCGCCCCGAGCACGCGCCCCGCGCGGCGGTCTATGGGCCGGGCGGCTATGGCTATGGCCCGGCGACGCTGGAGGGGCAGATGCTCGTCCTCGCCGGGTTTGAAAACATCGTTGCCGGGCCGGGGCTCGATTGGGGCGGGCGGCTAGATCTGGAGCGGCTGGTGCTGGCTGCGCCCGATCTGGTGATCGCCGGGGCCCCCGGCGCAAGCCGCGCCGAAGAGATGCTGGCGCATCCGGCGCTTGCCGGTCTGTCGATCGAGCGGCGGCTTCACGACTCGCGCTGGGTTTGCGCGGCACCCGCCATGCTGGGCGCGGTCGCCGAGCTTGCGGCGATGGGACGGCAAATGGAAGCTGCCAAACAAGAGGAAAAGCAATGAGTTGCGCGGTGATGTCGCGAGATTGCCAGAGGCCCGCGCGGCGGAGCCAAGGCCGCGCCGGGCGGACAGCATCGGAAAGTCGAAAAATGCGATGAAAACATGTCGCTACCGCCCAAGCTTCGCGCTTTTTGAGCGTTTGACGCAAGCCGGCTGCGCGCGACGTGGCGCGGCATCTTCACTGGCATGGCCTGCCGGGGGCATGGAGTTTGACCGAACCAAAACTGGATAAACGATGAAAAAACAATGAAGTACCGCCTATTGCTCAGCTCGCTCGTCCTGCTCGTGGCGGCGCTTTTTCTGGCCTCGCTGCTCTTGGGCGCATCTGACCTCGGGCCGCGCGCAAGCCTTGCCGCGTTCTGGTCCGGTGAAGGCGCGGCGGGGCTGGTGTTGCGCGAAATCCGGCTGCCGCGGGCGCTGCTCGGGGTTCTGGTGGGGGCGGCGCTCGGTCTTTCCGGGGCGGCGATGCAGGGGTTCTTGCGCAATCCGCTGGCGGAACCGGGGCTGATCGGCACCTCGGGCGCTGCGGCTCTGGGCGCGGTGATCGCCATTCATACCGGGGCCTATGCGGCCTTTGCGCTGGCGTTGCCGCTTGCGGCGCTGCTTGGTGCCGGGCTGGCGGTGGCGCTGCTGCTGGCGCTGGCGGGGCGCGAGGCGCGGGCGCTGACGCTGATCCTTGCCGGGATCGCGCTTTCGTCGCTGGCGGGCGCGCTGACCGCGCTGGCGCTGAACCTTGCACCAAGCCCATATGCCGCCGCCGAGATCGTGTTCTGGATGATGGGCTCGCTTGCTGATCGTTCGATGTTGCACGTTGCACTGGCGACGCCTTTCATCGCCATCGGCGCGGTCGTCTTGCTGCGCCAGGGCCGCGGGCTTGATGCGCTGACGCTGGGCGAGGATGCGGCGGCGAGCCTTGGCGTGTCGCTGCCGCGGCTGCGCCTTGGGGTGGTGGTTGGCACCGCCGCGCTGGTCGGGGCGGCAACGGCGGTGACCGGGGCGGTGGGGTTTGTGGGCCTTGTCGTGCCGCATCTTCTGCGCCGCGCGGTGGGGGCCGCGCCGTCGCGTCTGCTGCCCGCCTCGGCGCTTGGCGGCGCGGCAATGCTGCTGGCCGCCGATATTGCGACGCGCCTTGTGGTGCCCGAGCGAGACCTGAAGCTTGGCGTGCTGACCGCGCTTGTTGGCGCGCCGTTCTTTTTGCGGATGATCCGGCAAATCGGCAGGGAGGGCGCATGATGCTGCTTCGGCTGGAAGATCTGACCGTGCGGCGCGGCGGGGTGGCGGTGGTAAGCGGGGTCAGCGCCGAGGTCCGGGCGGGCGAGGTGATCGGGCTTCTGGGTCCGAATGGCGCCGGCAAGACCTCGCTTTTGCGCGCAGCGCTCGGGCTCTTGCCGCACGAGGGGCGCGCCTCGCTGGCGCTGCTTGCACCGGGGCAGCGGGCACGGGCCGCGGCCTGGTTGCCGCAGGCGCGCGAGATCGCCTGGGGAATGCCGGTTGAAGCCGTGGTGCGGCTTGGGCGCTTGCCGCACGGTGCCGGGGGGACCGCGGCGGTTGAACGGGCGCTGGCGCGGATGGGTTTGCAGGAGTTGCGCGGGCGGGCGGCGACCGCGCTCTCGGGCGGCGAACAGGCGCGGGTGCTGATCGCCCGCGCGCTGGCGCAAGAAGCGCCGCTGCTGCTGGCGGATGAGCCGACTGCCGGGCTCGACCCCGAGGCGCAGATTGCCACCATGCAGGTTTTCGTCGAGCTTGCGGCGGCGGGCGGGGCGGTGGTCGCCTCGCTGCACGATCTGGGGCTGGCGGCGCGGCATTGCACGCGGCTCTGGGTGCTTTCGAAGGGGCGGCTGGTGGCCGATGGCGCGCCGCGCGAGGTGCTGACGCAAGAACTTCTGGCCAAGGTCTTTCACATTCGGGCCCATTTCGCCGACACGCCCGAGGGTCCGGTGTTTCAACCCCTGGCGCGGCTTGGCAGCTGAACCCGGGCTTTCGCCCCATCGCCTGGTGGAAATCCCGACTGGGGAGAAGCTTCCTTGCCTGTTCGCGCAGCTGGCGGGCGCGGGCGGGGGGTGACCGGGCAGCGCAGCTCTTCGCCGCGCCCGCGCCTGTGGCAACAGAGGTGAACAACATGACGCCTGCGCGGGCTGCTTGCGCCGGGGGGCCGTTCACCGGGCGCTTGCGACGTGATCGCCCCGACGGCATCGATGGGGCAGGTGGGGCCGCAAAGAACCACAAGGCGGTGGGGGGGGGCACCGTATCAGGACCCGGCAACGACATTGACACGAGCGCGAAGCAATCTGGGCCAGGACAGGCAACTGCGGCAGTACCGTCAGGTTTGTTCAAACCAGGGTTGAACCCTGCCGCGCACCCAGGCCCAAAGCTGCGGCGCGGCGCGGGCGATCTTGACCCCCACGCGCGCGTCGAGCTGCGCGGCGGTGACGCCGTAGTCTTTCCATGTTCCGCCACCCGATGCGAGGTTCTGCATCACCGGCTGCACCCGATCGAGCGCCTTGGCAAACAGGGCGTCGGGGCTGGTCGCCACTTCGAACTCCTGCCAGAGCGTCAGAAGATCGTCGCCGAGATCACCGGGAAGCATGCCGAAAATCCGCGCCGCCGCGCGCGCTTCGGCGGCCTGGGTTTCGGCAGACCCGTGCGCCTGACCGTTCAGCGAATGGATCGGCACATCGCCAACGTCGATCTCGACCAGATCGTGCAGGATCAGCATCCGCAACACCCGGTCGATATTTACCCCGGCCGGGGCGTGATCTGCCAGCACCAGCGCGTAAAGCGCCAGATGCCAGCTATGCTCGCCCGAATTCTCGCGCCTCGACCCATCGGCAAGCGTGTTGGCGCGCAGCACCGATTTGAGCTTGTCGGCCTCGTCAAGAAAGGCGAATTGCGCGGCGAGGCGGTCGCTCAAAGCCCGCTGTCCCTTGGGGCCTTGGGCGCGGGCGCGCCTGCCTGAAGCGCCGCGACCGTGGCTTCGAGGTAACGCCGACCACGCCGCTCGGCGAGGCGGATGCGGATCGAGGTGAGAAAGGTCTCCTGCATCGTCGGCGACGAGGTGCCAAGCACCTTGCCCACGTCGATATAAAGCCGGTCGTTATCAAGCGCCTCCATGGCGTCGAGCGTGTCGGCGGCGAGTTTGTCGGCGAGGTCTTCGAGAAGTCCCATGAGGTTACCGCGTGGCTTCGCCCAGACGTCGGCGCACATAGGCCTGCACCGTCTCGATCATCGGCTTCATATGCGCCTCGTCATCCTTGAAGAAGTGATCGGCACCTTCGACCAGTTCGTGGGTGATGGTGATGCCGCGCTGTTCGCGCAGTTTGGCCACGAGGTTGGCGGTATCTTTCGGTGGCGCAACCCGGTCGATTGAGCCGTTGATGATCAGGCCGGAGGAAGGGCAGGGTGCCAGAAAGCTGAAATCATACATGTTGGCGGGCGGCGCAACCGAAATGAAGCCGGTGATTTCGGGGCGCCGCATCAGAAGCTGCATCCCGATCCAGGCACCGAAGGAAAAGCCCGCGACCCAGCAGTGCTTTGAATTGGGGTTCATCGTCTGCAGATAGTCAAGCGCCGAGGCCGCATCGCTGAGTTCGCCGATGCCCTGGTCATATTCGCCCTGACTGCGCCCGACGCCGCGAAAATTGAAGCGCAGAACGGTGAAGCCGAGGCGGTGAAAGCTGTAGTGAAGGTTGTAGACAACCCGGTTGTTCATCGTGCCGCCAAATTGCGGATCGGGGTGCAGGATGATCGCAATCGGCGCATCGGGTGCGCCATTGGGGTGGTAGCGACCTTCCAGCCGTCCTTCGGGGCCGGGAAAGATGACTTCGGGCATGGGTTCGCCTGTTCCTGCTGCGGGCACGGCAAATACTTGACGAATTCGCTCAGATACCCTAGATCGGTTGCACTCCCGGCCAAAACCGGTTGCCGCGTCGAATTGAGTTAAGCGGCCTTCCTTGCAAGGTCAATGCTCTGCTAAAGGAAGTTGGGCCATCGCTGGCGATTGGGGCCCGGAACCGAGTGAGTTCAGGAGGCGCGCGTGAAACTGTCAACCAAGGGACGCTATGCGATGGTGGCGCTGGTCGATCTGGCGACCGCGGGCGAGGATCAGATGACCTCGCTGGCGGCGATCTCGAAGCGGCAGGATCTTTCGCTGCCCTATCTGGAGCAGTTGTTCGTGCGGCTGCGACGGGCGGGCCTGGTGCGATCAGTGCGCGGCCCGGGGGGCGGATACCGGCTGGCGCGCGATCCGGCGGAGATTCGCATCTCGGAGGTGTTCGTGGCGGTGGATGAATCCGTTTCGGCGCTGGAAAAAGGCGCGGGGGCGACCGGCGGTGTATCAGGCAGCCGCGCGCAAAGCCTTTCCAACCGGCTTTGGGAAAGCCTGTCGGCGCAGGTCTATGTGTTCTTGCACCAGACCACGCTGGCCGATGTGGTCGGCAATGGGCTGAAACCCTGCCAGGCGGTGCCAACGCTGTTTGCGGTGGTCGATGAATGAGGTGGGCAGCGTGAGCGAACGGGTTTATCTCGATTGGAACGCGACCGCGCCGCTGCGCGCCGAGGCCCGCGCGGCGATGGCGGCGGCAATGGATCTGGTCGGCAACCCCTCGTCGGTGCATGCCGAAGGTCGCGCCGCGCGCGGGCTGCTGGAGCGGGCGCGGGCGCAGGTGGCGGCGGCGCTCGGCGCGGAAGGGGCCGATGTGATCTTCACCTCCGGGGCCACCGAAGCGGCGGCGCTGGCATGTGCGGGCCGGGGCCTCGTCTGTTCCGACATCGAACATGATGCGGTGCGGGCATGGTGCGATCCGCTGCTGCGTTGCGATGCTTCTGGGCAAGTGGCAGTGAGCGATCCTGCGCAAAGTGCGCTGCAACTGGCGAATGCCGAAACCGGCGTGGTGCAGGTGCTGCCCGAAGCGCTCGCGGTCAGCGACCTGACCCAGGCATTCGGGAAAATTCCCTTTGCCTTCAACTGGCTCGGCATCGGTGCCGGGCTGATTTCGGCGCACAAGCTTGGCGGGCCGAAAGGTGTGGGCGCGCTGGTGGTGCGTCGCGGCACCGAGATTGCCAGCCAGATCAAGGGCGGCGGGCAAGAGATGGGGCGGCGCGCGGGCACCGAGAACCTGATCGGCATCGCCGGTTTTGGAGCCGCCGCCGAGACCGCCGCGCGCGATCTGGCGGCGGGGGTCTGGGACGAGGTAGCCGAAATTAGAAATATTCTAGAATCCGCTCTGGAAGCTGGCGGCAATGATGTTATTTTCCCCGGGCGGGAGAGTTCGGGGAACCGGCGGTTGCCCAATACGAGTTCAATCCTCGCGCCCGGTTGGCGCGGCGAGACGCAGGTGATGCGGCTGGATCTGGCGGGGTTTGCCATTTCGGCAGGGTCGGCCTGTTCCTCGGGCAAGGTGCGCGCCAGCCGCGTTCTGACGGCGATGGGGTATGGCAGCGAGGCCGCGCGCTCTGCCGTGCGGGTTTCGATCGGGCCGGGGGTGACGCGCGATCAGGTTTTGCGCTTTGCCGAAAGCTGGCGCACAGCCTATGCCCGGCACCGCGCGCGGGCCGCATGAGAAACCGGCCGCAAGGCATTGGAACAAGACGGGAAGGCAAGGCAATGATCGGCGAGCAGGAGATCCGCGAAGGGGTTGACCGGGAAACCGTCGAGACCGTGCAGGGCATGGGCAGCTACAAATACGGCTGGTCCACCGAGATCGAGATGGATTACGCGCCAAAGGGCGTGAGCGAAGACATCGTGCGGCTCATCTCCTCGAAGAACGGCGAACCGGAGTGGATGACCGAATGGCGGCTGGCCGCCTACCGGCGCTGGGTCGAGATGACCGAGCCGCGCTGGGCGATGCTCCGCTACCCGGTGATCGACTATCAGGACCAGTACTATTACGCCAAGCCCAAGAGCATGGAGACCAAGCCCAAAAGCCTTGACGACGTTGACCCGAAGCTGCTTGCCACCTATGCGAAACTCGGAATTCCACTGAAGGAACAGATGCTTCTGGCGGGGGTTGAAGGTGCCGAAGGGGTTGCGGCCGATGCCCGCAGGGTGGCGGTTGACGCAGTATTCGACTCGGTCTCGGTCGGCACCACCTTCAAGGCCGAACTGGCCAGGGCCGGGGTGATCTTCTGTTCGATCTCGGAAGCGATCCGCGAGCATCCCGAGCTTGTGAAGAAATATCTGGGCTCTGTCGTGCCGCAATCCGACAACTTCTTTGCCACGCTGAATTCTGCTGTGTTTTCCGATGGTTCCTTCGTTTACATCCCGCCGGGCACCCGCTGCCCGATGGAGCTGAGCACCTATTTCCGCATCAACGCCGAAAACACCGGCCAGTTCGAGCGCACGCTGATCATCGCCGACAAGGGGGCCTATGTGAGCTACCTCGAAGGCTGCACCGCACCCAAGCGCGACATCGCGCAACTGCACGCGGCGGTGGTCGAGATCGTCATTCTCGAAGATGCCGAGGTGAAATACTCGACCGTGCAGAACTGGTATCCGGGCGATGAAAACGGGCTGGGCGGCATCTACAATTTCGTCACCAAGCGCGCCGACTGCCGGGGCGACCGCGCCAAGGTGATGTGGACGCAGGTCGAAACCGGCTCCGCCATCACCTGGAAGTACCCCTCGTGCATTCTGCGCGGCAACGAAAGCCAGGGCGAGTTCTACTCGATCGCCATTGCCAACAACTTTCAGCAAGCCGACACCGGCACCAAGATGATCCACCTCGGGCAGGGCACGCGCAGCCGGATCGTTTCCAAGGGCATTTCGGCCGGGCACGCGCAAAACACCTATCGTGGCCAGGTTTCGATGCACCCGCGCGCCAAGAACAGCCGCAATTACACCCAGTGCGACAGCTTGCTGATCGGTGACAAATGCGGTGCGCACACGGTTCCCTACATCGAGGTGAAGAACCATTCGAGCCGCGTCGAGCACGAGGCCACCACCTCGAAGGTCGATGAAGATCAGCTTTTCTATTGCCGTTCGCGCGGCATGGATGCCGAGGCGGCGGTGGCGCTGGTCGTCAATGGCTTCTGCAAGGACGTGTTGCAGGCCTTGCCGATGGAATTTGCAATGGAGGCGCAGAGCCTTGTTGCGATTTCACTGGAAGGAAGCGTCGGGTGAACCTTGCCGCGCCCGTCCGCCCGAAGCTGACCATGCCGCCCGACGAGGCGGCGGCGCTGGCGCGCGCCTATGCGGGTGCCGCGGTCATTCTGGAATACGGTTCGGGCGGTTCGACCATTCTGGCGGCGGAAATGCCGGGCAAACTGGTGTTTTCGGTCGAAAGCGACAAGGCGTGGCTTGCAGGCATGGCGCGCTGGTTTGCGGAAAATCCGCCTGCCGCCGATCTGCGCCTGCACCATGCAGATATCGGCCCGACCGGGCCATGGGGCAAACCGCTTGATGATGCGAGCTTTCGCAAATGGCCGGGCTACCCCAATTCGGTCTGGGACCGCGAAGATTTCGTGCACCCCGATGTGGTGCTGATCGATGGCCGCTTTCGCGCTGCCTGTTTTGCCACCGCGGCGCTGCGCATCACGCGCCCGGTGACCGTGCTGGTCGATGATTATATCGACCGCCCCGCCTATCACGAGGTTGAAAGCCTTGCCCCGCGCGCCGAGATGATCGGTCGCATGGCGCGCTTCGAACTTGCACCGCAACCTTTTCCCGCGCAGCGGATGGGCTGGTTTCTCAGCCTGTTCCTGCGCCCTGGATGATCCGTTGAACGAGGAATAAATGCTTGAAATCAAGAATCTGCACGTCAAACTTCAGGAAGAAGACAAAGCGATCCTGAAAGGCGTGAATCTGACCGTCGGTGCCGGTCAGGTGCATGCGATCATGGGGCCGAACGGGTCTGGCAAATCGACGCTGAGCTATGTGCTTTCGGGGCGCGACGGCTATGAGGTGACGGCAGGCAGTGCCACGCTGCTCGGCCAGGACCTGCTTGCACTCGACCCGGAGGAGCGCGCGGCGGCGGGGCTGTTTCTTGCCTTTCAATACCCGGTCGAAATTCCCGGTGTTGGCAACATGGTGTTCCTGCGCTCCGCGCTCAACGCGCAGCGCAAATCGCGCGGCGAGCCGGAAGTGGCGGCAGGCGAGTTCCTGAAACTGGTGCGCGAAAAGGCGAAGATACTGAAGATCGACGCGGAAATGCTGAAACGCCCGGTCAATGTCGGCTTTTCGGGGGGCGAGAAGAAGCGCAACGAAATCTTGCAGATGGCGGTGCTTGAACCGCGCATGTGCATTCTCGACGAAACCGATTCCGGGCTTGATGTCGATGCGATGAAGCTGGTTGCCGATGGCGTGAACGGCTTGCGCGATGCCGGGCGTTCCTTCCTGGTCATCACGCATTATCAAAGGCTTCTGGACCATATTGCACCTGATGTGGTGCATATCATGGCCGATGGCAGGATCATCCGTTCAGGCGGGCCGGAACTGGCGCTCGAGGTCGAGAAAAACGGCTACGCCGATATTCTGGCGGAGGTTCAATGATGCAGGCCGCCCGCGCAAGCGCTGCGGCACGGCTGGCCGAAATGGGCCTGCCGGGGCGGCGTGATGAATACTGGCGCTGGACCGATCCGGCAGCTTTTGCCCAGCAAGCCACGCCCGAAGCCGCGGCTTACCGGGTGGACAAGCCGATTTTTGACGGCATGGACAAGCTGCGGCTGGTGTTTACCGACGGCGTTTTCGACGCCGCGGCTTCCGATGACCCGGCGCTTGCAGGCGTGGAGATTTCGCATCTGTCCGAAGCGCCGGAATGGGCCGGGGTGCTTTACGGCCGCCTCGAAGCTGCGGGCCAGTCGCCGGTGCGCCGCCCTTTCGCTGTGCGCAATACGGCAGAGGCGCAAGCCGGGCTGATGATCCGTGTGACCGCCCGTGCAGCGCGACCGGTGCACATTTCTTATCGCCAGAGTTCAAGCACTTCCGAGGCAATGCTCCACCATGTCGTGAAGCTGGAGGCGGGTGCGGAGCTGACCCTGCTTGAAACCGGCACCGCCGGTGCGCGGGCCAATCTGGTGCTCGAGGTCGATGTCGGCGCGGGCGCGCGGTTCCACCATATCCGCCCGCAGGGGCGGTCGCTCGAACACCGGGTGATCAGCGCGATCTTCGCGCGGGTGGGCGCGGGCGCAGTGTTCAAATCGTTCACGCTCAGCATGAATGGCCGGTTGACCCGTAACGAGGCGGTGATCGAGATCATCGGCGATGGTGCGGTGGCGCATATCGCCGGGGCTGCCCTGGGCGACGGTGCCGATGGGGCCTTTCACCATGACGACACGGTGTTCATCACCCATGGTGCGGTCGGCTGCGAAAGCCGTCAGGTGTTCAAGAAGGTGCTGCGGCATGGTGCCACGGGGGTCTTTCAAGGCAAGATTCTGGTCCGCCCGGGGGCGCAGAAAACCGACGGCTACCAGATCAGCCAGGCGCTCATGCTTGATGACGAATGCCAGTTTCTGGCCAAGCCGGAGCTGGAGATTCATGCGGATGATGTGAAATGCAGCCATGGCTCCACCACCGGTGCCATCGACGAAACCGCGCTTTTCTACCTGCGCTCGCGCGGGGTGCCGCGCGAAGAGGCGGTGGCGCTGCTGGTGCTTTCCTTCCTTGCAGACGCGATTGCCGAGGTTGACGATGCGGCGATTGCGGCAGAGATCTTGGCGCGGCTGGAAGAGTGGCTGGCCGGGCATCGGGGGTAGCATGGCGGTTGTTCCGAACATTTTCCGAAGCTGGCGGCAGCCACGCGTGGTGATGCGGGCGCTGCTGGCGGGCGGTCCGCGCGAAGATTGGGCACTGGCGACGCTGATGGCCGCCTGTCTGGTGGTCTTCGTGTCGCTCTGGCCCGCGCAGGCGCGGCTTGCGCATCTTGATGCGGCATTGCCCGAAGCGCAGCGCATTCCGCTTGAGGCGCGCATTGCCGGTGCGGCTTTCGGGGCAATCTTCATCGGGCCACTCCTCGCCTACACGCTCGCCGCGCTGTCGCATATCGTGGCGCGTGCCTTTGGTGGGCGCGGCACCGGGTTCCGGGTGCGGATGGCGTTGTTCTGGTCGATGCTTGCGGTCTCGCCTGCGGTGTTGTTGCAGGGGCTGGTGGCGGGGTTCATCGGCCCCGGTCCGGCGCTCAACCTCGTCGGGCTGGCGCTGGGCGTGGGCTTTCTTGCAATCTGGGGTGCCTCGCTTCGGGTCGCCGAGTTCGAGGCACCATGATGGCGCTCAACATCGCCTTTTTCGCCGACCTGCTGGTGCAAAGCGTGAAGCGCCCGCGCGAGGCGGCGCAGCGCGTCATCGCGCTTGACCTGCCGGTGCCGCTTTTGGGGCAGGCGGCGGTTGCGGTGGCCGCCGCCTCGGCGGTGCTGAGCTGGTTCGCCACAGTCTTTTTTCCGGTTCCGGTCGAAACCCCCTGGATGGCACTGACCGCCTCGCCCCTGCGCATGGCATTGGTGCAATTGGCGGGAATGCTGCTGGTGGCCGGGGTGATGACCGGGCTGGGGCGGGTGTTCGGCGGCAAAGGGCGCTATGCGCAGGCGCTGGCGCTGGCGGTCTGGATCGACGCGGCGCTTTTGTGTGTGCAGGCGGCGCAGGTGGTGCTGATGCTGCTGTTCCCGCTGTTCGCTTCGGCGCTCGGGCTGGTGGCCTTTGTGCTTTTCCTCAGGATGACGACCCTGTTCACCGCAGCGCTGCACGATTTTCAAAGCGGTTTTCTGGTATTCCTCGGGGTCACCGCGACCTTTCTGATGGCGGTTCTGGTGGTGGCCATATTGCTCGGCATGCTGGGCCTCGTTCCCGCAGCGGGGGCATGAGCGATGTATGATGTGGCCCGCATCCGCGCCGATTTTCCGATCCTGTCGCGGCAGGTGCACGGCAAGCCGCTGGTTTACCTCGACAACGGTGCCTCGGCGCAAAAGCCGCGCGCGGTGATCGACGCGGTGACCCGCGCTTATGAACACGATTATGCCAATGTCCACCGCGGCTTGCATACGCTTTCAACGATTGCGACCGAAGCCTATGAGGCGGTGCGCGGCAAGGTCGCGCGGTTCCTCGGGGCGGGCGAAGACGAGATCGTCTTCACCACCGGCTCGACCGAGGGCATCAACATGGTCTCCTACGCCTGGGCGGCACCGCGCCTGCACCCGGGCGACGAGATCGTGCTGAGCCTGATGGAACATCACGCCAATATCGTGCCCTGGCATTTCCTGCGCGAAAGGCAGGGGGTGGTGATGAAATGGGTGGCACCGGAAGCCGATGGCAGCCTGCCTGCCGAAAAGGTGCTGGAGGCGGTGGGGCCGCGCACCCGGCTGATTGCGGTTACCCATATGTCGAACGTGCTGGGCACAAGGGTCGATGTCGGTGCCATTTGCCGTGGCGCGCGGGCGCGGGGTGTGCCGGTTCTGGTCGATGGCAGTCAGGGCGCGGTGCATGCGCCGGTCAATGTCGCCGAGATCGGCTGCGATTTCTACGCCATCACCGGGCACAAGCTTTACGGCCCCTCGGGATCCGGCGCGATCTTCATTGCGCGCGACCGCTTGGCGGAAATGCGCCCCTTCCTCGGCGGCGGCGACATGATCCGCGAAGTCACTTGCGACAGCGCCACCTACGCCGAAGGTTACGCGCGGATGGAGGCGGGCACCCCCGGCATCGTGCAGCAGATCGGTTT
This sequence comes from Phaeovulum sp., assembly GCF_030684035.1. Lineage (GTDB taxonomy): Bacteria > Pseudomonadota > Alphaproteobacteria > Rhodobacterales > Rhodobacteraceae > UBA6213. The sequence goes on along the minus strand of NZ_JAUXPI010000041.1, from coordinate 9,776 downwards.
TGGTGCGGCGCTTGACTATCTCGGCGCGCTTGGAATGGGTAATGTGGCCGCCCATGAAGCCGATCTGCGCGATTATGCGCTGGCGCGTTTTGCCGGGCTCAATTGGCTTCACCTGCAAGGCACCGCGCCGGGCAAGGGCGCGATCTTTTCGCTGACGATCGATGGTGCTGCGCATGCGCATGACATTTCGACGATTCTCGACCAGTGCGGCATTGCGGTGCGGGCGGGCACGCATTGCGCCATGCCGCTTTTGACGCATCTTGGGCTGACCGCCACCGCCCGCGCCTCGTTCGGGCTTTACAATACCCGCGCCGAGGTTGATGCGCTGGTCAGCGGGCTGGAGCTTTGTCACGACCTGCTGGGCTGAACGCGCCTCAGAATGGCGGCGACAGGCCCGGATCGGGCAGCGGCGCTCCATCGGGGGCAAGAACGATGTGAAAGCCTGTGTCGGCGCGCGGGTTTCCGGCACCCTCTGCCTGTGCCTTGCCCAGTGCGAAACAGGCGACAGCGGTGGCCAATGCGGTACAAAACAGGATTGTGCGTCTCATTCTCGAAGCCTCCGGCAAAGGGGCGTGTGGTGGCACCCGGTGCGGGTTTCTTGCCATGGTTGTGCTGACGCGCGCCTGATACGTTGTGTCAGCGCGGTGTCAGCCTCGCCCTGCTATTTCTGCCGCATGCCGCGCAGCCTCGTCCCTTTGACTTTCGCCCTTGCCCTCGCCCTTGGCCTGATCCAACCGGCGCTTGCCGACAGCAAGCGCCTGCACGACCATGACGACGCGCAAGAGGCGCTCCGCCGCGCCGAGGTTCTGCCGCTGGCCGAGGTGCTTGCGCTCATTGAGGCGCGGTTCGATGCGCGCCTGATCAAGGTGGAGTTCGAGCGCGAGAAGGGGCAGTATATTTATGAATTCAAGCTGATCACCGCCGATGGCCGGATCATCGAGGTCGAGGTGGATGCGGCAACCGGGCGGGTGCTGAAGGTCGAGGGCGACCCCGGTTCCGTTCCCGAAGGGGGCGAAGGCAATGCGGGCTCTGGCGGTTGAGGATGACGCGCGCATCGCCACCGATCTGACCTCGGCCTTGCAGGCCGCCGGTTTTGTGGTGCAGACCTGCGCCGATGGCGAAGCTGCGTGGTTTCTGGGCGATACCGAAGATTTTGACCTGATCGTGCTCGATCTCGGGCTGCCGCGGCTTGACGGGTTGACCGTGCTCAAGCGCTGGCGCGCAGCGGGGCGCGATATGCCGGTGCTGGTGCTGACCGCGCGCGGCACCTGGAGCGAGCGGGTCGAGGGGATCGATGCGGGTGCCGATGATTATCTGCCCAAGCCGTTCCGGATGGAGGAACTGGTGGCGCGCGCCCGCGCGCTGGTGCGCCGTTCGGCAGGCCGGGGTGGGGCGGTGCAGAGCGCGGGCGAGCTCACGCTTGACGCCAACCGCATGACCGTGGCGCGGCGCGGGGTGCCAGTGGCGGTGACCGCGCTCGAATACCGCTTGCTTGGCTATCTGATGCTGCACCATGCCCGCGTTGTGGCCCCCGGCGAGTTGCTCGAACACCTCTATGGCGATGATTTCTCGCGCGAGGCAAACGCGCTTGAGGCGCTGGTGGCGCGGCTCCGGCGCAAGCTCGGCCCCGGCATCATCGGCACAAGGCGCGGCTTTGGCTATTTTCTGCAAGGCGCGGAGGCGCAGGGATGAGGCGGCTTTCGCTTCGGATGCGGCTGCTGCTGGCGGGGGCCGGGGCAATTTTCCTGTCGCTCGCCCTGGCGGCGCTGGCGCTGTCCAACCTCTTCGCCGCCCATGTCGAACGCCGCGCCGTTGCGGAACTCGGGGTGCACCTCGACCAGCTTCTGGCGGGCATCGAACGCGGCACCGATGGCGCGCTCGAGGTGGCAGCGGGGCCCGCCGAGCCGCGTTTCCAGCGGCCTTTGGGCGGTCTTTACTGGCAGATCGAGGCCGAAGGAGCGGTGCTGCGCTCGCGCTCGCTTTGGGATTACACCCTGCCGATGCCCGTTGATGTGCTGGACGACCGCGCGGGCCATACCCACCATCTGGCGGGGGCATCGGGCGAACCGCTCTTGGTGTTCGAACGTCTGGTGCGGCTGCCCGCGCGGCTTGGCGGCGTTGCTGCGCGCGCCGCAGTGGCGATGGCGGCGGACGAACTGGCGGCGGCAAAACGCGCCTTCATGGCCGATCTTGCGCCCTATATGGTGCTGCTCGCGGTGGCGCTGATCGCGGCGGGCTGGGTGCAGGTCGGGGTGGGTCTCAGCCCGCTTGCCGCAGTCAAAGCGCGGGTGGCGGCGGTGCGGTCGGGTGCGCTGGCGCGGCTTGGTGCCGATTTTCCCACCGAATTGCAGCCGCTCGCGGGCGAGGTTGATGCGCTGCTGGCAGAGCGCGAGGCCGAGTTGGCGCGAGCGCGGACCCGGGCGGGCGACCTTGCGCATGGGCTGAAAACGCCGTTGCAGGCGCTCTTGGGCGAGGCCGAAAGGCTGCGGCGGGCAAAACAGCCGGAATCGGCGCGGGCGATCGAGGAAATCACCACCGAAATGCACCGTGCAATTGACCGCGAGCTTTCACGCGCCCGTATCGCGGCGCGCGCGGCCAGTGCGCGGGCGGATGTGGCCGAGGCGGCGGCGCGGATCTTGCGGGTGATCCGGCGCAGCGGGCGCGGTGCCGCGCTTGAATGGATTTTCGATGTGCCGCCGGGGCTGAACGCCGCGGTTGATATTGACGATCTGACCGAAGCGCTTGGGGCGCTCACAGAAAACGCGGCGCGGCACGCAAAGGCGACGGTCCGCCTCACCGCGACGCGGCAGCGTGAACAGGTATTGATCGAGGTTTGCGACGACGGGCCGGGAATTCCCGCCGACAAGATCGAGGCGCTGGTGCCGCGCGGCGCGCGCGCCGATGAAAGCGCGGCGGGTGCCGGGCTTGGTCTTGCCATCGCCCGCGAAATTGCCGAGGCGGCGGGTGGCGGGCTGACGCTTTCCGATGCAGCACCGGGCTTGCGCGCCGCCCTTCTCCTTCCCGCAGCCGCAATCTGACAGACTGCTGACAACGCGGGTCAGGCGCGCGTCAGGTGCCCCATGCGAAGGATTGCGCAGGATCGCCCGACAGGGCCGCTTGCATAAGGCCAGACTGATGCCCAGCCCCGGAATCGCCGCCAAAAGCACACCCAAACCCGCCGTTACCGAGCCCCAGACCCGCGTCTGGGACATTTTCGTGCGGGTTTTCCATTGGTCGCTGGTGCTTGCGGTGGCAATTGCAGCGGCTTCGGGGCTGATGCTCGAATCGCGCATTCTGCTCCTGCACATATCCGCAGGGCTGGCGGCGGCGGCTCTGGTAGCGGCACGCATTGTCTGGGGTTTCACCGGCACGACCCATGCGCGCTTTGCCGATTTTGTGCCGAGCGGGGCCGCGATTCGCGCGCATCTTGCGGGCGGCACCCGCCACCTTGGCCATAACCCCCTGGGCGCGCTGATGGTGCTGGCGCTGTTCGCGCTGGTGCTGGGGCTTGCCGTGAGCGGCCTTCTGGTGCTCGGCGGCATCGACAAATCCGGTCCTTTCGCGCCATTCGTCAGCTTTGGCGCAGGCTCGGTTGTGTTGGGGCTGCACGAGGTGCTGGCCTACGGCGTTCTCGCGCTGGTCGCCATGCACCTTGCCGGAGTGGTGTTCGAAAGCGAGCGCTCGCACGAAAACCTGACCCGGTCGATGCTGACCGGGGCCAAGGCCAAGCGCCCGGGCGACCATGAAAGCCGCCCGCGCCCTGCGCACCCGCTGCTTGCCGCAGCGGTGATCGTGGCACTTGCCGCCGGGGCCTGGGCTTTCAACAGCGCCCAGGCGGCGCGCCCGGTGCCCGGGCTGCCGGTCGCCACGCTCGATCCGGGCTACAAGGCCGCCTGTTCCGAATGCCACATCGCCTATAACCCAAGCCTGCTGCCCGCCGCCTCCTGGTCAGGGATCATGGCGGGGCTGAAGGACCACTTCGGCGAAAACGCCGGTCTGCCCGCTGCCGAGGTCGAGGCGATCACCAACTGGCTTGTTGCCCATGCCTCAGAGACCGCCGATACCAAACCCGCCTACCGGATCGCCGCGCGCATAACCCAGCCGCCCTATTCGATCACCGGATCGCGAAGCTGGAAGCGCCTGCACGACGACATCCCCGATGCACTTTTTGCCAGCCGCGCGGTCGGCAGCCGCTCGAACTGTGCAGCCTGCCATGCCGACGCCGAAACCGGGCGCTTCAGCCCCTTTGCCATCGACCTTCCTAAGGAGAGTTTGAAATGAGACGTCTTGCCTTCACCCTCGCGGCACTTTGTGCCGCCGCCCCGGCTGCCTTCGCGCAGGATGCCAATGATACCAGCGCCGCCGCGCTGATTTCCAAATTCGCGGCCGAAGCGGGCATCACCGCCGACGCCGAAACCGGCAAGGCATTCTTCCTTGCAACCCAAAGCGGCGGCGGTGCCGATACGCCTTCGTGTTCGTCCTGTCACACCGCCGACCCCAAGGCGACGGGCATGGCGCGCACCGGCAAGGAGATCGCGCCGATGGCGCTTTCGGTGAACCCCAAACGTTTCACCGACACCGCCTTTGTCGACAAGTGGTTTGGCCGCAACTGCGACAGCGTTCTGGGCCGCGAATGCACCGCAACCGAAAAGGCAAACGTGCTTGCCTATTTCGCCAGTATCTGACCGAAAGGACCACCGATGAACCGCTTCATTGCCCCGCTTGCCTTCGCGCTTGCCACGCTGCCGCTTGCTGCCGCTGCACAGGACAAGATGACCCCGGTCAACGACCCGACGACGCTGACCGATTGCACCGAATGCCACATGGCCTTTCCCGCAGGCTTTCTTCCGGCCCGCTCATGGGAGGCGGTGATGGCCGGGCTGAAAGACCACTTCGGCGAAAATGCCACGATCAGCGAGGCAAACCGGCTGACGATTACCGCCTACCTGGTGGCAAATGCCACCGACTCGGGCGCGGTCAGCGCGCGCACCGCGTCGCGCATCCTGCGCAACGTGACCGACAGCATGACGCCGCTGCGGATTTCGGACCTGCCGTGGTGGAAGAACGAGCATGATGGCGAAGTCTCGAAAGCCGAATGGGAACGCGCCAAGTCACCGGCCAACTGCGCCGCCTGCCACCGCGACGCCGCGCGCGGCTATTTCGAAGACTGACCGGGGCAGGGCGGCCCGGTGCCGCCCGCGCCAGCAGGATCGGTCTGGCACTCGTCGCCGCGCCGCGCTAAGTGCGTGGCACCAAGCCGGAGCGCCCACATGACCGAGATTGCCAGCCTTGCCCCGATGATCGCCACCTTGCTTGCGGTGGGGGCCTTTGCCGGGTTGATCGCCGGGCTTCTGGGCGTGGGCGGCGGCATCGTGCTGGTGCCCGCCTTCTACCATGTGTTCGCCAACATCGGCTACGCCAGCCCCGAGCTGATGCAGGTCTGCCTTGCCACCTCGCTTGCCACGATCATCGTGACCTCGGCCCGTTCGGTGCTTTCGCACCATAAAAAAGGCATGGTCGAATGGCAGATCCTGCGGCAATGGGCACCGGGAATTGCGGTTGGTGCGGTGCTTGGGGTGCTGGTGGTGGCGCAGTTGCGCACGCCGACGCTACAGGCGATTTTTGGCGTGCTTGCCTTCACCGTTGCGCTGTACATGGCCTTCGGGCGCGCCGAGTGGCGGCTTGGCAGCGTCATGCCGGGCGCGCGGGTGCGCGCGGCGCTGGCCCCGGCGATCGGGTTTCTGTCGGTGCTGATGGGAATTGGCGGCGGCTCCTTCGGGGTGCCGCTGATGACCCTGCACGGCGTGCCGATTCATCGCGCCGTGGCCACCGCCGCAGGCTTTGGCATCACCATCGCGCTGCCCTCGGTGATGGCGTTTCTGGCGGTTCCGGTGGCCTCGGCACCGCCCTATACATTCGGCGCGGTCAACCTTCCCGCATTTCTGCTGGTGATTTCGATGACCCTGATCACCGCCCCCTGGGGGGCCGCGCTGGCGCACCGGCTGAACCCGAGGCCGCTGAAACGCATCTTTGCCGTGTTCCTCGCGGTGGTGGCGCTCAACATGCTGGTCAAGGCTTTCGGCTGAGGCCTGCGCTCAGCCCCGCTCCGCCGCCTTGGCGGCGTTCCAGAGCGCGTCCATCTCGGCCAGATCGCTTGCTTCCGGGCGCTTGCCGCGAGCATGAAGAGCGGCTTCTATGTAGCCGAAACGACGCGTAAACTTGGTGTTCGCCTGCCGCAGGGTTGCCTCGGCATCCAGCCCCAGGTGCCGCCCGAGGTTGACCAGCACGAACAGCAGATCACCATATTCCTCGGCCAGTGCCTCGGCCCCGAGACTTTCCTGTGCGGCGACCAGTTCGCCCGCCTCCTCGACAATTTTCGCCAGCACCTCATCGGTCGAAGGCCAGTCGAAACCAACCCGCGCCGCGCGCTTTTGCAGCTTGAGCGCGCGGGTCAGCGCGGGCAGCCCAAGCGCCACGCCGTCAAGCACGCCAGCCTCGTCGCGGCCCGCCCGCTCCGCCGCCTTCAGCCGCTCCCAATCGGCGGTCTGCTGGTCCGCGGTCTTGTCGCGGCTTTCCTGGCCAAACACATGCGGGTGCCGCGCCACCATCTTGTCGGAAATTCCGCGCACCACCGCGTCAAAGCCGAAATGCCCCGCCTCTTCGGCCATCTGCGCGTGATAGACCACTTGCAACAAGAGATCGCCGAGTTCGCCCGAAAGCTCGGCCCAGGCCCCGCGCGCGATCGCGTCTGCCACCTCATGTGCCTCTTCGATCGTGTAGGGGGCAATGGAGGCAAAGCTTTGCGCGATGTCCCAGGGGCAACCGCTGGCGGGGTCGCGCAGCGCCGCCATGATCGCGCGCAGCCGCGAAATGCCACCCTCGGGGTCATGGATCAACGGGTCGGCTTGCGGGTCGGCGGGCATCGGGCGCTCCTCGGCTGGTGTCGGCACCCTAGCGGCCCCGGCGGCAAAGGAAAACCCGGCAGAGCGGGTTACGCTCGCCGGGTCTGGTCCGATAGTGGTTGGTTCAGAACTGGAAGCCAACGCGCAGGGCGACGGTATCGAGATCGACGGCGACCTCGTTCGCCATATAGGTGCCGGTCAGCGCGGCGCGCTGATACTCCAGCCCGGCGAAAATCCGGTCGGTCAGCATGAATTCCGCGCCGAGACCGTAGGTCATGCCGTTCGCGTCATAGTCGGTCGGGCCGGAGGTATCGGTGATGGTGCCGCTCATGTAGCCCAGCGTGCCGTAGACCATCACGCGGTCCATGGCATAGCCCAGACGGCCTTTGATTTCCAGGACGTTGCCGAATTCCAGAGTCGGATAGGTGGGCGCCGTTACGCCAAGATGGGTCAGGCCAATTTCAGCGCCATATACCAGATTGCCGCGTTGCATGTTGTAGCCGGCAAAACCGCCAATCGTAGTGCCGGAATCGAGCGTGCCTGTGAGAAAGTTGTTATAGTCCCAGTCGCCCGAAGTCTGGCCAGCCTTCAGCCCGACATAGGCACCCGACCAGTCATGCGCGCGCACCGCGACCGGCGCATAGACCGGCGCTTCGGTCACCGGGGCGACGTAGCCGCCCGCAAATGCCGTAGTCGTCATCGCCGCAAGCATAACCGCCGCGGTGGAAATCGTGAATTTCGTCATGTGCTCGCCTCATTCTGATCGTTGTGAAAGACTGGGTAGATCTGGTGAACGTGCGGCCGCTCTGCAACCGCAGGGCCTCGGTTGGTGCACGACTGAAACATATATACCACGTTCCGGGCCCACCTGCCATAGGTCTCCTCCGGCAACGCGCCTGCTGCGCACGAAAAACTCGGCGGAAACCCGCGCCTTCTGTTTCAGCCCGGCACCTGGCACCGCGCTTGGCCGCCAGACGCCCCCGTTTCGCGCCGTTCCCGGTTGCATCCGGTCGCCCGATCCGCTTGGGTGCGCCAAACAGCTACCGGAGTTCCCATGCCCGTTCTCAACCGCATCGCCGCCTATGCCCCCGAAATGGCCGCCTGGCGCCAGCATTTGCACACCCATCCCGAACTGACCTTCGAATGCCACGAAACGGCGGCTTTCGTGGCAGCACGGCTGCGCGAATTCGGGGTCGACGAAATCCACGAAGGCATCGCGAAAACCGGCATCGTGGCGATCATCAATGGCCGCGCGCCGGGGCCGACCATCGGCCTGCGCGCCGATATGGATGCGCTGCCGCTGACCGAGATCACCGGGCTGCCCTATGCCTCGCAGAACCCCGGCAAGATGCACGCCTGCGGCCATGACGGCCATACCACGATGCTGCTTGGTGCCGCCAGATACCTGACCGAAACCCGCAATTTCGCCGGTCGCGTGGCGCTGATCTTTCAGCCGGCCGAGGAAAACGGCGGCGGTGCCGGGGTGATGGTGGCAGAGGGCATCATGGAGCGGTTCGCGATCGCGCAGGTGTTCGGCATCCACAACACGCCGGGGCAGGCCGAGGGCAGCTTTCATACCTGCCCCGGCCCCTTGATGGCGGCGGTGGACAGTTTCGAGGTGCATGTGCAGGGGCGTGGCGGGCATGGAGCCTACCCGCACGAAACTGCCGACCCGGTGGTGGCGGCGGTGGGCATTGTGAGCGCGCTGCAAACCATTGTCAGCCGCAATCACATGCCGCTTGACGATCTGGTGGTCAGCGTCACGCAAATTCATGCCGGTTCCGCCGACAACATCATCCCCGATACCGCCTGGATCAACGGCACCGTGCGCACCTTCCGCGCGCCGGTGCGTGCCATGGTGCGCAAGCGCATTGCCGAGATCGTCGCCGGGCAGGCCGCGGCCTATGAGGTGACGGCGCGGCTGGACTATCACGAAGGCTACCCGGCCACGGTGAATGACCCCGTGAAAACCGCCTTTGCCGCCGAAGTGGCGCGCGAGGTGGCGGGGGCTGCGGGCGTGAATGATGCGGCGGGGCGCGAGATGGGGGCGGAAGATTTTTCCTACATGCTCGAAGCCCGCCCCGGTGCCTATCTCTTTCTCGGTCAGGGGCCGGGGGCGGGGCTGCACCACCCCGCCTACAATTTCAATGACGCCGTGGCACCGGTGGGGGCGAGTTTCTTTGCCCGTCTGGTAGAGCGCGCGCAACCGCTTGGCTGAGGCAGGGCTTGCGCCCTGCGGGCTGCTGGTGTCGGATGGGGCATGACCCCCGAGCCCGCGCCCGAACCCACGCCCGAAGCCCTTCGCGCCCGCTACGCCGCCCGGCTGCGCGCCGAGATGGAAGAATTGCTGCGCGCGTCATCCGATACCGCCGCAAGCCGCCGCCCGGTCGAGCTGGATCAGCAGGCGGTCGGTCGGCTGTCGCGCATGGACGCGATGCAGGGGCAGGCGATGGCGGCCGCGGGTGAGACAAGACGGCAGGGCCAGATCACCGCAACCCGCGCAGCACTTGCCCGCCTTGATGGCGAAGATTTCGGCTGTTGCAGCAGTTGCGGCGCGTTCATCGGCCTGGCCCGGCTCGATCTTGACCCGCGGGTGCAGGGCTGCATCGGCTGCGCCGGGGGCGGGCGGCGCTAGAGCCTGTCCGACAAAAGTGGGCGCCGGTTTTGGCGCATGATGGGCGACCAACCAGGAAGCTGGAGCCTGTCTGGCGCTTCTATCTGCGCCGGACAGACTCTAGTGTTCCGAGTCTGACATTTGCTACCGATTTCCCCTGATTTCATCGAGAGCATCGAGCGCGCGGCGCTCGCGGGTGATGATATCATCGGCGGTCTTGCTCCAGACGAAGGGCTTCGGTTTGGCGTTGTGCTGCAGCA
>NZ_JAUXPI010000015.1 GCF_030684035.1 Phaeovulum sp. | reverse complement strand
GTCCGCCGCATGATCTCGACGGTGCCCTGACCGTCTGCGGTCGCGAGCACGATGCCCGCCCGCCACGCGAGCTTGCGCGCCGTGTTGCGGTTGGTCAGCAGAGCTTGAAGCTCAGCGCGGTCGGCGGGGCCAAGGAAAAGGCAGATGTCGGAGCGTCTCATCCTCCGACTATGCCACAGCATGGCACCGGCGGGAATCCTGCGTCAGGTGTCGAACACTAGGGGCGCGGAGGGTTTGATCACGCGGGGCATCCCGCGCGACCGGCTTGCTCCAGCCCGAGGAAGTTGCCAAAGATGCGCGATGAAGCGGCCCACGCGCACTAAAGCCGCACCCTTCGCAGCCGAAGCGCGTTGGTTATCACCGAAACCGACGAAAGGCTCATTGCCGCCGCCGCGATCATCGGCGAAAGCAACAGCCCGAACACCGGGTAGAGCACCCCCGCCGCGATCGGCACTCCTGCCGCGTTGTAGATGAAGGCGAAGAACAGGTTCTGGCGGATGTTGCGCAACGTGGCGCGGGCCAGCTTGCGGGCCCGCACGATACCCATCAGATCGCCGCCCAAGAGCGTGATCCCGGCGCTTTCCATTGCCACGTCGGCACCGGTGCCCATGGCGATGCCGACATCGGCGGCGGCCAGCGCCGGGGCATCATTCACCCCGTCGCCTGCCATCGCAACCCTGTGACCGCCCTGGCGCAACTGATCGATCAAGTCTTTCTTGGCCGCAGGCAACACCCCGGCGTGCACCTCGTCGATGCCAAGCCTTGCCGCCACTGCCTGCGCAGTGCGCGCATTGTCGCCGGTGGCCATGATCACCCGCATCCCCTGCGCATGAAGCGCGCGGATAGCGGCGGCTGCGGTGGTCTTGATCGGGTCGGCCACCGCCACGATACCGGCAACCTTGCCGTCAACCGCCACGAACATCGCGGTCTTGCCTTCACCGCGCAACGCATCGGCGGCCGCCTCGGCGGCTTCGGTCTCCAGCCCGAGGTCGGCCATCATTGCCGCGTTGCCCAAGGCAACCTTGCGCCCGCCGACGCTGCCCATCACGCCCTTGCCGGTGACCGCTTCAAAGCCTTCAGTTTCGCCCGGCTTGATGCCCCGCTCGGCTGCGCCCGCGATAATCGCCTCGGCCAGCGGATGTTCCGAGCCCATTTCCAGCGTGGCCGCCAAGGTCAGGATCACCGCCTCGGGTTCCTCGGCCAGAACCAGCACATCGGTCAGTTTCGGGCGCCCCTCGGTCAGCGTGCCGGTCTTGTCGACGATCAGCGTATCGACCTTTGCCATCCGCTCCAGCGCCTCTGCATCCTTGATCAGCACCCCCGATTGCGCACCGCGCCCAGCAGCGGTGGTGATCGAGATCGGCGTTGCCAGGCCAAGGGCACAGGGGCAGGCGATGATCAGCACCGATACCGCCGCCGCCATCGAAAAGACGAAGGCGGGCTCTGGCCCGATCAGCAGCCAGGCGGCAAATGCCGCAAGCGCTATCGCCACCACGGTCGGCACGAATACCGCCGAAACCTTGTCGACAAGCGCCTGGATCGGCGCGCGCGACCGGCGGGCGTTCTGCACCATTTCGACGATCTGGCTGAGCACCGTGTCGGCCCCCACTTTCACCGCCTCGATCACCAGGCTGCCGTTCTTGTTGATGGTGGCACCGGTCACAAGGTCGCCTTCGGCTTTTTCCACCGGCATCGATTCGCCCGTCAGCATGCTTTCGTCAAGCGACGAGGTGCCGGAGATCACCACCGCGTCAACCGGCACCGCATCGCCCGGCCGCAACCGCAGCCTGTCACCCACCATGACGTTTTCCAGCGGCGCATCATATTCGCTGCCGTCGGGCAGGATCCGGCGCGCGGTCTTTGGTGCCAGATCCAGCAATGCGCGGATCGCGTCGCCGGTACGCTCGCGGGCGCGCAGTTCCAGCACCTGACCGACGAAGATCAGCGCCACAATCACCACCGCCGCCTCGTAATATGTGCCAACACCCTCGCCCGCCCGGTATTGCTCGGGGAACACGCCGGGCAGAAACGTGGCAACCAACGAATAGAGATAGGCAGCGCCGACCCCGAGCGCGATCAGCGTCCACATGTTGGGCGAGCGGTTGAGGATGGAATCCCAGCCGCGCCGGAAGAAGGGTTGCGCTGCCCAGAGAATGATCGGCGTGGCCAGCGCAAATTCTACATAGCCTGCCCAGGGGTGGCCGATCCACGCGCGGATCGGGAAACCGATGTAGGCCCCCATTGTCAGTACGACCAGCGGCACCGCAGCCGCCGCGCTGATCCACATCCGCCGGGTGAAATCGGCCAGTTCCGCCGAAGGCGCATCTGCGGGCAGCATCGGCTCCAGCGCCATGCCGCAGATCGGGCAGTTGCCGGGGGCATCGCGGAGGATCTCGGGGTGCATGGGGCAGGTATATTGAACCCCCTTTTGCGCCACCGCGCCGCGCCTGGCAGCATTTCCCGAGGTATAGAAATAGGGGTCCGCCGCAAAGGTGGTCTGGCACTTTTCGGAGCAGAAATAGTAGCTCTGCCCGCCATGATCGAGCGACCGCGCCTTTGGCGTGACAGCCACGGTCATGCCGCAAACCAGGTCGGTCGCGGTCGCCGCACCTTGCGGGATGCCATGGCTGATGCCGTGCGCAGGGTGGTTGTGGTTGTGTGCCATGACTGGTCCTATCCAAATATTCCGTCTCCGCAACCTGCTGCTTCCTGCTGCTGGAAGGTCAAGCGGCACAATTTCACCAATTCGTGAGTGCAGACCGGTTGACCTTCCAGTGCGGGAAGGTCGCAGAAGGCAGCGCATGCAACCACGATGGACCGGAAAGATGACTGACGCAACATGGCCATTTTGCGCGCCGACAGCCCATTCTGGCCCTTTTCAACGGCAGCAGGCCGCAAATCGAGGCGGTTACCTGATGCGAAACCCACTTGCCTTGGGCCTTGCTGCGATGCTGTTCACGGGCTTCCTGCCCGATGATCTCGGCGCCCAAACCATTTCCTTTGGGCAACCAATGGTGCCCGGCCACTCGATGGTTCCACCCGACACTTCTGGCATTGCGCTTGGCGCACCCCTGGTTGCCCCGAAGTTGCCGGAAACCCTGTCGCCAATGGCGCAGACTGGCAAGCGGGCATTTGACGCGAAATGCGCGGCGTGCCACGGCGAAAACGCCGCAGGCATCAATGGCACCGCGCCCCCCTTGATCCATTTCATCTACGAACCGAACCACCACCCTCTGGTCTCGTTCCTGTCGGCAGTGAAAAATGGGGTACCTGCGCATCATTGGCCTTTCGGCGATATGGCCCCGGTCCCGGCGGTGCCGCCGGGCATCGTGAAAAGCATCGAGACCTATATTCGCGAAGTGCAGCGCGAAAACGGTATTCCTGGCTGATCGCCGCCGGTGCGACCGCTCAGAGCGTCGGCGTTGCGGCGTAGCCCGCGGCTTTCATAGCTGCAATCAGCGCCGGATCGCGGGCGGAAGAACCAGCGACTGTCACCGTGTGCGATGCCAGATCGCATTCGACCTTGGCGCTCGCGTCAACGGTGCCGATCGCGCGGGTGATGGTCGCGGTGCAGTGTCCGCAGCTCATTTCCGGAACGTTGAATTTGGTCATGCTGGCCTCCTGGGCGTGTTTGCCCAAGGTGGGAGTTTCCAGCGGTGGAAGGTCAAGGGTGGACTTGCAGAAAATCTGCGGAAGGTTCCGGCATCACGATTGGTGAGACATTGACCTTGCACTTGCTGGAAGCCATCTATCTGAAACGCGTGGCTGCTCGGGTCTGCTGCGCCAGGTCCCGTTGCCGCCGCAGGAGGATAGGGCAAATGAACATTGGAGATGTGGCGCAGCTATCCGGCCTGCCGGCCAAGACCATACGGTATTACGAGGAGATCGGGCTGATCGAGCCGCTTCGCGCTGCCAACGGGTATCGCAGCTTTCGGGAAAGCGACCTGCACAAACTCGCCTTTCTTGGCCGCGCCCGCTCGCTCGGCTTCGCTATTGAGGACTGCCGCACCTTGCTGGCACTTTACCGTGACCGGGACCGCAGCAGCGCCGACGTCAAGCAGGTCGCCCGGAGCCATCTGGACTGCATCGACCGAAAAATCGAAGGGTTAACCGAGATGCGAAAAACCCTTGCGCATCTGATCGATGCCTGCGCCGGCGACGATCGGCCCGATTGCCCGATCCTTGCCGACCTCGCGACCGGCGATCCTGCGCATCATTGCGGCAGACAGTTCGGCTAGCTGCCCAGTTCCGGCACAAGGTGGATCGGGGTAAGCGGCGGTTCCGGGGAAACCTGATGACCAAGACCAGTATGCCCTTGATCGAGCAACTGCAAAAGCATGATGCGGGCGATTTTCTGCGCGCCGTGACGGAATGCGGGCTGCAAACGCCGAGGCTGGCAGTCGGCTGCGTCGCATTCCGGCATCGCCGCAGGCGCGGGGGCGATACATGCCACCGCCCTGCTTGTGCAGCAATGTGGCCGTGCCGCCTTCGTTGAGTCTGATGCCCGGCGCTTTCGCACCGGGCATCGGATTGCTCAGTCGTTTACCGGGCCTTGCCCCGCCCTTGTACGCCGCCATAGCAGCGCGGCGAGGCCGAGAAACAGCACCGCGCCAAAGCCCCAGACGCGGGCATAGCCGATCATGTCGCCCCAGGGTGCCAGCGCATAGACCAGCGCCAGAATTGCCCAGACTATTGCCACCGGCAGCACCAGCCAGAAATCTTCGTTCATTTGCTCAGTCCTTTCTCAATGGCCCGCGCCGCCCGAGGCGGTCAGCGGCAGCGATTGCATCAACTCGAAGCCGATGGTGGTGAAGCCATACATCGCCAGCACGATCACCAGGATCGCCAGCGGCCCCACCCAGGCCTTGGTGCCCGCCGGTATCGCCGCCGCACCCCAGCCGAGGCCGGTATCTGGCAGCCCCACCGTAGCGCCGATCCTGCGCGGCAGCAGCGCCATCGCCACGCCCGCCGCAAAGACCGCCAGCGCCAGCGCCATCACGCTGCCGCCCACGCCCACGGTCGCCATCAGCGCCTGCCAATACGCCGGTGCCTCGCCGCCGTAGCTGATATCCATCACCCGGCGCGGCACACCCAGATAGCCCGCCGCCACCCCGGCGCCGCCAAAGAGCAGCAACCCGAAAGTGGCGAGCCACGGCATCCAGCGCATTACCCCCGGCCAGGCGATGTTGCGCCCGCCAAGCCCCGGCAACATCACCGAAAACGCCGCCAGCAGCGTAAAGCTGACGGTGCCGACGGTGAAGAAGTGGAAGTAGCCGGGCACGAAGAAGGTATCCGACAGAAGCGGTGCCAGCTCTGCCTGGATCAGCACGAACGCGAGCGCCAATCCGAGGCCCATGTTCAAGACCGCCGCCCCCATCGCGGCCATGGCCGGGTTGTGCCACGGCAGGTGCCCCAGCCAGCCAAACAGCCCGCGCGCGCCATTGGCCCGCGCATGCACCTCGAGCGAGGCGATGATGATCAGGAATGCGGTCAGCGTCGGCACGCTTACGAACAGTGACAGGAGCGAGCCGACTACGCGCACCGTGGCGGGCAGATCGGGTTCAAGGAACATGTGATAAAGCGAGGTCGGCGGCACAAAGACCAGATAAGCCGAGAACACGATCTTGGAAAACCGCGCCCCAAAGACCGACTTCACCCCGGTCAGGGCCTGCACCAGCACATACCAGATCAACACCGTCGCCATCAGCGGCAGATAGTGCAGGTTGTGGAACAGGATATGCCAGTTGGTGCCCTGCGAGGCCGGAAACGCCCCCAGACCAAGCGCCCACAGCATGCCGGGCAGAAAGGCATGGATCGCCGCGAACCCGCTGACAATCAGGAACCCCGCCCAGACAAAGAGCGCAAAACCCGTGGCGCTCATCGGCTCGCGCGGGGCATCGGGGCGCTTGCGCAACAGCGTTGCGATGGGTGCCACCGGCAGCACCATCAACCCCAGTCCCAGCAGCACATAGCCGCCGTTGAAGGCCAGCAGCGTTGCAGGCTCTTCCGCCGCAAGCGCCGGGGTGCCGTCGTAGAGCAGGGGGGTGCCGGAACTGGCGGCGTAGAGGCTGACCAGAAACCCGCCGAGCATTGCCGCGAACCCAACCACCGCCACCCCACGCAAGGCCAGCCCGCGACCATCCTCAATCGCGGCAAAGCCCAACAGGAGCGCGGCCTGCGCCATGTAGAGCCAGAAGAAAAACACGTTGACGCCGTGCAGCGTCAACATTCGGTAAGCGGTTTCGGGCAGCAGATCCAGAAACCCGGCGCGGGCAAGCGCGGTAAGAACCCCACCCGCAACGCCAATTGCCAGCGCCAAGAGCGCAATGGCAGAGATCGAGCGCAACAAATACTGGTCAGGCCCCGGAAGGGCTGCAAAGCGCCGTTTCACGATATCGGTCATTTTGTTCCCCTCACACTACTTCGATGCGGGCTTGCATCAGATCATGCCCCTGCCCGCAATAAAGCGAACAATAGACCAGATGCTCGCCGGGCCGGTCGAACCGCAGCTCCATTTCGGTCACAGCACCGGGCCGCAGCCGCGCCATTCGGCTGCCACCGCCAAGTGCGATCGAGGCACCGTGCGGAATGTCAGCGGCCAGCATGCGGAAGCGATATGCTACGCCGGATTCGAGCCGCAAATGCGCGGGTTCGAAATACCAGCGTTCGGCAAGCAGATAGATCTCGATCGGCGCGCCCTCCGCAGTATCGGCGTGGGCATCGTGTGCCGTGTCCGGGGCGGCTTCGTCGGTACCCGCATGCGCGGCACCGGCATCCATGGCGGCCATCTCTTCGGCTGGTTCCGCCGCAGCGACCCCGTGCCCCGCGCCATGGCCTCCTGCCGCAGCCTCGGGCGCAACCCGCAACGCTGCCATCATCGCCATATCATGGGTTGCAGGTCCGGCAGCACCAGTACTCGCTGCCATGTGCGCCATTTCGGGCTCCGCCTCGGCCAATACGCGCGGTTGCACCGCGCCGTCCGCCGTCGCAAAGCGTTCGACAAACGCGGCGTGCAGGCGGCGGAACTCCTCCACGACGTCGGTATCAACTGCCGCCGCGTGCCCGCCGCCATGGGCACCCGCGACTGCGGCTTCTGCCGCATTCGGCTTGAAAAGCGCCAGTGGCCCGGGTGCCGCGCCATAGGCGACCCACAGCCCGTAAAGGCTGACGCCGCCAAAACCCAACGAGGCGACAAAGCCCCTGCGGGTTGTGAAATGTGGTTTGTTCATCGGTTGTTTTCCTGGATGTGGTGAACCGGGCGGTGCCCGTTGTTTCGCATGCCCCCGCGCAGACCCGCTGGTGGGGCTGCAGAGGCTCATCGACCCCGCGACTACGCCGTCAGAACGGCGTGGGCGCGCGGAATCCACATCAGGAATAAATCGGAGGCCGCCACCCCGGCTCGGGCACCTGCCCCGTCGGCACCACGCCGCCGGGCAGCAGGATCCGGCCACAGACCGGCATCGCAACCGCCACCGCCGATGCCGCGCTTGTGCCAACAGCGGCAGAACTGCATGCCGCCAGTGCGCAATAGGCGGCGCAACCCTGTTCAGTGGTTTCGCCCTGGCCCTGGTACGGCGCGTGAGAGGCCAAATGATCTTGACTCGAAGCCAGTTGGGCAAGCGCCGCACCTTCCAGATCGGCTGTGTGTCTGTCGAATGGCAACACAAAAAGCGCGAGCACAAGTGACGCAATGATCGACACAAGACGCATCGACCGCATCCGCCCAAGCCCACCCGCTTGTTTGCCTCGTTCCACGCCTCGCGCCCCGCTAATCCGGTCTTCCGTCATGTCGCGCACTGCCGCTCAAAAGTCAACGCGCCGAGCATCACGTTTGCAGGACCGTATGTCCTTTCCCGTGACGGTCGTTAGGTGGTTCGCCCTGCACTGGCCGCAGCGAGGCGAGGGTTGCGCGAGGTGCCCCAGAAGCCATCGCGCCTCGGCACCGATCTCCACAAGTGCGCCGTTGGCCTGCCGGCTTCCCACAGTTGTCGTGCTCTGCCGCTCCTGCCCTGATAGATGCAAAATGACATCCGCCTCCATTCGATCAGTAACGAGCCGCCATCCTTCTGCATTGACTGCCTCACGCAGGAGCGCCGTCACATCGATGGCGCTAGGTATAGCCGAAGATACGTCAATGAACCAACCCAACGCAGTGACATCAAGGGCCGTTTGCTGCGCGAATAGCCGATCGGTCCGTTCCTTGAGCGTCTGCGCCTTCCTGAGCGTTTTCTCATCCGTTCCCCGCAATTCCGCTATGTCGAACGCGTTGAGGCTTCCAAGACGGGTGAGAATGTTTTGCGGGACGCTTGCCGACTGCGCGGCTTCCCAAGCGGCGATTGCGTCCGCCAAACGGCTTAACCGTTCCTCCCGCGCTGACAGCAGCGCGCACGCCTCCGTGACCTTCACTTGTAGGGCTGGGCTGGCGAGTGAGTGATCGAAGG
>NZ_JAUXPI010000011.1 GCF_030684035.1 Phaeovulum sp. | reverse complement strand
GTTCACCTTGCGCACCATCACCGCCTCGATGCCGGGCAGGAACTCGGCCACGGCGCGGGGGTTCACGCCCAGCGCGGCCGCCATGGCCAGGACCGCGCCCATGTCCCAGCCGATCACCGCCGCGCCCGCGATACGCAACTGTCCGCCGATGCGACCGACGAGGTCCCAGACCTGTTCGCCCTCAATACTCTGCGGCCGGTTCAGCCGCGCGGGGCAGTCGGGGCAGATGCCGTCACAGGCGGCGCAGTAGCGATCGCCCCCGCCGAACTGCCAGTCGGCGAGGGCGATGAGGCGTTTCCCTCAGCGTCCAGCATCAGACCCTTGCCGACGAATTCGGTCTGGAACGCGTCGAAGATCGGGAAGATGTCCAAGAGGGCGTCGATCCCTTCGGGGGTGACGGGCAGTGGCTCGCCCTCGGTGTCACCCACCCCCTCCCAGTCGAGCAGTGCGCGGCGCGCGAGGGCTCGGGCAAAGACCATGCCGCGCGCATCGTTGCTGGCATCCTCAGGAAGGGCCTGCACGGCTGGATCGGCGCGCGCCGCCATCATCAGCGCGGTGCTCATTGGTGCCAGTTTGAGTCGCAGTCCGGGCGCAAGCTCGAGCCATTCCGGTTCGCGGGATAGGTTCAGTCGCAGCATCAGTAGGCCTCCACAGAATTGACAAGGGTAACGGTGCACATACGCCCGAGCGTGGCGTCGCGTGCCGCTTGCCACTCAAACCGCGCCTGCACGCCCTGTGGCCCGGCGATCTCGAGCCGCGGGCGCGGCAGATAGACGGCGTGCGCGGTGAGTGTGAGGCTTTCGCCCGAAGGCAGCGCATAGGAAAAGGAAATCTCGCAGGGATCGCCGTTCAGTGCCTGGTTCACCAGCGTCTGGTCGGCAAAGCGCACCTCGATGCGCCCGGTGAGGGCGGCAATCGAGGGGTCGGTGCCCTCGATCTTGCCATCGGCGCGGATCGTCTCGATCCGGTCGAGATTGTTGGCATAGGTGATCTCGGCCGAGACGAGGTTGCCCAGCGCCGCGCCATTGCGGCTGACCGCGCCGTTGAAATGCCCGAACCGCTTCAGTCCGAGATCAGTTGGCGTGCCCGCGCTCGCGGCCGCACCCACCGTTTCGCCCTGCGCCACCAGCTTTGCCGTAGCGGTCAAAAGCCCCGAGCGTTGCACCTGCCACGAGAGCTGATCCAGCATGCAACCCGAATACATCGCATAGCGCGGCACCTCGGGCATCGCCGTCTCGATCGACATCGACGGCAAGCTCCAGCCGCCCGAGCGAAACTCATGCGTGTAGGGTCCGACCCCGGTGGTGGTCGGCGCCCCGAACGCAGCCTTCAGCCAGATGCCAAAGCCTTCCGCGTCGATCGGCACCACCACATCGCCGTCGACCGTCACCGCGTCCTTGATCGGCGCCAGCGGATCGCGGCCAAAGCCCAAGAGCTCATTGCCCATGAGCGGTTGCTCGGCGCCAAGCGTGGTGCTGGCGAAGGGCATCCGCGTATAGCCGCCAACTGGCGGCGTGCCGTAACTCGTCTCGAACGCCAGCGCCATCTGCGCCCGCGCGCCTTGCGCTCGTGCCATCGTGTTCATCCTTTCGTTGGGGGAATGTTTGCCGGGATCAGCCGAGCGGGTCGGCGGTGGTGTAGTGCAGCACGACGGTAACCGTGGCGGCCTTCAGACTGGCCGCGCCCTCGACCGCCAGATCGACCGCGCGCGGCGCTTCCGCCTCGACCCAGTCGCAAAGTCCGCCCAAAGTGCGGTCGGCAGCAATCGCCGCGCCAATGCTGGCGCAGAGCGTGTCGAAGGCGGCATCACGGGCCGCGCACTGCACAACCGCCTCGATCTCGGCCCGGTGCTGGTAATGATAGCGCAGCGGCGACAGCGTCACCTCAGGCTCCCCCGGCTCGCCGTCGCGCAGGATCAGGAGGCCAGTGGTTGGCACACGCTCGGGCAGCACGTCACCGCGCAGAGTGGTGGCGGGGAAGGTTTGCAGCGCTCCATGCAGCGCGGTGAGGATGTTTTCGCGGGGGGTGGGCATGGAGATTCCGGGTCGATCTTGCAAAATTAGTGCCTGCAAGCTATATAGCTTCCAAGACATGAGGACCGAATGCCCTGGACCGTTTCCTTTGCCGACGAGTTCGAGCCGGAGTTCGACGCGCTTGAGGCGGAAGTACAGGACGCGATCCTCGCGCGGGTGCTGCTGCTCGAACGTGAGGGGCCATCGCTTGGACGACCGCATGCCGACACCCTGACCGGGTCGAAGCACGCGAACATGAAGGAACTGCGCTGCACCGCCGCAGGTGGCGTCTGGCGCATCGCCTTTGCATTTGATCCCGACCGACAGGCGATCCTGCTTGTCAGCGGGGATAAATCAGGTGGCAGCGAGAAGCGCTTCTATAGGCAGCTGATCGCCCGGGCCGACGACCGGTTCGACCGCCATCTGGCACAACGGAAAGGATGACGACCATGGCACGGACCCTTCAAGACAAGCTGGCGACCCTCGATCCCGCCCGTCGTGCCGGGATCGAAGCCGAGGCCGCACGCCTGCACACCGAGTACCTGACGCTGCAGGAACTGCGCAAAGCCAAGGCGTTGACGCAGGTCCAGCTTGCCGAAACCCTTGGCATCCAACAGGCGACCGTCGCAAAGTACGAGCGCCAAAGCGACCTGCTACTGTCGACGCTGACGAGCTACGTTCGCGCGATGGGCGGCTCTCTGAAGTTGATGGTCGAGTTTCCCGGCAAGGCCCCCGTAGCGCTGGAGGGTTTGGGCGAGACCGAAGAACCAGGCCGTCGCCGTCGTGGACGGGATGCCCAGCGGGCGGGCGCGCGTCTCTGAGGTTCACTCGGCCTCGATCCACGCCGCCACGATCAGCCCCGGCACCGCGTCCACCGCGCGTTCTGCATCCCGCGCCAGATCCAGCCGCTTCGGCAGCTTGACCTGCGGCACAAGCAGGAAGATCGGCACCGTCGTCGCCCCACGTCCGGTCTTGGAGCGTGAAGCCACGGCGCGCCCCTTGGTGTTCAACCGCCCCTCGGCCACCAGCAGGCTCGGGCCCCTGCGGCGATAGATGAAACGCAGGCGCAAGCCAGTGCGGCGCTCCCATTCGCCAGGGGTGATCCGGCCGCTGCGGGTGGATTTGCCTGCCGCTGGCGTGGGGATCGCCAGCCAAAATCCGTCCTTTGACCGGATCAACGGCCCGGTGTCATGTGCGCCGACGATCACTGGGGCGTTCGACCAAACCAGCGCCGCGGCGTTCAGGCTGTCGCCTGACTTCGGGAAGCTGGCGAGGCGGATCGAGTTGGCGAGGCGTGTGCCCAGCCCCGC
The DNA here is from genome assembly GCF_030684035.1 of Phaeovulum sp. Classification (GTDB taxonomy): domain Bacteria; phylum Pseudomonadota; class Alphaproteobacteria; order Rhodobacterales; family Rhodobacteraceae; genus UBA6213. Next base: position 34,110 of record NZ_JAUXPI010000011.1, on the reverse strand, counting down.
GCCGGTGATCTGGCTGCGCCAGGCGGATTTCAGGCCGGCCCCGACCTCGCGCATCGCGGCGGTAACGGCCTTTTCCCCGGCCGCGACCTCGGCGGCCATCATCGCGGCAATGTCCGGATCGATTTCGATGGTCAGCTTCATTCCGGCTGCAAATCCAGCGTCCAGACCAGCCGCTCGCGGTCGCGGATCGGCTCACCCTGAATGGTAAAGCCTTCGGCGCCGATCAAGATCCGGTCGCCCGGGGCAGGCGAGGGCATCTCGGCCACGCGGGCGTCGACGGTGGTGGTGTCCGACAGGATACGCGCGGCACCAAAGGGGGTGATCGCGTCCGGTGCCTTGCGGATCAGGCGGACGGGCTGGCCTGGCCCGGCGCCGCCTGCGAGCCAGACCGCTTCCACCGCCATGTTGCGATCGGCAAAGACCCGCTCCATGGCGGTGAAAAACGCAGTCACGCTTTCCCCCCTCAGTTCGAGCTCAAAAGCCGGATCGCAAGGCGGGGGCGCTTGTTCACGGGCAGGATCGAGGCTTCGGTCATCAGGTCAATCCAGCGGCCCTTTTCGTCGAGGTGCTGGCGCGCATAAAGCGGCAGGCCCATGGTGTTGGCGGCTTCAAGCAGGTTGGCCGGGCCGCCATAGGTGGTGAAGGTGTCGAAGGTGCCAAGTGGGAAAGCCACGCCCTCGTTGGCGGGCAGGAAACGCTCGGCGGTGCCACCCGACAGGGTGGCGCTGCCGGTGTATTCCTCGAACAGGATGCCCGCGAAAGGGAAAGCTCGCCGCATATCTTCGCGCAGGGGCTGGCCGCCGGTGGCCGAGAAGAACTTGTAGGCGTCCTCGGTCTTGGGGTGCGAGATCAGCTTGTCAAAGAACTCGGCGCTGACGAGGGCATGGGCGCGGATCATCGTCTCGCCCAGAAGATTGTCCTCGATGGCGCGCAACACTTCGCGCACCTTGCCCTGCACATTGGTGCCTGCGGTGCCCAGCGCGAAGTCGACCGAGATCTGCGCGAGGCCGAATTCGTCGAAATAGTTGTAAAGCGTGGTGCCCGCGCCATCCTTGACGATGCCGCGGAGAGCGTTCATCTCCATGTATTCCCGCGTCTGGGCGTGCTTGCGCCGCATCAGCATCAGCTTGCGGTTCATCACCTCGACCAGCGGATCGGCGGCATCCGAGACGCCAAGCGCGGGTTGCCCCTGAATGTCGCCGGGCAGGATCACATCATCATGCGGGATCCACGGCAGGGCGAAGGAACGCATCGAGCGGCCCTCGCGAGTGCCGACGGTGGCGGGGGCACCGAGCGGCACCGAGGGCAGCAGGCTGAGGATGCCTTCGCGCTGCTCGATGACGATGCTGCGCTGGCTGACACCTTCAAAGCGAAAGAGGCCGATCTGGCCGAGGCGGGTGTAGAGGTTGGGCAGGATGTTGATGGCCTGCGTCATCTCGGCCAGCGAATAGCCGCCAGCGTCAAAGGGATTGCGGATCAGGGACATGGGGTGCTCCGGGGGGAAAGAGGGAAGGGATGCCGACGCCGCGCGTCAGACGCCGTCGCGCGGCACGATGCCCGCGGCGTTCAGCTGCGTGTGTTTCGTGGCAACTTTGGCAGCGTCGCTGACCGTGGCGTCAAAGATCAGCGCGGTCTTGGCAACGATGGCGGGCCCGCGCCGCAGCACGATGCCGATGGCATCCGCCAAGGTGGCATCGACGGCGTAGAGCAGCACGGCGATGGCGGTCTCGGCCCCATCGGCGCCGCCGCTGGTCGCGAGCTTGTATTTGCCGCTCGCGGTGATCTGCCCAAGCACGGATCCGACCGGGTAGGGCATGCCTTGCGCGAGGGTGATCACCTCGCGGGTGTAGTTCGGGTTGACCTCGTATTTGAGGACATCGCCCATGCCGGGCGGTTGGGTCAGAACGGGCATGGTTCAGGCTCCGGGTTGGTGGGGAAACGGGAAGGATGATCAGCGCTTGGCGTCGGCCGCCGACTTCTTCGCGGCGGCGATGATCGGGCTGTCTTTCGCGGGTGCCGCCGCCGCAGGGGCGGTGGCGATGATCCCCGCCGCATCGCTGCGGGCGGCGAGATCGGCCAGAACGCGCGCACGCAGGGCCTCGGGCTTCAACCCGCGCGTGACGGCATCGGCGGCGTCGATCTGCACGCCAAGCCGGGCGGCCTGCGCACAGACCTGCGCCACCTCGGCCGCCTCGGCGCGAATGGCGTCGGACGAGGGCGCTTCTGGGGCGTTGCCGGTCAATTGCGACGGGGTTGCCACGGCGAGCGGGGGTGACGGCGCCGCAGACGTGTCCGCCGTGGAAACCGCGGCCGCCGTCGCGGCGGGCAAATCGGGTGAGGTCGAAGCGGGCAGCGCGGAAGTTGGCGCCTCACCCGGCGCGCTGTGCGGGGTGGCCGCTGCCCTGATGGGCTGGGCTGCAGTCGGCGCAGCGGCGGGCGTTTCGGGAGTGTTGGTGGTCATCATCGGACCCTTTCCTTTTGGGGTGGAAATGCCGCGCGGGGCGGCGGCGAAGGCGCGAAACGCGGTGACGGGATCGGCGACCTCGTCGGCTAGACCGGCGTGGATCGCCGCCTCGCCCCGAAACACCGCCGCCTCGGTGCCGAGCGCGCGCGCCACATCGATGCGGTCGCCGCGCCCGTCGGCGACAGTTCGGGCAAAGAGCAGGCGCAGATCCTCGAGCTCGGCCTGCATACGCGTGCGCACGGCCTCTGGCAGCGACTGATAAGGATTGGCATCGACCTTGTGCGCCCCGGCATGGATCAGGGTGACCGCGACCCCCTTTTGATCAAGGGCCCCGCTCATGTCGGTGTGCAGCGCCACCACGCCGATACTGCCGACAGCACCTGTGCGCGGCAGGATGATCCGGTCGGCCTGAGATGCCAGGACATAACCAGCCGAGAGGGCATGTTCTGCTACGAAGGCGTGCACCGGCTTTTGCACCCGCGCCGCCCGGATGCGATCCGCGAGATCGAAGGCCCCGGCGACCTCGCCGCCGAAACTGTCGATGTCCAAGGCGATGCCACGCGCACCGGGATCCGCGAGCGCGGCCTGCAATTGGGCGGCGATGCCCTCATACGACGTGAGGCCCGACGACTGCCCGATCCATGCACCCCGGTGCACAAGTGTGCCCGAGATTTCGATCACGGCAATGCCCTCCACTAGAGCGAAAGGCCGGGTGCCGCCCTGCTGGTGAAGCTGAGCGAGGTTATTGCCAAAAATCGAGGCGCGGGCGGGCAGGGCGGCCGCGGCCTGATCCGCCGCGTCGACCTCGAGCCCCAGAAAGGTGATCTCGCGCCCGGTGATACGTGGCCCGAGGCCCGAGAGGAAAGCGAGGGCCTTGGCAGGCTCGACCATCAACGGGGTGTTGAAGGCGCGCTGGGCGATCTGGGCGTGGTGCATCATCCGCGCTCCTTGGCGTCAGGTTTTCCATCGGTGTCTTCTGCCGCATCGCCGTCTGGCGTGTCGTCCTGTTGGGCCTCGTCACCGCCATCAGCCCCACCCGGCCCCTGCGCCGGAGATCCCGGCCGCCGGAAGTCGAGGCCCAGCGCCTGTTCGCGTTTGCGCTCGGCGGCGATTTCGCGGTCGACCTGTTCGGCGTCATAGCCGCGCTCGGAGATCGCCTGGGTGCGGGATTTGAGGCCCGCTTCGATCTGCAGGATCTCGGCCGAGGCGTCCTTCATCGGGTCGATCCAGTCCCATTTGGTCGGAAGCCAGGCGCAGGCCTGATATTGCCGTCGCTGGCTGTCGTAACCCGGCAGGTCCAGCTCGCCCGACAGCACAGCCGTGTCCATCCAGCGCACCCAGACGGCGCGGCAGAGCTGATAGACCAGCACGCCATGCTGCCAGGCCGAGATGCGACGCCGGAATTCGATGAGGCTTATCCGCGTGTTCGAGAAGTTGCCCTTCGCGGTGTCGCCGGTGAGATAGCCATAGGGGATGCCCAATGCCGCCCCGATCTGCAGCAGGGTGCGGTACTGGAACGGCTCGTAGGTGCCGCCCGAGTCGGGCGTCGCCGGGGTCGAGACATCCTCACCCGGGTCGAGGCGCACCACCTGGCCGGGTTCAACCTCCAGATCTTCCTCGGTCGGTTCCAGCGGGGTTTCCGGGGCGGGCGAGGTGATGAACATCGCAAACATCGCCGCGATTTTCTTCCGCTCCAGCTCGGCGTCATCATAGAGGTCCAGCGTGAACAGCTTGACGACGGCGGCTGCGAACCGTGACACACCGCGCAGCTGGCCAGCCTCAACCGGGTCCAGCACATGGATCACATCGCCAGCCGGAACGCGGACGGTTTCGCCCGCGAGGCCAGGATCGGTCAGATCGCCAGGGTGGCGGCGAAGGAAATGGTAGGCGACGCGGCGGCCGATGCCGTCGAATTCGATGCCCTGACGGATCAGCCCGGCGCCGGGCAGGGTGCGGTTCATGTCCAGCGGCAGCATTTCGGCGGGAAGCATCTGCAACTGAAGGGGAACGGTCAGACCATCCTCGGACCGACGGGGCCGGAGGCGGATGAAGACCTCGCCCGACAGGAAGACCTCGCGCGCCGCCCGTCGCTGCAATCCGTAGAAATCCGTCAGCCCTTCCGCGTCCGCATCATCAGTCCAGGCCAACCACAGCGCCTGCAGTTCTTCCTTCTTTGCCGCATCGGCGATGGTGGAGGAGGGCTTGATGCCATCGCCCACGACATTGCTGGCGAAGCTTTCCACAGCATTCGCGGCATAGCCATTGTTCCGGACCAGCCAGCGGGCGCGGGCGGTGATCGTGTCGCCCGACGCCGCGATCAGCGTGTTCACATGGGCGCGGCTGGCGCGGAAACCCCGAAGTCGCCGGTGAGCCTGCGCCGCGTCAAATCCGCCGATGATGCTGCCGATACGTTGCCGGAACGCTTCAAACGCCATGGATCACAGCCCCTTTGAGGCAACCGTGCCCCAGCGCCGACGGCGCGGCGTGCCGGTCGTGGCCGTCGCAATCCGGGTCTCGAGATCGCTGATGGCATTCGCCAGCTCGGCGTCCGACCCATAGTTGACCGACTTGCCATCATAGCTGACCGACCGGACGCCCGCGTAGCGGGCTTCCTGCAGCGCTGCCAGCAAGGCGCGCATGCGTTCCAGATCCATCTCAATCCCTCATGAAGTTCGGTGTGTAGGCCCGGCGTTTGCGCCGGGGCGTGGTCGGCGTTCCGGCCTTGGGTGCGGTTGGTGCGGTCGGTTCAGGCGATGTAATCGGCTCTGGCGCCGCTCGGGTTTCCACCCCGGCCTGCGCTTCCAGCCGCCGCCAGGTCGCCTCATCCCAGCGATCAGCGCCCATGATCCACGCCGCAGCCCTTGCATAGACGCGGGTGTCCAGCGCCTCGTTGCGTTCCCGCATTTTCTGCCATTCGGGGTGGGCATAACCGCGCTTGTTGCGCACGGTAACCAGCTGCTCGGCCACCAGCTGCTTCAGCCATTCGGTGTCGATCCAGTCAGGCAAGTGGACCGTGCCGGGGGCGTCCAGCACGCCCAAGCTCCGGTCTTCATCCGAGGGGCGTTCCAGCCGCAGGAAACGGTAGGTCTCGATCTTGAAGGTTGCCGTGGCCACCGACCACAGCCGTGCTCCCCGGCGCAGACGTTTGCCGCCGATGGTGGCGTCGACGAAGGTCGGGCCTGACACGGGCGTCGCACGGTTGAAGCCTTCGAGGCCCTTGATCGGGGCCACTTGGTCGAACCCTTGCTTGCGGGCCCATGCATAAACCGCCGGTGCTTCATAGCCGGTGTCGATGGTCATCTTGCCGATCACCATCACTGCGCCATTGGCACAGGCCCATGTCCGACCCAGAAGGGCCGTCAGCTTGTCCCAGCAGGCCGGTTCGTCCGGGCCACCTGCAATCACGATGTGATCGACCAGCCAGCTTTCCAAGCCCCGGCCCCAGGCCCAGACATCGACCTCGATCCGGTCCTTCTGCACATCGACGCCAGCCGTCAGGAACAACCCGCCCATGGGGATCTGCGCCCCGCCATAGGCTTCGCGCCGTTCCGCCAGCCGTTGCCATTCGGGCGCATCGCCACTTTCGACCCACGTCTCGCCCAGCAGGGTGTTGCGCGCCGCGCGCAGCATCTCCTCCGAGCCTTGGGCCGCCAGCCAGTCGCGGGCGATCTGCTGCCAGCTTTTCCAGCCCAGGGGCGAATAGAGCGCAGATAGGTGGAAGCCGATGGAATGCGGATCGGCGGAAACGGCGGTCGCGCGCCACTCCCCGCGCTCCAGCATTGCGGTCTTGTGATGCTCCGCGATGGGCTTTTCGCAGCCCTCGCAGTGATAGGCGGCGGTGTCGGGCCGCCCCTTGTCCCAGCGCAGGCGTTCGAACTGCAGCCACTGCATCGCGCCACAATGCGGGCAGGGCACGAAGTACCGGCGCTGGTCCGAAGCCTCGTATTCCCGTTCGATCCGGCTCAAGCCCCGGATCGTCGGGGTCGAGACCATGAACACCTTGCGCCGGTGCGAAAAGGTGGTGGTGCGTGCTTCGGCCAGGGTGACCGGATCGCCTTCCTCGTCGGCCGAGGCCGGATAGGCGTCGACCTCATCCAGAAAGATGTAGCGCGCAGGCATCGAGCGCAGGCCGGTGGCAGAATTGGCACCGGTCAGCACCAGGATGCCGCCGGGAAACTCTTTTGAGAGCATCGAATTGCCCGCGTCGCGGGACCGGGCGGGGTTGACCCGTTCGCGCAGCGCCGGGCTTTCCGCAATCAGAGGGTCCAGCCGCCCCCGTGACGTGCGCTTGGCCAGTTCCAGGGATGGCAATACCGCCAGCATCGGCCCCGGCGCGTGATGGATGACAAAGCCAATCCAGTTGTTGCCCGCCTCGGTCGCGCCGACCTGCGCGGCCTTCATGAAGCTGATCCGCTGCGCCGGGTGCCGCGGCGACAGTGCGTCCATGATCTCGCGCAGGTAAGGCGCGCGGGCGGTGCGATACCGCCCCGGTTCAGCCGCAGCGCGCGACGACAGCCAGCGATGCGCATCCGCCCATTCCGACACCGTCAGGTCCGGATCGGGGCGCATGCCGTTGCGCCAAACCCGAAGGATATCGTCGGCCCCGTCAAACCCGAGATCGAGGTCTGCAGTCAGGTCGTCGCCGGTCAGATCATCATTGTCATCATCCAAGCGAGACCCGGAGGTCGGCGAGGGCGTCGAGTTGCGCTCTGACATGGGTTTCCAGCACCCTCTGCAGGATCGCGGCCTCGATGATTACCGGCGCGCCGGTTTGCTTTTCCACCCCAAAGGCCACTTCGGCCGCCATCAATGCCGCAACCCGCGACGGCCATGTTACCCAGGCGTCGCGTTCCTGCCGCGCGAGCCGAAACACCAGCATTTCTGCACGCGCCCGGTCCACCAGATCACCCCGCTCTTTCGCGAGCCGCATCTGCGCGCGTTGCGCTTTCACCACCTCGTTGACGGTGCGGGCCTTGAGAAAGGCCGAAGGGTCCGCCGATCCGCTGGCTTGCGCAACCCCGTCTGCCCGCGCCTTGCCAGGGTGCGTCAGATCGCGGTAACGCGCATCCGAGGCCGTGGCATTGATCGACCCATCCGCAAACAGCACCAGACGGCTGGTCTTCTTGGCCTTCTGGACGGCCCCGCGCGAGAGGCCGGAATGGGCGGAGTATTCGCGTTCGCTCATGCCCTTCATGGCGCTCTGAACTATCCTCAAAGTATTGGAAATAAACGGGAAAGACTGCCTATTTCGGTTGATTACACTCCGGCCAGGAGCGACTCTCTGGTCAGGAAATCACCCCCGGATCGGAGACCGGATCATGACCATGGCCACCACCACCATTCGCATCGACAGCGCCACGCTACCGGAACATTTCGACCGCAACCGGATGAACAGTGTCGCCGCCAGCATCGAGGCGGAACTGAAGGACGCAGGGATCAAGGCCGAAGCCTCGGATCTGTTCTCGCATCTCAAGATCGAAGTGCCGACCGCGCAACTGGCCGCTGCCAGCGCCGTGCTGGCCGACCTGCAACTGATCTGAGGCAGGCAGCAGAAAACGATGCCACTCATCCCGGAGACCAAGCCATGACCACCCGACGCGCCACCGATAGCGCCAAAGCCCTCGACGCCTTCATCGCCACCAAGGTCGAGATCGACGCGATGCTGGATCGGCTGAAGGCCGTGAGTGCCGACCATTTCAACACCCACCCCGACGAGATCACCTGGGGGCATGTCGGCACCCTGAACCATTACGCCAGCCTGCTGCGCCAGATCACCGACGCCGCGTTCAAGGAGGGCGAACACGCCGCATAATTCCCCAGCCGCGCGAGCGGCCAGTGCTCGATCCGGTCCGGCTGCGCGATCAGGCTGCGAAGGCTTTCCGCTGCGGTCATGGTCATGATCTGCGCTCTGCCGTCTTTTTTCGGGCGGCTGCCGCGTCGCGGTCGCCGTAAAGCCGGGTGCCAAGCTGGCGCAACAGTTCGCGTTCCGGCCAGGTCAAACGCGGATCATCAAGGCTTACCGCAAGCAAGCCCTGCTCAAACCAGCCATCGGCTTTCACCTCATCGGGGCCGCGGCGGTGGCCGCCGTAGCCCTTGGGCACAAAACGCATGCCCATGCTCATGCAGCCAACCGCTCGGCTTTCAGGCTGGCAAAGCTGCGCCCGCTTGCCTCGTCAATCGCCTCGCCGCCGGTGAATTGCTGCCAGCGCTCGACCGCCACATCGACGTAAACCGGGTTCAACTCGATGCCAAAGCAAACGCGCCCGGTGGTTTCCGCCGCAATCAGCGTGGTGCCCGATCCCATGAACGGCTCATAGACCGCCTGGCCGGGGTTGGAGTTGTTCAGCATCGGGCGGCGCATGCATTCCACCGGCTTTTGCGTACCATGCACGGTCGCGGCATCCTGATCCTTGCCGGAAATTGCCCAGAGCGTCGTCTGCTTGCGATCGCCCGCCCAATGGCCCTTGCCGGACTTGCGCACTGCATACCAGCAGGGCTCATGCTGCCAATGATAATCGCCGCGGCTCAGCACGAGGCGGTCTTTCGCCCAGATGATCTGCGAGCGGACGTTGAACCCCGCCGCCATCAGGCTCGCCGCCACCTCGCCCGCATGCAGCGCGCCGTGCCAGACATAGGCAACATCGCCGGGAAACAGCGCCCACGCCTCGTGCCAGTCGGCCCGGTCGTCGTTCAGCACCTTGCCGATGCGCTTGGTTTTGGCCGCACCCGCCTGATTGCGCCAACTTGGGTCATAGTCCACGCCATAGGGTGGGTCCGTCACCATCAAGAGCGGCGTGACCGCGCCGAGCAGCTTGCCCACCACCTCGACCGAGGTGCTGTCGCCGCAGATCAGGCGATGCTTGCCCATCACCCAAAGATCGCCCGGCAGCGTGACCGGTGTTATCGGCGGTTCCGGGGTCTCGTCCTCGCCTTCAACCGCGCCGGTGCCATCCTGCGCCGCGCCGTCACGCAGCAGGTGTGCCAGATCAGCCTCGCTGAAGCCGAGCAGGTCGAGTTCGTATTCCTCGGCCAACAGCTCTTGCACCTCCTGCAACAGCATCGCCTCGTCCCATTCGCCCAGCTCGGTCAGATGGGGTGGTTGCCGCCCTCCCCAGACGGCATCGTAATGTGCCAGGATGTTGGTCTGAGAACCATGAAGCGGAGAGGACGGCGAGATGAAAGATACAATGATCGGGGTGGATCTGGCAAAACATGTTTTCCAGCTTCACGGAGCTTCGATGACGGGCGAGGTCCGGTTTCGCAAGAAGCTGTCGCGCCCGCAGTTCATGAGGTTCATGGCTGAACACCCGGCTGCGGTGGTCGTCATGGAGGCTTGCGGCGGCGCCAGCTACTGGGCGCGCGAACTGGGAAAGATGGGGCATGACGTCCGGCTGATCGCCCCACAATATGTGAAGCCATTTGTGAAGCGGCAGAAAAACGATGCGGCCGATGCCGAGGCGATCGTTGTTGCGGCGCAGCGCCCCGAGATGCGCTTTGTGCCGCCGAAGACCGAAGAACAGCAGGCAAGGGCGGTGCTGTTTCGGGCGCGCGAGCGGCTGGTGCACCAGCGCACCGAGCTGACGAACGCATTGCGCGCCATGATCTATGAATACGGACATGTCGTACCGCAGGGGCCGGTGCACGCCAAACGCATCGTCGAAATCATCGAGGCCCCGAACAGTGATCTGCCGGAACTGGTGCGCGAAGAGGGGCGCGACCTGCTTGAACAGATTGCCGAGAAGACCGCCCGCATCGATGCCAAGACGCGCAAGATCGCAGCCTTGGCGGCCCAGACCACCGCCGCGCGCAGGCTTCAGACGATGCCCGGTGTCGGGCCGATGACGGCGCTGGCAATCGAGGCCTTTGCCCCGGCGATGGGAACTTTCAAATGCGGGCGTGATTTCGCCGCATGGCTTGGGCTTGTGCCGAGGCAGATGTCATCGGGGGGCAAGGAGCGGCTGGGGCGCATTTCCAAGGCGGGGCAGTCCGACATCAGGCGCTTGCTGATCATCGGCGCGATGTCGCGACTGAACTGGATGGGAGCCAGGTCGATCCGCGAGGGGTCGTGGCTGGCCCGGCTGCGCGAACGCAAGCCGAAGATGCTGGTGGCGATTGCGCTGGCCAACAAGATGGCCCGGGCGATATGGGCCATGCTGACGAAACAGGAAGATTACAGAGATCCGGTACCGGCTGGCGCTGCGTGAACAGCGCGACGCGACCATCGGCGTGATGCCGGTACAGGAGGTGTGAGAGAGCGACGACCCGAATGGGCATAATGATCGAACAGATCTGGATCGGGAAAACCAGGAACAAGTTGAGGGCGATCAAGCCCGGCAGTCAGATTTGGACCCGATCCGCGGATCACCATACCGGCCAGCAGCTTCTGACATGGCTGCACCCAAAGGCCTGACAGAAGTTCGCAATCGATCACATGCGCAAAAGGGGCAAAAACTCCTTGCACCACGGGCGGCAACCACAGAAGCTTGTTGTCGGCGATGCGGTAGGCACGGCGCTGCGCATCGCTCAGATGCGGCATCACGATTACCGGCACGGTCGCAATGCCAAGCTGCGCTGCCGCCAGCACCCGGCCATGGCCCGCGATCAGCTCGCCATCCTCGGCCACGAGGCACGGCACCGTCCAGCCAAACTCGATCATGCTGGCGGCGATTCTGGCAACCTGTTCGGTGCCGTGCTGCTTGGCATTGCGCGCATAGGGGCGCAGCCGCTCAAGCGGCCAGTGCGCCACCTTATCGGGCGCGAAGGTCAGGTCCATTTCGGGTCCGTTGATTTGGCAGGTTTCTGTGTGCCGCGCGATCAGCCAGAAGGTCTGCGGTAGCAGATCGAGGCTGGCATGGCGGATGGTGGCGGTGGGTATGCCGCGCGGCGCGAGGTTGCAGAGCCTCGGCGAAGGCTTTGGCCGGAGCAGGCGCAGGCGCGGATTGTGGCCGAGTGCCTGCAGCCAGACGTGCGGTTTACCGAACCATCATCGCCAGACAGCGCGGCTTAAATCAAACGCACGCTCGGCGACCAGTTCAGCGCAACCGATGAAATTCATTTCAGGCCGAACGCCGCTCGTCTTCCGCCGCCATTGGAAAACGCACCCAGAACGTGGTTCTGACATTCGGCGCTGACTCGAAGCCGATCTGCCCACCCATTCGTTCTACGAGGCCCTTGGAAATTGCCAGCCCAAGGCCCGAGCCCTCGCGGGCGCGCGTCGAATGCTCGGCTTGCTGCGAAAACGGCAGAAAAATCCGGTCGCGAAACTCGTCCGAAATGCCCCGGCCGTGGTCGGTGACCGAGACGGTGCAGGTCTCATCCAATCCAACCTCGATGCTGCCATCGGGCGGCGCGAACTTCGCCGCGTTCGAAAGCAGGTTTGTAATGACCTGTTTCGCGCGCAAGGGATCGGCGCGCACCCAAAGGTGTTTTCGGACGGCATCAAAGGTGATGTTGACGCCGAACTTCGACACGAGGGGTTCGATTTCCTCGACGGATTGTTTCACGAGGTCAACAACGTTGACCACCTCCAACTGCAGCGAGAGCTGGCCGGAGTTGAGCTTTTGAAAATCGAGAAGGTCGTTGACGAGATGCAAAAGCCTGTCGCTGTTCCGGCGGGCGAGGCCGAGCAGCTTTTCCGATTGGCCGGGAAGCTCGCCCAGGCCCTGCAGCAAGCTAAGCGCACCATGCACCACCGTAAGCGGCGTTCGCATCTCATGGCTTATGGTCGCCAGGAAATCATCCTTGAGTTTGGCAAGCCGATTTTTCTCTGTGATGTCGATCATCTGCGCGACGATCCGGGTCTGCTCTGACGTATTTCCACGGATCTTCGACATCCGGACAACAAAATCCACTTTGGAACCGTCGGGTCGTTCATATTGCTTCTCGGCAGTAAAAGTGCTGACCTTTCCATCGATGAGCCCCTCAACCTCGGTGCGGAGTTCCGCCATCATCTCGATGTTGGCCAATCTCCACAGGCTTCGATCGCGTAGCGTGCCTTCAGGATACCCCAGCAGCCTGTAACAGGCAGCGTTCAACAACAGGAACTTTCCGGACAGCGCCAACACCGCCATCGCAACAGGTGCATTGACAATGAGCGACGCAAGCTCGGCCTCTTTGGCTTGCGCCAAATCCACTGCGTTCTCCAGAAGCGTGATATCGGTCATCGTGCCGAGCAGTCGGACCGCTTTACCCGTGCTGTCGCGCTCGGTCGCCCTCAGAACCGAGCGCATCCAGCGCCAGTCGCCGTCGCGTCCCAGCATTCGATACTTTGCTTCAGACTTTTCGATCTTGCCGTCGATGCATTCAGCGTCGGCGGCAACGACCCTTTCCAAGTCGTCAGGATGAACCCGCTTGCGCCATTCTTCATCCGAGTCGAGCCCGCCGGAATTGGATATCCCGACCAGTTCTTACCACGTGTCGGACGCGATCCCGGTGCCCTTGCGCAGGTCAGATTCAAAGACGCCGATCTGGCTCCCCTGCAAGGCCAGGTTCCAGCGTTTTTCCTGTGCCTTCAATGCGTTCTCTGCATCGACCCAACTCGTAGCGTCGTTGAACATCACGATATTGAGCCATCGCCAGTCATCATTAACGAAGGCACTCTGTCGAATTTCGTATTTGTTGACGCCGCCCTGTATCGAATGCAGCGCAATGCTATCGCGACCGGCATCCGGATGAAAAATGCGTAGTAAAAGATCTCCGCCAACAACAAGGGTGCCGGGCAAAATCGAGGAAATCTTTGCGCCAGCCAGTTTGCCGCCCGAGCTCAGAAAAATCGCCTCAGCGCTTTTGTTGCAAAACACCACAGTCCCGTGTTCGTCCACCACAAGGACGCCGACAGGAGCGTTTTCGATGATCATGCGAAACATTGAGACCTCCGAAGACGCTGCCCACTGCGCCCAGACGCGCGCCGCTTCTTCCCGCTCCAGAACCCCTACTTGCTCCACCGATCCGGGAAACCCAGGTCGCCAAGAAAAGCCATTCAGCGTGTGCCTTCAACTTCAACTTATCGTTGTAAGGGCATACACACTCACGCTCTTCTCGCAAGAAAAATCGGGTGCGCTAAATGGCAGCGGGCTAATAGCCGCCGGATCCAGTGGATTCCTGCGGCAGAATCCACTTTGCACGCCAGATCGCCCAAGCGCATCCGCCAAGCATCTGTTTTGACGTTGATATTAGGCAATCACTTCTAGCTTGGTGGCTTCGGGGTGGCTTCCTTTATTTTCGCCCTGTCGCTAGCGAAATGCCGCGCTGCGCCCCCCCGCATGCGAATGGGGCCGGGGAGGAACCATGCCAGGGGGGGTAACGCAAAACGCCCGGAGGGTGACCTCCGGGCGCAAATCTTCGATGGTCAAGGTATGAGTCAAGAGGGGCAGGGTTGTCAATGGGGTTCTGAACCGCGGTTGTGACCGCCGAGCCGCGGCGGCCTAGCCTGCCGGGAACGGCCCCGCGCCTTCAGGTTACGCGCATGATTTCGCCGGTATCGAGCGTCTTGACGTAGTCCACCGCCTCGCCGTTCCAGTGATAGGAGAAATGCGCGCCCCGCGCCGGGATCGGCACCACATCGGGCCAGAAGGCGCCGATGCACATGCCGCCCGCAAAGCGGACGCTTGGCCAGACGATACCCACGGCCCGGAAACGCGCCGCGCAGGTGGCACCTTTGCCAGATCACCTATACCGGCGCGAATGCGCGGGTTGAATTTGGCCTCGGCCGAAGCCAGCGCCTCCCAATCTGCCGGGTCGCGTAGCTGGATGATAATGCGCTTATGGGAACCAATCAGGCAGGTGCGCGTTGTACAGTCGGAGCCTCGCCAGGAAAATGCCGATGAAAATAGTTCCTAGACTTCTTGCGGTCGCCTTGGCGGCCTTCGTGCCGTCTATGCATGCCGCCGCTGCGTATGCCGAGACAAATGGGTGCCCGCCAGGCCTAGCAAAGAAGAACCCGCCCTGCGTGCCTCCGGGTCAGGTGGGCAAAGGAGTGCCGGCCGATCAATGGCTGTACCGAGATCGAACCGGCGACGTGGTCGGTCGGGATGCCCTGATTTTTTTGGATGACTATTGGCGCTATTCCCTGCCGCGACTGCCCTACGGCCAGCGTTACGCGGTCGTCGATGATCGGATTGTGGTGATCGATCCAGAAAGCTACCGAATCCTACAATTGATCCGGGTTTTCCAAGCGCTCACCGACTGAGAGGTCGGGGGTCGGGCGTGCAGCATCCCGCCTCCCCACCCGTTCGCCATCGCCGCACGACACAGCCTACGTTTTAGGCTGACGACGAAAGGCCTCTATCCCGGTGCCTAGGGGAATAGGCAAAAGCAATAGAGTAGATGAACCACGCTGAATCAGCAGAACGCAAAGAGTTCAGAGTGGTGCAAATACTTGTGAAATTTCGGCAAGTAGTCCTGCAGGAAAATGGAATACTGCCTCAAATTTGAAATGAGTATAATGTCGATTTCAATCCAAACTCTTGTCGGTTCGGCGCTTGTTGCAGTCCCCTTTAGCATAGCCCAGGTTAGTGCGGTAAACGCACAGGACTTGCAAAGCTTCGCCGTGATTGCCGGCCAGACACTGACGAACACCGGGCCGACAACTATCAACGGAAATATAGCGATCAGCCCGGGAACATCCTACACTGGAAGCGGCAGTGTTACGCAGGCAGGCGGAGCAGCGTACCTTGGGGATGCCGTTGCGGGGCGCATCCAGAGCGAACTGACTACGCTTTACACGGTCCTGGCAGGGCGCCCGGCGTCAGTTGACCTGACAGGTCAGGATCTTGGCGGCATGACCCTGACTGGTGGTGTCTACAACTTTGACTCATCCGCAGGTCTCGCGACAAATCAGACATTGACGCTGGATGCCGGCGGCGATCCGAATGCGATTTTCATCTTCAACATTGGAAGTACCCTTATCGCTGGAAGTGATTCTTCAGTGGTACTCGCGAATGGGGCACAAGCTGGGAATGTGTTCTACCGGGTCGGTAGCTCCGCAACGCTGGATACTTCATCCAAGCTGGAGGGCCAGATCGTGGCGCTAACCAGCATTACGCTAAATACCTCCTCCTCTATTACCTGTGGCTCCGCTTTTGCGCGTAACGGGTCAGTGACACTTGACAGCAATACAATCCAGATTTGCACGCTGGCGGCAAATGGGTTTGATACGGCCGTCGACAATTCGCTATTGACTGAGAACGAACGCTCGGTTTCCGAGGCGTTATCGAATTATGTGGCGAATGGCGGCGTGCTTCCTATCGGGATAGCCATTCTGGCCGCCACCCAAACCCCCGAAGAACTGGCCCTGAGCCTTGGGCAGATGTCTGGTGAAGTCTCGACCGGTGTTGCTCCGACGGGCATAGACTCGATGAACGCCTTTCTTGACGCCGTGGCAGGCTCTGGCCAAAAGCCACGCGGTCAGGTTATTGCCCCGCGCGACCAAGGTGTTCCGATCGGCTTGGTGCGGGAAAAGATCGATGGAGCCTACACCGGCAAGTATGGATCTGAAGCACCGAACCCAGCCGAGCAGGCAATTGCCTATCCTGCGATGCTGGCCGAACAGCCAAGCCTCTGGAATGCTTGGGCGTCGGCGTACGGCTCTCGCAATGCGACCGATGGAGATGCAAGCGTCGGCTCACACGACCGGGCCTCAAAGAACAGCGGCATTGCATTCGGTTTGAACTTCTCGCCAAGTGCCGGCAAAGATTTTGGCATCGCACTTTCCCGAAATAACGCGGACTTTACGTTGAATAATGGTTTTGGATCTGGCACCAGCGATACAGTATTTGCGGCTCTTCGTGGTCGGACATCATCTGACCGTGCCTATCTTGAAGGCGTCCTTGCCTTTGGGCGGAGCGACATTACGACCGATCGGACTGTCACGATTGCTGGAACGGACCGGTTGATTGGTGCGACAACGGCCGACACCGTCGCGGCGCATATAGAAGCCGGCTATCACATGGGCGTGTTTACGCCGTTTGCAGGCGTACGCGCGCAATCCTATACCACGAAGGCATATTCAGAGACTGCGGCATCGGGTACCTCAAGTTTCGCTCTCCAGTATGATGAACACACCACAACCTCGCTTCGCACCGAACTGGGAGTGGATATGCAATGGCCCACCGACCAAGTCGGAAGCGGAAATACCACATTCGGGCTGCGCGCGGCTTGGGCGCACGAGTTTGCTTCGAATGAACCGGGTACCAGGTCGTTCCTGAGCGTTCCGGGTGTGATCTTCCCGGCATCCGGTGCGACCCGTGAAAGAGACGCTCTGATCTTGGCTGCGAGCGCGGGGATGGTGGCGTCCAACGGTTTCTATGTCGACGGCGCGGTCAATGCGGAAATTACCAGAAATTCCCGTGATTTCGGCGGATCGATTACCGTGGGCTACAGCTGGTAGGGCAGATACCTACTGTGACCAAGTTACTTGATCCCGACAGCACTCAGAAAATGATGGCGGACAAGGCGCCAGCTTAGGCTCAAGTTTCAAGTGCAACACCCAGCGCCCTGTGGGCGTAGGATGTTGCGATGGACAGACGAAGCAAGCACCTCAGCAGCGAGGAACGTGGCGTGATATTCGCCGAGCACAGTCGGGGCAGCAGCCAGCGGGCGATCGGGGAGCTTCTGACCCGCCCGGCGAGCACGATCTGCCGCGAATTGGCGCGGGGTCGGCGGGACGACGGCACCTGTTGCCCGCAAGCGGCGCGGCGTGTCTACGATGTCCGCCGCACGCGATGCCGCCGCCCGCGCAAGCTGGTTGAGGGCGGCGAAATCCATCGGTTCGTACACGACCATCTCGTTCATCGCCGCTGGTCACCTGTTGGTCAGCGCCCCGAGCTCGCGGAATGCGGCCCCACCTTTCAATCTGATCAACTGCCCTGCGCGTGAATTCCAGAACCCCCGCGTGCCAGCCACGGCCGCGCCTTCGGCATCGCCGCCGTCACCTCGACCTCGCGCAGCATGCCACCCGCGATCAACCCCTCCCGTACCCAGCCCAGCGCCCGCCACCAATCGCCGTAGCCGCGCCGCGCGGAGGCGATTTGCTTCGGGTGTGGCCTCCAGGCGACGGGGCAGGCCAAGACCTCGACGGTTCGCCAGCGCCCGCGATGCAAGACGCGCTCGATGCCGACCACGATGGTGGCGGCCCGTTCGCCATGCTGGTTGCTCCTGGTCTCAACCGGCACGCAGCGCGGCACGGCACCCGGCATCCAGTCCGGTGTCAGGCCAGCCCGCGCCAGCTCTGCCACGCGGATCGCCATACGCTTGCCGCCGAGGCTATCGGGCAGCCCGGCGACGGTGGCGGCAATGACTTCGGCATCCGGGTGGGTGTAGCTGCCCATCTTGTGCTGGCCGCCGTCGATCTTGCAGCCGAGCTCGGCGCGTTGCAGCAGGACGTATTCGAGGCCAAAGCCGAAACCTTCCTCAGTCACGTCCTTCGGCAGCTCCAGCTCCAACTGCGCCTTTTCCACCCGGAATGCCCATTCCAGCGCCGCCTGCACGCCCAGCGCACGTTTGACCTTTGTCCCGCCCGTGCGGCCGATCCGACTGTGGAAACTCATGGCTGAAATCCCTCAAACAGGGACATCTGCGCCGGGCGCTGGGCCTGGTCCGTCGATCGCCAGATCCACGGGCCCGAGGCCATGGGCAGCTGCGAGAGCGCGCCACGCATGTGCCGCTGCCAGAGGGTGAACTCCGTTGCCGAGCAGGCGCAGAGCGCGTGCCCGATGGGCCAGCCCATCAGCCATCCGACGAAGAGCGGGTTCAGCCGCCGCTTTGAGCGGCCCTTCAGGATCCGCCGCGAGACGACGCGCCCATGCGAGGCAATCATCGAAGCCCACAGCGGGCGCGAGATCGGGGCGTGATGCGAGGGTCGCAGCCCATGCGGCGAGGTCGCCGGGTCCGGGTGGGTGAAGCCCTGTTCCGCCCGGTAGTGCAGGATATCCATCCGGCTCTTGCCGTCGGCCCGGGTAATGCTCGCCTCGGAGCTGCCCTTCCAGTTCTGCGCGGCCGGGGTCGGCCATTGCGCCACCGTATCGTTCAGGTTCTGCGACCAGCCCTGCGCTCGTTTGCGCAGCTGCCGCTTGCATCCCGGCGTGTCGCCTGAGCGGAAATCCCGCGCTTGCGGGCTTGGCCATTGCGCCGCCTGCGCGGGCAGGGGTGGGGTTCCTCCCGAGCCATAACTCTGGCCCGGCCCACCCTTCGCGCCATCCGTCGCCTTCGGCGTCGACCAGTTGCTGATGCCCAGCGCCAGCGCTTCCGCCTTGCGGGTGAAATCGCTGTTGCCAGCTGGGTTGTAGCGGTCCGTGCCCGGATGCAGACTCATCGGTGTGGGCCAGGATGAAGATGCGCAGCCGCTGGTGCGGCGCACTGACCTCTGCCGCGCTGAACAGGCCCGCCGCAGGCGTGTAACCCATGCCCCAAAGCTCTCGCAGGACGGATTCAAGGCCGAGGGTGACATGACCGGCGACGTTTTCGAGAAAGACCCACTCGGGGGAACATTCCCCGATGACGCGGGCGACCTCGGGCCAGAGGTGGCGGGGATCAGCGGCGCCGCCGCGCTTTCCGGCACCGCTGAAGGGTTGACAGGGATACCCGGCCAGCACCGTGTCGAAGGTGCCGCGGAAGGGCCGGGCATCGAAACTGCGCAGATCGTCCCAGATAGGCGCCGCAGCGAAATACTCGGCGTGCTGGGCCGCAATGAGAACGGCACGCGGCCAGTCCTCCCATTCCACAAAGGCGCGGGTGTGGTAGCCGGGCTCGGCGAGCATGACGCCCAGATCCAATCCTCCGCCGCCTGCGCAGAGGGAAAGCCCGTGCCGGGGACGTGACACCACGCCATTCACCGCACCCCTCGCATCCGCAGGCGTTCGGGGGTGACCAGACCCCGCGCCAGCATCGCGTCGCGCATGGCATTGCTGATCGTGTTGGCGGGTAGGAACCGGTCGGAGTTCACGAGGTCGGCGAAGAAGGCGGCCAGTTCATCGGGGCCGGGCCGTGGGGCATCATCGCGCTTGCGCACCCGCCTGGGTTTCTGACCACTGGATTGTGCCGCCGCCAGCGCGTCGAACTGGGCGGCACGTTCCATCACCCGGTCGAGCGCCTTGGGGCCATCTGGCGGCTTGGGGTGGGCATTGCGGCTGACCTCTGCCGCTTCAATGATCCGATCCTCGCTCAGGCCCAACTCGTCGCGCCAGCGCCTGACATGCTCCTTTGGCGGCCAACCTTGCCACCAAGCTGGCAGCTCCTGGCGGGGGGCAAAGCCCAGCACGTTCAGCAACGCCCCGAAGAATTCCTCGGAAACCGCATCGCGCGCCTGCGCGCCTTCCTCCTCCTTTACTGGTTCTCTTAAAGGTTCCCTTACAAGGTTAGTGTCCAGATTCTGGACACGGGATTGGCAATTTTCTGGACACGGCCCGGCCAAAAAACCCGACACGGGTCCGTGTCTGGATTCTGGACACGGTTTTTCGCCCCCAACCCGATCTAACGCGCTGGAATCGTGAATTTCCTCGCCATCTGGTCCGTGTCCGGAATCTGGACACGGACCAGCGCCCGCAGCACCTTCCTGCCCCAGCCCGAAGTCGTCCTCGAACGCCAGAATGTAGCGGGTCGACATCTGCCGTCTGGTGCCGGGGTCGATCCGCCGCTCGCGCCGCAGCAGGCCGCGCGCTTCCAGCAGCGTCAGGTGCGAATTCAGCGCGGCGCGGCTGATCTCGCAATCGTGCGCCAGCCTGTCCTGGGCGGGAAAGCAGCCGAAGTCGGGGTTGTGCCGGTCGCTGAGATGCCAGAGCACGATCTTGGTGGTGGGCTTCAGCCCGCGCTGCCGGATTGCCCAGTTGGTGGCAAAATGGCTCATGGCGCAGTCTCTGCCCGGCGCTGGGCAAGACCGCATCGATCCGCCCAGCGAAACAGATGGTCGGGCACGGTGATGTCGCGCAACAGGCAGACCCCGCGCACCGCCTGATACCAGCGCGCAGGCATCACGTTTTGCGAGATCGCCCGCGAGATTGACTGCTGGGCAAAGCCGGTCTGCTCGGCAAAGCCTTGCCTTCCGATGGCATCGATGAATTCAGATACGGTGTCCATGCGCAAAATACTACGCAGATTGCGTAGAGTGCGCAATACGCGAGATGCAGAGTGCGCTACGCAAAATGAATAGCTAGGATGCCGCCATGCTGGAAGAGATGGAAGATCAACCCGAAGCTGTCGGCACCCGCCTGCGCCGGGTCCGCGAGATTCTGGGGCTTAACAAGCGCCAGTTCGCTGAACATGCCGGCCTGACCGAGCAAACCTATGGCCCGTTCGAGAACGGCAAGCGCCCGCTATCGCTGGAAGCCGCAAAAAAACTGCGCAAAACCTACGAATTGACCTTGGAGTTCATGTATTTCGGCAAGATCGACGATTTGCCGCACAGGATCACCAAGGAACTATAGGGCAGCCCCTCTGTCAGATCGACCCAGAAATCCAAGGGCAACCCGGATAATTTCCGGGCTTCCTTGAGCAATTTCAACCGTTCCTCCGAATCATCCATGGCAGCACCGTGTGTTCCTGTTTCGTTTTCATATCACAGCTTGGCGCTTTGACCCTATGACAAGCTGTAGCTATGCAAAATGCGTAATAAGTATCTTGATACTTCGCAATATGCGTAGTATGCCTGCGCTCAACGAAATGCGAAGCAGCACGAGCACAGCACCATGCACGAGAGCCTTGTCCATCACCCGCTGCGGCACCTGATCCACACGGTCAAGAGCTTGCCTGAGGCCGATCGCTTCCAGGCGCTGGCCTCGGCATGCCTGCGCCACGGCGGCACCCTGATCCCGCCCGGCACCGCCAGCCACATGTTCGAGGTCTCGGTGCTCGGCGCCTATGCCCGTGGGCCCAGTCGGGCTGAACTCGTCCGAAGCTGGCTCGGGGCCGCCTCAGGGCAACTCCCCCATGCGCACGAAAGCGGAAATGGCGTCGAAAGACCGGTGCCGCCGGGCCTCATCACCGGCGGCGGCATCCCCGTCGAGGTCAAGGTGCGGCTGCGCTGCGGCACCACCACGACGCTTCAAACCATGATCAGCGCTGAAACCACCGCCGCGCAGTTGCACCGGGTTGTCGTGCTTTCGACCTGGCCCAGCACGGTGCCCGCCGGTGCGCGGGTGCTAGCGGTCATCTTTCGCAGGGCATCATGACCGGTGCCGCGGGCTTTGCACATATCGGGTTCCGCGTCGGCAAAGCCTTGAAACAAAATAGAAAAGAGCCGCAAAAAAACGACTGGACTTGGACCGGCATTCCACGCCTGAACTGACTCGAGGAGAACCACATGAGTGCACCAAAATCAGAACAGCTCCGCAAGGCGATCCGCGCCGCCGAGGAGGCCGGCCAGACAGTTCACCGCGCGATCCTGCGACCCGATGGAGAGATCGAGCTGTTTCTGCAGGGCAGTGTGCCGGTCGACGAATTTGAGCTGACGAGCTTTGGCAAGCGATGATGCGCGTCTGGCCCCCCAATTTCCAATCCGGCGCCGGTGCAGGCGTTTTCGCCGCCCAGCGCGCCCGCGACCTTTCGGAGGCCAAGCGTGAACCACAGTGATTTGCCGTTTCTGCGCAAAAGGGCAGGGCGCAGCAAGATCTACTGGTACTACGAACGCGACGACCGGCGCACCCCGCTGCCCGCGCCGGACGCCCCGGATTTTCTGCAACAATACGTGCTGGCAAAGCGGGGCGGGCATAAGCCCAAGGGCAGCGAGCGGACCTTCAAGCTCCTGATCCTTGAATATCGCCGCAGCCCGCGATGGCAGCGCCTCGCGTTCCGCAGCAAGGTTGACTACGACAAGGTTCTGGTCTGGGCCGAGGATACATTCGGCGATCTGCGCCCCGAAAACATGGAACGCCGCCACGTGATCCGCGCGCAGGCCGAAAATGCCGCACGGATGCGCTTTGCCAATTACATCGTCCAGGTGCTGTCGGTGCTCTTTGAACAGGCGATCGACCTCGGCTGGATCACCCATAACCCCGCCAAGGGCATCCGGCTGCTCAAGAGCAAATCCGACAGCATGCACCGGCCCTGGCCAGATGCCATGATCGACGCCTTTACCGAAGCCGCCCCGTTCGGCAGCGTGCCGCGCACGGTCTTTGAGCTGGCAATCGGCACCGGTCAACGCATTGGCGACGTGCTGCGAATGTGCTGGGACCATATCGAGGACGACGGCATCACGGTGAAACAGGGCAAGACCGGAACCCGGCTCTGGCTACCCTTCACGCCACGCCTTCGGGCCTACCTTGAAGCGCTGCCACGCGTTGGCGCGACGATTGCCACCGGGCCGCACGGCAAGGCCCTGAACTACCAGGGTGCCGCGCAACCGATCATGGTGGTGCGCCGCAAAATCGGCGCGGTCGCCTACACCATCCACGGCTGGCGCTACACGGCGGCATCACATCTCGCGGCGGCGGGTGCCACCGATGAAGAGCTGCAAGCGATCACCGGCCACAAGAGCCGGGCGATGGTGGTGAAATACGCCGGCGCCCAGCGCCAGCGCGCAAGGGCCGTGTCCGCGCAAGCCAAGCGCGAGATAGGGTAGGGGCGCCGTTCGCGGCCCTATTCCGGCCATCGAGCGTCACGCTCTCAACTAACGGAGCCGTCGAACGCTTCCTTGACAATGCCCTCTGCCAATTCAACCTCGTCATCGGTAAGCTTGGCGAATTCACCATCCCGACGCTTGCGCCCGAGCTTACCCCGAGGAAAGCGACCAAAGCGGCCCGGCCCACAAGCTCTGCACCTTCCGGTAACGGCTCATCTTGGAATAACGCCGGCGTCTGTAGCGGAACATCCATCTGTCGAAAAACCTTCATCAGTGTCGAAAGTCGGCTCAAGAATTGCCGCACTGTCGAAAATCGACCTAATTGCAAAAGCGTCGAAAAGCACGCATCGGAGCGCCCCCCTCGGACTGGACCACGGGCGAGCGGCCACCAAATAGAAAGCACCCGCTTTGTGCTCCCTTACCCCACACCCACCGCGAGGCGGCGCCAAAGCTGTCGGGCAAGCAAGTCGCGGCGGACCAAATGCCGATAATGAACCGGGCGGCCTGGAGATTCTTCCGGCCAAGGGTCGAAGGTGCACCATCAGAAAATGACGTCCCGGCAACCCGTTCGGGGTGCCGATACTGCGCAATTTGCGCAGTCTCTGTGCCGCGCCACTAACCTTCGTTGACCTCGCCAGCAACGGCTCTGAGCCGACCGTCAGAAGCGCGTCGGCCGTTGCCAGCGCCGCCTGCGCAAACTGCGCAATTTGCAGAGTCGCCTCCGAAGCGGAACAAAGAAAAAACGCCAAAGTGAAACCAAAGTGAAACCGCGACCGTAACTAATAATAGGGGTGCGCCCAAGTCTTTGAAATGTTTGGAGGCGGGTACCGGAATCGAACCGGTCTTCACGGATTTGCAATCCGCTGCGTAACCTCTCCGCCAACCCGCCAGCCCTTCGAGGTTGCAAAGACATAAAGGAAGGGCGGGGGGGGTGCAAGGGGCAGCACACCGGTCGGCGGCACCGAACCTGCTTGCACCACCGCCGGCGATGCGGTGAAAGTGGCGGTGCAGGTGCGGCCGGGCAGGGCGCGCCATGGGTCGCGCCGCTGGGGGATTGAATGCTGGGGTGGTTACTGGCGGCGGTTTCGCTGCTTTGGGTGCTGGCGGAACGCAAAACCACGCGCAGCGATGGCACGTTGGTGAAAACCCACCCCTACCGGCAGATGCTGCCCTATCTTGCGCCCAAGCCGAACAGCGCCATCACCTATTACGATGAATATGTTCAGGCCGAGCAGTTACTTGCCTATATCGAGGCCTCGCGCGAACTTGGCAAGGATGTCGATGTCACCGATTGCCTGCTCGCGGCAATCGCCGTGGCGCTTGACGAGGTGCCCAGGCTCAACCGCTTTCTGGTCGGGCGCAGGCTCTATCAGCGCCACGCGCGCAAGCTTTCGTTTTCGGCGCTGCGCCGCAAGAAAGACCGTGGGGCAGAGGTTTCAGGGGTGCACCTCACCGTCGATGATGGCTGGGTGTTCGACGATCTGCACCACGCCGTGCAGCGGCTGATTGCGGTCGAGCGTTCGGGGCGGCGTACCTATACCGACAGCGAGCTGCGGCTGACGCTGGCGCTGCCGCGCCCGCTTCTGGCGCTGACCGTGGCGGTGCTGAAATGGCTTGATGCGCACAACCTTCTGCCGGCATCCTTCATCGACCGCGACCCGCTTTATTGCAGCGCCTTCCTCGCCAATCTGGGCAGCATCGACATGCGCCCCGGCTATCATCACCTCTACGAATGGGGCAATTGCCCGGTGTTCGTGGTGGCCGGCAAGATCGCGCCGATGCCGATGGTGGAAAATGGCGCGGTGGTGGTGCGCCAGGTGCTGCATCTGCGGCTGAGCTTTGACGAGCGCATCGACGACGGGCTGAACGCCAGCGACGCGGTGAACGCCGCAAAGGCGGTGCTGGAACATCCGTTCGCGCGGCTCGGCTGCCTGCGCGCCGACGGCAGCGACAGGGTGCCGCTGCATGCGCCACCACAATTGCCGCGCGTCGGCTGAGGGCGGCAAGGCCGGGGGGCTTTCCGCCCCCCGCAACCCCCCGGAGGATATTTGCCCTGAAGCAGGCGTCAGTTGCCGCGCGGCTTGGCGCGCAGCGTCGGGGCGGCATCAAGCGGGTTTTCCGGCCAGGGGTGGCGCGGGTAGCGGCCGCGCATGTCGCGGCGCACATCGGCATAACTCGAAGCCCAGAATCCGGGCAGGTCCTGCGTCAACTGCACCGGCTTGCCGCCGGGCGACAGCAGCGTGAGCCGGAGCGGCAGGCGGCGCGGGCCGACGGTCGGGTGGTCGCGCTGGCCGAAAAGCTCTTGCAGCCGCAGCGCGATTGCCGGGGCCTCGCCCTCGTAATCGATCGGCACCGCCCGGCCGAGCGGCGTGGTGAAATGCGACGGTGCGAGCCGGTCAAGCGTCTGGCACCGGGCCGGGCCGAGCAGGGCGCGCAGCGGCTCGGTCAGATCGAGCGCGCGCAAGTCCGCCTCGCTGCGGCGGCTGCCCAGCCAGGGGCCAAGCCAGTCGTCCGCCGTGGCCAGCAGCGCCGTGTCCGAGACATCGGGCATGTCCGCCCCCTCGCGGCGCAAAAGCGCGATGCGGGCGCGCAGGCGGCGCGCGGGCTCGGAGAAGCTGAGTCCGATCTGCCGCAGCCCCGCCAGCGCCGCGCTGGCAATCGCCCCGGCGGGCGGGTCTGGCCAGGGGGTTTCGTTCAGCACCAGCGCGCCGAGCCGCTCTTGCCTGCGCGCCACCACCCGGCCCTCGCGGCGCGACCATTCGCACAGATCGACGCGCTCGATCCGGGCGGCGAAAAGCTGGCGCAGGCTGGCTTCGGGCAGCTCCACCGCCTGCCTTATCCGCGCCTCGCGCGGGTCGCCGTCAAGCGCGGTGGCCACGATCAGCCGGGCACGGGCCAGCGGCTCGGCGGCATCGAAGACCGCGCCCTTGCCGCCCGAAAGCACATAGCGCGGTGCCGCGCCCTCGCGGCGCAGGCCGATGCGGTCGGGGTAGGCAAGCGCCGCCATCTCGGCCAGCGTCAGCGCCAGGCGCGGCGGGGTAACCAGCCGCGCCAGACGCTTTGCCTCGCTGCGGGCACGTTCGACCACGCCGCGCTTGACCCGTTCGGGGTGTTCGGCCTCGAACCGGGCCGGGTTTTCGGTAGCGGCAAGGCGCAGCGCAAGCTCGGCACCGGCCCCCGGCCCGAGCGGGTCACGCTCTGCCATCAGCGCGGCAAGCGGGGAGGAAGCCGGTCCCGCCAGTACCAGCATATGCGCCAACCGCGGGTGCAGCGGCAGCGCTGCCAGCGCGCGCCCATGCGGCGTGATCCGCCCCGCGCCATCGAGCGCGCCCAGCCCCGCCAGAAGCGCCCGCGCCTCGGCCAGAGCCGGGGCCGGGGGCGGGGTGAGAAAGGCCAGATCGCCCGGCTCCGACCCCCAGGCCGCCAGTTCCAGCGCCAGCCCGGCAAGGTCGGCGGTTTCGATTTCTGCCGGGGCAAAGGCGGCAAGCGCGCCCTCCTCGCCACGCGACCAGAGCCGGTAGCAGAGGCCCGGGGCCAGCCGCCCGGCGCGGCCCTGCCGCTGCGTCGCCTCGGCGCGGCTGACCCGCTCGGTGACCAGCCGGGTCATCCCCGAACCGGGGTCAAAGCGGGCGCGGCGGGCGCGGCCCGCATCGATCACCACCCGCACATCCTCGATGGTCAGCGAGGTTTCCGCGATGGCGGTGGCCAGCACCACCTTGCGCCCCGAAGCTGCCGGGGCGATGGCGGCGCGCTGGGCGGCAAATTCCATCGCGCCGTAAAGCGGGCGGATCGCCACGCCTTGCGGCAGGCGCGGGGCAAGCAGGGCTGCGGTGCGGCGAATCTCGGCCTCGCCGGGCAGGAACACCAGCACCCCGCCAGTGGTTTCGCCCAGCGCTTCGACGACCTCTGCCGCCACCGCCGCCTCCAGCCGCATTCCCGCCGCCACGGGCCGCGCCAGCCAGCGGGTCTCCACCGGGAACGCGCGGCCCTCGCTGACCAGCACCGGGGCCGCGTCAAGCAGCGCTGCCACCGGCGCCGCGTCCAGCGTGGCCGACATCACCACCAGCGCGAGGTCGGGGCGCAGCGCCGCCCGCGCCTCCCATGCCAGCGCCAGCCCGAGGTCGGCATGCAGCGAGCGTTCGTGGAACTCGTCAAAGATCACGCAGCCGATGCCGCTGAGCCCGGGGTCCGATTGCAGCATCCGGGTCAGGATGCCTTCGGTCACCACCTCGATGCGGGTCGCCGGGCCCAGCCGCGCCTCGCCCCTGATCCGGTAGCCCACGGTCTGGCCGACCGCCTCGCCCAGGGTCTCGGCCAGCCGCTCGGCGGCGGCGCGCGCGGCAAGGCGGCGCGGCTCCAGCATGACGATGCGGCCCGCCACTACGGGCAACAGCGCCAGCGGCACCCGCGTGGTCTTGCCCGCGCCGGGCGGTGCCACCAGCACCACGCGCCCCGCCTCGGCCAGCACGCGCGCCAGCTCGGGCAGGATCGCATCAATCGGCAGGGCGGGCGTGAACATGCCGCCTTATGCCCCGCGGCGGCGCATGATGCAAAGGGGGCCGCGCCGCGCCCCCCCCCCGCCTGGCGAAATGCTGGACTTTCGCAGCCGGATGACTAACTACCCCTGAAACCGGTCCGGCGCATGCCGGGCATGAACGACTGGGAACCTGCAATGGACAACATCTTGGCGCAAGAGTCGGGTCAGCAGTTTCGCGCGGCATCGGATCTGCTCAACCGGAACTGTTTTTGCATAACGCTCGACCGCGAGGCGCTCCATGCGGCGTTGCAGCGGGAAACCGGCGATGCCAGGTTTTTCGACGCCCATGTGCGCACCCGGCCACATCTCTTTTCCAACGTCCCGGTGTTCTTGCCAGTCGAAGACATCGCCGCAATGAGCAGGATCGTCGCGGCGATCGAGGCGGCAAGCCTGCTGCCTGGCTACCAGGCCGCAGCACTTGCCAGGGCACCCGCACTAGCGCTGCCCGATCACGGCCCGATCGGTGCCTTCATGGGCTACGATTTTCATCTGGGCAGCGAAGGCCCGAAGCTGATCGAGGTCAACACCAACGCGGGCGGGGCGTTTCTGAATGCCTTGCTTGCCCGGGTGCAACGGGCCTGCTGCGACGAGATGGAAGCGGGCTTCGATCTGCGCCGGAGCGACGGTTTTGAGGCCGCGGTCATCGCCATGTTCCAAAGCGAATGGCGGCGGCAGGGCCGCAGCGGCGATCTCGGGCGCATCGCGATTGTCGATGATCGCCCCGGCGAGCAGTATCTCTACCCGGAATTCGTGCTTGCCCGGCAACTGTTGCGGCGCGGCGGCATTGATGCGGTTATCGCCGACCCGTCCGAGCTTGGCTTCGCCGAAGGCAAGCTGCGCATCGGCGGCAGCGAGATCGACCTTGTCTATAACCGGCTGGTGGATTTTTCGCTGATGGAGCCGGGGCATGAAGCGATCCGGCAGGCTTACGAGGCAGGGGCTGTCGTGGTCACGCCGAACCCGCACAACCACGCCTTGCTGGCCGACAAGCGCAACCTCACACTGCTTTCGGATGGCGCGACCCTGGCGCAATGGGGGCTGGTGCCGGAGCATCTGGCCGCACTTGCCGACGGCATCCCCGAAACCCGCCCGGTCACGCCGCAAAGCGCGGATGCGCAATGGGCGGCGCGCAAACATCTGTTCTTCAAGCCGACCGCTGGCCATGGCGGCAAAGCCGTTTACCGGGGCGACAAGCTGACCCGGGGCACCTGGGCCGAGATCGTCAAGGGCGGCTATGTGGCGCAATCTTTCGCCGCACCGGGCGAGCGGATGATCACGCTCGACGGCGCGCCGGTTGCCCGCAAGATGGATGTTCGGCTCTACACCTATGCCGGGCAATTGCTGCTTGCGGCGGCGCGGCTCTATCAGGGGCAGACCACCAACTTCCGCACCCCCGGCGGCGGTTTTGCCCCGGTGCTGGTCGCCTGAAGGCGGTAATGGCTAGCGGCGGCGCAGGTAGCCGGGGCCAAAGATGGTGTCGGTTTCGATCAGGTTCACCCGCAACATGCCATCGCCCACCGGCACATAGATCAGCCGGAAGGCAAAGCTCACCTTCTCGGCCATTTCCTTGTCGCTGAACCCGGCAAGGCGGCGGTATTCGCCGGTGCAGGCAACGCCATCCGCCTCGGGCACCGGCTTGGAAAGCGCGATCTGCGAGCGGCGCATGCCGTCGAAAAGATGCACATCAAGCGTGCAGGCCTCGGCGGCGGGCACATCGCGCAAAGTCGCGTAGAGCGCGGTCAGCGGGTCCACCGTGCCGCCCTGGGTATCGGGTTTCACATCGCCGGTCTGCGGCGGGCGCGGCGGGTTGTAGGTTTTCACCTGCGGCACGCCGCCGCGATATTCCATCACCGATTCCGATACCCGCCTGCCGGTATCGGCAACCTCGCTGTAGCGCGCTGGCACATAGCGACCATTGCGCAGCCGCCCCGAGGCTTCGGCATCATAGCGCACCTTGGCCACCAGCCGCACGATGCCTGCACTTTGCAGCGTGCCGCTGGCGCGGTAATTGCCGCCCTCTACCGCGCCGGTCAAGGTCAGCCGTCCGGCGCGCAGGCCCTTGAGCACCACATCGAACACGATCAGGTCGGTCTGGTCGGCCGCCGGAGCCGCCGCCGGGCCAAGCACCAGAACCGCCGCCAATGCCGCCGCCACAATGCGGCCGAATATCGGTTTACCCAAGTTCACCCGTCACGCCCCGTTGATTGCCCCGCAAAAGCGGCTCAACCACTGGACATACACGGCCCGATGCGGGCATGAAACCCCTGAGACCCTCACGGATGATGACGGTTTTGTCACCGGCGGCGACAAGGAGCCGAGGATGCAGCGACCCGATCTTGCAAAAGCCGTGCTGGCGGGCGACCGCAGGGCTTTGGCGCGCGCCATAACGCTGGTTGAAAGCAACCGTGCCGACCACCGCGCCGATGCCGTCAAGCTTCTGGAAACGCTTGCGGGTTCTGGCAGGCAGGCGCTCCGGATCGGGCTTTCCGGCACCCCCGGCGTCGGCAAATCGACCTTCATCGAGGCTTTCGGGCTGATGCTCACCGGGCAGGGCCTGCGGGTTGCCGTGCTCGCGGTTGACCCCTCGTCGGCGCGCTCCGGTGGCTCGATCCTCGGCGACAAGACGCGCATGGAGCACCTCAGCCGCGATCCGCTTGCCTTCATCCGCCCCTCGCCCAGTCAGGCGCAGCTGGGCGGCGTGGCGCGCCGCTCGCGCGAGGCGGTGGCGCTTTGCGAGGCCGCGGGGTTCGATGTGGTGCTGATCGAAACCGTCGGTGTCGGCCAGTCTGAAACGCTGGTGGCCGACATGACCGATATTTTCGTGCTCCTGATGGCCCCTGCGGGGGGCGACGAATTGCAGGGCGTCAAGCGCGGCATCATGGAAATCGCCGACCTGATCTTGGTCAACAAGGCTGACGGCGATCTGAAACCCGCCGCGCTGCGCACCCTTGCCGATTACGCGGGCGCGCTGCGCCTGCTGCGCCGCCGCCCGCATGACCCCGCGGGCTTCCCCAAGGCGCTGCCGGTTTCGGCGCTGGCTGCCGAGGGGCTGGCCGAGGCCTGGGACGAAATGCAGACGCTCGCCGCCTGGCGGCGCGAAAGCGGCCATTTCGCCGCCCGCCGCGCCGAACAAGCCCGCGCCTGGTTCGAGGCCGAAGTGCGCGCGGGCCTGCTCGCCCGCCTCACCACCGACCCCGCGACCCGCAAGGCGCTCTCCACTCTGGGCGATGCTGTGGCCGAGGGAAAGGCAACCCCGGCGGCGGCGGCGGCGGAGATGCTGGCAAGGCTGGGGTAGGCTTTCGGGTGGGGTATTCTTGGCCGATTTGCCCCGTGGCAAGTCGGGGCGCGCCCGCCGGGGGCCGGCGCGCCCCGAATAACAACCACCTGAGCTAACGGATAACCCCTTGCCTTCCGGCTTGCGCCTCTCAGGCAATCGGTCCGTGGATCGGTCCACCGGACCTTCGCCGACCCGGCCCTCTGCACCCCCCGATCCCCCCTTTCCCGGCCCCGCAGGGCAGGCTATACGGCCCGCCATGACCCAGCTCAATCGCATCCGCAATTTCTCCATCGTGGCCCATATCGACCACGGCAAATCCACCCTTGCCGACCGGCTGATCCAGTCGACCGGCACCGTGGCCGACCGCGACATGAAGGCGCAGATCCTTGACAGCATGGATATCGAGCGCGAGCGCGGCATCACCATCAAGGCGCAGACGGTGCGGCTGGAATACAAGGCCCGCGATGGCCACGCCTATATCCTCAACCTGATCGACACCCCCGGCCACGTTGACTTTGCCTATGAGGTCTCGCGCTCCATGCGCGCCGTCGAAGGCTCGCTCCTCGTGGTCGATGCCAGCCAGGGCGTCGAGGCGCAGACGCTGGCCAATGTCTATCACGCGCTCGACGCCGGGCACGAGATTGTGCCGGTCTTGAACAAGATCGACCTGCCCGCCGCCGAACCCGACCGCATCAAGCAGCAGATCGAGGATGTGATCGGGCTTGATGCCCACGACGCCATCCTGATTTCCGCCAAATCCGGCCTCGGCATCCCCGAGGTGCTGGAGGCCATCGTCACCCGCCTGCCCGCGCCAAAGGGTGACCGCAGCGCGCCGTTGAAGGCAATGCTGGTGGATAGCTGGTATGACGCCTACCTTGGCGTGGTCGTCATGGTGCGGATCATGGATGGGGTGATGCGCCGCACCGACCGTATCAAGATGATGCAGACAGGCGCTGCCTACGGCATCGACCGG
The DNA here is from genome assembly GCF_030684035.1 of Phaeovulum sp. GTDB lineage: Bacteria > Pseudomonadota > Alphaproteobacteria > Rhodobacterales > Rhodobacteraceae > UBA6213. Next base: position 2,311 of record NZ_JAUXPI010000011.1, on the reverse strand, counting down.
CTTGCGGTGCTGAAACCGCAGATGGTCGAGATCGCCGAACTCGGCCCCGGCGAAATCGGCGTTTTCACCGCCTCGATCAAGCAGGTCCGCGATACCCGCGTGGGCGACACCATCACCCATGAACGCCACCCCTGCACGACGCCGCTCCCCGGCTTCAAACCCGCCCAGCCGGTGGTATTCTGCGGCCTGTTCCCGGTTGACGCCGCCGATTTCGAGGCACTCCGCGAGGCGATCGAAAAGCTCACCCTCAACGACGCCTCCTTCACCTCGGAAATGGAAACCTCGGCGGCGCTCGGCTTTGGTTTTCGCTGCGGCTTTCTTGGCCTTCTCCACCTCGAAGTGGTGCGCGACAGGCTGGAGCGGGAATATGACCTTGACCTGATCACCACCGCCCCCTCGGTGGTCTATCACCTGCACATGCGCGACGGCAGCCTGCGCGAGCTGCACAACCCCGCCGACATGCCCGACCTGACACTGGTCGATCACATCGAGGAACCGCGGATCAAGGCCACCATCATGGTCCCCGATGATTACCTCGGCGATGTGCTGAAGCTTTGCCAGGACCGCCGCGGCATCCAGCTCGACCTCACCTACGCAGGCTCCCGCGCCATGGTGGTCTATGACCTGCCGCTGAACGAGGTGGTGTTCGATTTCTACGACCGCCTCAAATCGGTCTCCAAGGGCTACGCCAGCTTTGACTACGCAATCACCGGCTACCGCGAGGATTTCCTCGTGAAAATGTCGGTGCTGGTGAATGATGAACCGGTCGATGCCCTCTCGATGATGGTGCACCGCGACCGCGCCGAACTGCGTGGCCGCGCCATGGTGGAAAAGCTGAAAGAGCTGATCCCCCGCCACATGTTCAAGATCCCGATCCAGGCGGCAATCGGGTCGCGCGTGATCGCGCGAGAGACCTTGAGCGCCATGCGCAAAGACGTGACCGCGAAATGCTATGGGGGGGATGCGACAAGGAAGCGGAAGTTGCTGGACAAGCAGAAGGCGGGCAAGAAGAAGATGCGGCAGTTCGGGAAGGTGGAAATCCCGCAAAGCGCGTTTATCTCTGCGTTGAAGATGGATGGGTGAGGGGCTACAACCCTGCCAAAATTGTTGACAATGCTCCAACGCGCGAAAGCACTATGGGAACGTCTGATTAACGGCTTCGGCTTCGCCGAGATGGCCGTCTGAGCGTCGCTGGGGCACCTTTTTCGGGCAAATGGCATCGATTTTGCGGTTTCGGAGCCGCATCCGCGGCGGCGCGCCCGCTTTCGGGCAGACTGGTCCTCATGCCATAAGCTTTCGCCGGACCAGGAACAGGTTGCCGAGCGCGAACAGCGTGAAGAGCTGGGCGCGGTTCTTGGCCAGCCCGCGGTAGCGCGTCTTCACGTGGCCAAACTGCCGCTTGATGACCCGGAACGGGTGCTCGACCCTGGCGCGCACCATGGCGATGATCCGGTTGATGCGCTCGTCGAGCGGGTGCAACTCGCCACCCTTCGGGGCCTTGCGCATGACGCCCCAGACCTTGCCCGGCCCCTGGAATGCAGCCTCATGCTCGGCGCTGACATAGCCCTTGTCGGCCCAGACAGAGGTTTCCTCGCCGTGCAGCAGTTCGTCCCAGACCTGGCTGTCATGCAGCCTGGCGGTCGAGGTGTCCATGCTGTGAACCGTGCCGCTGTCCGCATCCACGCCGATGTGGGCTTTCATCCCGAAATACCAATCATTTCCCTTCTTTGTCGACGACATCTCGGGGTCGCGCGCCCCCGCCTTGTTCTTCGTCGAGGACGGTGCGTCGATGATCGTCGCATCGACCAGGGTGCCCGAGCGCAGGGTGATCCCCTTGTCGGCCAGATGCGCGTTCACCGCGGCGAAGATCGCTTCGGTCAGCCCGTGCCGCTCCAGAAAATGGCGGAAGTTCAGGATCGTGGTCTCGTCCGGGATCCGGTCGTCGCCCAGCTCGATCCCGGCGAACCGGCGCATCGCCTCGCTGTCATACAGCGTTTCCTCGGCCATCGGATCGCTTAAGCAATACCAGTTCTGCAGGAAATAGACCCGCAGCATTGTCTCCAGCGCCATCGGTGGGCGTCCCCCCTTCGGCCCGGCCTTCGGATAATACGGCTCGATCAGAGCCAGAAGGCGACCCCACGGCACCACCGCATCCATCTCCGCCAGGAACTGCTCGCGCCGTGTCACCTTCTTCTTCATCGCATCGCGCAGGCCGGGAAAGGCGGGTTGTTTCAGCATCGGCAAGCCTCCTCGTGGGGATGCCCAAGCCTATCAGATCAGGCGGAAAGTGGCAGGTTTTTCAGACGTTCCT
>NZ_JAUXPI010000009.1 GCF_030684035.1 Phaeovulum sp. | reverse complement strand
CCTTGGTCGGCAGCAAAGGCTGGATCACATCCCACTCGAAATCCGTCAGATCAAAGCGCGCCATCGACACCTCCCGTGCTGCGGGAAAGTGAATCAGATCTCCGTAACCTTGTGAATCCCCTTTATGAGTATGTGACCTAGCCTGCCAGTGCTGCCGCGATACGCGCAGCCAGGCGGCGCGCGACCTCGGTCTTGCTCATCCGCGGCCAGCTTTCGCTGCCTTCCGCGTCGATCACTGTCACCGCGTTTTCGGCCCCACCCATGATCCCGGTCGCCGCGCTCACGTCATTGGCCACGATCCAGTCGCAGCCCTTGCGGGCGCGCTTGGCCGAAGCGTGTTCAAGCACATTGTCGGTTTCTGCGGCAAAACCCACAACCAGGGCGGGCCGACCTTCGGCAAGCTGGCTGATGCGGGCGAGAACATCGGGGTTTTCGACAAGGTCCAGCTTCGGCGGCTGCCCGGTGCCATCCTTTTTCATCTTGCGCCCGGTAGCGTTGGCCACCCGCCAATCGGCCACCGCGGCGGCAAAAATCGCCGCATCGGCGGGTAACGCCGCCTCGACCGCCGCCAGCATCTCGCGCGCGGTCTCGACGCGCACCACCTCGACTCCGGCAGGCGGCGGCACCGAGGCGGGGCCGGTGACAAAGGTCACCCGCGCCCCGAGATCGGCCAGTGCCGCGGCCAGCGCCGACCCCTGCGCCCCCGAAGAGCGGTTGGCGATGTAGCGCACCGGGTCGATCGGTTCATGCGTCGGCCCCGAGGTCACCAGCACATGCCGCCCGGCAAGCGGCCCGGCACCAAGTGCTGCACTGATCGCGGCGGCAATTTCCAGCGGTTCCGCCATTCGCCCCGGCCCGAACTCGCCGCAGGCCATGTCGCCCTCGTTCGGACCCACCACCGCGATGCCATCTGCGCGCAACCGCGCCAGGTTGCGCTGGGTGGCCGGGTGCTGCCACATCCGCACATTCATCGCCGGGGCCAGCAGGGTGCGCTTGTCGGTGGCAAGCAGCAGCGTGCTTGCAAGGTCGGGTGCCAGCCCGGCGGCAAGTTTGGCCATCAGATCGGCGGTGGCAGGTGCCACCACCACGAGGTCGGCGGCGCGCGAAAGCTGGATATGCCCCATCTCCGCCTCTTCGGTCAGATCGAAAAGCTCGGTGTGGCACTTGCCCCCGGCCAGCGCGGCAACGCTGAGCGGCGTCACGAACTCGGCCCCTGCCCGGGTCAGCACCGGCACCACGCGCGCGCCCCGCTCCTGCAAGCGCCGGATCAGCTCGAGCGACTTGTAGGCGGCGATCCCGCCACCGATGATGAGAAGAATCGTCTTTCCCGCCAGCATTTTGCCCTCCGTCGCCTGGCCGAAGTCTAGGCAGGGCCGCCTTGCGGCGCAAGCGGGCTAGCGGAACACCGCGCAGGGGTCTTCGCGCGGGGCCGGGGCGGTGACGATCCAGAGATCGTAGGGCTGCACCGGCTCGGCGGGGGCTTCGATCTGGCCAACCGCGATCACCGCAAGTTCGGGTTCGGCCCGGCGCAACACGGCCGGCACGCCAAGATCGGTGCGCGCATGGCCGGACCCGGTAATCACCGCCACCGGCCCGCCGGTTTCAAGCAAGGCTTCCAGCACCGCTTGCGCCAGCGCCGCATCGCGCAGCCGCTGCGCCTCGACCATGCCCGCCATCCGTGCGGGCGGCAGTGCGTTGCAATGCGCCGCCATCTGCTCGGCCTCGAGTGCTGCCTGAACATCGGGCGCAAGCGGCGTGGTCAGGCCATAGCGCGCCGCGTCTTCGCCAAAAGCGGCGGCGGCACCCTCGGCCATGGCGCGCAATAGCGCATCGCGCGGCACATCGCCGCCCCGGATCGTGGCTTCGGGGGCGGCATCGAAGATCGGGTAATACATGGCGAAATCGGGCCAGCCCGATCCATCCCAGCCAAGCGCCGCCGCCAGCTTTGCCGGGTCTTCGCGGTTGGCGGGGGTCGCATGGGAGGCCGCCTCGGGGCTCAGCATCTCGAACACGATCGCGGCAGGGCGCAGAAACGCCACCGCCAGCGCCTGATTGGCATGGTGCGCGGGGTTGTCATGCACTTCGCCAAGGATCACCACCGGGGCGCGCAGACCCAAAAGCGCCTCGGGGCCGATCCGTTCGGCGGCCGCAGGCAGGGCGAGGGTTATGGCAAAGGCAAAGCCGAGAACTTTCATGCCCACAGGTCTTGCACAGAGGCACCCCGCGCTTCAAGGGCCCGGCGCAATTTCGCCAGCGCCGCGACCTCGATCTGGCGCACCCGCTCTTTGGAAGAGCGAAGCTCGCCGCCCAGATCGTCAAACGTGTGCGGCACCTCGGCAGACCTGCGCGCGTGTAGCGCCGACAGCAAGCGCCGCGCACGGTGCCTTCAGCAGGCCCAGCGTGGCCTCCTGCACCAATTCCTCCATCGGCGCGCCGTAGCGGCGAAAGCGCGCAGCCATCGAAACCGCCAGTTTGATGTAAGCCGAGACAAGCAGCTTCAGCGCCAGTTCGGTTTCAGCATCGAGCATTTCGGCCTTCATCGCGCGGGCGAGGAAGCCTTGTGACCGTGCCCCGTCGAATGCCATATCTGCCTCCGTCTTGCTGCGGCGCTTGCAGAGCGCCCCCGATTTGCCGATGAATACGCGCCAGAACACCAGCCGGATCACCCGGCGCGGGGGCAAGGAATCCAAAATGGGGTATGATCTGGCGATCGGCGATCGCAGCCATTCAAGCTGGTCGCTGCGCGGCTGGCTTTTGTTCGCGCAGGGCGGCATTGCCGTAACCACCCATTCCGGCCGCCTATATTCACCAGATTTCGCCCGGTTGATGGGTGCCTTTGCCCCGGCCCGCCTTGCGCCCGCGCTGCGCCTGCCCGAGGGGCAGGTGATTGGCGAGACGCTGGCAATTGCCGAAACCCTTGCCGAGCGCCATCCCGAAGCGCGGCTTTGGCCAGAGGATGCAACCGCGCGGGCGGTGGCGCGCTGGATCTCGGCAGAAATGCACGCCGGGTTCGGGGCGCTGCGCAACCATTGCCCGATGAACCTGCGGCGCAGCTATTCCGACTGTGCGCCACCCGCACCGGTGCTGGAGGATCTGGCGCGGATCGAGCAGCTCTGGGGCCTCGCGCGCGGCCAGTTCGGCGCAGGCGGGCCGTGGCTTTTCGGGCGCTGGTCCGCAGCAGACGCGTTTTATGCCCCGGTCGCGGCGCGCATTGCGGGGCATAACCTTTCGGTTGGGCCGGTGGCGGCGGCCTATGTGGCAACCACGCTTGCCGACCCCGCCTTTTGCCACTGGCGCGCGGAAGCTCTGGCCGAAGGCCCCGACCAACCGTTCTACAAACGCGACTGGCCAACCCGTCCCTGGCCCGGACCCGCGGCGTGATCCTGGTTAACCGGAATTAACCATTCCTAAACCCTCGCAGCCTAAGCCTTTTCGCAGGGGCGAAGCGTGGGTGCACAATGGTGGCGCAGGTCTATACGGTGGCCTTCGAAGGCGTCGAGGCGCGACTGGTCGAGGTGCAATGCGCGCTGGCGCAAGGCATGCCGAACTTCGCCATCGTCGGCCTGCCCGACAAGGCGGTGTCGGAGGCGCGCGAAAGGGTGCGCGCCGCCCTTGCCGCGCTTTCCATCGCGCTGCCATCAAAGAAGATAACCGTCAACCTCTCGCCCGCCGACCTGCCCAAGGAAGGCTCGCATTTCGACCTGCCGATCGCGCTGGCGCTGCTGGCGGCAATCGAGATCCTGCCGCGCGAAGACCTCGAATCCTGCGTCGCACTTGGCGAACTGGCGCTTGACGGGCGGCTGATCGCGGTGGCGGGTGCGCTGCCCGCAGCAATGGCCGCGGCCGAGCATGACCGCACGCTGATCTGCCCCGCTGCCTGCGGTGCCGAGGCGGCCTGGGTCGGCGCGACCCCGGTGCTCGCCCCGGCAACGCTTGCCGAAGCCATCGCCCATTTCACCGGCCGCACACCACTTTCCCCGGCGCGCCCGGGCGAGGTGCTGCGCGAGGCGGCGATCCGCGATCTGCGCGACGTCAAGGGCCAGGAACGCGCCAAGCGCGCGCTTGAAATTGCCGCCGCCGGTCGCCACCACCTGCTGATGGTGGGCGCGCCCGGTGCCGGCAAGTCGATGCTCGCGGCGCGTATTCCGGGCATTCTGCCGCCGCTATCGCCCGTCGAGGCGCTTGAAACCTCGATGATCCACTCGCTCTCGGGGCTGCTCTCCGAAGGCGGCATCTCGCGGACAAGGCCATTCCGCGAGCCGCACCATACCGCTTCGATGGCGGCAATCGTCGGCGGCGGGCGCGGCGCGAAACCGGGTGAAATCAGCCTCGCGCATAACGGCGTGCTGTTCATGGACGAGTTTCCCGAATACCCGCGCGCCGTTCTCGAAACCCTGCGCCAGCCCATTGAAACCGGCGAGGTGGTGGTGGCACGCGCCAATGCGCATGTGCGCTACCCCTGCCGCTTTCTTCTGGTGGCAGCGGCAAATCCCTGCAAATGCGGCTACCTCGCCGATCCCGCGCGCGCCTGTTCGCGGGTGCCGATGTGCGGCGAAGACTACCTCGGGCGCATCTCCGGGCCGCTGATGGACCGCTTCGATCTGCGCATCGAGGTGCCGCCGGTGGCCTATGCCGACCTCGACCTGCCCTCCACCGGCGACAGTTCGGCCACGGTTGCAGCCCGGGTGCAGTCGGCACGCGCGCGCCAGGAGGCGCGCTATGCGGCCCACCCGCAGGTGCGGGTCAATGCCGAGGCCGAAGGCGCGCTTCTGGAAGCGGTGGCCAGCCCCGATGCCGAGGGCCGCGCGCTTTTGCTGAAGGTGGCAGACCGCTTTGGCCTGACCGCGCGCGGCTATCACCGGGTGCTGCGCGTGGCGCGCACCATTGCCGACCTTGACGGCGCGCCGACGCTGCGCCTGCCGCATATTGCCGAAGCTGTCAGCTACCGGCTGACCCTCGCCGCCGGGCGCTGAACCTAGCGCGCGCGCTTGGCCTCGATCACCTGCCAGATCGTCTCGGCGGTGTTGGTGCCGTCAAACCGGTCAAGCTCCTGAATGCCGGTGGGCGAGGTCACGTTGATCTCGGTCAGCCAGTCGCCGATCACGTCGATGCCGACAAAGACCTGACCCTTTTGCCGCAGCATCGGACCGATTCGGGCGCAGATCTCAAGATCGCGCGCCGTCAGGCCGATCTTTTCGGGGCGCCCGCCAACATGCAGGTTGGAGCGCGTCTCGCCCTCGGCGGGCACCCGGTTGATCGCCCCCACCGGCGCGCCGTCGATCAGGATGATGCGCTTGTCGCCCTTGACCACATCGGGCAGGAATTTCTGCGCGATCAGCGGCTCGCGGTTGATGCCGCTGAAGAGCTCGTGCAGCGAGGCAAGGTTCCTGTCGCCCGGATCCAGCCGGAACACACCCGCGCCACCATTGCCATAAAGCGGCTTAAGGATGATGTCGCCATGGCGGGCGCGAAAGGCGCGAATGGTGGAAAGATCACGCGCAACAAGCGTTGGCGGCGTCAGGTCGGGAAAGTCGAGCACCAGCAGCTTTTCGGGTGAATTGCGCACCCAGAACGGATCGTTGACCACCAGCGTGCCGGGGTGAATGCGTCCGAGCAGATGCGTGGTGGTGATATAGCTCATGTCGAAGGGCGGGTCTTGGCGCAGCCAGACCACGTCCCATTCCGCCAGATCGACCTCGGTCTCGGCCCCGAGCGTGAAGTGATCGCCGCGCACGCGCCGCACTTCAAGCGGCCAGCCGCGCGCCACAATGCGGCCTTCGCGGTAAGCGAGCCTGTCGGGGGTGTAGTAAAACAGACTGTGCCCCCGCAGCTGTGCCTCTTCGGCAATACGGAAGGTGCTGTCGGCGTCGATGTTGATCGCGCCGATAGGGTCCATCTGGATTGCAACCTTCAAGGCCATGCGGCACCCCCTTGCTGGCACCCTACATGGCGCAGCGCAAAGCGCGATGCAACCACGCCTCAGTCGAGCCCGAAGGCATTCTCCAGAATCTCGATACGACCCACGGCATCGACCAGTGCCACGTCGAAGCGCACGGCGGTACCCTGCCCCAAAGGTTCACCGGCGATGAACTCGCTCGCCGAAGCATAGATCCGGTCCATCTGGCGGCGCGAAAGCCGCTCGGCGGCGCGGGCATGGCTCTCCGCCTTCTTCACCTCGATGAATACCAGCCCCGCGCCCTCGCGGGCGACAAGGTCGATCTCGCCGCCCGAACCGCGCCAGCGGCGCGCGGCAATCGTCCTGCCGCTTTGCAGGTAATGCGCCGCCACCTGCGCCTCGGCGGCCAGCCCGTCATGATAGGAAACTGCACCGCTCATCTCTCGCCCTCCAGCCGCAGCGCCATCTGATAGACCTCGCGCCGGGGCAGGCCGAGGGCTTCGGCCACCTCTGCCGCCGCCTCCCTTACCCGCAGATGCACCAGCCTTTCGCGCAATGCCGCCTCAACCTCTTCTGCCCCGGCCCGGAGGGCCGGCGCGCGATCCACCAGAACCACGATTTCGCCCTTGACCGCCTGACCCACGAAACCTGCTGCAAGCTCAGCAAGAGTTCCGCGCCGCACCTCCTCAAAACGTTTGGTCAACTCGCGCGCTACTGCCGCCCGTCGTTCCTGCCCCAGAGTTTCGGCCAAATCGATTAACATTTGGCCAACGCGTTTCGGTGATTCGTAGAATATCAGCGTCGCCTGAACAGTTTTCATCTCGCGCAGCCAGGTTTTGCGCGCCGCCCGTGTCGCTGGCGGAAAGCCTGCGAACAAGAACCTGTCCGAGGGCAGGCCGGACACCGTCAGCGCCGCCAACACGGCCGAAGGGCCGGGTGCGGCAAACACGGAAAATCCGGCCTCGATCGCGGCGCGGCCAAGCTGAAAGCCGGGGTCCGCCACCAACGGCGTGCCGGCTTCGCTTGCATAGGCAACGCTCTTGCCCTCGGCCAGAGCACCGAGCAGGCGCGGGCGCACCGCGGCACCGCTGTGCTCGTGATAGGCCAGGAGCGGCCGCCCCGAAAGCGCAACGCCATGGATATCGAGCAAATGGCGCAGCGTACGGGTATCTTCTGCCGCAAGCACCTCGGCCGAGGCCAGAATGTCGAGACCGCGCAGGGTGATGTCGCGCGCGGCCCCGATCGGCGTCGCAACGAAATAGAGCCCGGGGGGCAGTCGCACCACCGAATGCGCCATCGTTGCTGCACCCGGTGCCGCGCCACCCGTCTGCGTAGTTTCCGTCATTCGCCACCGCCAATCGCTTGCGTTGTAAAGTTTACTTCGGCCGGCGAAGCGCATAGGCTCGGCCGCAATGCCCCAGTATGATGCCCAAGTTTCCGGATACGAGGACCCGCGCCATGTTCGCCGTTTTGCCCAAGCCCCGCAACCTTCTGCTTCGCCTTGCTGCACTCGCCTCGGCGCTCTGGCTTGCTTCCTGCGATACCGGCGGGATCGGCGGCACGGGACCGCGGATCAATACCGACGCGCCGGTTCCGGTGGCCCTGCTGGTGCCGGGCGGCGGCGGTAACTCGGGCGACGAGTTTCTGGCGCGCGGTCTCAGGCAGGCCGCAGAAATGGCGATTGCCGATCTGCAGGGGGTGAAGATCGACCTGCGCGTCTATAACACCGGCGGCGACCCCGCGCAGGCAGCGGCGGTGGCGGCACAGGCGGTAAACGACGGGGCCAAGATCATTCTCGGCCCGGTCTTTGCCGAAGCCGCAAACGCGGCGGGCCGCGCGGTCGCGGCGGCGGGGATCAACGTGCTCTCGTTCTCCAACAATACCGACATCGCGGGCGGCAACGTTTTCGTGCTCGGGCCGACCTTCCCCAATACTGCGAACCGCCTGGTCAGCTATGCCGCGCGGGTTGGCAAGAAGCGGATCATGGTAGTGAACGAGCAGACCGGGGCGGGCGAGGCCGGGGCGCGGGCGATTGTCGCCGCCATCGCCCGCAACGGCGCGCTGTCGGCAGGCAATTTCTCCTATCCGTTCTCGCAAGAAGGCGTCATCAATGCGATTCCGGCGATTGCCCAGCGCGCAAAAAGCGGCGAGGTTGACGCGATCTTCATGACTTCCGACACCTCGGGCGCGCTTTCCTACCTCACCCAGCTTTTGCCCGAGCAGGGCGTGGACCGCGCACAGGTGCAGTTCATCGGGCTTACGCGCTGGGATATTCCGCCATCGACACTGGCGCTGCCGGGGGTGCAGGGTGGCTGGTTCGCGCTGCCCGATCCGGGGCTCAACGGCCAGTTCGCGGCGCGCTACCAGGCCGCCTTCAACGAACCGCCGCACCCGATCTCGGGCCTTGCCTATGACGGTATCGCAGCGATCGGCGCGCTGGTGCGGGCGGGCCACGAAAATGCGCTGACCACTGCGGCGCTGACCCAGGGCGCGGGCTTTGTTGGAGTCAACGGCATCTTCCGGCTACTTTCCGACGGCACAAACGAGCGCGGGCTTGCGGTGGCCGAGGTGCGCAACAATCAGGTGATCGTCATTGACCCAGCCCCCAGAAGCTTCGGTGGTGCCGGCTTCTGAACCGGTGCCGACGCGCGCGCCGACTGCTGACCATCCCGCCGCCGCCCCGGTTTCGGTCGGGGCAGATCTCATGACAGCACCCGCCGCATTCCGCGCCGCATTGCACGCCGAACTTGCGGTGCTTCAGGACAGCCGCGAAATCCGCGCCCTGACCGTGAAAAGGCTGACCGAGGCGCGCCGTGCCGCCACCGCCACCATCGAAGCCGGATTTGCCGAAGCCCCCCGCGCCGCGCGGGTGGTGGTGCGCGCCTATTCCGATCTGACCGATGCGATCGTGCTGGCCGTGCTCGACGTTGCCACCACGCTCCTGCACCCGGTCAAAAGCGCCAGCGACGGCGCGCGCATCGCGGTGCTGGCGGTAGGCGGCTATGGCCGCGCGGAAATGGCACCGCATTCGGATGTGGACCTGTTGCTGCTCACCCCCTGGAAGGTGACGCCCTGGGCCGAAAGCGTGATCGAGAGCATGCTCTACATGCTCTGGGATCTGAAGCTGAAGGTTGGCCATTCCTGCCGAACGGTCAAGGACTGCCTGCGGCTCGGGCGCGAGGATTACACGATCCGCACCGCACTTCTTGAGCACCGCTTCATCGGCGGCAGTCAGGCGCTTGCCGATGAACTGCGCAGCCAGTTGCGCACCGATCTGTTTCGCGGCACCGAGGCGGAATTCATCGAGGCAAAGCTGGCCGAGCGCGCCGAGCGGCACAAGCGCCAGGGCGGCATGCGCTATGTGCTGGAGCCGAACGTGAAAGAGGGCAAGGGCGGCCTGCGCGACCTGCAAGCGCTCTACTGGATCGCCAAGTACATTCACCAGGTTGAAACCGCCGCCGATCTGGTGGACCGCGGCGTTTACACGCGCGAGGAATACGAGACCTTCGCGGCGGCCGAGGAATTTCTCTGGGCGGTGCGCTGCCACATGCACCTGATCACCGGCCGCGCCACCGACCAGTTGACCTTCGACATGCAGGTCGAGGTGGCGCGGCGGATGGGCTATGAGGACACCGCCGGGCGCCGCGCGGTCGAGCATTTCATGCAGGATTACTTTCGCGAAGCGACCAAGGTCGGCGAGCTGACACGGGTATTTCTGACCGCACTGGAAGCCCAGCACAAGAAACGCGCGCCGATGCTCGAGCGGATATTCCGACGGCGCAAGAAGCTCAAGGCTGGCTACCGCGAAACCGGCAACCGGCTGAACGTGGTCGACTCCAAGGCGTTTCTGGAGCGCCCCATCGCCTTTCTCGAACTGTTCGAAGAGGCACTGCGCACGGGTCTGCTGATACACCCCGACGCGATGCGCCTTGTGGCCGCCAACCTTGACCGGATCGACGATCGTTTGCGCGAAGACCGAGAGGGCGCGCGGATATTCCTTGACCTGCTGCTCAAGCACGGCAACCCGGAACGCGCCTTGCGCCGGATGAACGAGCTCGGCGTGCTTGCCGCCTATATTCCCGAGTTCGAGCCGATCGTGGCGATGATGCAGTTCAACGTCTATCACCACTACACGGTGGACGAGCACACGATCCAATGCATTTCGACGCTGGCGCAGATCGAGCGCGGCGAGTTGATCGAAGAGTTGCCGCTGACTACGCAGATCCTCAAGGACGGGGTCAACCGCCGGGTGCTTTATGTGGCGCTCTTGATGCATGACATCGGCAAGGGGCGGCCCGAGGACCATTCGATCCTCGGCGCACAGATCGCGCGCAAGGTGGCCCCGAGGCTCGGGCTGAACCCGGAGGAATGCGAAACCGTCGAATGGCTGGTGCGCTCGCATCTTCTGATGTCGGACATGGCGCAAAAGCGTGACCTGAGCGACCCGCGCACGGTGCGCGACTTTGCCAAGCTGGTGAAAACCCGCAAGCGTCTGGATTTGCTTACCGTGCTCACCGTCTGCGATATCCGCGGCGTCGGCCCCGGCACCTGGAACAACTGGAAGGCGATGCTGTTTCGCCGCCTGCATGCCGAAACAGCCCTGGCGCTGGAAACCGGGCTGGAGGCGGTAAACCGCGAGCAGCGCGAGGACGAAGCCAAGAAAGCCTTGCGCGAGGCGCTTGCCGACTGGGACCCCAGGGAGGTGCGGCAGGAGCTTGGCCGCCACTACGCGCCCTATTGGCAGGGGCTTTCAACCGAAAGCCATCTGATTTTCGCCAATCTGCTCAGGGGCCTCGGCGAAGACGAGATCCGCATCGACCTGCACCCCGACCCCGATCACGATGCCACCCGTGCGGCCTTTGCACTGGCCGACCACCCCGGCATCTTCGCCCGCATGGCGGGGGCGCTGGCGCTGGCGGGTGCCAACGTGGTCGATGCGCGCACCTACACTTCCAAGGACGGCTACGCGACCGATGTGTTCTGGGTGCAGGATGCCGACGGCCACCCCTATGAGGCGGCGCGCCTGCCGCGGCTGCGCGAAACCATCCTGCGCACGCTGAAGGGCGAACTGGTCGCCCGCGAGGCCTTCAAGGACCGCGACAAGGTGAAAAAGCGCGAGCGCGAGTTCCGCTTTCCCACCCACATCATGTTCGACAATGAAGGCTCGGAAATCTACACGATCATCGAGGTCGATACCCGCGACCGCCCCGGCCTGCTTTATGACCTCACCCGCACCATGGCGGCCAACAACATTTATATCGCCAGTGCCGTGATCGCCACCTTTGGTGCGCAGGTGGTGGACAGCTTCTATGTGAAAGACATGTTCGGGCTGAAGCTGCATTCCAAACCGCGACAGGATTCGTTGGAGAAAAAGCTGCGAGCGGCCATTGCCGAGGGCGCTGAAAGGGCGCGCGCATGACCCCCATCCGGCTGGTGCGAGGGTTTGTGACCGTGGGCGGCTGGACCCTTGCCAGCCGCCTGATGGGCTTTCTGCGCGATGTGATGATGGCGGCCTACCTTGGTGCCGGGCCGGTGGCCGAGGCGTTCCTGATCGCGTTTTCGCTGCCCAACATGTTCCGCCGGTTCTTTGCCGAGGGTGCCTTCAACATGGCCTTCGTGCCGATGTTCTCCAAAAAGCTCGAAGCGGGCGAGGATGCAGAAGGTTTCGCCCGCGATGCCTGGTGGGGAATGACCGCGCTGTTGCTGGTGTTCACCACGCTGGGAATGCTGGCGATGCCCTGGCTGGTGCTGGCGATGGCTTCGGGGTTTCGCAATGATGCGCGCTTCGACATGGCGGTGCTTTTCGGCAATATCGCCTTCCCCTACATCCTGTTCATTTCGCTGACCGCACTGGTCTCGGGCATGCTCAATGCCACCGGGCGATTCATGGCCACGGCGGCGGTGCCGATCCTGATGAACGCGCTCTTTATCGTGGCGATGCTGGTGGCCAATGCGCAGGGCTGGCCAATGGGGCTGACTTTGGCCTGGACCGTTCCGATAACCGGGATGGCGCAGCTTGCCTTCACTTTCGTCGCGGTGCGCCGCTCCGGTTTCCGCTTCGGCTTTCGCTGGCCGCGCCTGACGCCCGATCTCAAGCGCCTTGCAGTGATTGCGGCACCTGCGGTGCTGGCAGGCGGGGTGGTGCAGATCAACCTGATTGTCGGTCGGCAGGTGGCGAGCTTTACCGAGGGCGCGGTGGCTTGGCTGAGCTATGCCGACCGGCTCTATCAACTGCCGCTTGGGGTGGTGGGCATCGCCATTGGCGTGGTGCTGCTGCCCGATCTTTCGCGCCGGTTGCGGGCGGGGGACGCGGCGGGGGGGCGCGCCAGCTTCAATCGTGGCACCGAATTTGCGCTGATGCTTACCGTGCCCGCCGCGGTGGCGCTGGTGGTGCTGGCGCTGCCGCTGGTGCAGGTGCTTTTTCAGCGCGGTGCCTTTGGCGCGGTGGATGCGGTCAACACCGCCTGGGCGCTGGCCGCCTATGGCGTCGGCCTGCCCGCCTTCGTGCTGCACAAGGTCTTGCAGCCGCTATATTACGCGCGCGAAGATACGCGGCGGCCGTTTTACTATGCCGTGGCCTCGATGCTGGTGAACGCGGGTTTTGCGATCGGGCTCATGCCGGTGCTGGGCTACTTTGCGGCGGCACTGGCCACCTCGGTTTCGGCATGGGTGATGGTCGGGCAGCTCTGGCTCGGCAGCCGCGGCATGGGCGAAGCGGCAGCGACCGACGCACGGCTGCGCGACAGGCTTTGGCGGATCGTGGCGGCGGCGCTATTCATGGGGCTGGTGCTTTGGGCGGCGGCCGGGCTTGCGGCACCGATGCTTGCGGCAGCGGGCACGCGCTACCTCGCGCTTGCGGCGCTGGTGGCGCTGGGGCTGGCGAGCTACTTCGGTGCAGGTGTCGCGCTCGGCGCGTTCCGGCTGAGCGATTTTCGCGCGGCGCTGCGGCGCGGGGCGCGTTGAGCCCTCAGTGGTGCCGCAACTGGTTCAGCGCACGGCGCAATCCCCCGGGACCAACGATGAACGAAAGCCCGAAGCCCGTGGCAAAGCCCATGATCTCGGCCACCCAATCCCAGCCGGTGCCAAAGATCAGCCCGAAGACAAGCTGGATGACAAGCAGAGCACCGATCAGCGTGAAGGCCCGCGCCCGGTTCGCGTGCAGCGCCCCAAGCCGTGCCCAGAGAATGTAGGTGAACGCCCCCACCAACCCGTAAACCGCGGGATACCCGCCATAAAGCGGGGCATGCGTACCCGGCAGCAGCGTATAGGCCAAGGCCCCGGCAACCGCCGCGCCAAGGAACACCGCGAGCAGCGCCAGCGGGCGAAAGATTTCGCCCACCATCTTGCCAAGCGCGAGGATGAAAACGAGCACCATCGCCGCATGGGTGAAGGAGCCGTGCACGAAGGAATAGGTCAGAAGCCGCGCCAGCTCGGCCGGCGGAAAGCTCTGCGCCTCCCACATCGCACGCATGAAATCGGGGATATAGACGAAGCGCTGGATCGCCTCCTGCCGCCAGCCGATGGCGGCATTGCCGCCGACGAGCCCGGCCTGGCCAAGCGCAAACGCCGCCTCCGAGGCGATGATCGGCAGCGCCAGCAGCCAGACCACCCAAGGCAGGGGGTTCAGCGGCGCGAGAGGTGCCGGGCGGCTGTCGTGAAGGTCTGGGTCGGGGCGATGCATGGGGCCTCCCTGGGGCAGCGGCGCTTGGTTGACGCCGCCGCTTGGCGCAGCGATAAGCGAAAGCGCCGCGGATTTCCAGCCTCGGCACCAACCCGACCGCCGCACGGAGCCCCGCCATGACCGCCGCCGCCAACCCCGGCTTTACCCCGCGCATCTTTTCCGGCATCCAGCCCTCGGGCGGGCTGACGCTGGGCAACTACCTCGGGGCGCTGAAGCGCTTTGTCGAAAAGCAGGATGAAGGCATCGAAACGATCTATTGCCTCGTCGATCTGCACGCGATCACGGTCTGGCAGGACCCCGCCAAGCTCCGGCACGCAACGCGCGAGGCGGCGGCGGGGTTCATTGCGGCGGGTATCGACCCCGCCCGCTCGATCCTGTTCAACCAGAGCCAGGTCGGGGCGCATGCCGAGCTTGGCTGGGTGCTCAACTGCGTCGCGCGGCTGGGCTGGATGAACCGGATGACGCAGTTCAAGGACAAGGCGGGCAAGAACAGCGAGGCGGCAAGCCTCGGGCTTTACGCCTACCCGTCGCTTATGGCCGCCGACATCCTCCTCTATCACGCCACCATGGTGCCGGTGGGCGAGGACCAGAAACAGCATGTGGAGCTGACCCGCGACATTGCCGCAAAGTTCAACCATGATTACGGCGTGAGCTTTTTCCCGGCCCCCGCGCCGGTCATCGAGGGTGCCGCGACGCGGGTGATGAGCCTGCGCGACGGCACCAAGAAGATGTCGAAATCGGACCCGTCGGACGCCAGCCGGATCAACCTCACCGACAGCGCCGACATGATCGCCGCGAAGATCCGCAAGGCAAAGACCGACGCGGAACCGATGCCCGAGCATCTGGCGGGGCTGAAGGACCGGGCCGAGGCGAAGAATCTGGTCAATATCTACGCGGCGCTGGCGGGGCGGACGCCTGCGGCGGTGGTGCACGAATTTGCCGGCAAGGGCTTCGGCGCGTTCAAGCCTGCGCTGGTCGATCTGGCGGTGGCAAAGCTCGGGCCGATCTCGGTGGAGATGGGGCGGCTGATGGCCGACCCCGCCGAAATCGACCGGATTCTGGGGCAAGGCGCGGAGCGGGCGGATGCGATTGCCCGGCCGATTCTGGAGCGGACCTTCGAGATTGTCGGCATGGTCCGCTCGCGCTGAAGCGGGCTTGCCCAGCGGCGGGAAGAAACACCGGGTTCAGGCGCGGGCGCGGGCTTCCGCGCGGGGGTAATAGGCGACCATTGTCAGGCCACGCGCGGCATTGAGCACCAGCAGCGATGCCCAGAGTCCGTGGTTGCCGAATGCAGGCAACAAGAGCAGGACCGCGCCCACATAAAGCGCCACCGAGGCCAGCATGGCGTTGCGCATTTCGCGGGTGAGGGTAGTGCCGATGAAGATCCCGTCAAGCATCCAGCTTGCGATACCGATCAGCGGGGCGGCGGCGAGCCAGGGCAGGTAGAGACGCGCGGCTTCGCGCACCTCGGGCGCGGTGGCCATGATGTCGATGAGCGGGGCCCCGAAGACCCAGAAGAATAGCGCGAGCAGCACCGCGCCGCCGACACCCCACTCCGACGTGAGAATGGCGGCGCGGCGCAGCACCAACGGCTTGCGTGCCCCCAGCGCCTGCCCGGTCAGGGTTTCGGCGGCGAAGGCGAAGCCGTCGAGTGCGAAGGCGGTGATCGACAGGAACTGCACCAGCACCTGATTGGCGGCAAGCGTGGTATCGCCAAGCCCGGCACCGAGAAAGAGGAAGCTGGTGAAGGCAGCCTGCAACAGCACCGAGCGGATCATGATATCGGTATTGACCCGGGCCATCAGCGCAAGACGCGCGCGGTCGAAGACCAGGGCGGCGCGCCGCCAGTGGCCGCCATGCAGCGCATCGCGCGCCAGCCAGAGCGCCAGCGCGAGGCCCGACCATTCCGAAATCAGCGTGGCTGTGGCCACCCCCGGCACACCCCAGCCAAGGCCGAGCACAAACCAGAGATCAAGCCCGATGTTGAGGCCATTCATCCAAAGCTGCACGGCAAGCACCGCGCGCGCCCGTTCAAGCGCGATTAGCCAGCCGGTCAGGGCGTACATCGAAATGGTTGCAGGCGCGCCCCAGATGCGAATGGCGAGATAGTCGCGGGTCAGCGCCTCGACCTCGGGGCTGGCGGGGGCAAGGCGAAAGGCGGCAGCGAAAAGCGGTGCTTGCAGCACGATCAGCGCCAGCCCGGCGCTGCCGCCGATCAGCAGGGCGCGGCTGAGGTTGGCGGCAACCTCGGCGCGGTCGCCTGCCCCCTGTGCCTGTGCCACAAGCCCGGTGGTGCCCATGCGCAGAAAGCTGAACACCCAGTAGAGCGAGGCAAGGATGACCGCGCCAAGCCCAACCGCGCCGATTGGCGCGGCGGCCCCCAACTGGCCGACAACGCCGGTATCGACCGCGCCGAGGATCGGTATCGTGGCGTTGGCAATGACGATCGGCAGCGCGATGCGCAGCACGCGGCGGTGGCTGATCTCAGTCATCGCGCCCCGGAACAAGGCCGACGGGCGGCATCAGGAAATGTCCGGTGCCCTGCGCCACCAGACGCGCCCGGTTATCCTGCCAGGCCTCGACATGCACCGAGGCATAGCGGCGGCCCGAGCGATTGACCCGGGCCCGCGCATAGGCATCGCGCGGCAGCCCGGAGCGAAGGTAATCAACGGTGAAGTCGATGGTTTTCGGCAACCTTGGCAGGTGCAGCGGGTCAAGCGACGCGGGGTCGATGCGGCCCGCCTCCATATCTTCCCAAAGCAGCGTCCAGCTCAGCTCGATGATCGCGGTCACTTCAAGAAAGGCTGCCGTGGCTCCGCCATGCAGCGCGGGCAACAGCGGGTTGCCGATCAGCTTTTCATCGAACGGCAGTTCGGCGGTCAGCTCGTCGCCGCGACGATCGAAACGGATGCCGAGAAACTGGATGTAGGGCACCCCGGAGACCAGCGCCCGAAGCGCTGCATCGCGGCGGCTTTTGACCACCTGCACCGGTTCGGGGCGCTTGCGCGAGTTGGTCGGGGGCGGGGTCATGGCTTGGCCCCTTCGTGCGGGCGCTCGATGGTGAAGGCACCGGTCGCCGAGGCGACGGGACGCGCGTCATCCTCATCATGCGCGGTGGCGCGGACGAAGGCGACGGTGCGGGTGACATGGTAGCAGGCGGCGCGGGCAGTGATGCGCTGGCCGGGGGTTGCGGCGCGCATGTAATCGATCCTGAGGTCGATGGTGGCGGTGCCTGCCGGTGCTTCGGGGTGGCTCATCACGGCGGCACCGCAGCAGGTGTCCATCAGCGCCGATACCGCGCCGCCATGAATGACCCCGGTGCGCGGGTCGCCCACCAGCCGCAGATCGTAGGGCATCGAGATTTCGGCAACGCCATCGTGCAGGCGGTCAAGCTGCATGCCGAGCGCGCGCGCATGCGGGATCGCCTCGATGAACTGGCGCGCCACGCGCAGTTTTGCCTCTTCGCTTCGGTCCATCGCCACGCCTCGCCGGTTCGCCGCCCCAGGCCCGACTATTGGCGCGCTGGCGGTGGCCCGCAAGGGGCAATCCGGCACCGCCGCGCGGCTTTGCCGCAGGGGCCGCGGAGCGGGCGGGCTTGTGGTCAGGTTCGGGTCGGTTATTCCTTACAATAATACTCAGCTATTGGTTCGTGAAATGCCCGACATCGCCCCCGTGCTCGCCTCGGACCGGTCATCAAAGCAAGCCACCCCAATTCGGCATCTGCTGCCACATCGCCCGGCGCGGCTGCTGCTGGTGCTGGCCATAGGCGCGTTGGCGCTTTGGCCGGGACAGCTTGGCGCGATGGTACGCAGCACGCTGGCCGATGCCTATGTCAGGGTCGCGGTCTTTGTTGCCGCAACGCTGGCACTCGCCTATGGCGCGGAGCGGGGCTTCAATCTGTCGTTCGGGCGCGCGCTTGAGGGGCGGCGGGTGTTGCAGGTGCCGGTAGCGGCGTTTCTGGGAATGTTGCCGGACTGTGCGGGCGCGGTGATGGTCACGGCCTCGTACACCGGTGGGCGCTGGCGCTTGCCCCCCGCGCCGCAGTGCAGGCAACGCTGCTTTCGGCCATTCCGGCGCTTTTGCTTGGCTACGGCTTTCACTTCCTCGCGCCCGGCTTCATGAACTGAGTTGAGAAACGCAGGCCAAGCCGCTAGCGTCATGCTGCGGGAGGGAGGCCAGAATGTCGGATCTGCTCGGCTTCAAGGAGATGTGCACGCGGTTCGAGGTGACACCGCGCACGCTGCGCTATTACGAATACATCGAATTGCTCAGCCCGCAAAAAGAGGGCCGCGCCCGCTTTTACGGCCCGCGCGAAGTAGCGCGGATGAAGCTTATCCTGCGCGGGCGGCGCTTTGGCTTCGGGCTGGAGGAAATCCGCCAATGGCTGCTGCTTTATGACCAGAAGGGCACACGCGAGCAGTATCAGGCCTGGGTGGTGATGGCCGACAGGCAATTGCAGGCGCTGGAGGCGCAGATGGCCGAGGTTGCCCGCACCATCGCCGACCTGCGCCTGCTGCGCGACGAAACCGCCGCCTCGCTTCAAGACTGACCGGCGCGACCCAGCGTCAGACGGGGCGGTGACGTCACGTTACGCTTACGCGCACGTCAACTTTTCTTGCATCCTTTCGCCACGGTTCCACATTGGTTGCATGACGTAACGACATGCGAGTGGCGGGGCGGGACGATGACCGACGAGATGATGACGATCCGCGAAATGTGCGACGCCTACGAGGTGACGCCGCGCACGCTGCGGTTTTACGAATCGAAAGAACTGCTGTTTCCGGTCCGCAAGGGGCAGAAGCGGCTTTTTACCCGGCGCGACAGGGCGCGGCTGAAGCTGATCCTGCGCGGCAAGCGGTTTGGCTTCAGCCTCGAGGATATCCGCCAATTGCTTGACCTCTACCACATCGGCGACCAGCAGCGCACCCAGATGGTGCGCACTCTGGCCGTTGCGCGCGAACGCCTGGAAGAAATGCGTCGCCAGCACCAGGAACTTGAAACGGCAATCGAAGAACTGAGTCAACAGATCAGCACGGGGGAAGAGACGCTGGCGAAAGCCGGTGCCAGCCAGCCCAAAGCCTGAACCAAAGCCTGTCAGGGAGAGAGACATGCCCACCTACACCGCCCCCGCCAAAGATGCGCAATTCGTGCTGCACGAGGTGCTGGATATCGCGAATTCGGGGATACCGGGTTACGCCGACCTTGACCGCGAATTTACCGACGCGGTGCTCGATGCCGCGGGCAAGGTTGCCTCGGAAATTCTGGCACCGCTGAATGCGGTGGGCGATACCGAGGGCTGCCACCTCGAAAATGGCGTGGTGCGCACCCCGAAAGGCTTCAAGGCGGCTTTCGAGGCGGTCAAGGAGGGTGGCTGGAACGGCCTTGATCTGCCCGAGGAATACGGCGGCCAAGGCCTGCCCTACCTCGTCGGAACCGCCGTGGGCGAATTCTTCGTCTCCGGCAACATGGCCTTCAACATGTATCAGGGCCTGACACATGGCGCGATCGGCGCAATCCTCACCCACGGCACCGCCGAACAGAAGGCCGCCTATGTGCCGAAGATGCTGAGCCTTGAATGGACCGGCACGATGAACCTGACCGAGCCGCATTGCGGCACCGACCTCGGGCTGATGCGCACCAAGGCCGAACCGCAGGCCGATGGCAGCTACCGGATCAGCGGGCAGAAAATCTTCATCTCGGCGGGCGAACACGACCTGGCGGAAAACATCATCCATCTGGTGCTGGCCAAGGCTCCGGGCGGCGGCGAGGGCACCAAGGGCATCTCGCTTTTCATCGTGCCGAAGTTTCTGCTGAATGCCGATGGCGCGCCTGGCGCGCGCAACGCTGTTGCCTGCGGCAAGCTTGAGGAAAAGATGGGGATTCACGGCAATTCGACCTGCGTGATGAACTTTGACGGTGCCACCGGCTTTCTCATCGGCGATCTGCACAAGGGCATGCGCGCCATGTTCACGATGATGAACGAGGCCCGGCTGGGGGTGGGGCTGCAAGGCTATGCGGTGGCTGAGGCCGCCTACCAGAACGCGCTCGCCTATGCCAGGGACCGCCTGCAGGGCCGCGCCGTGACCGGGGTTGAAAACCCCTCCGGCCCGGCCGACCCGCTGATCGTGCACCCCGACATCCGCCGCAACCTGATGGAGCAGAAAAGCTTCATCGAAGGGGCGCGGGCGTTCACCTATTGGGCGGCCGAGTTGATCGACCGCAGCCACCGACTAGGCGATGAGGCCGCCGAAGGGCTGGTGAGCCTGATGATCCCGGTGCTCAAGGGCTTCCAGACCGACAAGGGTTTCGAGGCGGCGGTGAACGCACAGCAGGTGTTTGGCGGGCACGGCTATATCGAGGAAACCGGTGCCAGCCAGTTTGTCCGCGATGCGCGTATTGCGATGATCTACGAGGGTGCCAACGGTGTGCAGGCGCTTGACCTCGTGGGCCGCAAGATCGGTCAGGATGGCGGCAAGCACGCGATGGCCTTCTTCGATCTGGTGAAGGCGTTCATCAAGGAAAACGAAGGCGACGCCGCGTTGAAGGCGCAGTTTCTCGACCCGCTGAAGACAGCTTCGAAGGACTTGCAGGCCGCCGCGATGTTCTTTGCGGAAGCGGGGCTGAAAAACCCCAACGCGGCGCTGGCGGGTTCGTATGACTTCATGCACCTCTTTGGCCATGTCTGCCTTGGGCTGATGTGGGCGCGGATGGCCAGGGCCGCGCAGGCGGCGCTGGCTGCGGGTGCTGCGGATGCGGGTTTTTACGAGGCAAAGCTCGCGACCGGGCGCTTCTACATGGCGCGGCAACTGCCCTCCACGAGCCTGCATCTCGCGCGTATCTTCACCGGCGCCGATCCGGTGATGGCGCTCGGGCCGGATGCGTTCTAACCTTGCCGCCTGGCCCATGGCTGCCGCCTTGACCGGAAGGGAGAACCGATGCCCAAACGCCTGCGCCTGACCCGCCGTTTTCCGGTGGCCCTTACCAACGACGCCTACCGGGCGCTCTGCCGGCTTGCCGAGGATGCCGGCCTGAGCACCGACGAGGCACTGGTGTTCTTGTTCGAGAATTTCGGCTCGGTGGTCCACAAGGAAAACCTCGCGGTGCGGCTGAAACTGTTTCAGGCCGAACTCTCGGACCGCAAGGCATAAGGGGATAGCGCGCATGGGTATTTGGACGTTGAAGACATGCGCGGTGGAAAACACCACCACCCCTGTCGTCCCAATCCTCTCGGGTGCTTGCCACGGGTGGCGGTGTGTCGTCTCCAACGGCGGTCATCGGCTCCCCAGCCTGTACCGCAAGACCGATATTGACGAGGCATGGTTAACAAATCGTTTGTCTTCAACGCCCAAATACCCCACGGGGGCGCGGGGGTGTGAAACCCCCGCCCTTGCGACAGCCGAAAGGATCGGACGATGACCGCGAAACTCTACTGCTTTGGCGAATCCGGCAATGCCTACAAGGCAGCGCTGACCATGCAGCTTGCCGATTTCGAATGGGAGCCGGTGTTCGTCGATTTCTTCCACGGCGAAACCCGCAGCCCGCAATACCGAGCGCTCAATGAAATGGGCGAGGTGCCGGTGCTGATCGATGGCGATGTGGTGCTGACGCAATCGGGGATCATTCAGGATTATGTGTCCTCGAAAACCTCGAAGCTTTGCGGCAAGTCGGCGGCCGAGCGGCGCGAGGTGCTGCGCTGGGTGCTCTGGGATAATCACAAGCTGTCGTCGCAGGCGGGCTCCGTGCGCTTCATGATGAACTTCCTGCCCGAAGCCAAGCGCCAGCCTGAAGTGATCGCCTGGCTGCAAGGGCGGCTCAAGGCGGCCTATCAGGTGCTGGAGGGCCACCTTGCCAATCATACCTGGATCGTGGGCTCGGGCCCGACCATCGCCGATACCGCCTGTTGCGGCTACCTCTTTTACCCCGAGCCCTTTGGCTTCGTGCGTGCCGACTGGCCCAATATCGACCGCTGGCTGGGGCGCATCGAAGCCCTGCCCGGCTGGAAAAGCCCCTACGATTTGATGCCCGGCAGCCCCGCCGACCGGGCCTGAGGAGGAGATGATGACCGAAGCCTATATCTATGATGCCGTCCGCACCCCGCGTGGCAAGGGCCGCCCCGATGGCGCGCTGCACGAGGTCAGCTCGGTCGCGCTTTCGGCGCGGCTCCTGAACGCCGTCAAGGCGCGTAACGGGCTTGCGGGCCATGCGGTCGAGGATGTGATCTGGGGCAACGTGACGCCGGTGGGCGAGCAGGGCGGCTGCCTTGCGCGCTCGGCGGTGCTGCTTTCCGAGCTTGACGAGAGCATCCCCGGCCTTTCGATCAACCGTTTCTGCGCTTCGGCGATCGAGGCGGTGAACCTTGCCGCCAATCAGGTGCGGGGCGGTGCCGGGCAGGGCTATATTGCCGGCGGGGTCGAAATGATGAGCCGCGTTGCGATGGGCAGCGATGGCGCGGCGATTGCAGCCGACCCGACGCTGGCGATGAAAACCTACTTCGTGCCGCAAGGGATTTCGGCGGATGTGATCGCCACCGAATACGGGTTTTCGCGCAAGGATGTCGACGGGCTGGCGGTGGAAAGCCAGCGCCGCGCCGCGCTTGCCTGGAAAGAGGGGCGCTTTGCCCGCTCGATCGTGCCGGTCGTCGATCAGAACGGCGTGGTGATCCTGGCGCGCGACGAATACATCCGCCCCGAAACCACGATGGAAACCCTTGCCGCCTTGAAGCCAGCCTTCAAGGACATGGGCGAGGTGATGCCGGGCTTCGACAAGGTGGCGATGATGAAATACCCGCATCTTGCAACGATCAACCATGTGCACCACGCGGGCAACTCCTCTGGCATCGTCGATGGTGCTTCGGCGATCCTTGTCGGCAATGCCGAATTCGGCAAGGCCTGGGGCCTGAAACCCCGCGCCCGCATCCGTGCCAACGCCAAGATCGGCACCGATCCCACGATCATGCTGACCGGCCCGGTGCCGGTGACCGAAAAGATCCTGCGCGACAGCGGCATGAAGATTGGTGACATTGATCTTTTCGAGGTCAACGAGGCCTTTGCCTCGGTCGTGCTGCGCTTCATGCAGGCGTTCGACGTTTCGCCCGACCGCGTCAACGTCAACGGCGGCGCGATTGCCATGGGGCACCCGCTTGGGGCCACCGGCGCGATGATCATCGGTACGCTGCTTGATGAATTGGAGCGGACCGGCAAGGGGCTTGGCCTTGCCACGCTTTGCATCGCCTCGGGCATGGGTGTCGCGACCATCATCGAGAGGCTGTGATGCCCAGGCTTGACATCGACAGCGCAAAACTGCTCACCGGCTCGGTCTATCCTGAGCCTTATGCCAGCCAGATGGCGGGAAGGTCGTCGCGCCGCTTGGGCCAGTTGGCCGGGCTTACCCAGTTCGGGGTGAATATCGTTTACCTTGAACCCGGCGCGCCCGCATCGCTGCGCCACTGGCACCTGAAGGAAGACGAATTCGCCATTGTCTTGACCGGCGAACTGGTGCTGGTCGAGGAGGGGAGCGAAACCCTCATGCGGGTTGGCGATTGCGCGGCATGGAAGGCGGGCGTGGTCAATGCGCACCGGTTCGAAAACCGCTCATCCAGCCCGGCCAGCTTCCTCGTGGTCGGCACCAGCCACCCCGAAGAAGTCGCCACCTACGGCGACGTCGACATGATGATACACAAGGCGGGTGGCAAGCCCCGTTTCACCTATCACGACGGCAGCGACTGGTCCGGGCCGCGCGACCTCGCCCCGAAAGGAGAACAGGAATGACCGATTTCACCTATGCCGTCGGCACCGACGGCGTTGCCACCATCACCTGGGATGTGCCCGGCAAGTCGATGAACGTGATGAGCCTTGCGGGGTTTGCCGAACTGAGCGGCTTTGTCGATCAGGCTTTGGCCGATGCAGGCGTGAAGGGCGTGGTCATCACCTCGGGCAAGAAGGATTTTGCCGGCGGGATGGACCTCAACGTGATCGCCAAGATGAAGGACGATGCCGGGGCGGAGCCTGCGCGGGGCCTTTTTGAAGGCGTGATGGCAATGCACGGCATCCTGCGCAAGATCGAACGGGCGGGAATGGACCCGAAAACGCTGAAAGGCGGCAAGCCGATTGCCGCCGCCCTGCCCGGCACCGCGCTTGGAATTGGTCTGGAACTGCCGCTGGCATGCCACCGCATCTTTGCCGCCGACAACCCGAAGGCGAAGATCGGCCTGCCCGAAATCATGGTCGGGATATTCCCCGGCGCGGGCGGCACCACGCGGCTTTCGCGCAAGCTTGGCGCAATGGCGGCGGCCCCTTTCCTGCTGGAAGGCAAGCTGAGCGATCCGAAGGCGGCGAAGGCGGCGGGGATCATCGACGAGGTGGTGGCCGACCCGGTGGCGGCAGCCAGGGCCTGGGTGTTGAGCGCCACCGATGCCGATCTGGTCAAGCCCTGGGATGCCAAGGGATACAAGATGCCGGGCGGCGCGCCCTATCACCCGGCAGGCTTCATGACCTTTGTCGGCGCAAGCGCGATGGTGCATGGCAAGACCATGGGGGTTTACCCGGCCGCCAAGGCACTGCTTGCGGCAGTTTACGAAGGCGCGCTGGTGCCCTTTGACACTGCGCTGAAGATCGAGGCGCGCTGGTTCACCAATGTGATGATGAACCCCTCGTCGGGCGCGATGATCCGCTCGCTTTTCATCAACAAGGAGGCGCTGGAAAAGGGCGCGAACCGGCCCAGGGTGCCTGACCAGAGCGTGCAGAAGCTGGGCGTGCTGGGTGCTGGCATGATGGGCGCGGGGATTGCCTATGTGGCGGCGCAGGCGGGCATTTCAGTGGTGCTGATCGATGCCTCGCAAGAGGCCGCCGACAAGGGCAAGGGCTATTCCGAGGCACTTCTTGAGAAGGCCGTGCAGCGGCGCAAGCTCAGCGCGGAAAAGAAGGCCGACGTGCTGGGCCGGATCACCGCGACCACCGATTACGCGGTGCTGGAAGGCTGCGATCTGGTCGTCGAGGCGGTGTTCGAAGATGTCGGCGTGAAGGCGGGGGTAACCGCCAAGGCCGAGGCGGTGATACCCAGTTCTGCGGTATTTGCCACCAACACCTCGACCCTGCCGATTTCGCACCTCGCCAAGGCGAGCATGCGGCCAGAGCAGTTCATCGGCATCCATTTCTTCAGCCCGGTGGACAAGATGGCGCTGGTGGAGATCATTCGCGGCAAGCAAACTGGCGATGTCGCGGTGGCAAAGGCGCTCGATTTCGTGCGCCAGATCCGCAAGACGCCGATCGTGGTCAATGATGCGCGCTTCTTCTACGCCAACCGCTGCATCATTCCCTACATCAATGAGGGCATCCGGATGGTTGCCGAGGGGGTGAACCCGGTGCTGATCGAGAATGCGGCAAAACTGGTGGGCATGCCGCTTGGGCCGCTGCAACTGGTCGATGAAACCTCGATCGATCTTGGCGTGAAAATAGCCAAGGCGACCAAGGCGGCGATGGGAGCGGACTACCCCGATGGCGCGGTTGATGAGGTCTTGTTCTGGATGGCAGACGAGGGCCGGTTGGGCAAGAAAGCCAATGCCGGTTTTTATGCCTATGACCCGGCGGGCAAGCGCGCCGGGCTGTGGGAGGGGCTGGCCGCGCGTTATCCCGAGGCGACCGAGCAGCCCGCGCTGGGCGAGGTGCTGCACCGGCTTTTGTTCGCGCAGGTGCTGGAGGCGGTAAGGGCGCTGGAGGAAGGCGTGCTGACCGACATTCGCGAGGGCGATGTGGGGGCAATTCTCGGCTGGGGCTTTGCGCCTTGGTCGGGCGGGCCTTTCGCCTGGCTCGACATCATCGGCGCGCCGCGTGCGGTGGAAATTTGCGAAGGGCTGGAGGCGGCGCATGGCGCGCGCTTTGCCGCCCCCGCGCTTTTGCGCGAGATGGCGGCGAAGGGGCAAAACTTCTACGGCCGGTTCACCGCGGCGAAGGCGGCCTGAGCCGGGCCAGCGGCTGCGGTCTTGGCTTCCTGCCCGGTTCGGTGAATCGGGCGGGAGGAAATCAGAACCCGTAGCCGAAGCGCGCGATATCCGCCGCGCAGAGCTTGCCCACCAGCGCCGCATCGGCTTCGGAATAATACTTGCGCCAGTCGGCGCTTCGATCAGAGGCATTCAGGCGCGGCACCGGCGGCAGCGCAAAACCCAGATGCGCTTCGAGCGGGGCGGCATCTTCGGCGAGATGTTCGAGCCGGAGGTAGGCGCGGCAGCATTCGCCCAGACCGGGCAGGGTCATGTAGCTTGCATAGGGCGCGTTGCCGATCGTGACTAGCGTTGCGGGGGCATTGAGAAAGCCGCTGAAACTGGTGGATTTTGCCAGTGCCACCTGCGGATGCGCGAAGCTTTGGGCGCGAAGCCAGTGGTAATAGCTCACCATCCGGTCCCAGGGGTTGCGCACCAGGGTGAAAGTGAAAAACGCCTGCGCTTCGGCGGGGGTGAAAAGGCCGACCGCATCGGCAAGTGTCGCGTGTTTCCAAAGCCGCCCGGCAGTCTTCAGCCCCTTCAGCCGCGCGCGCCGCGCCCGCGCCTTTGGCGTATCGCCAATCAGGATGTCATCGGCCAGAGCGCGGCTTTCAAGCGCGAGGCTGAGCGCCGTGCCCCCGGTCTTGGGGATGTGGACGAAGATATAGCGGCGGCCGCGCGAAATGATCATCGCAAAAGCCTAGCGCCCGCGCAGCGCGATCAAAACCCCCGCCGCGACAATCAGCGCCATGCCCGCTGCCGCCGCCGGGCCCGGCACCTGCCCCCAGAGCAGCCAGCCCCAGAGCGCCGCCGCAGGCAGCACCGAATATTCGAACACCGAGGCCTGACGCGCCTCGGTCAACTGATAGCCGCGCACCAAAAGCCCGACGCCGATCAGCGACCCCGCCGATTGCACCGCGACCCAGAACCAGACCTGCGCCGAAGGCCATGCGGCGCTGCGGGTCAGAAAGCCGTCCGCACCCGCCGCCGCCTCGGGGGCAAGCAACGCCAGCACCGCCATGCCCGCAAGCCCCATCAGCCCAAGCGCCGCCATATAGCCTGCGGTCAGCGTCGCCACGCTTTCGCGCGGGCACCAGGCGCGGGTGGCGATGTTGCCCATCGCATAAAACGCCCCGCCCGCCACCGGCATCAGCGAGGCAAGCCCGATGCTCCCCCCCGCCCCGGGACCGAGCACCAGCAATATGCCGACAAAGCCGAGCGCCACCGACAGGGCCGATACCGGCGAAATCGGCTGGCCATAGGCAAGGCGCTGGATCAGCAGCACGAAGAACGGTGCCGAGAAAAGCCCCGCCGCCACCTGCGCCACCGGCAAAAACGCCAGCGCGCCGAAATAGAGCAGCATGCCGGTTGCATGCACGAGACTGCGCGCCAGCACCGCGCGCGGCGCGACCGGGCGCAGCCGCAGGCGCATCAGCGGCACCGCCACCACCAACATCGGCACCATCAGCGCCGAGCGCAGCGCCTGAAACTGCCAGAGCCCGATTTCCGCGGCGATGACGCGCACATAATTGTCGATATAGCCGATGATCAGGGCAAAGACGCCGATCATCACCGCCGCCGCAATCGCCCGGTTCGGCACCTCGACCACGCCCGCCTCTGCCATGCTCCGCCCTCCGCCTGCCCGCCCGATCTTTGCCGTCGGCCCTTGCCCGTCCCGCCCGAAAGCGACATTGCGGCGCGAATTGCCGCGAAATCTGCCGGATACGCGCCGCAGCGGGCCTTCGGCGGCAGGCGAAACATTGACCGGACCATGGCTTCGTCTATCCTGAGGCAAAAGAAAAGGGGCGGGCAGGCGATGACAGCGCTCAGCGAATATCAGCGGCTCGAAAGCACCGGTATCTGGCGCGAGGCACCCGAGGCGCAGCGGCGCGAGGTGATCGTTGCTTTTGGCGATGCGACGCTGGTCATATCCGACCCCCGCTCGGCGCGCGCCCTGGCGCATTGGTCGCTGCCCGCGCTGACCCGGCTCAATCCCGGCACCGAGCCTGCGCTTTACGCCCCAAGCCCGGATGCCGACGAAGAGCTGGAAATCGAAGACCCGGCGATGATCGGCGCGGTGGAAAAGGTGCGCGAGGCGCTTGTGGCGCGGCGACCGCACCCCGGTCGGCTTCGGCTATGGGTGGTGGCGGGATTGAGCACTGCAACGGTCGCGCTGGCGTTGTTCTGGCTGCCGGGCGCGCTGATTGCGCATACCGCATCGGTGGCTCCGCCCGCGCAACGCAGCGAAATTGGTGGCATGGTGCTGGCCGAACTTGCCACGCTGACCGGGGCACCGTGTGAATCCGCACCGGCGCGGCGGGTGCTGGACGCGCTTTCGGCGCGGCTGGTGCCGGAAAGCCGGATCGTGCTGGTGCCAACCGCGCTGCACGGGGTTCTGGCGCTGCCGGGGCAAATGCTGGTGCTGGGTATGCCGCTGGTGCAGCGCCAGGACGGGCCAGAGGCTGCCGCCGGGCATCTCTTGGCCGCAGCCGACGCGGCCGCGCTGAACGACCCGCTGCTGCTGGCGCTGCGCTGGGCGGGGCTACGCGCCGCTTTCCGGCTGTTTGCGACGGGTGCCTTGCCTGCAACCGCGCTGGCCGGATACGGCCAGGGCCTGCTGACCGAGCCCGCCGCAGCACCCGACAAGGCCGAGATGGCCGCGCGGCTTCTCGACGCCGGGGTTGACCCTTCGGCCTATCTGAAAAGCCTTGACGACGGCGAGCCTTTCGCCATTGCCGCCCCGCCGCCGCAAGCGCTGATGAGCGACGACGATTGGGTGACGCTACAAGGGGCCTGCATGCGGTAGGCCAGGCGTCTTGCGCCCCGGCACTGCCGCGTTCAGCGGGCGAATGCGTCGCTGAAACCGGCACCGCGCGCCAACCCCAGCGCCCTCGCGAGCGCATCGGAGGTATCGAACGGCCCGGCGTAAACGATCTGCAATTCGCGCCCGCCCTGCACCACCCGCGACGAGGCCACCTGCAACCCAAGCGCCCGCAGCCGGGCGCGCGATGCATCGGCATTGGCGGGCACGCCGTAGGTGCCGACCTGCACGAAGCGCGCCCCTGCCGGGGCCGCGGTGGTGGCGGCGCGCTGCGGCTGCACCGCAGCGGGGGCCGATTTGCTGGAGAGAGTGACCTGCGGCGCGCCGGGCGTAGAGACCGCGACCCGCTGTGCGGGCGCGCTTGCCAGCATCCGGGCGGGAACCTCGTCGCTCCAGAGCTGCGCCATCTGCGCCGCGCCATTGCCCGAGGGCACGCCACGATAGGGGTTGAGCCGGTCATCATCCCATGCGGCGCGATAGCCCGGGGGCACCGGCGGAAGTGCGCGTAGGGCGGGCTGAGGTACCATGCCCGATGCAACCTGCAAGCCCGGCACCCCGGCACCATTGATATAGCCAACCGGATCGGCGGTCTGCGGCCCGCAGCGCACCACGTTGCGCCCGTCTGACAGCATGTAGCGTTGCGCCACGGGCGAGAGATTCGGGCAGACCGACTGCGGGTTGACGACTTCGGCGGTGGCAACAATGGTCGGAAGCTGCGGGGGCACCGCGCCGGATTGCGCGACATAGGGCGACACATATCGCCCCGGTGTGGGCGGCGCGGCCACCGGCGCTGCGGCCACGGCCACGGCTGGCGCGGGAAGCTGCGTCACCGGGCGCGGGGTAAGGCCGGGGGGTGGCGGGGTGGCGGTCATCGCGATCGTCGCCATTGGCGCGGTCGTGGTGGGGCGCGGCGCGGCCGGGGCAGCGGCGGGCGGCGGGGCGGACGCAACCGCTGTCGCACCAAAGGTGGGCACATAGCCGCACAGATGCGAGCCGCTGCGGTCAACCCGCGCCACCCAGCTAACCGACGAGCCAACTCCCGCGCGCACGAACACGCAGCCCGCCGCATCGACATATTGACGCCCGCTGAAGCTTGCCGGGGGAATGTCGAGAGGGCCGCTGATATCAAGCGCCGAGGCGGCGCTGAAGCTGCCTGCCAGAACCGCCGCCGAAGCCGCTGCCGAAATACCGCGTGAAACCCGCATGATCGCCCCCGGTTGAACTAAGGCGAAAATGCGGCAGGATTGTGTCCAAGTAAAGGACAATTCCCCTATTTGGTGCCAAACATGCGGTCGCCCGCATCCCCTAGCCCCGGCACGATGTAGCCATGCGCGTTCAAATGGCTGTCAACCGCAGCCGTCACAATCGGCACATCGGGGTGCGCTTCGGTCATCCGCTTGATCCCTTCGGGTGCCGCCAGCAGGCAAAGAAAGCGAATATTGCGCGCGCCGGATTTTTTCAGGAGGTCGATTGCCGCTACCGAGGAATTGCCGGTGGCAAGCATCGGATCGACCACGATGACAATTCTCTCCTCCAGTTCAGCGGGCACCTTGTAGTAATATTGCACCGGTTTCAGCGTGGCAGGATCGCGGTAAAGACCGATGAATCCCACCCGCGCCGCCGGGATCAGCTCCAGAATCCCGTCGAGAAGCCCGTTGCCGGCGCGCAGGATCGAGATCAGCGCTAGTTTCTTGCCATCGAGAATCGGCGCGTCCATGGCGCAGATCGGGGTCTCGATGTGCTTGGTGGTAAGATCGAGCCCGCGGGTCACCTCATAGGCCAGAAGCAGGCTGATTTCGCGCAAGAGCCTGCGGAAACCTGCGGTCGAGGTGTCCTTCTCGCGCATCAGGGTGAGTTTGTGCTGCACCAGCGGGTGGTTGACCACGGTCAGATGCTCAGACATCGGCTTTCTCCAGTTTTTTCATGATCTTTTCTCGGGTAGAAGGGGCACAGAACGAGGCCTCGGCAGAGGTTCTTGCAATTGAGCGAAATATTGCCTCGTCCCAGCCGAAGGCCTCGGCAAGGCGGGCATATTCGCGCGCCATGGTGGTGTGGAAAAACGGCGGATCGTCGGTCGAAATGGTCACCCGCACGCCTTTTTCGCGCAGCCGCGCGATCGGGTGCGCGGGCCAGTTCGGATAAAGCCCCAGTGCGATGTTGGAGCCGGGGCAGCATTCGAGCACCACCCCTGCCTCGGCCAGTTCATCAACCAGCGGCGCATCTTCAACGGCGCGCACACCGTGGCCGATGCGCGCGACCCCCAGATCGCGCCAGGCGGCGCGCACGCTTTCGGGCCCACCCCATTCGCCCGCGTGGCAGGTCAGGTGCAGACCCGCTTCGCGGGCAAGATCGAACGACCATTTGAAATCAATCGGCTGCCACTTCTTCTCATCACCGGCAAGGCCGAAGCCAACGATGAAATCGCCCGCCGTTTCCGCCGCGCAAAGGGCGGTTTCACGGGCCTTTTCGGGGCCGAAATGGCGGATCGGCGTGACGATGCCGCAAAGCGTGATGCCCAGGTCGCGCTCGGCCGCCGCCGCCGACTCGGCGATAGCCGCGAGGTATTCGCGCCAAGCGCCAAGATCGCGTCCACCGCAGAAATCGGGGCTGAGGAAGGTTTCCGAATAGACCACCCCGCTGGCTGCGCTGGCCTCGAGCACGGCGCGGGTCAGGCGCGCATAATCTTCGGGGCGCGTGAGGGTTGCAGTCGCAACCTCGTAGACCTCCAGAAAGTGCCAGAAATCCCGATAGGCATAATTGCCGTGTGCATCGAATATGCCGCTGATATCCATACGCTTTTCATGCGCGAGCTGGCGGATGAAGGCAGCCGGCGCAGCCCCCTCCAGATGCAGGTGCAACTCGACCTTGGGCAGGACTTCGGTCACAGGAAGCTCCTTCCGGGGCCGGTCTGCGCGAGCCCCATATGCGCCGCGATCGAGGCCGCAACATCGACAAACCCGACCTGACCGATGCCGCGCGCGCCCACGCCCCAGCCGACGACGGGCACCCGCTCCCGGGTGTGATCGGTACCGAGCCAGGTTGGATCGTTTCCGTGATCGGCGGTGAAGATGGCCAGATCGCCCGGCCCGAGCCGCGCCAGAAACCGCCCGGCTGCGGCATCAAACCACTCAAGCGCGCGGGCGTAACCGGAAACGTCGCGCGGGTGGCCATACTGGCTGTCAAATTCAACAAAGTTGGCAAATGTAAAGGAATTCGGCTCGGCTTCGTCCGCCAACCGCAACAGATGTTCGAAAAGTGCGGCGTCGCTTTTTCCCTTGTGGCTTCTTGTCACGCCATGGCCGGAAAAAATGTCGCTGATCTTGCCAATCGCATGGGTCACCCGCCCGGCCTCGGCGGCCCAGTCAAGCAAGGTCGGCGCGGGCGGGGCAATGGCATAATCATGCCGGTTCGGGGTGCGCCGAAATGCGCCGGGCGTGCCGGTGAAGGGGCGTGCGATCACCCTGCCCACGCGCATTGCGTGCAGCCTTGGCGCGAGGTCGCGGCACAGCTTCAGCAGCCGCTCCAGCCCGAAAGCCTCTTCATGCGCGGCGATCTGGAACACTGAATCCGCCGAGGTGTAGCAGATCGGCCAACCGGTGCGGAGGTGCTCGGCACCCAGTTCGTCGATGATCGCAAGCCCTGCCGCGTGGCGGTTGCCGAGAATGCCCGTGGTGCCCGCAAGCCGCGCCACCTCGGCGGAAAGCTCGGGCGGAAAGGCGGGGATGGTGGCGGGAAAATATGTCCACTCCCATGGCACCGGCACGCCGGCAAGTTCCCAATGGCCCGAGGGTGTATCCTTGCCACGCGAAATCTCGGTGGCAGCGCCCCATAGCCCCGTGGGCGTGGCTGCAAGCCCCGGCGACGCCGCGCCCGAGGCAAGCCGCAGCGCCGCGCCAAGCCCCAGACCATCGAGCACCGGCACGCGCAGCGGACCGCTGCGCCCGGTTTCGGCCTGGCCCGCGGCGCAGGCGGCGGCGATATGGCCAAGCGTGTTTGCACCGCTGTCGGGCACGGTGCCGTTGAAGAAGCTGGCGGCATCGGGCGCGCCGCCAATGCCGCAACTGTCGAGCACCAGCAGAAAGGCGCGGGTCATTCAGCCACCCGTTCGACCACCAGCTTTGGTTCGCGCGGCGCTTCTGCTGCAAGCGCATAGGCGGCGGCGACCGCTGCCACCGCCGCGTCGGCGGCGGCATCGGTGGCAGCGTGCACGAAGGCCAGCGCCTCGCCCCTGTCGACCTCGTCGCCGATCCGTGACAGGCGCGAAAGACCGACCGAGGGGTTCACCCGGTCGGTTCCGACCAGCCGCCCGCCGCCGAGCCGGACCACCGTCTGGCCCAGCGCGGAACCGTCGATGGCGGTTACGAAACCGGCGCGCGGTGCCGGAACCGGGCGGGTCACCGGTGCTGCGGGCAAGCGGTCGGGGTAGCGTTCGACGAAATCGGCGGGGCCGCCAAGGGCCGCCACCATGCGCCCGAAAGTTGCTGCGGCGCGCCCCGATTCGAGCGCCTCCTCGATCATCGCGGCACCCTCGGTGGCATCTCCGGCGAGCCCGGCGAGCGCCAGCGCCTCGCCGCCGAGCGCGCTTGTCACTTCCCACAGCGCCTCGTTGATGGCACTGCCGGTCAGCGTTTCCATCACCTCGAGCACCTCCAGCGCATTACCCGCCGACTGCCCGAGCGGCTGGTTCATGTCGGTGATGAGCGCGACGGTGCGGCAGCCCGCGCCATTGGCGGTATCGACCAGCGAACGGGCAAGCGCGCGCGCATCATCAAGCGTTTTCATGAAGGCCCCGGAACCCGCCTTGACATCGAGCACCAGCACCTCGAGCCCTGCCGCAAGCTTCTTGGACAGAATGGAAGCGGTAATGAGATCAATGCTTTCCACCGTGCCTGAAATATCGCGGATCGCGTAAAGGCGACGGTCGGCGGGGGCGATGTCGGCGCTGGCACCGACAATGGCGCAGCCCACCTCGCGCACCACCTCGCGCAGCCGGTCAAGGCCGGGATCGGTGCGGTAGCCGGGGATCGCCTCGAGCTTGTCGAGCGTGCCGCCGGTATGGCCAAGTCCGCGCCCCGAGATCATTGGCACAAAGGCACCGCAGGCCGCGAGCGCCGGGGCGAGAAGCAGCGAAACCGAATCGGCGATACCGCCGGTGGAATGCTTGTCGAGCACCGGCCCGGGAAGCGACCATTCAAGCACGCGGCCCGAATCGCGCATCGCGCGGGTAAGCGCGACCCGGCCCTCGGCACCGATGCCGTTGAGCAAGACCGCCATGGCAAAGGCCCCCGCCTGGGCATCGCTGACCGCGCCCGAGGCGAGGCCGTCGGCAAACCAGCGCGCCGCGTCGGCGGGCAGCCCCTGCCTGTCGCGCACGCCGGCGATGATGGCGCGGGCGTCCATCAGGCACGGCCCATGTGGCTGGCATCGAAGCGGCCCGGCAAAAGCTCGCCCACCGTGGTCTGCACCTGCTTGCCGTCGGTAGTGGCCAGCGTCACCGGCACGTCGGCGCGGGCAAATTCTGCCAGTTTCTGGCGGCAGCCGCCGCAGGGGGGCACCGGGCTGGGGCTATCGGCGATCACGCAAATTTCGATGAATTCGGTCTCTCCCGCGGCGATCATGGCGGCGATTGCCCCGGCCTCGGCGCAGGTGCCTTCGGGGTAGGCCACGTTTTCGACATTGCAGCCGCGGTAGAGCCCGCCCGATTTGCCCCGGATCGCCGCGCCGACCTTGAAACGGGAATAGGGGGCATAGGCATTTTCGCGCACTTCGGTCGCAGCTTTGAGTAGCGTCATGGGAGCCTCCGCTGAATGGCCCGATCCTGCGCCGACGCCGGGCGCGATGCAAGCCGGGCTCCGGCAGGGCAATTAGGCAAGCAGGCTATTCCCCGCCAGGTGAAAACGGTTTAAGGCTAAACCAGTTTCTGGGAGGGCTGGCGATGGAAGAGACACGGTACGAGAATGCCCGTATGGCAGCGCTGGAGTACCACGAGTTTCCAAAGCCCGGAAAGCTCGAGATCCGCGCCACCAAACCTCTGGCGAACGGCCGAGACCTGAGCCGCGCCTATTCGCCGGGGGTGGCCGAGGCCAGTCTCGAGATCAAGGCCAACCCCGCCACCGCCGCCCGCTATACCGCGCGCGCCAACCTTGTGGGGGTTGTCACCAACGGCACCGCAGTGCTTGGGTTGGGCAATATCGGCCCGCTCGCGGCCAAGCCGGTGATGGAGGGCAAGGCGGTCCTGTTCAAGAAATTCGCCAATATCGACGCTTTCGACATCGAATTGAACGAGCCTGACCCGGTAAGGCTGGCCGAGATCGTCTGCGCGCTGGAGCCTTCGTTCGGGGCAATCAACCTTGAGGACATCAAGGCACCCGACTGTTTCATCGTCGAGCAGATCTGCCGGGAGCGGATGGGGATTCCGGTGTTCCACGACGACCAGCACGGCACCGCGATTGTGGTGGGGGCTGCGGTCACCAATGCGCTGCATGTTGCGGGCAAGCGGTTTGACGAAATCAGGATCGTCTCCACCGGCGGCGGGGCTGCGGGCATTGCCTGCCTCAACATGTTGCTGAAGCTGGGGGTGCGGCGTGAAAACGTCTGGCTTTGCGACATTCACGGGCTGATCTACGAGGGCCGCGAAATCGACATGAACCCGCAAAAGGCGGCCTTTGCGCAGGCCACCGAAAAGCGCACACTCGCCGAGGTTGTCGATGGTGCCGATCTGTTTCTCGGGCTTTCCGCGCCGGGGGTGCTGACGCCGGAAATGGTCGCCCGCATGGCACCGCGCCCGATCATCTTCGCGCTGGCAAACCCCACCCCCGAAATCTTGCCCGAGGCCGTGCGCGCCGTGGCACCGGATGCCATGATCGCCACCGGCCGCTCGGATTACCCCAATCAGGTCAACAACGTGCTCTGTTTCCCGTTCATCTTCCGGGCGGCGCTGGATGTGGGGGCAACGACGATCAACGACGAGATGCAACTGGCCTGCATCGAAGGCATTGCGGCATTGGCGCGCGCCACCACCAGCGCCGAAGCCGCCGCCGCCTACCGCGGCGAGAAGATGACCTTCGGGCCGGACTACCTGATTCCGAAGCCTTTCGACCCGCGCCTGATCGGCACTGTGGCGAAGGCGGTTGCCAAAGCCGCGATGGAAACCGGCGTTGCCACCCGCCCGATCGCCGACCTTGCGGCCTACAAGGCGCGGCTCGATGGTTCGGTGTTCAAATCGGCGCTGCTGATGCGCCCGGTGTTCGAAGCCGCTGCCACCGCCACCCGCCGCATCGTTTTTGCCGAGGGCGAGGATGAGCGGGTGCTGCGTGCCGCCAACGCGATGATCGAGGAAACCACCGACAAGCCGATATTGATCGGCCGCCCCGAGGTGATCGCGCGGCGCTGCGAACGCTCGGGCTTGCCAATTCGCCCCGGCGTCGATTTCGACATCGTCAACCCCGAGGATGATCCGCGCTACCGCGACTATTGGGGCACCTACCACGAGCTGATGGCGCGCCGCGGCGTGACACCGGACACCGCGCGGGCGATCATGCGCACCAATACCACCGCGATTGCCGCGGTGATGGTGCACCGCGGCGAGGCCGACAGCCTGATTTGCGGCACTTTCGGGCAATACCTCTGGCATCTGAAATACGTCCGCCAGATTTTGGCGCGGGGCGGGCTTTGCCCGGTCGGCGCGCTCAGCCTGATGATCCTTGAGGACGGGCCGCTGTTCATCACCGACACGCATGTGCACCCCGAACCGACGCCCGAAGAAATCACCGCCTGCGTGCTCGGCGCGGCGCGGCATGTGCGCCGTTTTGGCCTCGCGCCCAAGGTGGCGCTTTGCAGCCATTCGCAATTCGGAAATCTCAACACCGACTCGGGCCAACGGATGCGCGCGGCGCTTGAACTGCTTGACGCGCGCGAGGCCGATTTTGCCTATGAGGGCGAAATGCATGTGGATGCCGCACTTGACCAGGCCCTGCGCGACCGCATCTTTCCCGGTGCGCGCTTCGAGGGTGCGGCAAATGTTCTGGTGTTCGCAAATACCGACGCCGCATCCGGGGTGCGCAACATCCTCAAGGCGAAGGCTGGTGGGCTTGAAGTCGGGCCAATCCTGATGGGCATGGGCAACCGGGCACATGTGGTTACGCCTTCGATCACGGCACGCGGGCTTTTGAACATGTCAGCCATCGCGGGCACGCCTGTCTCGCATTACAGCTGAAGCGCCATCCGGGGGGGGGTATTATTGCATAGAAGAAGCGCGGGGAGCTGCGCGGCGACCGTGCGGCACGCCGGGCGAGGCGGGTTTGCAAACCTTGCTCAGGGTTCTGCATAGGCGTGCATCTGCGCGCAGTTTGCAAAACTTTGCGGCGGTGCCTTGCCGGTTTCTGCAAATATCCGCCATGCGCGCGCCGCTATCTGCGGTAACATTCTTGCGGGAATCCTTGCCGACGCCTAACAAGCAGAAATATGCGGAGGAGGCATGCAATGGCATACAGGGACGTGTACGAAGCCTGGCAGAATGACCCCGAAGATTTCTGGATGCGGGCGGCGGAAGCCATCGACTGGGTAACCCCGCCCTCGAAGGCGCTCTTTGCCGAAAAGGCACCGCTTTACGAATGGTTTTGCGACGCCGAGGTGAATACCTGCTGGAACGCGGTTGACCGGCATGTCGAGGCGGGGCGCGGCGACCAGCTTGCCATCATCCATGTCAGCCCGATCACCCATTCGCGCAAGGGCATCACTTACGCCGAGCTGCAAAAGCGGGTGGCGAGCCTTGCCGGTGCGCTGCGCGCGAAGGGTGTGGAAAAGGGCGACCGCGTCATCATCTACATGCCGATGGTGCCCGAGGCGTTGGAGGCGATGCTGGCCTGTGCGCGGCTCGGTGCCATTCATTCGGTGGTATTCGGCGGCTTTGCCGCCCATGAACTGGCAGTCCGGATCGACGACGCAAAGCCCAAGGCGATTATTGCTGCCTCTTGCGGGCTGGAGCCGGGCCGCGTGGTGCATTACAAGCCCTTGCTCGACAAGGCCATCGAGGTGGCGGCGCACAAGCCGGGCTTCTGCGTGATCTTTCAGCGCGAGCAGGAAGTGGCGCAGCTGACCGAAGGCCGCGATTTTGCCTGGCATACGTTCCAGTATGGTGTCGAGCCTGCCGAATGCGTGCCGGTGCGGGGCGACCACCCCGCCTATATTCTCTATACCTCGGGCACCACAGGGCAACCCAAGGGCGTGATCCGCGCCACCGCGGGGCATCTGGTGGCGCTCAACTGGACGATGAAGGCAATCTACAACATCGACGCGGGCGACGTGTTCTGGGCTGCCTCGGACGTGGGTTGGGTCGTGGGCCACAGCTACATCTGCTACGGACCGCTGATTGCCGGGGCGACGACCATCGTTTACGAAGGCAAGCCGGTGGGCACGCCTGACGCGGGTGCATTCTGGCGGGTGCTGCAGAACCAGAAGGTGAAGGCGCTTTTCACCGCGCCGACCGCGCTGCGCGCGATCAAGCGCGAAGACCCGGAAGGCAAGCTGATCGACGAATACAACCTGCGCCATTTCGATGCGCTCTACCTTGCCGGTGAGCGGGCCGACCCGGACACGGTGAAATGGGCGCAACGGCATTTGCGGGTACCGGTGGTTGACCACTGGTGGCAGACCGAAACCGGCTGGGCAATCGCCGCGAACCCATTGGGCATCGAGGAGTTGCCCACCAAGATCGGCTCGCCTTCGGTGCCGATGCCGGGCTACGATGTGCAGGTGCTGGACGAGGGCGGCCACCCGGTTCCGCCCGGCACGCTTGGTGCTATCGTGGTCAAGCTTCCCCTGCCGCCCGGCACCCTGCCCGGCCTCTGGAATGCCGAGGCGCGGTTTCGCAAAAGCTACCTCGACCATTTCCCCGGTTACTACGAAACCGGCGATGCCGGGTATATTGATGCCGATGGCTACCTTTACATCATGGCGCGCACCGATGACGTGATCAACGTGGCGGGGCACCGGCTTTCGACCGGGGCAATGGAAGAGGTGCTGGCGGGCCACCCGGATGTGGCCGAATGCGCGGTGATCGGTGTCGCCGATGCGCTGAAGGGCCAGCAGCCGCTGGGGTTCCTGTGCCTCAACAAAGGGGCAACGCGCGCCCCTGCCGATGTGGTGAAAGACTGCGTGAAGCTGGTGCGCGACCAGATCGGCCCGGTGGCGGCGTTCAAGCTGGCCTGCGTGGTGGACAGGCTGCCGAAAACCCGGTCGGGCAAGATATTGCGCGCGACGATGGTGAAGATCGCTGATGGCGAAACCTACAAGACCCCGGCGACCATCGACGACCCGGCGATACTGGATGAAATCGCGGTGGCGCTCGGCAAGCTCGGGCTGCCCGCAGCGTGATGGTGGCGGGGGCGGCAGGCCGCCGCCCCTTCAAACGAATTGTTCGCGCATCAGCCGCTCGCCAAGGCCGTGGCCGGTTTCGAACAGGATTCGGTGCGAAATCGTCGGTTCGGAGCGGGTTTCGACCCAGAGCACCGGCCTGACGGAGCGGCCATCGGCATCGGCCATGACCGGGCGCTTTTCCGGTTCGAGCACGTCAAAGCGGACCGTCGCGGATTTTGGCACAATCGCGCCGCGCCAGCGCCTCGGCCGGAATGCGGCAACCGCTGTCAGCGCCAGTACATCGGAGCCGATCGGCAGGATCGGCCCATGTGCCGAATAGTTGTAGGCGGTGGAACCGGCGGGTGTGCAGACAATGGCCCCGTCGCAAACCAGTTCATCCATCCGCACCACACCGTTCACCGAGATACGCAGCTTTGCCGCCTGCGGACCGGCGCGGAGCAGCGAGACATCGTTGATTGCAAGCGCCTCGTGCACCTGACCATCCTCGGTGCCCGCGCGCATGGCGAGCGGGTTGAGCACCGCCTCTTCTGCCGCCTCCACCCGCGCATGCAGGCCCTCGACCGCGTAATCGTTCATCAGAAAGCCGATGGTGCCGCAATTCATGCCATAAATCGGCAATCCCGCGCGTTCGTGCAGGGTTTGCAGCATCAGCCCATCGCCGCCAAGCGCCACGATCACCTCTGCCACGTCGCGCGAAACTTGCCCGTAGCGCGCCACCAGTTCGGCGAGTGCCGCTTGCGCGGGTTCGGTGCCCGCCGCGACAAATCGGATTTTCAGATGGGCCGACAATGACATGCGCCTGATCCTCGCGGTTGCGGTGCGACTGCAATCTTGCCGCTGGGGGCGGGCGGCACAAGCGCTTAATGCGCGCACCCCCGCGACAAGCGCGCAACGGCGTTCGACGGGAATCATTGTCGTGGCGGTGAGGCAAGCAGGGCAGGCTTCACCCGCGAACCCCCGGGCTACTTGCTTGCCAGGTTCTCGAACAAGAAGACGGCGGCCTGATGGACCAGTTCACCGTGGTCTGAGCGGCCTGAGCGCGCCGGATTTTGCACGCGCCGCGCAATTTCGCTGTTCCTGAAAGTCTGCACCTCGGCTAAAGACCCTGCAAACCCGCATCGATTTTCAGGAGCACGCCATGACAGCATCGGTCCGCGACCCCGGCTATTTCACCGAAACGCTTGCCAGCCGCGACCCCGAGATTGCCGGGGCGATCCGTCGGGAGCTTGGACGTCAGCAAGACGAGATCGAGCTGATCGCTTCGGAAAACATCGTTTCGGCGGCGGTGCTGGAAGCGCAGGGCTCGGTGATGACCAACAAATACGCCGAAGGCTACCCCGGCAAGCGCTATTACGGCGGTTGCGAATTCGTCGATGTGGCCGAAACGCTGGCGATTGAACGGGCGAAAAAGCTTTTTGCCTGCGGCTACGCCAATGTGCAGCCGAATTCGGGCAGTCAGGCCAACCAGGGCGTGTTCAACGCGCTCTTGAAGCCGGGCGACACGATTTTGGGCATGAACCTTGCTTCGGGCGGGCATCTCACGCATGGCGCGGCACCGAACCAGTCGGGCAAGTGGTTCCATGCGGTGCAATACGGGGTGCGCGCGCAGGATAACCGCATCGATTATGACGAGGTGGCGCGGCTGGCGCGCGAACACAAGCCGCGGCTGATCATTGCCGGGGGGTCGGCAATTCCGCGGCAGATCGACTTTGCCGCCTTCCGCGCCATTGCCGACGAGGTGGGCGCGCTGTTGATGGTGGACATGGCGCATTTCGCGGGCCTCGTGGCGGGCGGCGCGCACCCCTCGCCCTTCCCCTTTGCCGATGTCGCCACCACGACCACGCACAAGACCCTGCGCGGGCCGCGCGGCGGCATGATCTTGACCAACAGCGACGAGATCGCGAAAAAGGTCAATTCGGCAATCTTCCCAGGTATTCAGGGCGGGCCATTGATGCATGTGATCGCTGCCAAGGCGGTCGCCTTTGGCGAGGCACTGAGGCCCGAGTTCGCATCCTACGCGGCGCAGGTGGTGACGAACGCGCAGGCGCTGGCGGATCAGCTGATGAAGGGCGGGCTGGCGATTGTGACCGGCGGCACCGACACGCATCTGATGCTGGTCGATCTGCGCCCCAAGGGGGTGAAGGGCAACGCCACTGAAAAGGCGCTGGGCCGCGCGCATATCACCTGCAACAAGAACGGCATTCCCTTCGACCCCGAAAAGCCCACGGTGACTTCTGGCGTGCGGCTTGGCACCCCGGCAGGCACCACGCGCGGCTTTGGCGAGGCCGAGTTCCGCGACATCGGGCGCTGGATCGTGGATGTCGTCGATGGTCTGGCGGCGAATGGCGAAGAGGATAACGGCGCGGTCGAGGCCGCCGTGCGGGCCAAGGTCGCGGCGCTTTGCGCCCGGTTTCCGATTTATCCGGCGCTGTGAACCCGGACCACCGCAGCACCCCGCCTACCGCCGAGATCGAGCGGCGGCTGGGCGATGCGGTGCGGGCAAGGCTGCCGCATGTTCTGGCCGAATTCGTCATGTTCGGGCTGAAACAGGGCTGGGCCTGCCTGTTCGGTGCGCTCATGCTGGCGGCAATCCTTGCCAGCAAGGCGGTTTGGCAGCCGGATTGGCCGGTGCAACGCTACGATGCGCTCTTTGCCTTTGCGCTGCTCACCCAGGCGGCATTTCTGTGGTGGCGGCTTGAGACCTGGGACGAGGCGCGGGTCATCCTGCTTTTCCACCTCACCGGCACCGCGATGGAATGGTTCAAGGTCGGTGCCGGGTCATGGGGCTACCCGGAGCCGGGTCTTTTCAAACTTCTCGGCGTGCCGCTGTTCTCGGGCTTCATGTATGCCTCGGTTGGTTCCTACATTGCCCGGGTGATCCGGATTTTCGACATGCGCTTTGCCCCCTACCCGCGCTATTGGCAGAGCCTCGCGCTGGCGGCGGCGATTTACGCCAATTTCTTCGCGCATCACTTTCTGCCCGATATCCGGCTGGCGCTCTTTGCCGCCACGCTGTTGATGTTCGGGCGCACACGGGTCTGGTTCACGGTCGGGCGGCGCTACTGGATGCCGATGCCGCTGGCGGCGTTTCTGGCGAGCCTGTTCTTGTGGCTGGCCGAGAATATCGGCACCGCGACCGGCACCTGGCTTTATTCAGGGCAAGGCCCGCAGCAGATCGTTTCGCTGGGCAAGCTCGGCTCGTGGTATCTCTTGCTGCATGTGAGCTTTGTCACCGTTTCGCTGGTGTCGCGCAGCGCGATCAGCCGCGCGCCGCTTTACAGATAGTCGCGCCAGACCATTACCGCGAGCACCGCAGCGGCGGTAACAACCAGCACGAAAACCACGGTCGCGGCGAGGTTGACGGCAAGCGTCGCGCGGCGCGCGCTGGCACCGATCGGCTTCAGGTGCCGCACCAGCGCGTCATAGGCCAGCGATACTCGCTCCATATCTATCTGCCGCGCCAGCTTGGGGCTGACCGAGCGCGCTTCGGCCTCGACCAGCAATTCCGCCTCGGCGCGCAGTTTGCGTGGCAGCGCGCGGCCACGGTGCGCCAGTTTGGCGCGCAGGCCGGTGCCGCGCGCCTTCAGCCGCTCTTCCATCAGTTGCGCGACGCGTTCCGACATCTGGTGCAGGGTCTGGGGGTTCATGCGGCCTCCGGCTGGGCAAAGCCTATGCGCAGCGTCGCGCCGACGCAACGGCACTGGCAGCGGCGGGGGCGCTGCGTTAGCCTGGCACCATGTTGAACCTTGTCAGCCATGGTGCGCCTGGCGCACTTCCGCCGCTACTCATCGTGCATGGCCTTTTTGGCTCGGCCCGCAATTGGGGTGTGATCGCCCGCCGCCTGGCTGAGGGCAGGCAGGTGCTTGCGGTCG
Organism: Phaeovulum sp.; assembly: GCF_030684035.1. Lineage (GTDB taxonomy): Bacteria > Pseudomonadota > Alphaproteobacteria > Rhodobacterales > Rhodobacteraceae > UBA6213. The sequence goes on along the minus strand of NZ_JAUXPI010000009.1, from coordinate 64,444 downwards.
ATATGCGCAACCACGGCGACAGCAAATGGAACCCGGCGCATGGCTACGCCGAGCTTGCCGACGACCTTGCCAAGGTGATTGCCGCCAACGGCGGGCAGGCCGATGTGCTTGGCCATTCCATGGGCGGTAAGGCGGCAATGCTGTTGGCGCTCGGCGACCCTGCGCGGGTGCGCCGCCTGGTGGTGGCCGACATTGCCCCGGTGGCCTATGGCCACAGCCAGCGACATCTGGTGGCGGCAATGCGGGCGCTTGACCTTGGCGGGCTCAGCCTGCGATCCGACGCCGACCGGCGGATGGCGCTTTCGGTGCCCGATGCGGCGGTGCGGGCGTTCCTTCTGCAATCGCTCGACCTCAAGGCAACACCGGCGCGCTGGAAGCTGAACCTCGCGGCGCTTGATGCCGAAATGGAACGCATCACCGGTTGGCCCAACACCTCGGGGCAGTTTGCGGGACCGGCGCTTTTCGTGAAAGGCGCGCTGTCGGATTACATCCGGCCTGAACACCACGCCGCAATCCTTGCGCTGTTTCCGGCGGCGCGGTTCAGCGAAATTGCGGGCGCGGGGCACTGGCTGCACGCCGATGCCCCGCGCGAATTTGAAGAGATCGTGCGCGGTTTCCTCGCCTAGCCGGGGCGCTTCATCCGCGCCAGCAGTTTGTTTTTCAACACGAACTGGTGATAGAGCGCACCCGCCACATGGAGCGCCACGAAAAGCAGCATCAGAACCCTCAACACGCTATGGACCCCGGCGGCAGCCTCAATGCCGCCAATCCATGCCGTCGCGCCCGAAACCGGCATGCCGATCAGCAGCAGGTAAAGCAGCCCATGCGTCGCCTTGGCCACAAGCTTCAGCGGGGCCGATTCTTCGGCGGGCGGTTGCGGCGCGCCTCGGGTGACGCGCAACACCAGCCGCCAGATCACCAGCGCCAGCACCAGCAGCCCACCCGCCACATGCGCCCCGATCAGCGTGCTGAACGCAACCTCTTCGCCCCGGCCCATCGCGCGCCAGGCTTCGGAAATGGGGTTTTTCAGCACGAATTGCAGCACGATCAGCAGCGCCACGATCCAGTGCAGCCAGATTTGCGAGGCGGAGTATCCGGTTGGGTTTGGCATATTATCCTCAAATACAAGAGCGCGCCGTCGCACCCTGGGGTGCAACGTGCGCCACAAGGCTTTCCGTCGCCGATCTCAGGCGGTCGCGAGCATTTTCTTGGCCACGAGCCAAGACGCCGGTAGCGCCAGCACCGCGCCAATGGCTGCCGCATACAGGATCGCGTTCAGACCATCGCGCCCGGTGCTCAGCGCCACGACAATGAGAATACCAGCAAGGGTCGGGCCCGCAACAGCGTAGATCAGTGATGCAAGACGAAACATGTAAGCCTCCTGAAAGCGCGCGCTTCATGGGCACAAAAACAGGTTTCCCGGGACCCGACATTGATCTGGGTCATGGTGTCGGGGCCGGGCAGGCAAGCCGCATCCGCGCCTCGCCGGTATCACCCGGCAGGCCGGTGACCACAGTTCCTGGCAGCACCCGGCAGCCGGTGGTCTCGGCGACAGCGCGCAGCATCAGTTCCGCCACCGGCACGCGTTCGGCGCGGCCGAGATAACCCATGCGGATCACCTCGGCGGCGTTTCCCTTGTGCAGCACGACAAAGCGAATGCCTTCGAGCGTGATCTCGTGGCGGGTGGCACCAAAGAACTCGGGCGCGGGCGAGGCGCAAGCGGTGACGAGGGCGAAGACGAGAAGCGGGCTGCGCATGCGGCGAGACTGCCGCAGCATGGTTAATCAAAAGTTACCGCCTGCCTGCGGCACCGAATCGCGTTGCAGTTCCGCACATGCCTCCGCACTCTGGCACCGTTCCCTTGAACCCCGGAGTGCGCCATGATTGCCCTGCCTGCCTCTGCCCGCGTCGTCATCATTGGCGGCGGCATTTCGGGCTGTTCGGTGGCCTATCACCTCGCCCGCCTTGGCTGGCGCGACATCGTGCTGTTGGAGCGCCAAAAGCTGACTTCGGGCACCACATGGCATGCCGCCGGGCTGGTCGGGCAGTTGCGCGCCAGCCTCAACATGACCCGGCTGGCCAAGTATTCCGCCGATCTTTACGCGCGCCTTGGCGACGAAACCGGGCTTGCCACCGGCTTTCGTGCCTGCGGCTCGATCTCGGTGGCGCTGACCAATGAGCGGCGCGAGGAATTGCTTCGGCAAGCCGGGCTGGCGCGGGCCTTCGGGGTCGAGGTGGCCGAGCTTTCGCTGGCCGAAATCAAGGCGATGTATCCGCATCTGAACACCGAAGGCGTAACGATGGGGGTGCATCTGCCAGCCGACGGGCAGGCCGACCCCGGCAACATCGCGCTGGCGCTTGCCAAGGGTGCGCGCGCGAAAGGCGCGCTGATCGCCGAGGGGGTGAAAGTTGCCAGTGTGACGCAAGCGGCGGGCCGGGTGACCGGAGTCACCTGGGTGCAGGGCGAGGCGCAGGGCCACATTGCCGCTGATCTGGTGGTGAACGCGGCCGGCATGTGGGGCCGCGATCTGGCGGCGGCATCGAGCGTGGCACTGCCGTTGCATGCTTGCGAACATTTCTACATCGTCACCGAACCCATTGCGGGCCTTGAGAGGCTGCCGGTGCTTCGGGTGCCCGATGAATGCGCCTATTACAAGGAGGATGCCGGCAAGATATTGCTGGGCGCGTTCGAGCCAAAGGCCAAGCCCTGGGGCATGCAGGGAATTCCCGAAAGCTTCTGCTTTGATCAGTTGCCCGAGGATTTCGACCATTTCGAACCGATCCTCGCAGCGGCTGTCAACCGCATGCCGATGCTTGCAAGCGCCGGGATTCACACGTTTTTCAACGGGCCAGAGAGCTTCACCCCCGACGACCGCTATTATCTGGGCGAGGCCCCGGAGCTGAGCGGCTACTGGGTGGCGGCAGGGTATAACTCGATCGGCATCGTCTCGTCGGGCGGCGCGGGCATGGCGCTGGCCTCCTGGATGGATGGTGGCGAGCCGCCCTTCGACCTTTGGGATGTCGATATCCGCCGCGCCCAGCCTTTCCAGAAAAACCGCCGCTATCTGCGCGAAAGGGTCAGCGAAACGCTGGGCCTTCTTTATGCCGACCATTTCCCCTGCCGCCAGCCAGCCACGGCGCGCGGCATCCGCCGCTCGCCGGTGCACGAACATCTGAAGGCTGCCGGGGCGGTCTTTGGCGAGACCGCTGGGTGGGAGCGGGCGAACTGGTTCGCGGCAGCGGGCGAGGTGCCGGAATACCGCTATTCCTGGGGGCGGCAGAACTGGTTTGAAAACTCCGCAGCCGAGCACCGGGCGCTGCGCCAGGGCGTGGGCCTTATCGACATGTCGAGTTTCGGCAAGATCCGGGTCGAGGGGCCGGGGGCGCTGGCGTTTCTGGAGCGGGTCGCAGCGGCGCAGATCGATGTGGACAACGGGCGCATCGTCTATTGCCAGATGCTGAATGCGCGCGGCGGTATCGAATCCGACCTCACGATCACCCGGCTTTCCGAAACGGCGTTCTTGCTGGTGGTGCCCGCCGCCACCTTGCAGCGCGATCTGGCATGGCTGCGCCGCAACCTCGGCGGCGATCTCGCCACCATCACCGATGTCACCGCTGCCGAAGCGGTGCTCTGCCTGATGGGGCCGCGCGCCCGCGAGGTGCTCGCCGCCTGCTCACCTGCCGACCTTTCCAATGCCGCGCATGGCTTTGGCACGGCACGCGAAATCGAGGTGGGCATGGGTCTCGCGCGGGCGCACCGGATCAGCTATGTGGGCGAACTGGGCTGGGAGCTATATGTTTCAACCGATCAGGCCGCGCATGTGTTCGAGGCGCTGACCGAAGCGGGCACGGCGGCGGGGCTGCGGCTTTGCGGGCTGCACGCGATGAATTCGTGCCGGATGGAAAAGGCCTATCGCAGTTTTGGCCATGACATCACCGATGAAGATCATGTGCTTGAGGCAGGGCTTGGCTTTGCCGTCGCAACCGACAAGGGCGGCTTCATCGGCCGCGAGGCAGTGCTGCGCAAGCGCGAGGCCGGGCTGACACGGCACCTGGTGCAATTCCTTCTCAGCGACCCCGAGCCGATGCTTTACCACAACGAGCCGATCCTGCGCGACGGCCGGATTGTCGGGGTGCTGGCTTCGGGGGCCTATGGACACAGCCTTGGCGGTTCGGTCGGGCTTGGCTATGTGCCCTGCACGCATGCGGGCGAAAGCGGCGCGGAAATGCTGGCGGCGCGCTACGAGATCGAGGTGGCGGGCCAGCGGATCGCGGCGCGGGCAAGCCTTGCGCCGCTTTACGACCCGAAGTCGGAGCGCCCGCGCGCCTGAACGGGCGCACGGGCGGTTCCGGGGCGGCTCAGGCGTGTTCCTTGGCGTGCGCGCGGCAGATCGCCTCGGCTTCCTTGCCGTGCAGTTCCTGATAGTGGTCAAAGCTCGACTCGAACCAGCCGGTGCCCTGCGTGGCAGTTCCGAGGCCCCGGATCAGATCATCGCGCGATGATCCGGGCAACAGCAGCCGCGTCACATCCCAGCCGCGCGCCTCCGGGTTCGGCTCGAAGCCGAGCACCTGCCCCTTGAGCGTCGAAATTAGCGAGACGATGGCACCCGAAAACACTGACGGCGCGTGAATTTCCATCCGCTCGATCGGCTGCAATAGCACCGGTCCGGCGTTTTGCAGCGCCTCGCGCGTACCCATCTTGGCGGCGGTGCGGAAGGCGTGGTCGGAACTGTCAACGGCATGGTGCTTGCCATCGGTCAGCGTCACCGCAACGTCGATCACCGGAAATCCGAGCGGACCCGATTTTGTGGCGTCGCGCGCGCCCTCTTCGACCGACGAGATGAAGTTGCGCGGCACCGCGCCGCCCTTTACCACCTCGTCAAAGGCAAAGCCCGCGCCGCGTTCCTGCGGGCGCACGATCAGCACCACATCGGCAAACTGCCCCGAGCCACCCGACTGCTTTCGGTGGCGATAGTGTTCCTCGGCCTGACGCGAAATGGTTTCGCGGTAGCTGGTGCCGGGGATCTGGTCGGTCACCTTCACGTCGAAGTCGTCGGCGATCGACGCAAGGATACGGCGCAGATGCAACGGCCCCTGCACGCGCAACACAGAATGGCCGGTATCTTCGTCTTGCGCCACTTCGATGCCAAGGTCGGTTTCCTGCATCCGCGCCAATGCGGTTGACATGCGCGCCTCGTCGCGCTCGTTGGATGGCAGCAGGATCCGCGCCAGAATCGGGCGGTGGCCGCGCACCCAATCTGGGCACTCAACCGCGCTGCTGGCAGTAAAGAGCCGCCCGGAATTCAGATGATCGGCCTTGACCGCAACCCCCACGCTGCCCGCAGCCAGCGTTGCAGCACCAGTTTCCCCAAACTCGGTCAGGTTTCCGACATTGCCACCGGCAAGCGTGGTGCCTGCCTTCACGCCATCGCCAAGCGCCCGCAGATAAACCGCCTTGCCGAGGTGCTTCTGGAATTCGGCATGAAAGCCCACCGCGATCGCTTCGCCCGTTGGGCTGAGGCGGGCGCGCAACGTGGCGACCGATGGGGCCTCGTGGCGCAGCGCCTTCATCAGGCGCATGACACCGTTCACATGGCTTGCGGCACCGAGATAGGCCGGGATCAGCTTGTTGTCTTGCAGGATGCGGGCGGCGGTCTGGAACAGCTCTCCGGTCGGCGGCTCGCGGTCTTCGATCAGTTCCTCGAGCAACCCGTCATCGAATTCCGACAGGTGTTCGAGCAACTCGGCGCGGGCCTGATGCTCGACCTCGCGCATCGAATCGGGAATTTCCATCATGAACGAGGGTTTGCCCTCCTGGTAATGCCAGGCTCGTTCCGAAATCAGGTCAATCGCGCCGACCACCATGCCGCCTTCGCGGATCGGGATCTGGCGCAGAACGAGGGTGTGCTGCGAATACCCCTGTAGCGATGAAACGATGTCATGCACGCGGCCCTGCGGCGTATCCATCTTGTTGATGAAGATCAGGCAGGGCGTGCCAGAGGCCTCGATGACGCGCAGATAGGGCGCGGCGAGCACCGCCGCCGCGGGGTCGGATGGCACGCACAGAATGACCGCATCGCTGGCGGCAAGCGCGCTGCCGGTGGTGCCCGAGGGTTCGGCACCGCCCGCGACATCGAGCGCGCACCAGGGTTCGTTCAGAAATGTGAAGCGGGTCAGTGCGAGGTTGCCGGCAGTTTCCGTGCGCGGGGTCGCGCCCTCAAGCTGGCTCAGTGCCCGTACGAGCGTTGTCTTGCCCGATTGGGATGGCCCAAGAACTGTAAAGCATCGCATCCGTCAAACCCTCCTGTCTGTCCGGGCACCTGGATGGCACCCGGCGGGGTTCGGGTCGGATTGCGATCCGTCACCCCGATTGCCTGTGGCCACCATGACCGCGGCCCGTTCCGACAATTGCATGGGTCAGCGGCACGGGCAACTGCTCAGAGGCCGTGCACCGGTCTATCGGCGCTGCCGCGACAATCGGTCCGCTGCGGCGGGCAATCAGGCAGCCGCAGGGGCGATGCTGCCAAGCGTTCCAAGATCAGCGCAAGGACACGGACCTGCGGGCGTTGGCAGGGAAGCGGAGTGCGCACCCACGCTAACGGCCATGCCGACCCAAATCCTGATGCCACGCGCGGCGGGGTGGTTCACCACATATATCAGCGCAGCACGGGGGGTGCGGCGCGGATGCCGGGCGGTGTTTGCGGTGCAGGCGCGGGGCCGGGCGACGGAACCCGCGGCCCGCCATTCCAGGCGACAGAAAGATCGGTTGCCAACTCGTCAATGGCGGCGCGGCGGTCAAAGGCCATGGCGTTCCATTTCGGGTCAGGCCGCGGTTTTCTGGCTGGCGTGGCGTTGCGGGTGGAATCGGTGGCCGATCAGGGCGCGGGGTCGTTGTGCTCTGGTTGCATTTGTCAGACTTTTCACCACTGCGAATGCAAAGATTCGGGCCAATTTCGAGCATAATTTCAATGAACCGGCCTAACCCATGAGCGCCAGCAGCGCGGAGACGGTAAAGAAGGAAACCACCGTGGCGACGATAAGCGCGGTGGCGGCCATCGCCTCGTTGCCCCAGCGCAGGCCAAAGAGCGCATAGATCGAGAGCATCGGCACCGAGGCGATAAGCACGCCCGAGGTGAGGAGCGCGGGCGGCGAGGGGCCGAGCAGATAGAGCCCGGCAAGCACCGCCGCCGGGTGCAACACCAGCTTGCCGAACACCACCCGCGCCACCGCCGCGCCTCCGATGCCCGATGGCGGCAGGTCCGCGACCGCCGAGCCGATCACCAAAAGCGCCACCGGTGCCGCGACCGGGGCAAGCATGCCCAGCACCTTCAGCACCGCGTCGGGCAGCACGAAGCCGGTGACCGAGGCGGCGACCCCCACCAGCACCGCGATCAGCAGCGGGTTTTGCACCATGCCCGCAAGCGTTCGGCGCAGCGCCGCCAGCCGCCCGCCGCCGCCCGATGCTTCGGCCAGCGTCACCGCCAGCGGCATGATCAGGATGTTTTCCACCAGCATCGCCATGGCAAACGCCCGCAGCGCCACATCACCTACCAGAAGTGCCGCCACCGGCATGCCGAGATAGGCCGAGTTGGAGCATGACATGCCCAGCGCCTCGAGCGCGGCTTGCGGCATCGGCCGGCGCAGCGGCCCGCGCGCCAGCGCAAAGCCCGCTGCAAAGACCGCCAGCGAGCCCGCCGCGTAGCCCGCGATGAAATCCCAGCGCAGGGTTTCGGCCAGCGGCGCGCGGGCCAGCGCCAGAAAGATCAGCGCGGGCATCGCCACGCGCAGCACCACGCGGCCGATGGCGCGCATGTCGGAAACCGCGACATAGCCCAGTTTGGCAACGGAAAAGCCAAGCGCAATCATGAGGTAAATCGGCAGCGTCAGCGCAAATACCGCCAGCATCAGCGCCCCCGGCGGGGCGCAGATGTGGCGCAGTCAGGGTGGTGCCGGGTCAGGTCTTCCACTTCTTGGCCAGATCGCGGGCACCGCGCAGCATGATTGCCTGATCGACATCGACCGCGGTAAAAAGCGTGCCCGCCGCCATCGCTTCGGTAAGCAGCGACGGGTCGAGCGACAGGATGCCCGCGGGTTTGCCAGCCTTGCGGATGCGCCGCACGGCGTCGAGCACCGCGGCCTTCACCTCAGGGTGGCCGGGGTTGCCGGGATGGCCCATCGAGGCGGCAAGGTCGGCAGGGCCGATGAACACGCCATCCACCCCCTCGACCGCGCAGATCGCCTCGATATGGGGCAGGGTTGCGGCGGTTTCGACCTGCACCAGCAGGCAGACCTCGGCATTGGCGCGGGCGTTGTAATCAGGTATCGCGCCGTAGCGGCTGGCACGGGTGATGCCCGCGACACCGCGCACCCCATGCGGAGGGTAGCGCACTGCCTGCACCGCGCGCGCGGCTTCCTCGGCACTTTGCACATAAGGCACGAGGATCGTCTGCGCGCCGATGTCGAGTAGCCGCTTGATCTCCACGAGGTCGAGCGAGCCGGGCCGCACCAGCACCTGCGTGGCATAGGGCGCTGCCGCTTGCAGCATGGCCTGCACGGTCGCCAGATCCATCACCGAATGTTCGGTGTCGATCAGCATCCAGTCAAAGCCGCATCCGGCGATTGATTCGGCATGACCGGAACCGGCGATCGTAACCCAGATGCCGATCTGCTGTCGGCCTGCGGCCAGCCCGGCCTTGAAGTGGTTCTTGGGCAAATCCATCTGCGTCTCTCCCTGATGTCAGTTCTGCACTATTATCCGGCACCCCTCGCGGGCGGAGGTTTTGACGGCTTCGATCACCGCCAGCGTTTTCAGCCCTTCGCGCCCGGGAACCAGCGGTGCCTCGGCAGCGGTAATGACCCGGGCGAATTGTTCAATCTGCAACACCAGCGGGTCGCCCGACGGCCGCGGGCCGATGCGGGCCGAAAGCGGCTCCCACCAGCCGCGTTTGCCCGCGTTGTGCCAGAGCCTGCCCGCAGGCAATTCCAGCGCGCCATGGGTGCCGCCAATCAGGTAGCAGGCCTCGGAGCTCTGCGGATAGGCGGGGTTTTCGCCACTGGTCAACTCCCACGACCAAGGCGCGGGAATGGTGTCGGAAACATTGGCGGTGCCAAGCGCGCCATTGGCGAATTCGAGTGTCAGAACAGCGGTTTCTTCTACCCGGTTGCCGCGCACGGCGCTTGATTGCGCGGCCTGCACGGCAGTGATTTCGCCGACCAGATACCGCAACAGATCGACATCGTGGATGAGGTTGATGAATACCGGCCCGGCACCGGGTTCGCGCCGCCAGGCAACATCGAAATAGTCGTCGGGCTTGAAGAGCCAGAACATCGAATGGACCGAAACCACCGTGCCGATTTCGCCGCCCGCGATCATCGCCTTGGCGGCAGCGATCAGCGGGTTGTGGCGGCGGTGGTGGCCGACAGCCAGCGGCACGCCGGCCGCCTCGGCGGCCTCAACCAGCACCCGCGCCGCCGCAACATCGGTGGCGAGCGGCTTTTCCACCAGCACCGGCAGGCCCGCGCGCAGGCAGGCCAGGCCGCCTTCCACATGCTGCGCATTCGGCGTGGCAAGGATGACGCCATCGGCCCCCCCCGCCGCCAGCATCGCCCCGAGCGTCGGGAAATACGGCACACCCTCGGCCGCCGCAAAACCGGCGGCGGCGGGCAGCGGGTCGATGATCGCGGCAAGGCTTGCGCCTGCCGCTTGCGCCATTGCCTGCGCATGGCGCTTGCCGATCAGCCCGGCCCCCGCGATGGCAATGCGAGCGGTGGTCATGTCTTGGCTGCAAGCTGCGCGATGCGGCGCACGGCGGCCTGATAGCCCTCGGTGCCGAGCCCGGCGATCACGCCCTCGGCGCGCAGCGACACATAGGAATGGTGGCGGAAGGATTCGCGCTTGTGCACGTTCGAGATATGCACCTCGATCACCGGCCCGTCGAAAGCGTTGAGCGCATCGAGAATGGCAACCGAAGTGTGGGTGAAGGCACCAGGGTTGATGACGATGCCGCAGGCCGATTTGCGCGCCTCGTGGATGGTGTCGATCACCACACCTTCGTGGTTGGACTGGAACAGTTTCAGCCCGAACCCGAGCCCCTCTGCCAGTTTGCGGCAATCTGCCTCGACATCGGCCAGGGTTTCGCGGCCATAGATTTCGGGCTGGCGCTGGCCGAGAAGGTTCAGGTTTGGCCCGTTCAGAATGTAGATGGTCTTGCTCATCGTCGTTCCCCCTTGATGCTGCGCGCCTCTGGCTGTGGCATCCTTCGCAATCTGGCGCATGCGCCAACTCTACCTGTGAATCGACAGCTTCGCCGCAGGTTTCTACGCGAAAAACCGCCATAGGGAAACTGGATAATTGATTATTAAGCGAACATCTTCGCATCCTGTATAGCGTGGATGAAAACAGCTATCGCCAGATATTTTCTGGACAGGCGGCCCAGAACCTGCGAACCTCAGGGTCGCATTGCCCCTGAGGGGGAATCTGTCCGGCAATGGGAGGACCAGCCATGACTTATTCGATTACCCGCCGCGCGGTACTTGGCGCAACGGCGGCCGCTACCATGATTCTCGCGGCAGGCATCGCGGCCGCACAGGACAAGATCCAGCTGCGCATGTCCACGGTCGCCACCGAGACCGACCAGCGCACGGTGGCGCTTGCCGAAGTGTTTGGCCCCGGCGTCGCGGCCTTTGCCAATTATGAGGCGCACTACAACGGTACGCTGTTCAAGCAGGCGACCGAGCTTGAAGCGATTGCCCGCGGCAACCTCGAAATGGCGATCATTTCGGCGCAAGAGCTCGCGTCGTTCTTCCCCGAATTCTCGGTTTTCACCGCAGGCTACCTGCACCGCGACGCGGCGCACCAGGTGGCGGTGTTCAACGACCCGCTGATGGACCCCTTCAAGGCCAAAGTGGAAAAAGAGCTTGGCGTGAAGCTGCTGACGATCATGTATCTTGGCCGCCGCCAGTTGAACCTGCGCTCCGAAGGCACGGTCATGACCCCCGCCGACATGGCTGGCGTCAAGCTGCGGATGCCGGGCACCGACGCCTGGCAGTTCCTTGGCACCGCGCTTGGGGCGAACCCGGTGCCGGTCGCGTTTGGCGAAATCTACACCGCGCTGCAAACCGGTGCCATCGACGGGCAGGATAACCCTCTGCCCACGGTGAAGGATTCGAAATTCTACGAGGTCACCAAGCAGATCGTGCTGACCTCGCATCTGGTTGACCTCAACTACCTCGCGCTGTCGCTAGATTCCTGGAACAAGATGACCCCCGAGCAGCAGGCGATCACCCAGAAAGCCGCTGACGACGCCGCCGCCCTTGGCCGCAGCCGTCAGCTGAAACTTGAAGACGACCTTGTGCAGTTCTTCAAGGATCAGGGCCTGAAAGTGTATGAGCCCGATGTTGCGGCCTTCCGCACCCAGGTGCAGGCGGCCTATCTTGCCTCGTCCTATGCAGCCTCGTGGCCTGCGGGCATCGTTGACGCGATCAACGCCGCCAACTGAGGACGGGCCGCATGCAGCGCTTCAGAAGCCTGCTGCGAAACACGGCGGATGGGGTGGCGGCAGCAATGCTTGCCACCCTGTTTTCGGTGTTCATCGTGCAGATTGCCGCCCGCTATATCTTCAACCTGCCAGTCGGCTGGACCCAGGAGGTCAGCGCCACGCTCTGGCTGTGGCTGGTGCTCTGGGGCGCGGCCTTTTGCCTGCGCGATGAAGACCATGTGAAATTCGATCTGCTCTATCAGGCAGCGCCGACGCGCTGGCAGCGCATCTTTGCAATGCTGGCGGCGGTGTCGATCATCATCGCGGTGGCAGGTGCTCTGCCTGCCGCCTGGGACTATGTGGATTTCTACAAGATCAAGCGCAGCGCCGTGCTTCAGGTCCGCATGAAGTGGGTTTTCATCATCTATATTCTGTTCAGCGTCGGCCTTGTTGCGCGCTACGTCATTGGGCTGATCGCCATTCTGCGCGACCCCGGCGCGCCGCCATCACGCCCGCTTCCCATACCCCAGGAGCCGCGCTAGATGAGCCTCGCATTCATTGTCTGTCTGGTGGCGGTGTTCGCGCTTGCCGCCATTGGCACGCCGATCGGCTATTCGCTGTTGGTCGCGGCCACGCTTTATCTGGCGGTTGACGGGGCCGACCTTGCGCTGGCAGCAGAGCAGCTTATCCAGTCGATCTATGATGGCTACACGCTGCTGGCGGTGCCGTTGTTCATCATCGCCGCCAACATCATGAACGCGGGCACGGTTTCGGAGCGGCTGCTGACCTTCTGCGTTGCCGTAGTGGGCCGGTTCCGCGGCGGCATGGGGCATGTCAACATTCTCTCGTCGCTGATCTTTTCCGGCATGTCCGGCTCGGCGGTGGCCGACGCGGCGGGGATTGGCAAGATCATTACCGAAATGATGGTGAAAACCGGGCATTACTCGCGCGGGTATGCCGCCGCCGTGACCGCCGCCTCGGCAACCATCGGCCCGATCATTCCGCCATCGATACCGATGGTGATGTATGCGCTGATATCGAACCAGTCGATTGGCTACCTGTTTCTTGCGGGTATCCTGCCGGGGCTGCTGATGGGCTTCATGCTGATGTCGATGAACTACGTCATCTCCTGGCGCCGGGATATTCCGGTGGAAGCGCCAACGCCGCTGCGCGATGCGCCGGGTATCACCATCCGCGCCTTTCCGGCGCTGATGATGCCGGTCATACTGCTTTCGGGCATCTACGGCGGTGCGACCACGCCCACCGAGGCCGCCGCCATTGCCGCGCTTTACGCGCTGATGCTTGCCACCGGGCTTTACCGCTCGCTTCGTCTGCGCGAATTCTACCGCGTGGTGGTTGACAGCGCGCGCCAGGCTGCAACGGTCGGCATCGTCATTGGCTGCGCGCTGATCTTCAACTACATCGTTGCGACCGAGCGGATTCCGCAGATGCTTTCGACCTACATGGCCGATCTCGACATCTCGCCGCTGATGTTCCTGCTGGCGATGAACCTGCTCATTCTTGGCCTTGGCTGCCTGCTGGATGCAACCACGATCATTCTCGTGGTGCTGCCGCTGTTCATTCCCACCGCGAATGTGCTCGGCATCGACCTGATCCATTTTGGCGTGGTGATGGTGGTGAATGCGATGATCGGGCTGATCACCCCGCCCTACGGGATGCTCCTGTTCGTGATCAATGCGGTCACCGGCATCCCATTGCGCGATATCATCGTGAACGTGTTGCCGTTCCTGTTTGCACTGCTGCTGGCGCTTGTCGCGTTGACAGTCTTCCCCGACATCTCGCTGATGATCCCGCGCTATTTCGGGTATCACGGATGAGCGAGCCGGTGCGGACGCTCCGTCTGGGGCTGATCGGCGGCAACATCACCGCCACACGCTCGCCCGCGCTGCATGTGCTGTGCGGGCTGTCGCTGGGGGTGAATGTCACCTACGATCTGATCATTCCGGCAGAGTGGGGGCTGGGCTTTCCCGACCTTCTGGCGCAATGCGCGCGGCTCGGCTTTGCCGGGGTCAACGTGACCTATCCGCATAAGGAAGAGGCGGCGGCGCAGGTGCCTGCGGGCGATCCCGTGGTGCGGGCGATGGGGTCTGCCAACACCGTGCTTTTCACCCCCGAAGGGCCGCGCGCCTTCAACACCGACCATTCCGGATTTGTTGCAGCCTGGCGCGCCGCCTTTGGCGCGCGAAAGCCCGGGCGGGTGCTGGTGCTGGGCACTGGCGGCGTGGGGCGGGCGGTCGGCTTCGGGCTTGCAGACCTCGGAGCCTCGGAAATCCTGCTTCATGATACCGACGCGGGCAAGGTAGCGTCGCTTGCCGCGGCGATCCGGGGCCATTCGGCGGTTGCGGTCGCCGCCGCAGACCCGGCCCGCCTGCACGATCTTGCGGGGATCGACGGGGTGGTGAACTGCACCCCTCTTGGCATGGAGGGCCGCCCGGGATCACCGCTGCCCGAAGCGGTGCGCGGACGTCCGGTCTGGGCGTTTGACGCGGTCTATACCCCGGCCGACACGCCTTTCCGGGCGCAGGTCACCGGGCTTGGCGCGGCATTTCTAGGCGGCTACGAGCTTTATTTCCAGCAAGGGGTGCGGGCGTTCGAAATCTTCTCCGGGCTTGAGGTTGCCAACCCGGACTGGGTGCGGGGCATCTTGAGCCACCGCGCCTAGGCGACTTGCGCGGCGTGGGCGCGCAGGGCGTGCTCCACCCCGCCTTCGATATGGCGCACCAGAATCTCTTTTCCTCGCACCGCATCGCGTTCCAGCGCCGCCTCGAGCAGCGCTTGATGCTCGTCGGCGGCTATTTGGCCGCGAAAGGTGAGGTAAACCATCTGGTAGCGCAGATAACGGTCGAACACCGAGCCGTGCACCGCCAGCAATTCCGCCGATCCGCAGCCCATGATCAGCGCGTGATGAAACCCCGAATCGTAGCGCTTCCATTCCACCCGGTCGCAAGCATCGCCCGCGATCATCCGCTGTTCGATCCGGCTGAGCTTGTGATGCGCAGCGACCACGCGCGATTTCCACTCCAGATCGCCGACATGGAAGGAACGCTCGAGCGCGTGCAACTCGATCAGCGTGCGCAGGGCCGCCAATTCGCGCAGGTTGGCCTCGGAAATTGGTGCAACGGCAAAACCGCGCTGGTCTTCGGCCACCGCCAGCCCCTCGCTTGCAAGCCGACTGAGCGCCTCGCGCAGGGTCGGCACGGAAACTCCGTAGCGCGCGCGCAGCTCTTCCATCCGCAGCCGCGAGGCTGGCGCGAGCTTTCCGAAAATGATGTCGGATCGCATCTTTTCATAGGTCGTCTGGGCAAGCGATTGCGTCACGCCGGGGGGCCTTTCCGTTTGCGACAGACTAGCGGCTGCGGCAGTCTGTCACCAGAGAAATCGCCGATCATCCATTTTTTGCAGGAAAGATTGCTGTGGCGCTGATCGTCGCTTATGCTCGGGGCGCAGAACCGGAAGGCCCAGTATGGCGACGAAAACGCGCAAGGAAACCCTGTCGAGCCGCATCGTCGCCGACCTGCGCGCCGCTATCGTGCGCGGCGAGCTTGCGCCGGGCGAAAAGATCAACCTCGACCGGCTGCGCGAGGCGCAGGACGTCTCTATCAGTCCGTTGCGCGAAGCGATGTCGCGGCTGGTGGCGGACGGGCTGGTGGCCTTCGAAGATCAGCGCGGCTATTCGGTGACGCCGGTTTCGCTTGGCGATCTTGCGGAAATCACCCGGCTGCGGGTCGCGCTCGAATCGCTGGCACTACGCGGCGCTGTCGCGGCAGGCGATCTTGATTGGGAAAGCCAGGTGATGGGCGCGCTCTACCGGCTGCGCACCACGCCCCGCAGCGCCGAGGCCCCCGCTGCATGGGAGGCGGCGCATACCGGGTTCCACATGGCGCTGCTGCGTGGCGCGGCGATGCCGCTCTTGTTGCAGTTCTGCGCGCAGTTGCGGTGCCTGCAAGACCGCTACCGCGCGCTCTACCTTGCCGACCTGCCCGCTGGCCGCGATGTGCAGGCCGAGCATGATGCCATCGCCGCCGCCGCCTGCGCGCGCAACGCCGATCTGGCGGTGTCGCGGCTGGTCGCGCATATCGAGGCAACCGGGGCGCTGCTGCGGGCGCGCATGCTCGGCTAGGCCCGGTTCAGACCCCGCAAAGATGCACGGCAATGCCCAGCGCGTCGGCAAGCGATGCCTTGGCGAGCATGGCGCGGTCTGCCGCCGCGGCATCTTCTGCATAAACCACCTGAATGTGGTTCGCCCGGTGCCGCGCCATCATCGCATCGCGCGACACACCCTGCAAAACTGCGTGCATCATCGGCCATTCGGGGCTGGTCGCTGCCGCCCGGCGGCGGCTTTCGGCCTCGGGCAGGGTCACGGCGCGGCCGCGGCCAAGGTCCATGTGCAGTGCACCACCTTCAACAAAAATCCGGCTCCAGATGATTTCTCCGGGCTTTGCCACGCCGCGCAGGCTGCCGCCACCGGCGGGAAAATACATTGCGGGCTGGCGCAGGCTTTCCGACCCCGCCCAGCCGCCAAGGTGATGCGCGGGGGGGGCGGCACCGGAGATTTCGAACAGCCAGACAAACTCGCTTTTGCCATCCACCACGAAATTCTCGCCCCAGCGCAGGTCGTGCAGGGTGTTTTCGACCGGCTGGCCAAGGGCGCTGTGCAGGCGGTTGATCAGCACACCATCAAGCCCGGCGCATTCATCAACCTCGTTGAAATGCACGATTGCCTGACCATCGCGGATCACCGAACCATCGGCGCGGCTGACTGGCGGGCGGTCGGCGTTGTTCAGCATCCCTTCCACCAGATCGGATGCGGGGCAGAGGTCTTTCAGCCCCTGCTGATACTGAATCCCTATCGCCTCGCAGCCGAAGGCATCGGCCAGCCGCACTGCCGCGACATACATCCGGCACTGATCGATCACCTGCACCTCGGTCAACTCGGTCGCCGGGTTCTGGCCAAGGTGAAAGGTCATGCCCTTGGCGCGCATCCAGTCATAGGCGGCGCGGGCCTCGGCCTCGGGCACCTGACGGGTGGCAAAGTAAAGCGCCGACTGTGAGAGTCGTTCCTTGTAGATGCCCAGCGGCATCAGCAGCTCGTCGGGAATGATGGCGTTGTACATGCCCATGCAGCCCTCGTCGAAGACCCCGAGAATGAGCTTTCTGGCGCGGATATCGTCAGCAATCGCGCCCGCCATTGCGGCATCGGCGGCAGGCACGGTGGCGGGGTCGAACGCGCGCAGATGGCGCAGGTCATGTTTGATTTTTCCTGTTCCGAGCCATTCCTGCAACCCGTTCAGAAAGAAATCATCGGAAAAAGCCACGCTCCACAGCGATGAGAACGGCACCCCCGCCTTGGTAAGCGAGCCGTTCAGGTTCAGCAGACCAACCAGCCCCGGCCATTGCCCGGCCCAGTTCGCCACCGTCAGGATCGGGCCCTTGTGGGCGAATAGCCCGGCAAGAAGGTGGTGCGAATATTGCCAGACGGCCTCGGCGACAATCAGCGGGGCCTGCGGCTCGATATTGGCGAAAACATCCATGCCCTCGCGCTGGCTGGCGATAAACCCGTGACCCGCAGGCTTGACCGGGTGGGCGCGCACAAGCTCGTGGCCCATGCCCGCCAGCACCTCCGCCAGCCGCGCCTCCATCGCGCTTTGCGCGGGCCAGCAGGTCAGGTTCGCGCTTTCGCGCAGGTCGCCGCTGGAAACCAGCATGATCTTGGTCATTTATGCCTCCACAACCGCCATCAGGGCGGCATAGTGCTGAAAATCGTCCTGCATGCGCCGGAACACGGCGTATTTTGCATCGTGATAGGCGGCAATCGCGCCGCCGCGCGGGGCAATGGCATGAACCGGCCCGCTCATCGCCGCCATGGCTGCGGGAAGGCTGGCAAAGCTGCCGGATGCGACCGCCCCGAGCATCGCGGCCCCCAGCAGCACCGGCTCGGCCTGCGCGGGCACCAGCACGGTGCAGCCGGTGGCATCGGCGGTTTCGCGCAGATAAAGCGCGTTCTTCGCCAGCCCGCCGCTCACCACGATCGCGTCAACCGCCGCCCCCGCCGCGCGCATTTCGGTGATGATGTGGCGGGTGCCATAGGCAAGCGCCTGCACCGTTGCGAGGTAGTCCAGCGCAAGGTCGTTCGCATCATGCGCAAGCGTGAGGCCGCTGATCGCGCCGTGGCGCGTCGGGTCGGCCAAGGGCGAGCGGTTGCCGTGGAAATCCGGCTGCACATGGCGGGTGCGGGTCAGGGTTGCGGTTTCGAAAGCCATTGCCGCCAGCCGCGCATCAAGCAGGTCGGTCGGGCGCAGGCCCTTGGCGCGGGCCTCCGCCTCGACCTCGGCAAGGGCCGCGTGGCGGGACAGAACTGCGTCGATCAGCGCGCCCGCCGCCGATTGGCCGCCTTCGTTCGCCCAGACCCCACCGATCAGCACCGAAAGGTACGGCCCCCAGACACCGGGCACGAACACCGCCTCGGGCGCGGTCAGGATATGGCAGGCCGAGGTGCCCGCGATCACCGCCAGCCGCGCCTCCCTCCCGCGTTCGGGTGCAACACCCAGCGTGCCGAGCGCGCCCGCATAGGCGTCGATCATGCCGCTGGCAACCGGGGTGCCGGGGCTGAGCCCCAGCTCTGCCGCCGCCGCGGCGCTGAGTGTACCCACCGCCTCGCCCGGCGCGGCAAAGCGGGTGCCGATACGCGCCGGGTCACCGGCGAGATCGCCAAGCCCGATCTCGGCCAGAAAGCCCTTGTCCCAGCCCTCGCCCGCGGTGCCCTTGTGGCCAAGATAGGCCCATTTGCACACCGCCGAGCAAAGCGAGCGTGTCTCGGTGCCAGTGGCACGATGCGCGAGCCAGTCCGGCAGATCCCAGAACCGCGCCGCTTTCGCCCAGGCTTGCGGCAACTCGCGCTTGAGCCAGCGGAGTTTCGGCATCTGCATTTCAGGCGAAATGACACCGCCGACATGTGCCAGCACTGCCGCACCGGTGGCATTGATCGCCTCGGCATCGGCAATGGCGCGGTGGTCCATCCAGAGCACCACGTCTTGCCCCGCCGCACCATCCGGGCAGACCGAAACCGGGCCTCCCTTGGCATCGGCCACCACCAGCGAGCAGGTTGCGTCAAAGCCGAGGCCCGCAATGTCACCTGCGGCCACATCCGCGCCGGACACCGCCCCCCGGCAGGCCGCCGCCACCGCCGCCCAGATTTCAGCCGAGCTTTGCTGCGCGAAATCGGGGCGCGGCCAATGCGCGGCGATCGGTGCGGAAGCGGCGGCAAGAAGTTGCCCGCTGGCGTCGAAAACCCCAGCCCGCGCGCTGCCGGTTCCGACGTCGATTCCGATGAAATGGCCCATTCAAACCCCCAGTGCGCGCCGCCGCGCCACCTCGATATGCGCTTCAAGCGCCGCCCCCGCTGCGGCCGGGTCGCGCGCCAGCATCGCTTCGATGATGGCGATATGCTCGCCCATCACAGTCGGCAACAGCGCCGGCAGCATCCGTGTTTGCGCCAGCCGGATCAGCCGGATACGCACGGAATTGACCCGGTAGACATTCGAGATCAGCTCGTTTTCCAACGCATCCACCATGCGGTCATGGAATGCCCAGTCGAGCTCTTGCGCGCGGTCAAGAGCGGTTGGCGTGACCCAGCCACCGGCTTCGTCCTGCGCCGCGCGATGCGCCGCAAGCAGCGATTCAAGCTCGGCCCGCGGCGCGGTCTGGCAAAACTGCGTTACCGCCTCGCGCTCGATCACCAGACGCAGCTGAAAGGCGTTGCGGATCAGATCGAGGTCGACCTGTGCGACTTGCAGCCCCCGCTGCGGCACCGCGCGGATCAGCCCATCCGCCTCAAGCCGCGGAATCATTTCCCGAATCGCCCCAAGCGGCATGCCGGTAATCTCGACCAACTCGCGCTGCGAAACGAACTGGCCGGGCGCAATGGTGCGGGCAAGCAGATGCTCGGTAAAGCTCGCGTAGGCCTTGTCACGCAGCGTCTGGAACTCGATCTGATCGGCAGCCAAGACAGTTTTCCCCGTGTCGCCCATGCCGAAAGGTCTGCTTGGCACAGTAACATGTTATTTGACCTGTCAGATGCAGGCAAGCCCCGAAGCAATCACATATTGCTGTCCGCCCTGACATCGCTCGCTAAAGTGTTGCGGGTCATGGATTTCCTGCGGTATCTTGGCACGTCTTGCAGTGCTCGCTTGAGTGAACTTTGGCGGGCTTGGCGGGTGCGCGGTTCCGGCTTGGGAGCCTTTCTGCGCAGAGTAAGAGTTGAGGGAGTGCGGATTGCGTCAGCTATTTTTGCCACGAATGATATTTAGTACCCGTGCTGGCCGCCTGTCTGCCTGCTTGCCTTTGCTTGCCGCGCTCGCCCTTGCGCCGACACAGGGCAGCGCACAGGGCATTCCGCTGCCCGGTGCCGATCAGCTTGCGGCACAGCGTCTTGCCTATGATGCGGTGGCAACCAAGACAATTGTCGATTTGCAGCCCTTCCGCGCAGAGCAGCGCATGACGCTGACCGACGGCACCGAGTTGAAGCTTGTCTCGCTCAGCCCCGCAATCAATTCGTGGTATCTGCTTGAACTCAAGGCACCCGCTGCCCGGCGCTCGAGCTTCTACCACCTCGAAAACATCGACAGCCACGGGGTTGAACTTGCGCTGGAACCTGCCGAGGTGCCGACGTTGCGGCTGGCGCGGGCGGATGGCAACTACAGTTGTCCGCTGGTCGTTGAACAAGCTTCCGTGCTGGAAGCGGCGCAAAAGGCGGGGCTGCCCTTTGCTCCGCTCTGCAATGGCCAGGTCTATTTGCGCAACCGGGTTGACGGCTCGCGCACTTCGCGCGAACGCACCGCCGAATTCTTGCGCGATAACGTCTGGTTCGGCGACAGCCTGGTGAATCTGGTCAAGGATACCTTCTATCAGGATGCCTATGCCGAAACCGGGGTAACGCTTGGCATCACCGCAGCGGGCAGCGTGGTCGAGGCGCTGGGGCAAGCGGCGCTGGTGGATTTTCCGGTGATCTCGACCTCGATCGGCATGGCGCTGCAAGGCGCACCTGAAGGTGGCATAGCGCAGGGCAACTGGTATGCGATGGCGGGCAATACCGGGGTTTACGCAAGTGTCGTGCAACCCGCCAAGATCAGCCGCGAAATTCTCGACCGCCC
The DNA here is from genome assembly GCF_030684035.1 of Phaeovulum sp. Classification (GTDB taxonomy): domain Bacteria; phylum Pseudomonadota; class Alphaproteobacteria; order Rhodobacterales; family Rhodobacteraceae; genus UBA6213. The sequence continues at coordinate 43,797 of NZ_JAUXPI010000009.1, read as the reverse complement.
GAACGAAACCAACTGGCTGGACGAGGTTGAACGCTGGGCCACCGCCTACCTTGTCGCCTTCGATCTGACCGAATTCGAAGTCGGCTACGAGGTCGGCACCGATCACCCGACACTGAACTGGTCGCCGCGGCCCTCGGGCTCGGGGCGCAACTACTCCATTCCCGGGCCCGACGGCGTTGCATCGAGCACGCCGCTGGTGACGCTCGGCATGGTCAGCCCGTCGCAGGCGCACCGGGTCGCCGCCACCTTTACCGGCGGCTACAAGCGCGAACATGGTGCCTTTCGCATGGGCGATTATGCCTTCAGCTACAACGGCCATCACTACGGCTTTGTCGTCAACGGCGTGGTCCTGAGCAAGCTGGTTCCCGATCTCGCCACGCTTTATGTGCTGGAAGACGGCACCATCGGCATGCGCACATGGGCTGTCGAGGATGACGCGCTGTTGCCGCAGATCCGCTTTGCCCGGCAGAACGGCGTGCCGCTGATCGCGCCCGATCCCGCCACCGGCGATTCGGTGCCGGGGCCGTTGGTGCGCTCCTGGGGGCCGGGGAACTGGTCGGGGTCTGCCGAGGCGCAACTGCGTACGCTGCGCGCCGGTGCCTGCATGAAAACCGTGCAGGGTCGCCGGATGCTGATCTACGCCTATTTCTCCACCGCAACACCTTCGGCAATGGCGCGCGTCTTTCAGGCCTATGGCTGCGAATATGCGATGCAGCTTGACATGAACTCGGTCGAGCACACCTATCTTGCGGTCTATACGCAGAAGCCTGAAGGCGGGCTCGAGATCTCGCATCTGGTGCGTGCCATGCGCGATATTGATGCGCGCGCGAATGACGGCACCCGCCTGCCCCGCTTCGTCGCCTATTCCGACAACCGTGATTTCTTCTATCTGTTGCGAAAGGTTCCGCCATCATGAGCATCCTGCCGCGCCTTCTTGCCTGTATCACGCTTGCTTTCGCGGCAGAGGGGGCCGCGGCTCAGGGCCTGGCGGAACTGAACGCGGGCATGTTCCGCGAGATGCAGCAGCGGCGAGGGGTGAGCGCTTCGGAACTGGCGCGGGTCAAGGAAATCTTCGCCCGGTCCGCGATCATCGGGCAGGGCAACCCCGCGATCACCCGCCACGCTTTGACGCCGGAAGAATGTGCGGCGCGCCTGCCGGGCGGCATCGGCTACTACGACAACCCGCGTTTCGAGCAGATCTGCGGCGACAAGTACATGGCACCGCTTTACGACCCGCGGACACAAAGCGCCTCGCAAGCCACCGCCTGCATCGACCAGTTCGAATATCCCAACGTGCCCTGCACCTATCCGGTGGTCTGGGTGAAAACCTCCGAGGCCGCGCAAATCTGTGCGGCGGAAGGCAAGCGGCTTTGCGATGCGCATGAATGGGAGGGGGCCTGTGCAGGAGCGCTGGAGGCACCCGACTATCGCTTTGACCTGGCCGAAGGCGTCTCGCCCTCGGCTGCGGTTTCGCGCATGCAGGCCGCACATAACGCCAAATACGAACCCCAAAGGGCGTGGGCTTACGGTGCCAACTATCAGGCCGGGGTTTGCGCAGCGGCAAGTTTCAAGAATGGCAGCTGCGATGGCGGCAGCTTCAACGGCTGCGGCTCCAACACCTACCCGACCGGCAGCTTTCCCGGCTGCACCAGCCCGCTCAAGGTTTACGATCTGCACGGCAATGCCGCCGAGCACATGAACCTGCCGCTCAGCCCAGGCCAGATGTCGAGCCGCGGTTCGACCACGCTCGGCGTGACCGAGATGAAGGGAAGCTGGTTCATCTGGGATACCGTCCGCGCCCACCCCGATTGGTGCCGCTGGCGCGCGCCCTTCTGGCACGGCTCATCGGTAATGTCGTCGGGCAGCCATGCCAATTACCACCTCGGGTTTCGCTGCTGCAAATCGATCTGAAGCCGCCACCGATGCGGGTGGGGCAAACGAAAACCGCCCGCGCTGACGGCTGCGGGCGGCAAATTCGCGGCGGGGCTGAAACGGGTCAGCGCGTGTAGAGCGATGCGAGCAGGGTTCTTGGTGCCGCAATCGGGCCTTCAGAGCTGATGATCTGCGCATAGACGTGGTCTTCGAGCAGATCCGAAAGCGCGACCGCGCGGCCATTGAGGTAGGCGGTCTGGCTGACCAGCCGCACGCCATGGCTGTAATCGGAATAGTGCTGGCCGTGGACCGTTGTCAGCGGCTGAATCGGGCGACCGTTCGGCTGGTGCCAGCCGTAGATTGCCACCTGCCCCGGCGAGCGACGCAGCGCGTTGGTCAGCACCAGATCCTTCTTGATGCCCGCCACCAGTTGGCCGTTGCGCAGCCCGACAGCGGAACTCTGCCCGTCGATGGTGGCATTGTGCTGGCGGAAATAGCTGGTCGAGGTCATCTGCGGCCCGGCTTCCATCGGGCGCGGGGCAAGCCGAACCCCGGCCTGCGCAAAAACGGCATCCACAATGCGCGTGGTCGGCAGCATGAAGCCAAGCCGGTCGGCGATTTGTGCGGCCTCCGGCAGGCCCATCGGCACCCGCAGGAAATCGGCATTGTCACCCACGGCAACATAGTCGGGCGTGACACAAACGGTAATCGTCACCGGCTTGCCCGCCGAACTGGTGCCGGAAAGCGTGACCGGGGTCAGCGCGCGCAGGAACTGCGGCACGTTGCCCGAAAGCACTTCGCGAACGATCATCTGGTCGCGCTCGCTGCCATTGGCATTGCCAAGTGCCGCGCCAAATTCGCTGCCAGTTGCGGCGCTGCCGGGGCGGCGCGGAATGCCGCGCGCCAGTTGCGATGGGCAATCGGCTGCCGCAGGGGCACGCGCCAAGGCATCGTCAAGTGCGCCCGAGGGCGGGGCGACAGGTTCACGCAGCGCCACGGTCTGCACCTCGCGCGGCGCAACCGCAGCAGCGGCCTGGCGCGCGGCGGTGGCAGCGAGCAGAACCCGCGCCGGACGCAAGCGCGGCGGTGGCGAAACTTCGGGCGCAGCACTGGCAACTGCCACGGCGACGGCTTCCTCAATGGCCTGCGACGCAGGCGAAACCGGGGCGACGGGCAGTTGCGCCGCGGCCTGCACGACCTGCGCTGGCGCAAATGGTCTGGGGCTCGGGCGGGCCGGGGCCGCGGGCGTTGCCACCGCCAGCGAAGTCAGGGCGGGGCGCGGCTGCGGGCGTAGCGGCGCGGCCGCGGTGACCGGTGCCGCAGCGAAGCGTTGTGCTGGGCGCGGCAGCGGACGCAGCGGCGCGGCCGACGTGGTGGCTGCCGCGACCTCCAGCCTTACCGGGCGCGGCTGTGGGCGTGCCGGGGCATTTGCAGCGGCGCGCGCGGCTACCGCGGCCGGACGCAGCGCAGGGCGCGGCGTTTCGGCCGATGCCAGCAGCACGGTCACCGCAAAAACCTCGGGCAGCGGCGGCTGCAGCAGTTCGGTTGCGGGCAAGGGCAGTGCGGTAACGATATCCGGCGACACTGTCTTGGCGAGAGCCGCGTCTGCAAGCGCCTTGCTGCTCATGGTCACGGCGATCGGGACCGGGGCCTGCTCGGGCAGCGGTGCCGCCATGGTCAAAGGTTCAACGCGCACCACGACCGGGTCGGGGCTGAGCGCCGCGACCGCGGCAAGAAGCGATGCCGCATTGTCAGGCTCAGCCAGGACCGGACGCGGCAGCACTAGTGTTGGCATTTCGGGCAAAGCAGCCAACACCACGGGCGCTGCATCAGACCGCGCGGCGCGCAGGGCCGCAGGAACGGTAAGCGCCGCCGCAGTGCCCACGATCAGCACCCCGACGCTTGCCAGCAAAACCCCACGATGCGTGCGCCAAAGGCCCACAAAGCCACGGTCCCGCCTGCGCGACAAATCAAAAAAGTTCACGTGTGTTTTTCCGGTCACTGTCCCTTGAGTGCATCCAGTAGCCCTGAATAGGGTTAAGATCAAGTTATGTAGGCGGAATCTGGCCGATCCGCCGCCGACGATCACCGATCGACGCCTGCCCGAAATCAGAAATTTCGCCGCTAAGTGCCTGAAGCTGCCAAGGAAGGCAGCGCGGTCGTTGCCGCAGCGCAGCATGAAACGTCGGAGTTGGCAGCCTGCGCATCGCGCCTTGCCGCGCCCGGCTGCCGCGTTTCAGCCGCCGAATCGGGCCAGCGCGGCTCCAAAAATCGCCTCGTCCACATTGCCACCTGACCCGATGGCAACCACCTCGGGAGCCAGATTCGGGGTAAACAACGCCGCTGCCAGCGCAACCGCGCCGCCTGGCTCCAGCACCACCCGCAGGTGCCGAAATGCAAGCACCATCGCCTGAAGGGCCTGATCGTCGGTAACCGCCAGGCCCGGCCCGCAGAGCCGTTGCAAAATCGGAAAGGTCAGCACCCCCGGTGAAGGCGTGACGATGGCATCGCAAACCGAGCCGGACAGGCGCGCATTGCGCTCGATCCGGCCTGCCGCGAGCGAGCGGGCGGTATCGTCAAACCCTTCCGGTTCGACCGGGCGCACCCTCGCGCCGCTGCCTTCCAGCGCCAGCGCGAGGCCCGATGTCAGCCCGCCGCCGCCACAGGGGGCCAGCACCTCGCCCCGCCAGCCTGCGGGAAGGTCTTCCAGCAGCTCCAACCCGATGGTTCCCTGCCCCGCGATCACCGCAGCGTCGTCGAAAGGCTTCACCAGGCTGAGGCCGCGCGATGCAGCCATGGTCGCGCCAATCGCGTCACGGTCCTCGGTGGCGCGATCATAAAGCACCACTTCGCCGCCAAGCGCGCGGGTATTGGCAATCTTCACCCCCGGCGCGTCCGCAGGCATCACGATGACAGCAGGCACGCCAAAGGCCGCCGCCGCCCGTGCCACCCCCTGCGCGTGGTTCCCCGAGCTATAGGCGATCACCCCCCGCGCGCGCACCTCGGGCGGCAGCGCCGAAAGCGCCGCCCAGCCACCGCGCGCCTTGAAGCTGCCGGTATGTTGCAGGCATTCGGCCTTGAGCAGCACCCGCCGCCCGGCAAGCGCATCCAGCGCGGGCGAGCCAAGCAAGGGTGTGTGCCGGACATGCGCGCGGATGCGTTCGCGCGCGGCAACTATGGCGGCGCGGTTCATGCGAGCCTCCCGATCCATGCAGAAATCACCGCCACCGCCTCTGGCTCGTCGAGAAATGGCACATGGGCGCGGTCAGGCACCTCGGCAAAGATCATGTCGGGCCTGCGGCGGCGCATTTCGGCAGCACTGGCAGGGCTGAGCAGGTCGGAATTGGCACCCCGGATCAGCGCCAGAGGCAGCCCCGCACAGGCGTCGAACAAAGGCCAGAGATCGGCCTCGGGGCCCTTGAACGCATCAAGGAAAGCTTCGCGCAAGGCTGGGTCGTAGCGCAGGGCAAGGCCATCGGGGGTTTCCAGATAATGGTGACGAACCTCTTCGCGCCAGCGGCTGGCGGGCACATTGGCGAAACCGGGCATCAGGGCGGGCAGCTTTTCGGCCAGTTCATCCCAGCTTCTGGCGCGCGGGGTGCGGCCGACGTAATCGAATATCCGCTCCAGCCCCCGGCGCTCGATCGCCGGGCCGACATCATTGAGGCAAAGCCCCAGCAATCTTGCCTTGGCGGTGGCGGCAAGAAACATGCCGATCAGCCCGCCGCGCGAGGTCCCGAGTATTGCAGCGCGGGCCAGTCCGAGATGGTCCATCAGCGCCAATACATCGCGCGCCTCTTGCGGCACCGTGTAGGTTTTCGCGCCGGTCCAGGCCGAACCGCCGCGGCCGCGATAATCCGGGCGGATCAGGCGCACCCCCGCAGGCAGGTGCGGCGCGAGGTAGTCGAAATCGCGGCCATTGCGGGTCAGCCCGGCAAGGGCGACCAGCGGCAGACCTTCGCCTTCGTCGGTGAAATCAAGGCGGGTGCCATCGGGCGCGGTGAAGAAATCAGGCACTCTGGGCAAGCTCCGCTATGCGGGAAAGGTCGGGCAAAAGGTGCTGCGGGAGGGCGGGTAGCCGATCCATCGGCAGGCCGGCACGGTTGACCCAAACGGTGGTAAAGCCGAAGCCCGCCGCATAGGCCGCATCCCAGCCGTTGGAAGAGACGAAGAGCACCTGATCGGCTCGGCAGCCGAACCGCTTTTCGACCAGCGCATAGACGGATGCATGCGGCTTGAACACGCCAACGCTTTCGACCGAAAGCACCGCATCAAGCCCAGCGCCGATGCCCGCCGAGGTAACCGCGCCGTTCAGCATCTCGGGCGAGCCGTTCGAGAGGATCGCCGTTTTCATCCCCGCAGCTTTCAGCGTGGCAAGCATGGCGGGCACCTCCGGGTAGGCGGGCAGTTCCCAGTAAAGCGCCAGCAGGCGGGCGCGCAATTCGGGATCAGTGAGGTTTGAGGCCTCCAGCGCCCAGTCAAGCCCGTCCTGGGTGACCTGCCAGAAATTCACGTACTGACCGGCGACCGCGCGCAGCCAGGAATACTGCAACTGCTTGGCGCGCCAATCCTCGGCCAGTGTTGGCCAGATCGCGGCAAAACCCTCGCGCCCCGGCTCTGCGGCGGCGGCGCGGGCGGCTGCATTGACATCAAAAAGCGTGCCATAGGCGTCAAAAACGCAGGTCGTGATGGCCATTGGTAGCCCTCCATGCTGCGGCGCAGACTGGCGCGGGCGGGGAGGCAGAGCAAGGGGCGATGCGCGCCACAGTGGCCGACAGGCACAAAACGTGCTGATATGACCGGGCAGAATGCAGGAGGGGCAGATGGCCACCCGGATCGAGCGGATGATGGAGCGGCTCAAGGAGCTTCAGGGCGAGCTTGAAGCCGCTTTCGAGGAACGCCGCGCGGCGCTGCGCTATCAGGTGGTGCGCCGCCGCGTGGTCTTCGAGGCAGGCGTGCGCGCCCAGCACCGCGCCGCGCGGGTGAAACTTAGCGTGTTCCTCGCACGCACCCGGCCGTTGGTGGTGCTGACCACGCCGGTGATCTATTCGCTGATCGTGCCGATCGCGCTACTTGATCTGTTCGTGACGGTCTTTCAGCTGATCTGCTTTCCGATCTACGGCATGGAGCGGGTCAAGCGGCGCGACCACATCGTGATCGACCGCCACCTGCTGGCCTACCTCAACGGCATCCAGAAGCTGAACTGCGTCTATTGCGGCTATGGCAACGGGGTCATTTCCTATGCGCGCGAAATTGCCGGGCGCACCGAACAATACTGGTGCCCGATCAAACATGCACGGCGCGTGAACGGGCAGCATCCCTACTATCCGGGCTTTGTCGATTATGCCGACGCCGTGGCCTTCCACGCGCAACTCGATACGCTGCGCGACCAGCTTCGGCACCGCGAACCACCGAAGGCCTGACCCCGCTGCACCTGCTTCAGCGAAATATCCTGCGGGGGGTGCGGGGGGCGCAAGGCCCCCCGCTTCAGATGTTCTCCGGCTGCGGCATGCCCAGCACATGGTAGCCGCTATCGACCATCAGCACGTCGCCGGTGGTGCAGGCCCCATAGTCCGAGCAGAGGTAAACCGCTGTGCCGCCGATTGCCTCCAGCGTCGCATTCTGCCGCAGCGGGCTGTTCGCCTCGGTGTGCCTGTAGGTCTTGCGCGCGCCACCAATCGCTGCGCCGGCAAGGGTGCGCATCGGCCCCGGCGAAATCGCGTTGACCCGGATCCGATCGGGCCCCAGGTCGTTGGCAAGGTAGCGAACCGCGCTTTCCAGCGCCGCCTTGGCCACGCCCATCACGTTGTAATAGGGCGTCACCCGGTTCGAGCCGCCATAGGTGAGCGTGATCAGGCTGCCGCCATTCGGCATCATCTGGGCGGCACGACGCGCCACGTCGATGAACGAATAACACGAGATGGCGAGCGAGTTCTTGAAGTTCTCGCGGCTGGTGTTGATGAAGCGCCCGTTAAGTTCGGCCTTGTCGGAATAGGCGATGGCGTGGATCAGGAAATCCATTCCGCCCCATTCCGACTTGAGCCGGGCAAAGGCAGCATCAAGGCTGGCATCGTCGTTCACATCGACATCAACGAGGATGTTCGACCCGAGCGAGGCGGCAAGTGGCTCTACCCGCCGCCCGAAGGCCTCGCCCTGATAGGAAAACGCCAGTTCCGCGCCTTCGGCGCGCAGCGCCTGCGCAATGCCCCAGGCGATGGAATGGTCATTCGCGACCCCCATCACCAGCCCGCGCTTGCCTATCAAGAGATCAGCCATGTTTGCCTACCCGTGGAATTTGCTGAATAGCAGCGACGCATTGGTACCGCCGAAACCGAACGAATTCGACAGGATCGAATCGTGCGCGACGTCATCGACCCGGGTCATGGCGATTTCCTCGGGGCGAATGGCAGGGTCAAGCTCGGTGATGTTCGCCGAAGCGGCAATGAACCCCTCCTGCATCATCAGCAGCGAATAGATCGCCTCATGCACCCCGGTCGCGCCCAGGCTGTGCCCGGTCAGCGACTTTGTCGAGGAGATCGGCGGCACCTTGCCCTCGCCGAATATCCGGCGAATTGCCAGCACCTCGGTCACATCGCCCGCCTGGGTCGAAGTGCCGTGGGCGTTGATGTAACTGACCTTTCGGCCCGCCTCGAGCGTGGAAAGCGCCAGCCGCATCGCGCGTTCGCCGCCCTCACCCGAGGGTGCCACCATGTCGTAGCCGTCGGAGGTGGCCGCGTAGCCGGTAAGCTCGGCGTAGATTTTCGCGCCGCGTGCCAGCGCGTGGCCAAGTTCTTCCAGCACCACCACACCGCCGCCGCCCGCGATCACGAAGCCGTCGCGGGTCGCGTCAAAGGCGCGGCTCGCGGTGGCGGGCGTGTCATTGTATTTCGATGACATCGCCCCCATCGCGTCAAAGAGGCAGGAAAGCGTCCAGTCCAGTTCCTCGCCGCCACCGGCAAAGACGATGTCCTGCTTGCCCATCTGGATCAGTTCCGCGCCGTTGCCGATGCAATGCGCCGAGGTGGAACAGGCAGAGGTGATCGAATAGTTCACGCCCTTGATCTTGAACGGAGTCGCAAGGCAGGCCGAGTTGGTCGAAGACATGCAGCGGGTGACCATGAACGGACCCATGCGCTTTGGCGCGCCCTTTTCTATCACCGTCGTATGCGCCTCGAAAAAGTTCGAGGTCGAGGGGCCGCCGGACCCCATGATGAGGCCGGTTCGAGGGTTCGAGACATCGCCCTCATCCAGCCCGCTGTCGCGGATTGCCTGTTCCATGGCGAGAAAGTTGTAGGCCGCGCCGGGCCCCATGAAACGCAGGTTGCGCTTGTCGATATGCTCTTCCAGCACGATCTGCGGTTGGCCGTGAACCTGGCTGCGAAAGCCGTGTTCTGCGTAGGACGGCGCAAAGATGATGCCCGAGCGACCATCGCGCAGCGAAGCGGTGACCTCTTCGGCAGAATTGCCAATTGGCGAGATGATCCCGAGCCCGGTAATGACGACGCGGCGCATGGGGGCCTCCTTTTCCTCGTTGGTTCAACTCTCCGAAAGAGCGACCTTCATGTCCTTGACCAGATAAATCGTTTCGCCATCTGCCTCGACACGGCCATCGGCCACGCCCATGGTCAGTCGGCGGGTGTGGATGGCCTTGGTGTAATCGACGAAGTAGCGCAGCAGCTTGCGGTCGGGCCGCACCATTCCGGTAAGCTTCACTTCGCCGACACCAAGCGCATAGCCCCGCCCCGGCCAGCCGCGCCAGCCGAGGTTGAATCCGGTCAGCTGCCACAATCCGTCAAGCCCGAGGCAGCCCGGCATGATCGGGTTGCCGGGAAAATGGCACTCGAAAAACCACAGGTCCGGCGTGATGTCGAACTCGGCCACAACATGGCCCTTGCCATGTTCGCCGCCATCGGCCGAAATATCGGTAATGCGATCCATCATCAGCATCGGAGGGGCAGGAAGTTGCGCATTTCCAGGCCCGAACATCTCTCCGCGCGCACAGCGCAGAAGGTCTTCCTTGTCGAAATATGTCGGATACCCCGCCATCGGCACCGCCCCTTTGTGCATCGCAAGCCCGTCTTGTCGGGCATCTAGCACTCGCGCAAAGCCAGAGGCAAGGCCCGGGCAACAGGGCGAGCCCCGGCTACTAGATTTAGACCATTGAAAAATCCGCAACTGTTCCCTACTCTAGGTTAGATTTCACGCGAAAGATCAGCGATGCAGACTTTGGCCGAGAAACGCGGACAGGAATGGCTTGCACGCGGCGGGCTGCGCCCGACACGCCAGCGCCTGACGCTTGCGACGCTTCTTGTCGGCGGCGGCGGCAACCGCCATGTCACGGCCGAGGGGCTTTATGCCGAAGCGCGGCAGGTGGGCGAGGCGGTGTCTCTGGCCACGGTTTACAACACCATGCGGGCTTTTTGCCAGGCGGGATTGATGCAGGAAATCACCGTCGATGCGACCCGCTCTTTCTTTGACACGCGGATGGACGAGCACCCGCATTACTTCTGGGAAGAGACCTCCGAAATTACCGATGCCCCGGTCGAAGATCTGGTGATCTCGCGGCTGCCTGCGGCACCTGAGGGCACCGAAATGACCCGCGTCGATGTGGTTCTGCGGGTCCGCCGCATCGCTTGAGGCTTGGCCATTGTCCTGCGAAAGTCAGGGGCAGTCGGAAGCAGGAACAATCAGGCGGTTTCGCAGAAATTCGTCTAGGAGCACTAGCGTGTCGCCGCGAATGGACTCGCGGGGGGTTGCCGGAAACCGATCATGCAGCAGGTCCGCAATATCATTTGCCGACATCGCTTCCTCCAACAACTCCCAGACAGCCATGGCACCCTCGTTCAGACGATGCACCGCAACTCCTTGGGGGTCGGTCAGATAGCATTGGCGGTCTGATGTGACCTGGCTCAGTCCGGCAGCTTGAGCATACCGTGCACTCGGCTCCGCGCGCGCCGCAATCGGCTTCGTGCCAAATACCTCCACAGGGCGCGCGCGCAATGCAAATTGCGGCACCGGCGCGCTGCCCAGCGCACCGAAGGCGTTTTCGAGCAATTCGGCGGCGCTCTCCGCCGATGCGTATTGCAAATGAAAGAGCAAGGCGGTTCGTGCAATTGCGTCAAGCGCAGAAAGAATATCTGCGCTGTGCATGCCCCGCGCGAAATTCTGTTTCAGCAAACGGTCGATCGTTTCGTCAGATTTTGCCGGAAGCAATTTCGTTTCCGCCGTTGCCGCGCGTTCCAGAAACACGATCGCGCCAACTGGCGATGCCGCACCGTGTGGCACCGGGCGTGCCGCGCGCAGGAACACATATTGCGAATTGGCCGCACTGAACCGCGCTTCAAGTTGCGCGCGCAGTTCGGGGGTAAATTCGGGCGGCACGGGAAGGCGCAGCCGCGTCTGCACCCCGGTTGCGCGCCCGACCAAACTTCCGTCGTCGGCTGACTCCAGCGGCAGATAGTCGTCCGTAAAAACGCGCAAGCCGCGCGCTGCGAGACAGGCCATCAGCGTGCTCTTGCCCGCACGCCTGGTGCTTGGAAACACGACCAGCCGTCCGCTGATCTCAACCGCAGCAGCGTGCAAACACAGCAGATACGGCTGCGAGCGAAGCAATTCCTGCGCCATGCATGCGATCAGTTCGCAGACCGCGTTCAATGTGTTCAGCCGCTTGGCCGGGCCATTTGCCAGCGAAACATTCAGGCTGGCATCCGCAAGCCGGGAAATGGCGATGAACGGGGGCTCGGCACTGGCTGGCAACACCTCGAAATGCCACCCTGGCATGACTCCGGAAATTGTTTCAACGATCTCCGGGCAATCGCGCAACACGACGGGCGCGGTCAAGCCGTCGAAAACCAAATAGGCTAGCTCGGACACGCCCTGTTCACCTGCCGATTTGATCGCGCACCCAGGCGCAGCGACCCCGGCAAAAGCTGATAGCCATTGCCGGGGTGTAGCATTCCTTCAGGTCAGGTCGGCGCGCAGAAGCCCGAGGCGTTCGGGTCGGTGATTGTGGGGTCACAGACCTCGGCACCTGAAGGCGAAGACGGCTCGCTCGGCTCGGAGGGTTCCGAGGGCTCGGAAGGCTCTGACGGTTCTGACGGTTCTGACGGCTCGGACACCGAGCTCGCATGCGCCGCAGAAAGCGTCGTGAAAGCCGGAACAGAATACGCCGTCAACGCCAACGCCCCGAGCCGCGAGATGGCGCGGCGCCTTGAAAGCATGGTATCGTCTGTCTCACTCATGGCACTTCTCCCTTTCAAAATGATGTCAAGTGTAGAGGAAAAAAATGGCAGCAACATGGCCGCGCCGAATCGCAGGTCGGCACATCGAATTCAAGGCATCTGCGCCCTTGCTCTATGGAGGAATTCTACAGAATCAGTGCCGCGATTCAAGTGACCCGCCCGGCTACCGGCGGCATTTCGCCGCTCCCCCTCGGCATCCCATGGTGGTAGGCTTCCGCTGCGGCGCGCGCGTATCCGTAGCGAACATGAAAAGGGCGAAATCATGCGTGTCTTGGCTTTCTCGGCGGCGCTTTTGTTGGCATTGGCACCTGGCGCGGTCATTGGCCAGTCATTCGACGGCACCTATGCGATAGGCGACTGCGCGGCTCCGGGCGACGGCGCGATGACCTTGGCAGGGGCGACGATAAGCTTTTACGAATCCGCCTGTCGGCTGTCGAACCCGACTGCTTTGCCCGGTTTCGAAGAAGCCGTCATGTATGACGCCGACTGTGCTGGCGAAGGCGAAATCTGGAAAGAAAAGATGCTGATCATGCCCGCGCTCAGCGGCGGGCTGGTGGTGGTCACGCCGGGCTGGGCGAGCATTTACGAACAGTGCCGATAGGCTCAACCTTCCGCGCATTCCTGCAACACCGCAAGCGGCACGGTCTCGAGCGCGCGCGCATGCGTGGCCGCAAGGCGTACCCGCGGCGCACAACCTTCGTCCCAGGCCTGCAAGAACCGCCCGGCGCAAAGGCACCAGGCGTCGCCGGGCCTGACGCCGGCAAACCCCAGTTCGGGCCTTGGCGTGCCCAGATCATTGCCGACATAGGCTGAAAACGCCAGAAACTCGGCGGTCATCACCGCGCAAACGGTGTGGCTTCCTGCATCTTCAAAGCAGGTGTTGCATAGCCCGTCGCGGAAAAAACCGGTGCGCGGAGCCATCGAACAGGGTTCGAGCACGCCGCCCAACACATTGACCGATGGCAGCTTCTGCATGTCTCATAGGCTCTCCGCGATACTGCGCAATACGGCAAGGTTGCCTTCGTCAACCCCCACGTCTTCAAACCGGGTGTCGGCGGCATTCACCGCCACCACCACGGCACGCGCCGGGTTGACGTAGATATACTGGCCATAGATGCCGCGGGCGAAATAATCGCCGCCATGCGCCGCGCTGTCAGTGGGCACCCACCATTGGTAGCCATAGGCAGCGCCCCCCGGTGCCTGCAACGCAGTCGAGGCTGCCACCCAGTCGGCGGGCACCAGCTGCCGCTCGCCCCAAAGCCCGGCTTGCGCAAACAGCAAACCAAAGCGCGCATAGTCGCGTGTGGTCAGGTTGAGACCGCCCAGAACGAAGGCCGTGCCCTCGCCATCGGTAACATAGTAGGGCCTGCGCTCAAGCCCCATCGGCGCCAGCAAACGCTCGGCCAGAAGGTCAGCCGGGTCGCGCCCGCTGGCCCCTGCAATCACCATGCCAAGCACATGCGTGTCGATCGAGACATAGTGCCAGCGCGTTCCAGGTGGCGCTGCGCGCGCGCGCAGACCTGCGGCAAAACCGTTCATCGACCCGCCAAGCGCCAGCACCCGCCCCATCCGGTTGATGTCGGAGTTGAAATCCAGATAGTCCTCGTTGAACGCAGCCCCGGCAGACATCGTCAGCACATCGCGCACGCTTGCGCCGTCATAGGCCGAGCCTTTCAGCGAGGGCGCGAAATCCACCACCCGCGCATCGAGGTCAGGCACCATTCCCTCGGCATGCAAAATCCCGAACAGCGCCGAGAGATAGCTTTTCGCCACCGACCAGCTGATCCGCAGATCCTCGGGCCGGGTGCCGAGGTAATAGCTTTCGTGCACCAGCGCCCCGCTTTGCAGCACCACCAGCGCGGTGACCGCGCGCGCCTCGACCCAGGCGGCGACGTCAGGCGGCAGCGTCGCCGCTTCCCCCTGTGGCAGTTGCGAAACCGGCCCGGCACCGATTTCCAGGGGCCGGGTGAGAAACAGCCGGTCCATGCCGGAGAAATTGGCAACGATCTTGTTCGGCGCGAACAGGCTGTTCACCGCCAAGAGCCGTGCAATCTCCTCGCGCTTCCAGACCGCGAGTCCGCCCGCAACAAGAGCAACGAGCAAGACCACCCTGATAACAATTCTGACAATCCGCATGTCAAATCCCCCTCGGCGAAAGGAACCACGCCGCCCGCCGCGCCGCAACACATTCCGCCCTGCCTTGGCGCAAATTAAAATGCCCACGGCAACGATCTGGTGCCAGGCACCTGCGGTTCGGTGCGCCGGACGGATCAGCGCCGAAAGCGGTCCACCAATCGCGCCAAAGCGGTTTTCGGTGCTGCGTCGGGCACGGCGGCCTCGGGCGGCGCAGCTTCGGGCGTGGCGGGCGCGGCGGTCTGCACTGCCTCGCGTGGCGGGCGCGGCGATTTTGCGGGCCGTTGCGGTGCGGTGCGAAGCGCCACGGCATTCAGGAAAGCCGCGCCATCGCCCGCCGCAAGCGCTGGCGCGCCTGCCGCGATGCCGGCCAACAGATCCTCGCGCCAGCCCGCATCGGACTTGGCAAAATCCGCGAGCACATAGTCGGCCACACGGTTCTTGTCGCCAGGGTGGCCGATGCCAAGCCGCACCCGCGCATAACCCTCGCCGATATGGGCGTGAAGCGAGCGCAAGCCGTTGTGGCCTGCGTGGCCGCCGCCCTGCTTCAGGCGGCACTTGCCGGGCGCAAGGTCGAGTTCGTCGTGAAATACCGTCACTTCGGCAGGGCTGATCTTGAGGTAGCGCACCGCCTCGCCGACCGATTGGCCAGAAAGGTTCATGAAGGTGCCGGGTTTGAGCAGCAGAACCTTTTCGCCGCCAAGGCTGCCCTCGGCAAGCTGCCCCTGAAACCGCGCGCGCCACGGGCCAAAGCCATGTTCCACCGCGATCCGGTCAACCGCCATGAAGCCGATGTTGTGCCGGTTGGCTGCATACCCTGCCCCCGGATTGCCCAAGCCTACGAACAGTTTCATGCACCCTCCCCGCCCCGGTGCAGCCTAAGCCGCCGCGACCTCGGTTTCAACGCCGCCGCGCGCCGGGCCGAGGAAACGAAAACGCGGAAAGGGCTGCCCCTTCCCGCGCCACATTCGTCGCGGCCGCAACCTTACTCGGTAGCGGCGGCAGCCTCATCGCCTTCGTTGTCGCTCGAACGCAGGCCCGAGGGCGCGCCGATGTTGGCGATCACGAAATTGCGCTTGATCGTCGGCTTCGCGCCTTCAGGCAGCACGATGTCGTTGATGTGGATGACATCGCCGATGTCCTTGCCGGTCAGATCGACCGTCAGGTGGTTCGGAATCTCGCCTGCCAGCACTTCCAGTTCAACTTCGGGGCGCACGATGGTCAGCGCGCCGCCGCGCTTCAGCCCCGGCGAGGCTTCCGGGTTTTCAAAGTTGACGTGGATGAACAGGTTGATGCGGCTGGCCTGATGCAGGCGCATCAGGTCAACATGCACCGGCTTGTCCATGACCGGGTCGCGCTGCACACCACGGCAGATCACCCGCACGTCGTCCTGGCCCTCGATCTTGAGGTTCCAGAGCGTCGAGAGGAACCGCCCCGCACGCAGTTTTTGCAGCAGCTTGTTGTATTCGAATGCGATAGGCTGCGGCTCTTTGCCGTCGCCATAAACAATGCCGGGTACGTTGCCCTCACGACGAGCTTGACGAGCGGCCCCCTTGCCTGTCCCCGTCCGTACCACGGCCAGCAGATCCGGGATCTCTTTGGCCATTGGTGTCTCCATAGTCTTCAAGTTGCGCGGGACTCCTCCAAGGGTGCAGGCCCGCAAGGCGGCCCCTATACAGTGAGGCAGCCGCAAAGGGAAGCCCTTTTGCAGCCATGCAGCGGCCAGCCGTTGCCGCCGCAGCGCCCTCATGCTAGGGCTTCGCGAAGCTTCCAAAGCGCTTTGAACGGGGATTTCATGGATTTCGCAAGGGTATTGCGGGCATCACGGGCAACCGGGGCGGGCCTGGCTTCGGTCGGCGTGTTCTGGGGTGGCTTCGCCGCCTATCTGCCCGATTACAAGGCGGCGGCAGGCGCAAGCGACGGCGAAATGGGGCTGGTGCTGGTCCTCTCGGCGGCGGGCGGCATGGCGGCGATGGCGGTCTCGCCGCGTGTCATGGCGACACTTGGGCGCGCCATGCTGCCTGTTGGCGGGGTGCTGGTGGCCGCAGCGGCGTTCCTGCCGCTTCTGGCGGGTGACATTTTCTCGCTCGGGCTGGTGCTGCTGGCCATGGGTGCCGCGATGTCAACGCTCGACATCGCCGCAAACGTGCGCATTTCCGAGCGCGAGGCCCGCGAAGGGCTGCATCTGATGAACCTCAACCACGCGCTCTTTTCCTTTGCGTTCGGCGCGTCAGCCTTTGGCTGCGGACTGGCGCGCAAGGCCGGACTTGGCCCCGAAACGGTGGCACCGATGCTGTTCATCGTGCTGCTTGCGCTGGCTGTGGTGATGGCGGAAAGGGCTGCGGGCGCAGTGCCTGCCGCGGCCAACGGGGGCGAGCCTGCCGCTTCGCCTTGGGCCGCAATCTGGCCCGCCGCGGCAATCCTGTTCGCCGCCTTCGTCTCGGAAAACGCAACCGAAAGCTGGTCGGCGCTGCATATTGAACGCACCCTCGGCGGACCGAAAGGCGAGGGCTCGTTCGGCCCGGCGATGCTCGGTTTGACGATGGGAATTGGCCGTCTCTCCGGGCAATTCCTGGCTGCACGTCTGGGTGAGGCGCGGCTGGTGGCGGGGTCGGCGCTGCTCGGCATGTTCGGCGCGCTGGTGGTGGCGGTGGCCCCGGCCCCCGGCGTGGCAGTGCTTGGCGTAGCGCTGATCGGGCTGGGCGTTGCGGTGGTGGTGCCCTCGGCCAATTCGCTGCTCGGCCGCGCGGTGGCACCCGAGCAGCGCGCCTACGCGATTTCGCGAAGCTGGATGCTGGGATTCACCGGGTTTTTTCTTGGTCCGGTCGGCATGGGGCTGGTCGCGCAGACCTTCGGCCTGCGCTGGTCTTTCGTCGCCGTGGCTCTGGCAATGGCGATGATCCTGCCCGGACTGGCGCAGCTGACGCGGCGATAAGCCACTTCTTCACCTCTGCGCGGGCGCTTCCGCATGATTGTGTAAACGTTTGCACAAATGCCGAATCGGTGCATACTTACCCGCATGGGCTGCAAAGGACCTGGGGAGGGCCGATGCCGGGGCACCGCAAGACCATCAAGGATGTCGCCCGGACGCTCGGTGTTTCTGCCGCGACAGTGTCGCGCGCGCTTGCCGGAAACCCGCGCATCTCGCCCGAAACCCGGCAGCGTGTCGAAGCGACTGCCCGCGATATCGGCTATATACCGAACCGAGCCGCGCAATCGCTTGTGTCCGGGCGTGGCAGCGGCTTTGTCGGGCTGATCCTGACCGATCCCGGCTACGGTCGCGAAGACAGCTATCTTGGCGAGTTCATTTCGGGTCTCGGCGCGGGCTTGGGTCAGCACGGGATCGACCTGTTTCTGGCAGCGGTGCCGGAAACCCAGTCGGAGCTTTCGGTTATCCGCAACATCGTCGGCACCCATCGCGCCGATGGCCTGATCATCGCGCGCACCTCCGAGGCCGATCCGCGCATCGAGTTTCTATCTTCTGCGGGTTTTCCCTTCGTGACACATGGGCGCACCTCGATCGAGGCACCGCAGCATTCGTGGGTGGATACCGATGGCACCGCAGCCTTTGCGGAAGCCTTCGAGGTGCTTTACGCGCTTGGCCATCGCCGCTTCGGCTTGGTGACGATCAAGGAGCCGATGATGTTTCGGCAGCACCGGACCGAGGGGCTGCTGCAAGCCATCGCGCGGCGCGGCGACCCCGAAGTGAGCCTGCAGATTGCCACCTCGCCGCGCTATGATGGGGCGCGGCGGCACGACGCCATTGCCGCGCTTCTGAGTGCACCGGAGCGGCCCACCGCCGTGCTCACGCTTTTTGACGGGCTGGCACTTACGGTGCTGGAAGAGGCCGCGCATCTGGGGCTGTCGGTACCCGGCGATCTGAGCGTGATCGGCTTTGACAACATCGCGTCGTCAGCGCTGGCCCGCCCCGGCCTGACCACATTCGATTCCGAAACCACCCGCAGCGCGCGCGAATCGGCGCGAATGCTGGTGGCGCAGTTGGCCGAAAAAACCCGGCCCGCTGTGCCCGAGACCCTGTTGATCCGCCCAAAGCTGGTGCTGCGGGCAAGCCACGGACCCGTGCGGCTTTCTCCGCGCGGCCAGACCACCCAACTCGCACATAACGGGAGAGGAGCAAGAAAATGACTTTCAATCGTCTGCGCTCGACGGCGCTTGTCGCCGGAATTTTGCTGATGGCAGGGCCGGCACTGGCCGAACCGCTGTTCTGGTCAACCCAGGCCAAGCCGGTCGAGGAAACCCAGCGCATGCGCGAACAGGTGTTGGCGGGCTTCCCCGGCGGGGTGGATTACCAGCCCTCTGACGAGGGCCCCTGGATCACCCGCATTCAGGCCGAAGCGCAGGCCGGGCGAGGCACCATTGCGGTGCTGGGCGGCCTGCACGGCGATCTCTCGTCGCTCGGGGCGAACCTTGTCGATCTGAGCGGCATCGACGTATCGGCCGTAGGCCCGGCCATGGTTGAACTGGGCCGCCTCGGCACCACCGAGCAGAAATACATCCCCTGGATGCAGGCCACCTATCTGATGGTTGCCAACAAGAAAGCCCTGCCCTACCTGCCCGCAGGTGCCGATATCAACGCGCTCAGCTATGACCAGTTCATCGCCTGGACCAAGGCGCTCGCCGAAGGCACCGGCGGGCCGAAGTTCGGCTTCCCGGCGGGGCCAAGGGGGCTCAAGCACCGCTTCTTCCAGGGCTTCCTGCTGCCCTCCTACACCGGATCGACGGTGACCGAGTTCCGTTCGGCCGAAGCAGAGGTTGCCTGGAACAAGTTCAAGGAGCTCTGGGCCTATACCAACCCTGCCTCGACCGGCTACGGCTTCATGCAAGAGCAACTGCTGACCGAAGAAGTCTGGGTTGCGTTCGACCATGTTGCGCGCATCGCCGATGCGTTCAACCAGCGCCCCGATGATTTCGTCGCCTTCCCGGCCCCGGCAGGCCCGAAGGGCCGCGCCTTCATGCCGGTTCTGGCGGGCATCGCGGTGCCCACGACTGCACCCGACAAGGCGCAGGCGCTGGCGTTGGTCGCCTTCATGCTGAAGCCGGAAACCCAGATCGCCACGTTGCGCGCCACCAACTTCTTCCCGGTGATCGCAACCGACATGCCTGCCGACATGCCACCCTCGGTGCGGGCCTCGGCGGCGGCAATTGCGGCAATGACCGGCGCAGCCGATGCGCTGCCCGCACTTCTGCCGATGGGACTTGGCGACAAGGGCGGCCAGTTCAGCCAGATCTACACCGACACGTTCGAGCGGATCGTGCTGAATGGCCAGCCGGTGCGCGCCGTGCTTGACGAAGAGGCCGCGGTGCTGCGCGCCCTGATGATCGAGGCGAATGCCCCCTGCTGGGCACCCGATGCCGCCTCGGACGGGCCTTGCCCGGTGAAATGAGCGCCTGAGGGGGCCTGCGGTGTGCAGCCGCACCGCAGGCCCCCGCCACCGCCCATGCAGGTCGCCAGTTCCGGCAAGCCACGGGGGAGAGCCAGCCGATGCCGCGCATGTTGCCCTACCTGTTGCTGTTTCCTGCAACGGCGTTCCTCATTTTGTTCTTCCTCTATCCGTTCACGCTGGTAGCGATCGACAGCCTCCGGCATGACGGGGTCTGGAGCCTCGAGAATTTCGACCGCATGGCAGGTCACTGGAAGTTCGGCATCACCTTCCGCAACACCATTCTGCTTGCCGCGGTGGTGGTCCCGCTGCAACTGACGCTGGCGCTGATGATGGCCAGCATGGTCACCCGGCTGGTGCGCGCGCGCGGCGCGGTGCTTTACATTTTCGCCATTCCGCTTGGCATTTCCGACCTTGCCGCGGGCCTCGTGTGGCTTGCCATCTTCGAACAGTCGGGCTTTCTCAATTCGGCGCTGACCGGGCTTGGCATCACCGAGCGGCCGCAGCTTTTCCTCGGCTACCAGAGCAAGGGCGTGATCTTTGCCGCCATCGTGCTGACCGAATTGTGGCGCGCCACGGCAATCATGATGGTCATCCTTGTGGCTGGCATGGGCCTCATTCCCAAGGAATATGGCGAGGCCGCCGAGGTCTTCGGCGCAAGTCGCTGGCAGCGCTTTCGCCGGGTCACGCTGCCCTTGCTGAAGCCCAGCCTGCAAACCGCGCTGATCCTGCGCGTCATCATGGCCTTCGAGGTGTTTGCCGTGGTGCTCGCGCTTGGCGGCACCAACCTGCCGGTGCTGATGAGCGAAACCTACCATTGGCAATTTACCATGCAGGAACGCGGCGTCGCGGCGGCCTATGCGATGGTGATCCTGGGAATTTCGGTGGGCTTTACCGTGCTCATCCTGCGCCTGCTGCACGTTCCCAAGGAGGCGCGGCCATGAGCGAGACCACCGTCCGCCGCGCTGGCAACCGGGTATTCGTGGCCGCCGTGGTTCTGGCTTGCGTCTGGGTGCTGGTGCCGATCTATCTCTTGCTCGTCAACGCGCTTTCGGCCCCTGCCGAGGTAACCGGCTTTCCCAAGCGCTTCTGGCCCTCGTTCGACCTCGCATCGATCCGGTTCTTTCTTGGCTTTCGGGGCGTCACCTCGGCACTCTGGAACTCGGTTCAGGTGGCGGTGCTGACGATGGTCATGGCGATTGCCGCGGGCGCGCCTGCTGGCTACGCGCTGGCGCGGTTCGATTTCCCCGGCAAGCAACTGTTCCGCTTCATGGTGGTCATGACCCGCGCCTTTCCGCTGCCGCTCCTGGCGTTGCCGCTGGCGGTGCTGTTCATCCGCGTCGGGCTTGATGACACGGTGCTGGGCCTTGCCTTCGTGCATACCACGCTGGCGCTGCCGTTTGCGGTGCTGATCACCTATTCGCTGTTTTCCGGCATCCCCTACGAGCTGGAGGAAGCGGCCCTGACGCTTGGCTGCAACCGCGTGCAGGCCTTTCTCAAGGTGGTGCTGCCGCTTGCCGCCCCCGGCATTGCCGCCTCGGCGGTGTTCGCTTTCGTGATCTCGTGGAACGAGGTTTTCGCCAGCGCGGTGCTGACCATCGAGCATCGCACGCTGACGGCGTTCCTGCTGCAAAGCCTTGATGTCTCGCCTTTGCCACTGAAGTTCGCGGGTGGAGCGGCGCTGGTGCTGCCCGCGCTTGGTTTCATCTTCGCGGTGCGCAAGTACCTTTTCGCGATGTGGGGCATCGCCAACCGATAGGAGCGGTGCCATGGCCGAAATAGAAATCAAGGGTGTTGCAAAGGTATTCGGGGCCTTCACCGCGCTGCATTCGATCGACCTGACGATTTCCGATCGCGAATTCGTGGTGCTTCTGGGGGCCTCGGGCTGCGGCAAGACCACGCTTTTGCGCATCATCGCGGGGCTCGACAGCCCGACCAAGGGCGAGGTCTGGATCGGCGGACGCAGGGTGGACATGCTGCCGCCGCGCGAGCGTGGCATTTCGATGGTGTTTCAGAACTACGCGGTATTTCCGCATCTGACCGTATTCGAGAACATTGCATTCGGTCTGCGAATGCAGAGGCTTGCGCAGGCCGAGGTGACACGCCGGGTGACGCGCACCGCCGAGATCATGCACATCGAGGGCCTGCTCAAACGCTATTCGGGGCAGCTTTCGGGCGGCCAGCGGCAGCGCGTGGCGGTGGCGCGCGCGCTGGCAATGGAGCCTGACGTGATTCTGATGGACGAGCCGCTTTCAAACCTCGACGCGCTCTTGCGCCTGGAAATGCGCGCCGAGTTGAAGGGCGTACTCGCCGCCTCGAAAACCACCACGATCTATGTGACCCACGATCAGGTCGAAGCGATGAGCCTGGCCGACCGCATCGCGGTGATGCACGGCGGCGACATCGTGCAGGCGGCACCTCCGGTCGAGGTTTACCGCAACCCCGCCGCGCGCTTTGTGGGCAGCTTCATTGGCAACCCGCCGATGAACTTCCTGCCTGCGGCCGCTGCGGGCGAAGGCTGCTGGCAGGTGGCGGGGCTGACCTTTGACGGCCCGCGCGCCGACCTGCCGCAGATCGAATTCGCCATCCGCCCGGAAGACCTGCACCCCGCCGACCATGGTTTTTTGGCCGAGGTTCGCGTGGTGGAGCCGCTCGGGCCGCACATCCTTGTCACCGCGACCGTCGCGGGCGTGGTGCTGCGCGCGGTGCTCGACAGCACGCTGGCACTGGCACCCGGCGACCACATCACGCTATCACCTGTTTCCGACCGCATCCGCTGGTTTGATCTCAACACCCAGAAGGCCATCGCATGACTGCCCAGGACCCGCTTGCGAAGATCGCCGAGGACATTCTGCGCGAGAATGACCGCGGCAGCTACACCGTGCCTACCAAGGGCCTCTATCCGTTCCAGTGGAACTGGGACAGTTGCCTGACCGCGCTTGGTCAGCGCCATTACGACGAGGCCCGCGCCTGGACCGAAATCGAAACCCTGTTCGCGCACCAATGGCCCTGCGGAATGGTGCCGCATATCATCTTTCACCTTAACGACGATGGCTATTTTCCCGGCCCCGAAGTCTGGTCCACCGGGCGGCCGGTGCCGACCTCCGGTATTACCCAACCCGCCGTCGCAGGCTTTGCGCTGCGCCGCCTCTTTGACCGTGCCAGCAACCGCGCCGAGGCCGAGGCGCGGGTGCGCGCGCTGCTGCCAAAGGTCGCCGCCTGGCATCGCTGGTTCTTTGCCACCCGTGACCCGAAGGGCGAGGGGTTGGTGGCAATCATCCACCCATGGGAATCCGGGCGTGACAATTCGATCGACTGGGATGTGTCCTTCGAGCGGGTGCCGACCGAGGGCATCGCGCCCTACACCCGCCGCGACACCCAGCACGCCAACCCCGAGCACCGCCCGACCAAGGCGCAATACGACCGCTATCTTTGGCTGGTCGAACATTTCCGCAGCCTTGGCTGGGATACCGCAAAGCTGCACGACGCCTCGCCGTTTCAGGTGGTGGACCCCGGCTTCAACGCGATCCTGCTGCGTGCCTGCGCCGATCTGGCCGATCTGGCCGAAGCTTTGGGCGAGCCTGCGCTTGCCGCCGAAAACCGCGCCTTCGCGGCACGCGGTCTTGCGGCTTTGGAGCGGCTCTGGAGCGTGGAGCACGGTCAATACCTCTGCGGCGACCGCACCACCGGCGCGCTGATCGATAGTGCTTCGGTTGGCGGGTTACTTGCCGCATTCGCGGCAATTCCGCCCGCCCGCGCGCAAGCGATTGCCGCCAGCATCGAAGCGCACGGTGCCCGCTTCCGGGTGCCAAGCCACGCCCCCGCCGACCCCCGTTTCGACGCCAAGCGCTACTGGCGCGGGCCGGTCTGGCTGGTGGTCAACTACATGATCGCCGACGGTCTGGTCCGGGCCGGGCAAACCGCCGCGGCGGCGGCGATCACCCGCTCAAGCCTTGATCTGATCCACGAAAGCGGCTTTGCCGAATACTACGACCCGACCACCGGAGAACCGCTTGGGGGTGGCAGGTTCACCTGGACTGCGGCGATGGTGCTGGAGTTTCTGGCGATGGAGCGGGCATGAAGGTTCTGGCGGTCGGGGCACACCCTGACGACATCGAGATTTTTCTGTTCGGCAGCCTCGCGGCGTGGCGCGCTATGGGGGCGGAACTGGCGCTGGCCGTCGCGACCGATGGCGCGGCGGGGGGCGTGCAGGACCCGGCCGCACTTCGGCTGGCACGCCGGGCCGAGGCAGAGCGCGCTGCGGCGCTGCTGTCAGCCAAGCCGAGCTTTCTCGATTTCCCCGATGGCAAGTTGATGCATGATGCGCCGCTCATCGAAGCGCTGCGCGGGCTCATCGGCCGGGAAAGGCCCGATCTCGTGGTCACCCATGCGCCCAATTGCTACCATGCCGACCACCGCGCGCTCTCCGCCGCGCTGGCACAGGCGACCGGCTTCGGGGTGCCGCTGCTTTACGCAGATACGCTGAACGGCACCGGTTTCACCCCCACCCACTGGGTCGATGTGACCGCGCATTTTGCGCTGAAATGTGAAGCGATACTTTGCCACGAAAGCCAGGACCCGGCGCGCTTCCTACCAGCCGTCACCCGACTTGCCGGGTTCCGCGCGGGCGAGTGCAACGGCGGCCCCGAGGCGCGCGCCGAAGCGTTTCGCTTTGAGCCACGCTTTCCCTTCGCCGACATTCGCGCGCTCTTGCCGCCGCCGCCTGCGGTTCGGGCGGTGCTGTTTCGCGGCGCGGCGCAAACTCCGCCTACTTCGCCCTTCTGAAAAACCGCGCCCGCGCATAAAGCCCCTCCAGCCGCTTCATCCGCGTTTCGGTCTGCTGCCAGGTCAGGCTTTGCACGGCCGCCATCAGGGTTTCGACCAGCACCTGAATCGCCACCGTCGAATCCCATGCCGAAGGCACTTCGATCTGTGCCGAAAAGCGATAGCGCGCGTGGGCGGCGGCGGGTGAAACCCAGGGGTCGGTGATCAGCACCACCTCGGCCCCCTGCTCGGCTGCCATTTCCACCAGTTGCAGCACGTTGTTTTCATAGCGACGGATATCGAATGCCAAAAGCACGTCGCCCGGCACCATTTCGATCAGCGCCGGTGGCCAGGCGTTCGACATTTCGGAAATCAGGCTCACACCGGGGCGGATCACCTTCATATGGGTCACGAAATACTCGGCCATGGCATGGGTGATCCGCCCGCCGGTGGCAAAGACCTTGCGCGCCGGGTCGGCCATCAGCGCCGCCGCCGCGTCAAACTCGGCATGGTTGATCTGCGCCAGTGTGGCATGCAGATTGCCCAGAACCGCATCGGCGAAGCGGTTGAGAATATGGGTGTCAGGCACCCCGCCCGCCCAGCGGTCATGCTTGGCCAGGGGCGAGATCAGACGTTCTTCCACCTCGGCGCGGATGCCGGTCTGAAAATCGGTGTAGCCTGCGAACCCGAGCTTTTGCACCAGCCGCACAACAGTTGGGCTGGACACCTCGGCACCTTTGGCCAGCGCGGTGATCGAACCGAGCGCCGCCACCGGGTAATGCCGCAAGAGGTGGCTTGCCAACTGCCGCTCGGCGCGGGTCAGCGTTTCGAAACCTGCGCGCAGGCGTTCCTCGATGGTCTGTTGCACTGCTGCCAAATTGGGCACCCTAGGACTGAGTCGCTTTGAATAGATTGTAACAGGATTTTGTGAATTGAAATGATCTTGACAGAATCCCCCCGCGCGGTGGACGCTGGTCGCAACAAAAAGAATGCAACAGGGAAACATGACGGTTCAGCCGCTGGAACAGGTGCAGGAAGCGCCAGCCGTGGTAACGGTGGAAAACCCCGAGGCATCGGGCCGTTTCGTGATCTGCTGCGAGCACGCCTCGAACGCCTTTCCCGCGCCCTGGGGCGAGCTTGGCCTGACGCCTGCACAGATGGGTGCGCATATCGCCTGGGACCCCGGCGCGCTGGGGCTGGCGCGCGCACTGGCGCAACTGCTTGATGCACCGCTCGTGCATGCCGGGGTGTCGCGGCTGATCTACGACCTCAACCGCCCGCCACAATCGCGCGGCGCAATGGCCGAGCAAAGCGAGGTGCACAGCATTCCCGGCAATATCGGGCTTGCCGCCAATGAGCGGCGGGCGCGCACCGAAGCGGTCTATCTGCCTTTTCACGCCGCGCTGAGGGCGCTTTTGGCGCGCCGTGCGGTGGCCGGGCCGCTGCCGGTGCTGGTGACGGTGCATTCCTTCACCCCGGTCTGGCTCGGCCGCCCGCGCGCGGTCGAGTTCGGCATCATCCATGACGCCGATCCGAGGCTGGCCCGCGCGGTTCTCGCGGCCGCGCCGACCGGGCTATATGCGCGCCTGAACGAGCCCTATTCGGCGGCGGACGAAGTGACCCACACGCTCGCGCTGCATGCAACACCCATGGGCCTGCCCAGTGTCATGCTGGAGTTGCGCAGCGACCTGATCGCAGATGCCGAGGCGCAACGAAGCGTTGCAGACCGCCTTGCCCCAAGCTTGCGCGCGGCCCTCGCCGCCGCGGAAAGTGGGGTCTGAATGCCTCGCTGGGTGAAGGCCTATGTGCGTTGGGTCGAGGCCCTCAACCACCGGGTCGGGCGCACGGCCATGTATCTTCTGTTCGTCATCATGGGCATTTTGCTCTGGTCCTCGATCACCAAGATCGCCCGTGTTCCCTCGCTCTGGACACTGGAAATGGCGCAGTTCACGCTGGTCGCCTACTACCTTCTCGGCGCGCCGTATACCTTCCAGCTCGGAACCAACGTGCGCATGGACCTGCTCTATGCAAGGCTGCGTCCGCGCACCCAGGCAATGTGGGATGTGGTCACCATTTTCGCGCTGATCTTCTATCTCGGCGTCATGCTTTATGGCGCGGTCGAGAGCACGATCTACTCGTTCGAAACCGGAGAACGTAATCCGACAGCCTGGCGCCCGGTGCTCTGGCCAATCAAGACAATCATCTGCACGAGCTTCGTGCTGATGCTGATGCAAGCCGTGGCACATCTGTTCCGCGATATCGCGATACTGCGCGGAGAGGAACTCTGATGAGCTACGAGTGGATCGCGATCCTGATGATTTCAACCATGCTGCTGATGATGATCACCGGGCAGCGGGTGTTTGGCGCGGTCGGTTTTGTCGCCGTGGTGGCGGCAATTTCGCTCTGGGGCACCGGTGGCAGCGACATGGGCTTTGGCGCGATCATGAAGCTGATGAAATGGTATCCGCTGCTGACCTTGCCGATGTTCGTATTCATGGGCTATGTGATGAGCGAAAGCCGTCTGGCCGATGATCTTTACCGGATGTTCCACGTCTGGTTCGGGCCCTTGCCGGGCGGGCTGGCTATTGGCACCATACTGCTCATGGTGATGATTTCGGTGATGAACGGGCTTAGCGTTGCGGGCATGGCGATCGGTGCCACCATCGCGCTGCCCGAACTTGCCAAGCGCGGCTACGACAAGCAACTGATCTCGGGGGTCATTCAGGCCGGATCGAGCCTCGGCATCCTGATACCGCCTTCGGTGGTGATGGTGCTGTTCTCGCTGATCGCGCGCGCGCCGGTGAACCAGCTCTGGCTTGCTGGTATCATGCCGGGACTGCTGATGGCGGCTATGTTCATGACCTATGTGATGGTCCGCGCCTGGCTGAACCCGTCGCTTGCGCCACGCATAAGCGCCGAAGAACGCGCCTTGATCAGTTGGGGCGAGCGCTTTGCCTTGCTGCGCGCGGGTCTGCTGCCGGTGCTGATTTTCGCGGCAATGATGGTGCCCTTCATCAAGGGCTGGGCGAGCCTGACCGAGGCGAGCGTGATCGGTGCCGTCACTTCGGTTGCGGCGGCGGTGCTGAAGCGGCGCTTCACCTGGGAAGTCTTCGAGAAATCGACCCGCAACACGCTCGCCATCACCGTCATGTTCATGCTGATCATCATGGCCGCGCTTGCCTTTGGTGCGGTGTTCGACGGGCTGGGTGCCGGGCGGGCGATCGAGAACTTCTTCCTGCGCGATCTGGGGCTCAACCGCTGGCAGGTGCTGATCCTGATGCAGGCGTCGTTCCTGATCATGGGCATGTTTCTGGACGATACCGCGATGCTGGTGATCGTCGCACCGCTTTATGTGGGGCTGGCGCGCGCGTTGGGGTTCGATCTGGTGTGGTATGGCATTCTCTATACCATCACCTGCCAGATCGCCTATCTGACGCCGCCCTTCGGCTATAACCTGTTTCTGATGCGCGCCATGGCACCATCCGAATACACCCTGCCGGTGATCTACCGTTCGGTTTTCCCCTTCGTGGGGCTGATGCTGTTGACGCTGATCGTCGTAATGCTGTTTCCGCAGGTGGCGCTGTGGCTGCCACACACGGTTCTAGGTATCTGACAATAACCCCGAATGGGGACTTTCCCACCCAACTAGGAGAAACCACCATGACCACAACCAGACGGAAATTCCTGACCAGCGGCGCAGTCGCGGCCGGTGCCGCTTCGCTTGGCGCGCCTGCTCTTGCGCAAACCATGATCAAATGGCGCTTGCAGACCTATGCCGGAGGCGCACTGGGTGCCGAGGTGATCAAGCCCGCGATCGACGCATTCAATACCATCGCCCAGGGCCAGATGGAGATCGAGCTTTACTACGCCGATCAGTTGGTGCCCACGTCCGAGCTGTTCCGCGCCGTGCAGAAGGGCACCATCGACGCCGTGCAATCGGATGACGATTCGATGGCAAGCCCCACCGAGGTAACGGTGTTCGGCGGCTACTTCCCGCTGGCGCTGCGCTATTCGCTCGATGTTCCGGCGCTCTTCAACCACTACGGGCTGAACGAGATCTGGGGCGAGGAATATGCCAAGGTCGGGGTCAAACACATCTCGGCCGGCTCATGGGATCCCTGCCACTTCTCGATGAAATCACCGATCAACAGCCTTGCCGATCTGAACGGCAAGCGCGTCTTCACCTTCCCCACCGCGGGCCGTTTCCTGGCGCGCTTTGGCGTGGTGCCGGTGACGCTGCCGTGGGAAGACATCGGCGTGGCGTTGCAGACGGGTGAGCTTGACGGCGTCGCATGGTCCGGGATCACCGAGGTCTATACCGCAAGCTGGGCGAAATCGGCGCCCTACTTCCTGACCAACAACATCTCGGGTGCCTGGATCGGGCATTTCTTTGCCAACATGGATCGCTGGAACGCCTTGCCGCCGCACTTGCAGGAGCTGATGCGCGTCTGTTTCGAGCAATCGCACTACTACCGCCAGCACTGGTACTGGAATGGCGAGGCAAAGCTTCGCGTCGAAGGTGCCGATACCCAGCTGACGACCATTCCCGACACCGAATGGGCCGCGGTTGAGGCAGAGGCAGCCAAGTTCTGGGATGAGGTTGCAACCGAAAGCCCGGTCAAGGCGAAAGTTGTCGAAATCATCAAGAAATACAACGAAACCATGCACAACGCTGGCAAACCCTACCGCTACGCCTGACAAGAACCGGCGCGCGGGGGGCAACCTCCGCGCGTCACTCTGACACCGCCCGAGTCGCACCCCCATTAGGAGCCCGCCCAGATGCCCGCCAATCTGACCTTTGACGCCCTGAAAAAAGCCGTCGCCGCGGGCGAGATAGATACCGTGGTCGCCTGCTTTGCCGATATGCAGGGCCGCTTGCAGGGCAAGCGCTTTGTGGCGCGGCATTTTGTGGAAAGTGCCTGGGAAGAAACGCATTGCTGCAACTACCTTCTGGCCACCGATGTCGAAATGGTGACCGTGCAAGGCTATGCCGCCACCGGCTGGAACAAGGGCTATGGCGACTATGTGATGAAGCCCGACCTTGCCACCCTGCGCCGCCTGCCCTGGCTGCCGGGAACCGCGATGGTGATGTGCGACGTGCTTGACCACCACACCCACCAGCTTGTGCCGCACGCACCGCGCACCGTGCTCAAGCGCCAGATCGAGCGCGCCAAGGCGCTCGGGTTCGACGCGATGATGGCGACCGAGCTTGAATTCTACATTTTCGAGCAAAGTTTTTCGGAACTGTTCGACGCGGGCTACCGCAACATGATCCCGACGGCGCGCTACAACGTCGACTATTCGATCTTCGGCACCGCGCGCGACGAGCCGATGATGCGCGCCATCCGCAACGGGCTCTGGGATGCGGGCATTCCGATCGAAAACTCCAAAGGCGAGGCCGAGGCGGGTCAGCACGAGGTGAACGCCAGGTATTCCGACGCGCTCGATACCGCCGACATGCACGCGATCATCAAGACCGGCATCAAGGAAATCGCCCTGCAATACGGCGCGAGCGTCACCTTCATGGCCAAATACGATCACCGCCGCGCAGGGTCGTCGAGCCATGTGCACCAGTCGCTCTGGGTAGGCGGCAAGCCCGCGTTCCGCGACGAAAAAGACCCGGCGGGAATGTCGGACCTGATGCGCCACTACATCGCGGGCCAGCTTGCCCATGCCGCCGAAATCACCGCTTTCCTCGCGCCCGCCGTCAACAGCTACAAGCGCTTCGTGGTGGGTATGTTCGCGCCCACCAAGGCGGTCTGGAGCCTCGACAACCGCACCGCCGGGTTCCGCGTCTGCGGCGAGGGCAGCAAGGCGATCCGGGTCGAATGCCGCATTGGTGGCGCCGACCTGAACCCCTACCTTGCCTGCGCGGCGCTGCTCGCGGCAGGGCTGGACGGGGTCGAAAAGAAGATGGTGCTGGAGCCCGCCATTTCGGGTGACATCTACCAGGCCGGCGAAGTGCGCGAGATCCCCAGAACACTGGGGGCGGCGGCCTCGGCAATGGGCACCTCCGCCTGGCTGCGCGCGGCGTTTGGCGACGAGGTGGTGACACATTATCACCGCGCCGCGCTCTGGGAGCTTGAGGAACAGAACCGTGTCGTGACCGACTGGGAAGTGGCACGCGGATTTGAACGCGCCTGAGCGGCGCAAGAGGACGAAAACGATGACGAAAACGATCCAGTGCATCTCGCCCGTCGATGGGCGGGTCTATGCAGAACGGCCCTGCCTGAGTTTGGCCGAGGCCGAGGCAATGGCCGCGCGCGCGCGTGCCGCGCAACCGGCATGGGCGGCACGGCCGCTCGCCGAGCGCATCGCCGCGGTGACCGCCGGGGTGGCCAAGCTCAACGAAATGAAACCGCGCGTGGTCGAGGAACTGGCCTGGCAAATGGGCCGCCCGACCCGCTACGGCGGCGAATTTGGCGGCGTCAACGACCGCACCGCCTATATGGCCGAGATCGCCGAAGGCGCGCTGGCACCGATGGTGGTGGAAAACTCCGACCGGTTCGAACGGCGCATCTGCCGCGAGCCTGTGGGAGTGGTGTTCGTGCTCGCGCCATGGAACTACCCTTACCTCACCTCGATCAACACCATCGTCCCGGCGCTGATCGCCGGAAACGCCGTGGTCTTGAAACACGCCAGCCAGACCCTGCTGGTCGGTGAACGTCTGGCCGAGGCCTTCCACGCCGGCGGAGTGCCCGCCGACATTTTCCAGAATGTCGTGCTCGATCATGCCACCACCGAGGCGCTGATCGGCGCGCGCGCCTTCAACTTCATCAACTTCACCGGCTCGGTTGCGGGCGGAGCCGCGATGGAACGCGCTGCGGCGGGCACATTCACCGGGCTCGGGCTGGAGCTTGGCGGCAAGGACCCCGGTTATGTCATGGATGACGCCGACCTTGATGCGGCGGTTGACAGCCTGATGGACGGCGCGATGTATAACGCGGGCCAGTGCTGCTGCGGCATCGAGCGCATCTATGTGCACGAAAGCCTCTACGATGCCTTCGTCGAAAAGGCCGTGGCCTGGGTCAAGGCGCTGAAACTCGGCAACCCGTTCGAGCCCACATCGACCATCGGCCCGATGGCCAACAAGCGCTTCGCGCATGTGGTGCGCGAACAGATCAGTGAGGCGATCGCCGAGGGCGCAACGCCGCTGATCGACCCCGCGCTATTTCCCGAGGATGATGGCGGCGCTTTCCTTGCGCCGCAGATTCTGGTGAACGTGAACCACGAAATGCGGGTAATGCGCGAGGAAAGCTTTGGCCCGGTGGTCGGCATCATGCCGGTCAAGAACGACGATGAAGCGATCGCGGTGATGAACGACAGCCCCTACGGCCTGACCGCCTCGCTCTGGACCCGCGATCCCGAACGCGCCGCCGCCATTGGTGCGCGCATCGAGACCGGCACCGTCTACATGAACCGCTGCGACTACCTCGACCCCGCGCTCTGCTGGACCGGCTGCAAGGATACCGGGCGCGGTGGCAGCCTGTCGGTCCTTGGTTTTTATTCGGTCACGCGGCCGAAATCCTATCATCTCAAGAAGGTGACGAAATGAGCCACAATGTTCCCAACCGGAACTGGTCCTACCCCACCGCGATCAAGTTCGGCGTCGGTCGCATTGCCGAGCTGGCCGAGCACTGCAAGGCGGTGGGCCTCAAGCGCCCGCTCTTGGTGACCGACAAGGCGCTGGCGAGCCTGCCGATCACCAAGGGCGCGCTCGACGTGCTGGAAGCGGCAGGGCTTGGCCGCGCGGTATTCTCGGAGGTTGATCCCAACCCCAACGAGAAGAACATGGCCGACGGCATCGCGGTCTACAAGGCGGGCGGGCATGATGGCGTGGTCTGCTTCGGCGGCGGTTCGGCGCTCGACCTTGGCAAGATGATCGCGCTGATGGCGCATCAGCCAGCGAAGCTCTCGGTCTGGGATCTCGAAGATATCGGCGATTG
The DNA here is from genome assembly GCF_030684035.1 of Phaeovulum sp. Taxonomy (GTDB): domain Bacteria; phylum Pseudomonadota; class Alphaproteobacteria; order Rhodobacterales; family Rhodobacteraceae; genus UBA6213. The sequence continues at coordinate 11,439 of NZ_JAUXPI010000009.1, read as the reverse complement.
GTACAGCCGCGCCGATGCCGACAAGGTCGCGCCGATCATCGCCGTGCCCACCACCGCGGGCACCGGCTCCGAGGTCGGCCGCGCGGGGGTGCTGACCAATTCGGCGACGCACAAGAAAAAGATCATCTTTCACCCCAAGCTGATGCCCGCCGTGACCATCTGCGACCCGGGCCTGACCGTCGGCATGCCGCGCTTCATCACCGCTGGCACCGGCATGGACGCGCTGGCGCATTGCCTTGAGGCCTATTGCTCGCCTTTCTACCACCCGATGAGCCAGGGCATCGCGCTTGAAGGCATGCGGCTGGTGTTCGAGAACCTGCCCAAGGTCTATGCCGACCCAAATGATCTCGATGCCCGCGCCCACATGATGAGTGCGGCGGCCATGGGCGCGGTGGCGTTCCAGAAGGGGCTTGGCGCGATCCACTCGCTTTCGCACCCGGTCGGCGCGGTTTACGGCACCCACCACGGCACCACCAACGCCGTGGTGATGCCGATGGTGCTCGATTTCAACCGCAAGGCCATCGACGCCCGGATCAAGGCCGCCGCCGCCTACCTCGGCATCAAGGGCGGCTTCAAGGGCTTCCGGGCCAAGGTCATGGACCTGCGTGCGGAGCTTGGCATTCCCGCCAATCTCACCGCAATGGGGGTTGAGGCGAGCCGACTGGACGAGTTGACCGAGATGGCGCTGGAAGACCCGTCCTGCGGCGGCAACCCGGTCAAGATGACCAGGCGCAACACACGCAAACTGTTTGACGCCTGCATGTAAAGCCGACCCGGCCCGCCCGGCGCGGGCCGGGCTGCGCCTCCCGCGGGGGGATATTTGGACTGAAGCATCTGCTTCAGAATGAAATATCCCCGCCGGAGGCCAGCAACCGTGCCACGACCCAAAGCGAGGACTTCGTGATGACCGGCCCGATCAAATGCGAGATTGCGGTGATCGGCGCGGGGGTGATCGGGCTTGCCATTGCGCACCGGCTGGCGCTGGAGGGCCGCGAGGTGGTGCTGATCGATCGGGAGCCGCCCGGAATGGGCGCGTCCTACGGCAATGCCGGCACGGTCGCGGATTACGCCGTGCAACCGGTGGGCACACCTTCGGTTCTGGCAGGGCTGCCGCGGCTCTTGTTCGACCGCAACTCGCCGCTCACAATCCGCAAGGCCGCGCTTCCCGCATTGGCACCCTGGCTGCTGCGCTTTGCCCGCCAGTGCCTGCCCGCCGCCGCGCGGCACAACGCCCTGGCGCTCGCCAGCCTCTTGACCGATGCGCAGCCGCGCTGGGCCGCACTTGCCGCTGAAATCGGCGGTGCGGACCTGCTTCAACACAAGGGCTGCATCTACCTTTACGAGCGCGTGCGAGAGCGGCGCGCCGCCGAGGCTGACCTCGCATTTCGCCGCAGTGCCGGCGTGGCGGTGGAGATGCTCGGCGCCGATGCGATTGCGGCGCTGGAACCGGGGTTGCCGCCGGTCGAGGGTGGCGGCGCGTTCTTTCCCGGTGCGAGCTTCATGATCGATCCGGGGCGGATGGTGCAGCTTTTGGCACAGGCCGCACTGGCAGAGGGCGCGGGGCTGTTGCGCGGCGAGGTCACGACGATATCGCGTGGCATCGATGGCCTGCGACTGGGCGGGCCAGGGGTGCAGGTGCACGCGCGCCGCGTGGTGATTGCCGCGGGGGCGCATAGCCGCGCGCTGGCGTTGCAGGCAGGCGACAGGGTGCCGCTTGATACCGAGCGCGGCTATCATGTCGAATGGGACATGCCCGCGCAGCTGCTCCACCGACCCTGCTGCCCGACCGCACGCGGGTTCTATCTCTGCCCGATGCAAGGGCGGTTGCGGGTTGCGGGCACAGTTGAGCTTGGCGGGCTTGCCGCGCCGCCCTCGCCGCATCGAATCGCCCGTATGGTCGCCGGGGCACGCGCCTTTTTCCCCGACCTCGGAGTTCCCGCGCGCGAATGGATGGGTTTTCGCCCCTCGATGCCAGACAGCCTGCCGGTGATCGGCCCTTCGCGCAGCGGCAACGATCTGCTGCACGCCTATGGCCACGGCCATATCGGCGTGACGCTGGCACCGCTAACCGCGGAAATCATTGCGGATTATCTTGCCGGACGGGAAAGCGCGCGGGATTTTTCGGCCTGCCACCCGGGCCGATTCCGCTAGCGTGGCGCAGGCGCAACCCCCGCGCCCAAAATGCCGTCGGGTGGCTTTGCCACTCGCGCTGCCTGACAGATCGGCTATACAGGGTCGAAACCGGATCCGGGGGGGTTCGCATGAACAGATCTCGCTCAGTCGTTGCCGCGCTCGCGGTCAGCCTTGCCGCCCTTCAGGCGGCATCGGCAGAACCGCTGATTGGCGGCAGCCGCAACAGCTTTGGCTTGCCCGGCCTGATCGACACGCCCTCGGCGCTGAGCCTGCCCGATGGTGTGATCGGGGCATCGACCTATTTCGGCGCCGGCGGCCAGCGCCACAGCTTTGCATTCCAGATCACACCGCGGCTGACCGCGCTTTTCCGCTATTCGCGGATCGACGACTATTTCGCGCCTGACGACCCGCTTTATGACCGCTCGATCGACCTGCATCTGCGACTTCTCGATGAAAAGGGCTGGCGACCGGCGGTGGCGATTGGTGTGCGCGATTTCATCGGTTCGGGTGCCTTTGCCTCGGAATATGTGGTCGCGACCAAGACCATCACCCCGACCTTGCAGGTCTCGGCGGGTATTGGCTGGGGTCGGCTCGGGTCGAGCAACTCGATCGGCGCGCCCTTTGGCGCGCGCCCCGGCCCGGCGGTGGTCGATGGCAGCCCGATCAACTATGACCGCTGGTTCCGCGGCGATGCGGCACCGTTTCTGGGCGTAAGCTGGCAAGCTACCGAAAAGCTGACGCTCAAGGCCGAATATTCGCCCGACGCCTACGCCGAAGAGGTTGCGCGCGCAGGTTTTGACCGGGCGTCGCCGCTCAATCTTGGTCTCGATTATCGCATCGGGCGTTCGGCCAGCGTTTCGGCCTATTACCTTTACGGCTCGGAAGTGGGTGTGCAGGTCAATATCGCCATCGATCCGCGCCGTCCGCCCTTCCCCTCGGGGATCGAAAAGACGCCGCTGCCGGTCGCGCCGCGGCCGTCGCGCGCCGCCGACCCGGTAGGCTGGTCGGGCGAATGGGCGGCCGAGGCGCAGGTTCACCCGGCAGTGCAGGCTGCTGTGGCCAAGGCGCTGAGTGCAGACGGCATCTTGCTTGAAAGCATGGCGCTGAGCGCCAGCACAGCCGAGGTGCGGGTGCGCAACCAGACCTACGCCACCCAGGCGCAGGCGCTGGGCCATGTTGCGCGGGTCCTCACCCGCGCGCTGCCGCCCTCGGTCGAATACCTGGTGCTTACCTCGGTTGCGAACGGTATGCCGACTTCTTCGGTGACACTCCGCCGCTCTGACCTCGAAGCGATGGAAAACGGCAACTCCGCGGCGCTGCTTACCCGCGCAACCATCACCGACGCGCTTGCGGTTTCTTCGGGTCCGTTGCGCCCGACCGACGATCTTTTCCCGCGGTTCCAATGGGCTCTCACGCCCTATGCAGAGGCCTCGATCTTTGATCCGGTCGATCCGTTCCTGATCGACGTCGGCATCGCCGCCTCGATGCGCTATGAGATCAGCCCGGGCCTCGTGCTTGCCGGATCGGTGCGCCAGAAAGTTGCCGGCAACCTCGACCAGAGCAGCCGCGTTCCGGGGCCCAGCCCGGTGCGTTCGGATCTGGTAAGCTATCAGCGCAATGGCGACCTCACGATTCCCAGTCTGACGCTCAGCTGGTACGGCCGCCCTGCCGAAAACCTCTACGCGAGGGTGAGCTTCGGCCTTCTGGAGCGGATGTTCGGCGGCGTCTCGGGTGAGTTGCTGTGGAAGCCGGTTGACAGCCGTCTGGCACTTGGTGCCGAGCTGAACTATGTGCAGAAACGCGATTACGAGCAGCGCTTCGGCTTTCTCGATTACACCGTCGTAACCGGCCACGCCTCGGTTTATTACGACATCGGCAGCGGTTTCACCGGACGGCTTGATGTCGGGCGCTATCTGGCGGGCGATTGGGGCGGCACGGTTTCGCTCAACCGCGAGTTTGCCAATGGCTGGCGCATCGGGGCTTTCGCGACCTTCACCGACATGCCCGGCGCGGGCCCGGGTGACGCCCGTTTCGACAAGGGCCTGTCGCTGACGATTCCGATTGGCTGGACTACCGGCAAGCCGACGATCGCCAGCTTCACCAACACCTTTGGCATGTCGGGCGGAGATGGTGGCGCGCGGCTGGCGGTTGACGGCAGGCTTTACGATTCGGTTCGCCAAAGCCATGTCGGCGCGCTTTACAGCGGCTGGGGAAGGTTCTGGAGATGACCGCGGCAAAGCGACTTCGGCACGCACCGCTGCTTGCGGTGCTGTTGCTTGCGGTCGCGGGCTGCGGCTCTGATGCCGGGCAGACCGAAACCAGCAATATGGCGCGCGGGCTGCTGAAAAACCTCATCGGCGTTGCCACTGCGGGCCGCGCGGCAGAAGCCGCGCCTTCGGATGCTCCGACCCCCGACCAGATCGCCGCAGCAGCGCTCGGCTCATTTGCCGGGCCGCTTATGCTGGTCACGCTGGAGGCGCAGGGACAGACCACGGTGATGGGGCTTTACGGCGAAAATGGCCCGATGCGCACCTATGCACTGCCTTCCGAGCAGAGCCTGATCCTGCGCAGCGGCATTCTGGTGGGCACCCGCGGTTTCGGCTTTGACATGATGAGTGCAGAAACCGATGCCGTTGCCGCGCTTATTCTTGCCCGCAAGGAAGGTGCTGCCGCCAAGGTCCAGCGCTACCTCGATGCTGAAAACGTCGAGCGTCCGCTGCCGATGGAATGCGCCGTCAGCCGTGGCGACAAGAGCGAATACGAGGTTGCCGGGCTGAAATTCCGTGGCATCCAGATGGTCGAGATCTGCGCTTTTCAGGGCCAGGCCGTGGGCAGCGCCTATCTGGTCAGCGACAAGGGCGCGGTGCTCGCCTCGCGGCAATGGATCGGGCCAGAGCTTGGCTATGTGACGTTGCAGACCTTGCGGCCCTGAAGTTCAGCGGCGCTATCCCGCGTAGTTTTGCGACACATAGAAGGCACCGCAATAGGGTGCCGAGGGGTCGTAGCCTGCGCCCGAACCCACCATCCGCACCTTCGGATCCAGCATGTTGGTGCGGTGCTTTGGCGAGTTGACCCAGAGGGTCACGATATGCCGTGCGAGGCTTTGGTAGCTGTGCGCACCTATCGCGGTGCCATCCTGCGTGGCAAAGGCGCAAGCGCCCGCATCGCGGATGCGAAAATGGATGCCGTCAATGCCGTAGCGGGCGATCTTGCCGATATTCTCGGACCCGGCGCGAAAGTCGATGCCGCTGGATTGCAGCCGCGCCAGCACGCTCGACTGCCCCGGCACCTTCGACTCGTGGCTCATCGTCTGTGCCCGCGCCATCCACTTTGCATGCGTCGAGGCAGCTTCGGCCAGCCCCGGTGCCGCAGCGAGCTCCGAAAGGCCCGCCCGGCAGCGCTGATAGTTCACCTCGGCCCGAATCGCCGCGTCAATCAGCGCTTCGTTGATCCTGCCCGAGGCCGGCACGACCACATCGGCACCCGATACCCGAGCCAGTGAACAGGCACCGGCAATCTGCGGCAAGGCAATAGCGGCGAAAACCGCGAGCGCCCGCAAACCGACCCTAACCATCTGCATTGCTGCCTCCGCCCGCAACCTTCAGGCGGAAAATGCCGGGTGGTTGCGGCAGATTCATGGCGGAAATTGGCCGTTTCGGCAAGCTGGCACTGCCCTCTCGGCACGCAAGCCAAGCCGTGGCGCAGCGACCGCGGAACCCGCGGTTCTAGCGCCGTCGCACCAGCGCCGTTGCCGCAAAGATGCAGGCACTGGCGGCGACGATCGAGGGACCGGCAGGGGTATCAAGGCGCAGCGATGCGAACAGACCGGCAAGCACCGAGACCGCCCCGATCAGGCTTGCGCCCAGCGCCATGGATTCGGGGCCACGCGCCAGACGCCGCGCGGCGGCAGCGGGGATGATGAGCATTGCCGCGATCAGCAGCGCGCCGACAATCTTGATGGCAACCGCAACCACAAGCGCCAGCGCCACGGTCAGCACCAGCGCTTCGCGGCGGGGGTTGAGACCTGCCGCCACCGCCAGTTCTTCGTTGACGGTTGCGGTCAAGAGCGCTTGCCAGCGCCAGACCAGCAGCGCCAGCACCAACGCCGAGCCAGCCCAGACCACCGCCAGATCCACACGCCCCACGGCAAGAATATCGCCAAAGAGCCAAGCCGACAGATCGACCCGCACCGCAGTCAGAAACGACGCGGCGACAAGGCCGAAGGCGAGCGCCGAATGCGCAAGCACGCCCAGTGTCGCATCCATCGCATAGCCGCGCCCGGCAAGGCTTGCCACGGTGATTGCCATGCCCAGCGCCACCGCAATGATGCCCGCATAAACCGAGATGCCGAAACCGAATGAAAGCGCCACGCCCAGAATTGCGGCATGCGCCGTGGCGTCGCCAAAATAGGCCATCCGGCGCCAGACGACAAAGGCACCAAGCGGCCCGGTTGCAAGCGTCAGGCCAAGCCCGGCGAGCGCCGCGCGCATGAGGAAATCATCAAGCATCGGCGTGCTCATGGCTATGCGGGTGGGAGTGATCATGGCCGTGGCCAAGGTCGTGTTCGTGGTCATGGTCGTGCGCGTGCTGATAAAGCGCCAGCGCCCCGCCGGTGCCAAGACCAAAGAGCGCACGATATTCCGGCGCTGCGGAAACCACGCTGGGGGTGCCCTCGCAGCAGACGTGACCATTGAGGCAGATCACCCGGTCCGAAGCCGCCATGACCACATGCAGATCGTGGCTGACCAGCAGAACCGCGCAACCGGTTTGCGTGCGCAAATCTGCCAGCATCCGGTAAAAGGCGGCGATTCCGGGCTGATCCAGCCCCTGCGTCGGCTCGTCGAGAATCAGTATGTCGGGCCGCGAAAGCAGCGCGCGCGTCAGCAACACCCGCTGGAACTGCCCGCCCGAAAGCGCGGCAAGCTGGTGCCTCTGCAACCCTGCGACCCCGGTGCGCGCCAGCGCCTCAGCGGCCTCGGTGGCAGCCACCCGGCGCGGCAGATTGAGAAAGCGCGCAACGGTCAGCGGCAGCGTCGTATCGACGTGCAGCCGTTGCGGCACATAGCCGATGCGCAACCCCGGCGTGCGGGTAATCTCGCCCGTAGCGGCGCGCTCGGCCCCGATCAGCGCCCGGATCAGCGTTGACTTGCCCGAACCGTTGGGGCCGACGACGGTGACAATCTCGCCCCGGCCGACGGTGAAATCGACCCCGGAAAGCACCGCAACGCCGCCGTAGCGCACGCTCAGATTTGTCGCGGTGATCAGTTGCATGGCACCGCACCGGCCCCTTGGCATGCAGGGCAAAGCCCCAGCGCCTCGATGGTGCAGCGTTCGGCGACAAAACCGAGCGGGGCCGCCGCCGCGTCAAGTGCGGCGCGCAGCGCGGGTGCAGGGGCCTCGGCCACAGCGCCGCAGATGCGGCAGATCAGAAACACCGGCGCGTGGCTTTCGCCCGGATGGGTGCAGGCGGCAAAAGCATTGAGCCGCCGCACCCGATGCGCAAGCCCGTGCTCGACCAGAAACTCCAGCGCCCGATAGGCGACCGGCGGCTGTTTGCCAAAACCCTCGGCTGCAAGACGCTCCAGCACCTCATAGGCACCCATGGCGCGGTGCGCCTCGAGCAATATCTCCAGCACCCGCCGCCGCACCGGGGTAAAGCGCGCGCCCTGCGCTGCGGCAATCGCTTCGGCGCGGGCCAGAAGGTTGTGGCTGCAACGCGCGTGGTCATGCGTTTCAAAGGCAAGGTCGGGCGCTGTCATGTTACTCTATCACATTTTGCTTGCGATGTTATGCTATAACATACATGGTGCACGAGTTAACCGCAAGAGCACCCGGAGACCCCCATGCGCCTGTTGACCACCCCCCTCGCCGCCTCGTTCGCGCTGCTGCCGCTTGCCACCGGCGCTGCGCCGCCCGCCGTGGTCACCGATATCGCGGTGATAGCGGCACTCGCCGAAACCGTGCTCGGCGATCTCGGCCAGGCCACGGTGCTGCTGCCGCCGGGGGCCGACGCGCATTCCTACCAGCTGCGCCCATCGCAGGCGGCCGCCGTGCAAAGCGCCGATCTGGTCTTCTGGGTGGGTGAAGAACTGACGCCATGGCTCGGCCGCACGCTTGCAGCTACGGCACCAAAGGGCAAGGCAGTGGCGCTGTTCGACGCGCCCGAAACCTACCGCCGCGCCTATGGCGAGACCTCCACGCACGACGAAGATCATACAGCCGGGGCAGTACACGATGGCGATGACCACGAAGGTATCGACCCCCACGCCTGGCTCGACCCGGCCAACGCGCAGGCATGGCTTGCGATCATCGCCAGCGAATTGGCCGCCGCCGATCCCGCCAACGCTGCAACCTTCGCCGCCAACGCCCAGGCGGGAATTGCGCGCATCGCGGCAATCGACGCCGACCTTTCCGCCCGACTTTCACCGCTCGCTGACCTCCCGTTTGTGGTCTTTCACGATGCCTACGGCTATTTTGCCGACCATTATGGCCTCACCATTGCAGGCGCGCTGAACCAGCGCGACGCAAGCTCCCCGGGTGCCGCGCATCTGTCCGAACTGCGTGCCGACCTGGTGGCAGGTGGCATCGTCTGCGCTTTTCCCGAGGTGGGTCATGATCCGCGGCAGCTTTCGCTTGTGCTCGACGGCACCGAGGTGCGGGCCGGGGCGGCGCTCGACCCCACCGGCGGCACCCTGCCGACAGGCGTGGGGCTCTACGAAGCACTGCTGAACGACATCGCAACGAAGCTTTCGGACTGCCTCGCACCGCGTTGAGCGCTTGCCCAGCGACGCAAAGCCGTTTCTAAAGAAGGCTGCGGGGCAAGCCTGAGGCGGGGATGACGGCGGTTGACTGGATCGGAGCCGAGCTGACACCGGAGGCGCTGCACCTTTGGGTGGCGGTTGCGGGTCGGGTGCCTGTCCGCCGCGCCGTGCCGCTTTCGCCGGGCGACGCGCCAGAGGTCGCCCTGGCGTCGGCGCGATTGCAGCTTTCCAATTCAGCGGTCCGCCCGGTGCTTTGCTGCGGGTTTCCGGGCGCGCCGACGCGGCCGCTGCCCTGCCCGCCACTTGCCGCTGATCGGCCGATCGCGGATGTGGCTGGCAATCTCCTCCTCCCCGACCTCGTGCAACCCGCGCCCCGGCTGGTTCTGCCTGCGGCCCACGCGCTGCGGCTGGCAGGCTGCCTTGCCGCCGATCCGGGATTTGACGGGGTGATCTGCCTGCCCGGCCCGTTGAGCTACTGGGTCGAGATAAGCGCGGGCGAGGTGACAAGCGCCACCGCGGCGTTCTCGGGTGCCCTGGCCGAAGCGCTGACGGCAAGCCGCTGGTTCGCCCCGCAACCTGCCGCCGCCGATGCCATAGACCTGGCCGCCTTCGATGCCGACCTGCCGCATACAATGTCGCGCCCGGAACGAATGCTTCGAATGCTGGCCGAAGCGCGCGCCCTGCCGCCCCCCGCAGCGAAAGCCCGGCTATATGCGGCTCTGATTGCTGCCGATCTTGCTGCGGCGCGGCCCTGGTGGCTTGGTCGGCGGCTTCGGGTGCTCGGGGCAAATGCCGCGCTTTACGCCCGCGCCCTGGCCGCGCAGGGGGTGCCGGTAACCGAGGGCGACGCCGAAGCGGCGCTGATCGCCGGATTTGCACTTGCGGCGCGGGTGGTGACAAAATGAAGCCGTATCCGTTTGGCACAATGCGTGACGGGCGCGAGGTCGCGGTCATCACCCTTTCCGCCGGTGGTCTGCGCGCACGGGTGCTGACGCTGGGCGCAATTCTCGCCGATCTTCGGCTTGACGGCGCAGACTGGCCGCTGGTGCTCGGTTCGGATGAAATCGGCGCCTACGAAGGCCCGATGGCGTGGTTCGGCGCGGTCGTGGGGCCGGTCGCAAACCGCATCAGCGGGGCACGGGCAGAACTGGCAGGGCGCGAACTCCGGTTCGAGGCAAATGAAGGCCAGAACACCCTGCACGGCGGAGGCAGCGGCACCTCGGCGCAGGTCTGGACGGTCGAGGACCTTGCAACTGACCGGGTGACACTGTCGCTCAGACTGGCGGCGGGCCTCGGCGGGTTTCCCGGCAACCGCCGGATCAGCGCCGAATACAGGTTGTCCGCCCCGGCAACACTGACGCTGACCCTGACCGCCACGACCGATGCGCCAACCCTGATGAACCTTGCGCATCACCCTTACTGGAACCTCGATGGCAGCGGCACCACCACGGCGCACCATCTCAGCGTCGCCGCCGATGCCTATCTGCCCACCAATGCCGCATGCCTGCCCACGGGCATGCGCCAGCCGCTAGGCGGCGATGCGCGTGACCTGCGCCAGGCGCGCAGCCTGGCCGGGCTGCCGCCGCTTGACCATTGCTTCCTGCTCGCCGAAGCATCACGCGCGCTCAGCCCCGTTGCAAGCTTGCGCGGCACGCGGGGCATTTCGCTGCAACTTGCCACCACGGCACCGGGGCTCCAGGTCTATGATGGCGCAAAGCTCGCATCCGCGCCATGGAAGGGGCATGGCGGTGCTGAATACGGTCCCCATTGCGGGCTGGCGCTGGAACCACAGCTTTGGCCCGATGCCCCGGCGCACCCGGATTTTCCGTCGGTGCGGCTTGACCCGGGCGCGCGGTTTCATCAGCAGACCCGCTACCATCTGACCCTTGACCAGGAGAAGCCATGACTCAGGCCCCACCGCCCGACCTTGCCGCCTTCTTTGTCGATGCCGCCCCCCGCCTTGGCTTGTCGCGCCCGGCGGGCCAGTGCTTTGGCGTGATCTGGCGGGCCGAAATGGCACCCGATGCCGATGCGCTGGTGGCCATAACCGGGCTTTCTCGCTCGGCCGTTTCAACCGCGCTGAAGGAACTGCGCGAGGCCGGGCTGGTGCTGGCGATGCGCATACTCGGCACCCGGCGCGAAGGTTTCACGGCTCCGACCGATCCTTGGGCGCTGTTGCGGCTGTCTTTTGCGCGCCAGCTGCACCGCGACATCGCACCCATGCGCGACCGGCTACGGCAGAAGCTAGCCAATGGCGGTGATACAGGCGCGGCCGATCTGGCGAAGATGCTGGAAGCGGTCGCCGCATGGCTAAGTAAACTTGCCGATGCGCCACCCGAGGTGCTGGCCGCCCAAATCGGCACCGACAAGGCGGAAAGTCACATCAAGAAGAAAAAGAAAAAGGGCTAGTGTTCGACACCTGACGTAGGATTCCCGCCGGTGCCATGCTGTGGCATAGTCGGAGGATGAGACGCTCCGACATCTGCCTTTTCCTTGGCCCCGCCGACCGCGCTGAGCTTCAAGCTCTGCTGACCAACCGCAACAC
>NZ_JAUXPI010000022.1 GCF_030684035.1 Phaeovulum sp. | reverse complement strand
GGCGCGGCGCTACATGGGGCTGGAATCCCTCGCCCGCATCACGGATACTCCCAACCATAGGCTGCCCGCCGTGGCCGCCTGATCGAGACCGAGCCTCTCCGAGGGTTGGCGCTCATACACCACCAAATGGGGCACTACCCGCTGGACCGCACGGCAAAAGGCCGAGTTTGCGGCGTTATAGCTGATCGCCGCGGAAATTTCGCAGGCCAGTGGGCAGAGCCGTCGCTATTTCGGTAAAAGCCGGGTGATCCCGGCAGCGGCACCGCGGGCAATCTCGGGGTCGAGCGACATCGGTATGTAATCGCCGCGCCGCCACAACTCGGCGAGGTCGTCATAGTGGCGGCTGAGCGGATGCCCCGATTGGCCGGTGGAGATGATGAACACCGAACTGTCGGGGTCGGCAAAGTCGTAAACCCCCCGGTAGCCTGCCGCCTGCACGTTGCGATAGGGGTTTGCACCCGATCCGGCAAGGCTGCCCCGGTTGAGCGTGAAATCTCCGCCCGAGGTGGATTGGCGGATGTTCACCAGCCAGGCCAGCCCCGGCACCTGCCCCAGCACCGAATGTTCGTGCACCGCCTCATGCGCATCGCCCCAGCGCCAGCTTTCGACATTTGGGCCAAAGCGCGCGCTGAGGTCGATCAGCGCTTCGTCAAGCGCCGCGCGGGCGATATCGGTGCAGCTTTCCACCGGTGCCGACTGGATCACGTCGCACCATTTCGCCGCACCTTCGGTGTTGCGAAAGACGCGCTCGATGAAGAGCGGCTCAAGGTTTGCAAATTCCTGCGCAAGCGGCCCCAGCTCGTCGCGGGTCAGGCGGCTTTGCAGCGCCCGCATCCAGGCGGCGTAAACCAGCGGTTCAGGCAGGTGCTCGTTCATCGCCCCGTCCCAACCCGCGAGCAGTTCAAGCGCGCGCTGACGCTGGCGTTCGGGGGTGCCGGCGGGGGCGGCGGCTCCGGTAAACCACAGATCGGCACCGACCAGCGGCAACAGGCCCCGCGCCGCCGGGCTGACATCGTCAAGCTGCGCGGCAATGAAGCTTTCCCGGCTGTGCACCTCGCGGTCACTCATCAGCTTTTGCCAGCGCAACACCCGCTGGGTGTCGCCCCAATCAAAGCTCACATGGTCGGGAAAGGCGGCGTCGGAGACCTTGTTGTTGGTGTTGCCGACGATGCCGCCAGGCGGGGCCAGAACCTGCGGGCGGTTTGCGCGCGGCAAGACACCCTGCCAGCGGTTGGCGGTGACCCAGCCGGGGCTCGGCATCCGCCCCTGGGTCTGGTGGGCGGGGTCTCTGGCGGGCAAGGTGCCGATGGTGAGCATGCCGACACCCTGGGCATCGGCAAGCACCAGATTGAGCGCCGGGGCAATGTGCCCTTGCACCGCGGCCACGCCCTCGGCCACGCTTTGCGCGCGCATCAGCCGCAACCCGGCGCTCATCGAGGTATCGGCATCGGAAAGCGCGGTCCAGGCAAGCGCCACGACATGGCCCGGCGGCGTGATCGCGGCAAGGTTGAAGGTGGAGGGCGGCAGGATCGGGCCGTTCTCGCTCCAGCGCAGGGTCAGCGTTACCGACGGGGCATCCTTGACCTCGATGATCGTGCGGCGGGTGAAAAAGCCTGCCCAGCCATCGGGCAGGCGGTAGCGGTCGGGGTTGTCGGGGCTGAGTTCTTCGATGAAAAGATCCTGATCGTCGGCGTAGGCCGCGGTAATGCCCCAGCCAAGCGCCGCGCTGCGCCCCGCCAGCACCAAAGGCGTGCCCGGAAGCGTGGCCCCGATCACCCCGCCCGAGGCAAGTTCAAGCCGCGCCAGATACCAGGCCGCAGGCGTCGAAAGCCCCATGTGCGGGTCGTTGGCCAAAAGCGAGCCGCCCGCAGCCGAACGCCCCGGTGCCGCGGCAAAGGCATTCGACGCCGGTGCCAGGCCGCGCGGCACAACCGGTGAAAGCGCGTCCGCCGCAACGGCGAAGCCTGCTACATCACGCGGAGCGGTGGGAAAGAGGCTCGCGAACGCGGGCAATGCAGTGATTGCGGCACCCGGTGCATCGGGCAGCAGGTCGCGCAGCCAAACTGGATCACGCAACGACAGCCGGGCGCGCAGCACCTCGGATTGCAGAGCGTTGGTTTGTTGCAGCGCCGTGAGCTTCAGCACCGCGATCGAATCGGCGGGCTGCCAGGGCGCGATGTCGGGCGCATAGAGAAAGAACTCCGGTGCCCCGCGCCCGCGCGCGCCCGTATTCACCAGTCCGATCCAGGCGTTGACGCCATCGGCATAGGCTTGCAGGGCCAGCAGCGCATAGCCATCCTGCGCGGCCACTGACTGGTTGGCGAGCGTATAGAGATCAAGCCTGCGCAACAACTCGTCTGTGGCCAGCGTGCGCGTGCCAAAAAGCTCGGAAAGCCGCCCCTGCGCAGTGCGGCGCTGCAACAGCATCTGCCAGAGCCGATCCTGTGCATGGGCAAGGCCAAGCGCGAAATAGACATCGGCATCGGTGGCCCCGAAGATGTGCGGCACATCGTCGGTGGTGCGCACGATCTCGACCGGGGCGCTGATGCCTGCGACCAGATGCGTCTCGTCATAGTCGGGCAGCGAGCGGACAGCAAAGTAATAGGCCCCGGCAAGCGCCAGCACCAATAGCGCCAAAAGCGCCGAGGCGAGCCGGACAAGCCAGCGGAAGGCGGTCAACATCGGGGTCTCCGCTTCGGTCCCGCAATTGACGGGGCAAGGTCAATGCGTAACTAGTTGACGCCGGATCAATGTTCAACGCGCGTTTCCGTCAGGTCGTGCGGGCAGGGGGGGGCGAAATGGCGAAGCTGGCATTTCTGGGGCTTGGGGTGATGGGCTACCCGATGGCGGGGCACCTGGCCGCCAAAGGCCATACGGTGACGGTCTATAACCGCAGCCCGGCAAAGGCCGCGGCCTGGGTTGCGGCACACGGCGGTGCCAGCGCGCCAAGCCCGGCAGCGGCAGCGCAGGGTGCCGATCTGGTGCTGGCCTGCGTCGGCAACGATGATGACCTGCGCGCCGTCTGCCTTGGCCCGGAGGGGGCATTCGCGGGCCTGGCGCGGGGCGCGCTGTTTGTCGATCACACCACGGTTTCCGCCCGGGTCACGCGTGAACTGGCGGCGGCGGCGGCGGTGGCGGGCATCGGCTTTGTCGACGCGCCGGTTTCGGGCGGCCAGGCGGGGGCGGAAAACGGCGCGCTGTCGATCATGTGCGGCGGCTCGCAAGCAGATTTTGCCCGCGCCGAGCCGGTGCTGGCCGCCTACGCCAAGGTTTGCCGCCGAATGGGCGAAAGCGGGGCCGGGCAGCTTGCCAAGATGTGCAACCAGATCGCGATTGCCGGGGTGGTGCAGGGGCTGGCCGAGGCGCTGCATTTTGCCGAGAAGGCGGGGCTCTCCATTCCCGAACTCGTCGAGGTGATCGGCGCGGGGGCGGCGGGAAGCTGGCAAATGGCGAACCGGCACCGGGCAATGGCCGAGAACCGCTTTGATTTCGGTTTTGCGGTCAACTGGATGCGCAAGGATCTGGGGATCTGCCTTGAAACCGCGAACGAGACCGGGGCGAGCCTGCCGCTGACCGCGCTGGTCGATCAATTCTACAAGGATGTGCAGAAGCTGGGCGGCGGGCGCTGGGATACCTCAAGCCTGATTGCCCGGCTGCGCGCCGCGGGTTAGGTCTGCCTTGGCGCAAATATCCCCGCCGGAGGCAGGTCTTGCCAGCAAGGCGCGCTCCGCGGGGGATATTTTGCCTGAAGCAGTGGAGGGAAGATGCGGGTGACAATCAGGCAGGTCGGGCCGGAAGACCGCACGGCGTGGCTGCGGCTTTTTGCGGCCTATGCGGCGTTTTACCAGATCGACCTCGCGCCCGCGACCGCAGCGGCGGTCTGGGGCTGGATTCACGAACCGGCGAACCCGTTCTGGGCCGATCTGGCGGTGACACCCGAGGGCGAGGCGGTTGGACTGGTGCAGTATCAGCTGATGCACCGCTCGCTTGGCGGTTCGATGACCTGCTACCTCTCCGACCTATACGTCGCCCCCGAGGCGCGGGGGGCTGGTGCCGGGCGCGCGTTGATCGAGCATGTGCGCGGCTTTGCCCGGCAGCGGGGCTTGCCGGGGGTGAGGTGGCTGACCGCCGAAAGCAATACCGCGGCGCGGGCACTTTATGACACATTCGCACCGCGCACCGAGTTCGTGCTCTATTCGATCGTGCCGTGACCGGGGTGGCGGTGACGCGCGGCTTTCCTGAAGCGCCGCTGTTGCGCTAGGATTGCTGCAAGCCTGAGCCGAGGAGGATATATGCAGCGCATGGCAGAGGCCGCCGACCTAGCCGCCCACCCAGGGGGCCGGACAGCGCTTTCCGGGCGGTGGCGGCTCTACTGGCTGGTGCTGGCGCTGGGGGCGGCATTGCTTGCATCGCTGCCCGTGCTTGCGGGGCGCGATGCGCTTGGCCTGTTTCTGGGCGATACCGCGCGGCGCGGCGACACCACGCTGCGGCTGGCGGTTGCGACGATGCGCGGGCAGTTGGCGCGGTTCGAGCGGCTGCCGCAGTTGATCGCCGAGACGGCACTGGTGCGCGCACTTGCCGCAAGCCCCGACGACCCCGATCTGGTGGCCCGCACCAATGCCTATTTCAAGCACATTGCGGTGCTGCTCGGGGCTTCCGACGTCTATTACATGGACCTTTCGGGCACCACCCGCGCCGCCTCGAACCATGACACTGCCACCTCGTTCGTCGGCGGCAACTTTGCCTTCCGCCCGTATTTCTACGATGCGGCGGCAGGCGGGCAGGGGCGATTCTTTGCGCTCGGCACCACCTCGCGCAAGCGCGGCTATTACTTTGGCGCTCCGGTCAGCGAGGGCGGGCGCATTCTGGGGGTGATCGCTTTCAAGGTCGATCTTGACGCGATCGAGGAAACCTGGCGCGGCGGCGATGACGAGATCATCGTCACCGACCCGGAAGGGATCATCTTTCTTGCAAGTCGTGCGGAATGGCTGTTTGCCGGCATTTTCCCGCTGACGGAAGAGCGGTTGGCGCAAAGTGCGGCGACCCGGCGCTATGCCGACGCCACCCTGCGCGCGCTGCCGCTGGCGGAAACGCCGCTGCGCGGCGGCCATCGGCTTGCCACGGTGACCGAAGCGGGCACCGGCGCGCGCGAGTTTCTGTTGCTTTCCGAAGCGATGCCCGATGTGGGCTGGACGGTGAGCGTACTGCTTGATACCGCCTCGGCACGCCGCCAGCTATTGACCGCGCTGATACTGGCGCTGCTGGTAGCGGGTCTGGGCAGCATGGGGCTTGCGGTCATGGGGCAGCGGCGCGCGCGGCTGCGCGAGCGGTTGCAGATGCAGACCGAGGCGCAGGCCGAACTTGAACGCCGCGTGGTGGAGCGGACCTCGGAGCTTGCCAATGTCAACGTGCGGCTGGAGGCCGAGATAGGCGAGCGCACGGCGGCGGAGCACGACCTGCGCAAGGCGCAGGCAGATCTGGTGCAGGCAAGCAAGCTTGCAGCGCTTGGCCAGATGTCTGCCGCGCTCAGCCATGAATTCAACCAACCGCTCGCCGCGGCGCGCAATTATGCCGATAACGCGCTTACCCTGATCGACCGGGCGCGGGTCGGCGAGGCGCGCGACAACATCGGCAGAATTCTGGCGCTGGTTGACCGGATGACCTCGATCAGCAAGCATCTGCGCAGTTTCGCGCGCAAGCCGGGGCAGGAACTGGTTGCGGTGAACCTTGCCGAGGTGGTGGCGGCGGCGCAGGAAATTGCCGCCTTGCGCCTGCAAGACACTCAGGCCGAGCTGATCGTCGATCTGCCCGCCGACCTGCCGCAGGTGGTGGGCGGCCCGGTGCGCCTGCAACAGGTGCTGGTCAACCTGCTTTCCAACGCCGCCGACGCGGTGGAAGCGGGAGCGGACCGGCGGATCGAGCTTTCCGCCCGCGCCAGCGCCAAGGGCGTGCGGCTAAGCCTGCGCGACCACGGGCCGGGGGTGCCTGCGGGGCTGCGCGAGCGGATATTCGATCCGTTTTTCTCGACCAAGGTGGTGGGCAAGGGGCTGGGCCTGGGGCTTTCGATTTCCTACAATATCATCAAGGATTTCGGGGGTGATCTGAAGGTTTTCAACGCACCCGGCGGGGGCGCGCTTTTCTGCCTGGATCTGCGTGCGGTGGCCGAAGCTTCAGGGGGGCAAGCGAAGGCATGAGCGCGGTGCATATCCTGCTGGTCGATGACGATGCGGCGATGCGGGCCTCTACCGCGCAACTGCTTGATCTGGCGGGGTTCGAGGTTGAGGAACTGGCGCAGGGCGACCGCGCGCTTGATCTGGTCAGCTTCGGCTTTCCCGGCATCGTCATTACCGATATCCGCATGCCCGGCATCGACGGCATCAGCCTGATGAACCGCATCCACGAGATCGACCACGAAATACCGGTGATTCTGATCACCGGGCACAGCGATGTGCAGCTTGCGGTGCGGGCAATGCGTGAGGGGGCCTATGATTTCGTCGAAAAGCCGTTTTCCGGCTCGCAACTGGTCGAAATCGCCAGCCGCGCGCTCGATCACCGGCGGCTGGTTCTGGAAAACCGGGTGCTGCGCGCGGCGGCCGGGCAGGCGGACGATCTGGAACAGCGGCTGGTCGGGCGGTCGAATGCGATGATCGACCTGCGGCGGCGGATCCGCACCATTGGCCCGACCGAGGCCAATGTGCTGATCGTCGGCGAAACCGGATCGGGCAAGGAGGTGGTGGCGCGGGCGCTGCATGACCTCTCGGCGCGGGCGCGCAAGCCGTTCATCACCATCGACTGTGCGGCGCTGCCCGAGACGCTGATCGAAAGCGAGTTGTTCGGGCATGAGGCGGGCGCATTTCCGGGCGCGATGCGGGCGCGGTTCGGCAAGTTCGAACATGCGCGCGGCGGCACGATCTTGCTCGACGATATCGGCTCGATGCCGATCGCGATGCAGGGCAAGCTGTTGGGCGTGTTGCAGGAAGGCGCAATTACCCGGCTCGGTTCGAACGAGGCGGTGGCGCTAGATGCGCGCTTCATCGTGACCAGTCGGGTAGCGCTGGAGGATGAGGTGGCGGCCGGGCGGTTCCGCGATGATCTCTTTTACCGCCTGAACGCCGTGCGGCTGACCGTGCCGCCCTTGTCGGCGCGGCGCGAAGATGTGGCGCTGCTGTTCCTGCGGCTTCTGGCCGAGGCCGCCACGCGCCATCGCGTTGAACCGGTCAAGGCACCGCCGCAGGTGATCGCTGCCATTGCCGCGCGCGACTGGCCCGGCAATGTGCGCGAGTTGCGCAATGTCGCGGACCGTTTTGCGCTTGGCCTGGGGTTGGCAGAGGCAGGGCTCGGAAATGTCGAGGGGCCGACGCGGCTTGCCGATCAGGTGGCCGAGTTCGAGCGCCGCGCACTTGACAGTGCTCTGCGCGCCCATCTAGGCAGCCTGCGCCCGGTCTATGAACAGCTCGGGCTTTCGCGCAAGACACTTTATGAAAAGATGCAGCGCTACGGGTTGGACAAGGCCGACTACAGCGGCAGCAATGAAAACTGACCCGCTGATGGGCAGGAATCGCTACACCTCGGCCATGTGATGTAACGATTTCCACCCATCGCGCCTGCTTCGGTGCATATTCCTGCGGGCATCTGCCACATGGTGATTGATCGGCGGTGGCGCAGTCTGCTTTCCTGTACCGGCATTTCGCCGCTTGCCGCTGGGTAAGCGCGAGATTGGGGCCGGACCCCTGCACCTGAGAGACGTTCTGGGAGGAACACTATGCGACTCACCAAATTTGCCGCTTTTGCGGTTGCTGCACTTATGGCCATTCCTGCTGCCGCCCAAGACCGCGCCGGCTGGCCGAGAGAACTGACAATTGGCACTGCCAGCCAGGGCGGCACCTATTTTGTCTATGGCAACGGCTTTGCCAGCTACATCACCGAGGCGCTTGGCCTCAGCGCCACCGGCGAAGTGACCGGCGGCCCGGTGCAGAACGTGACGCTGGTGGAAACCGGCGACCACCTGATGGGTCTGGTCACCATGGGTCCGGCCTTTGACGCCTGGATGGGCAAATCCGAACTTGCGCCGGGGCTTGAGCACCGCTCGATCCGCGCACTGTTCCCGATGTATCAGACCCCGTTCCAGGTGATTGCGCTGAAGAAATCGGGTATCACCTCGGTTTCCGATCTGGCGGGCAAACGCGTCAGTGTCGGCCCGGCGGGCGGCACCCCCGGAACCTACTGGCCGCTGTTTCTGCAAGCTTTGGGTGTGAGCGCCAATATCTCGAATGCGGGGGCCTCGGATGCCGCGGGCCAGCTTGGTGATGGGCTGATCGACGCTTTCGCCTTTGCGGCAGGCGTGCCGATTTCGGCCTTCTCGCAACTGGCTGCGGAACAGGATGTGGTGATGTTCGGCTTTAGCGCCGAGGAACTGCCGAAGGTGCTGGCCGCCTATCCGGCAATGGCACCCCTGGCGATCCCCGCAGGCACCTATGCCGGGCATGATTACGACCAGAACACCGTCGCGCTCTGGAACTTTGCCATCGCGCATGCCGATATGCCCGAAAGCCTCGCCTACGAGATCACCAAACTGGCGATGGAAAACCCCGACCGCATGGTGGGTATCCACGCGGCGGCCAAGGAAACGCTGCTGGCGAACTGGGACAAGAACACCTTCATGCCGTTCCACCCCGGTGCCGTGCGTTACCTTGAAGAAAAGGGCTTCGTGGTGCCCGCGAACCTGAAGTAACGGTCGCCTGCAAGCATTGGCGGCACCTGCCCGAAGCGGGGCGGGTGCCGCTTTACACCTGCTGCCTTTCCCTTGGGAGAACCCGATGACCGCGACCGCCAAGGCTCCGGCCGACCTGCATGCGCTTTCGCAAAACGTCGATGCCGAGATCATTTCCATCAACCAGCGCGTGCCGACCGGCCATGTGGCCTATCTCGTGATGGTGCTGTGCATCGTCTATACGTCCTTCCACGTCGGGGTGATGAACCTCTACCCGCTGGAAACCTGGACCTACCGTTTGCTGCATGTCGGTGGCGGCTTGGCGCTGGGGTTCCTGCTGTTTTCGGGGTCGAGCCTGCCGGCATCGGGTGCCGCGCGGGCCCCTGCGCTTTTGCAACGCACCTACCTCTTGCTGCTTGCCCCCGGCGCGGTGGCCATTTTGCTGGCCTTCGCGCAGGCGCTGCTGTTCTGGATCACCGGCAAAGGCGTCGATCAAGCCGCCGCCAAGACCGCGATGGAATGGAGCTTCAGCCTGCCGCTGGTCGGCGGCACGATCTGGGTGCTGTTGCTTGGCTGGGTGTTTCCGCTGCGCGACCGGCGCCGGATCGACCTTGCCGACGTGTTGCTGGCGATCGCGGCGGTCACGGTGGCGATGTACATCATCTTTCACGCGCCGTTCCTGCGGCTGCGGGCAGGTACGGCGCTGGCCAAACAGGCCGACATGTATGCGGCGATAGCCGGGGTTATCCTGATCCTCGAACTGACCCGGCGGCTGGCGGGGCTGGCGCTGGTGATCATCGCCTCGATCTTCATTCTCTACAGCTTTGTCGGGCCGTGGCTGCCCGGCGTGCTGCAACACCGAGGCTACAGCGCCTCGCGCTTTTTCACCTATGTCTATACCGATCAGGGCATTCTCGGGCCAACCACGGCGATCTCCTCGACCTACATCATCCTGTTTGTCACCTTTGCGGCGTTCTTGCAGGCAAGCCGGGTGGGCGAATATTTCGTCAATTTCGCCTTTGCCGCCGCGGGCGGATCGCGGGGCGGGCCGGCCAAGGTGGCGGTGCTCGGCTCGGGGTTGATGGGCATGATCAACGGCACCTCGGCAGGCAACGTGGTGGCGACGGGGTCGCTGACCATTCCGCTGATGAAGCGGGTCGGCTACAAGCCGCAGACCGCCGCGGCGGTTGAAGCTGCGGCGTCTTCGGGCGGGCAGATCTTGCCGCCGATCATGGGGGCGGGTGCCTTCATCATGTCCGAGATTACCGCCATCGCGTACCGCGACATCGTGATTGCGGCGATCATTCCGGCGGTTCTCTACTTCATGTCGGTTTATTTCATGGTCGATCTGGCGGCGCAGAAGCACGGGATGAAGGGGCTGCCACGCGATGAGTTGCCGAAATTCGGCAAGCTGGCGCGCCAGGTTTATCTGTTCATCCCGATCTTCATTCTGATCGGCGCGCTGTTCATGGGCTATTCGGTGATCCGTGCCGGAACGCTCGCCATGGCGGCGGCGACCGTGGTCAGCTGGCTCACGCCATACAGGATGGGCCCGCGCGCGATTCTCTATGCGCTTGAAATTGCGGCGAAGATGAGCCTGCAACTGGTGGCCGTCTGCGCCGCGGCAGGGATCATTGTCGGGGTCATCGCGCTGACCGGGGTCGGCACCCGCTTTTCATCGCTGCTGCTCGGCCTTGCCGGCCAGAGCCAGGCGATGGCGCTTTTCTTCGCGATGGTGGTGGCGATCATCCTCGGCATGGGCATGCCGACCACGGCGGCCTATGCGGTGGCGGCCTCGGTCATCGCGCCCGGCCTGGTGCAGATGGGCATTCCAATGCTGACCGCGCACTTTTTCATCTTCTATTTCGCGGTGATGTCGGCGATCACGCCCCCGGTGGCACTGGCGGCCTATGCCGGGGCCGCGATCGCGCAATCGGACCCGATGCGAACATCGGTGGAAAGCTTCAAGATCGGTCTTGCCGCCTTTGTGGTGCCGTTCATGTTCTTCTCCTCGCCCGCCATGCTGATGCAGGGCACATGGATTGAAATAACCCATGTGTTCGTTTCGGCGGCCTTCGGCATCTTTCTGCTGTCGTCGATGGTGCAGGGCTGGTTCTTTGGCGCGCTTTCCTGGCCGCTGCGGATCGTGTTGCTGGTTGCGGCGCTCGGCATGATCGATGGTGGCTGGCTGACAGATGCGATTGGCATCGGTGCGGGGCTTCTGGTCTGGGCGTTGCAAAAGCGGCTGCTGACGCCAAGCCGGATTTCGCGCGGTGCCGACTGAACGACCAGATGCGCATAGGCTGCGGCCCCCCTTGCGGGGGCCGTTTGGTTCAGGCGGCCGCAAGTGCCGCGATGATCGCGCCGAAATCGGCGGCCTTGAGGCTCGCGCCGCCCACCAGCGCGCCATCGACGTCGGGCAGGGCAAATATCTCGGCGGCGTTCGAAGGCTTCACCGAGCCGCCGTAAAGCAGCCGGAAGGCGGCACCCTCGGGCCCGAAGCGCGCCACCAGTTCGGCGCGCAGGAAGCCATGCACCTCGGCGATCTGTGCGGGCGTCGGCGTGCGCCCGGTGCCGATCGCCCAGACCGGTTCATAGGCGATCACCGTATCTGCCCCGGTCGCACTTTCGGGCACCGATGCACCAAGCTGCGCCCCGATCACGGCAAGGGTTGCGCCCGCATCGCGCTCGGCCTCGGTCTCGCCGAGGCAGATCACCGCCACCAGCCCGGCGGCCTGCGCGGCAAGCGCCTTGGCGCGCACCTCGGAGTTGGTTTCCCCATGATCGGCGCGGCGTTCGGAATGGCCGACGATGACATGGCTTGCGCCCGCATCAACCAGCATCGGAGCCGAAATGTCGCCGGTATGCGCGCCTGCGGCCTTGACGTGGCAATCCTGCCCGCCAAGCGCCAGCGGATGCGCTCCCTTGGCCCAGTTCATCTGCGCGATAAGCGTGGCGGGCGGGCAGATCAGCACCTCGCAGCCGGGCTCGGGGTGGGCGGCGATCAGCGCCTTGACCTCGGCGAGGTCCGCCGCCACTCCGTTCATTTTCCAGTTGCCTGCCGCCAGTTTCCGCCGCATCGCGCCACCCCCCGCTGCCTTGCCGCCAGACTAGGCAGCATGCGCGGCGCTGCAAGGCAAAAATCCGCTCAGGGCGCGTCGGGCGTGTCTTTGAAGCGGATCGACTCGCCGCAGCCGCAGGCTTCGGCGACATTGGGGTTGTTGAACCTGAAACCGGCGCTGAGCAGCCCGTCTTCATAGTCGATCTCGGTTCCGAACAGGAACATCTGCGCCATCGGCGCGATCAGCACCCGCGCGCCGTCCTGTTCGACCACCTCATCCATCGGCCCGGCCACCTCGGCGACCTCGAGCGTGTACTCCATGCCCGCGCAGCCGCCCTTCTTGACGCCAAGCCGCAGCCCCGCGCCGCCCCTCGCCGCCATCAGCCGCGCCACCTGCGCGACGGCGCGGGGGCTGAGCGTAACGGCCGCCTTGCCGGAAAGCCCGAACATCACATGAACCCCAGTTCAAGCCGCGCCTCGTCGGACATCATCTCCATGCCCCATTGCGGATCAAAGGTCATCTGCACATTGACCCGCTGCACACCATCGAGCGGTTCCACCGCATCGGCCACCCAACCCGGCATCTCGCCCGCGACAGGGCAACCCGGCGCGGTCAGTGTCATGGTAATATCGACCGCGTTCTCGGGGTTGATGTCGATCGTGTAGATCAGCCCGAGATCCCAGATGTTCACTGGAATTTCAGGGTCATATACGGTGCGACACGCTTCGACAACGCGCTCGTAGAGCGGGTGCTCGGTGCTGGAGGGGCGGATCAGCGGCGAGCCTTCAAGCGGGCCGGGGGCTTCGGTCATGGGGCACTCGTGTCAGGTTGTTGAGCGATTATATAGGGAATACCCGGCGCAAGGTCCAGTCCCGCTTGCGACTGCTTCAGTCAAAATATCCCCGCCGGAGGCTCTTGCGGGCGGTGCTGCGCTCCGCGGGGGATATTTGATCCGAAGCAGTTGCAGCTCCCGGTCTTGGCAAGGGCGGCGCTTTGGCCTATGGCGGCGAAGGTTTGGCAGGGGGCGGCGGTGGCGACGGGATTTGGCTTCACGGTAGCGGCTGTTGACGGGCGCGCCCGCGCGGGGGTGATCACCACACCGCGCGGCGCGGTGCGCACCCCCGCCTTCATGCCGGTGGGCACCGCCGCGACGGTGAAGGCGATGCTGCCCGAAAGCGTCGCCGCGACCGGGGCCGATATTCTGCTCGGCAACACCTATCATCTGATGCTGCGCCCCAGCGCGGAGCGCATCGACCGGCTTGGCGGGCTGCACCGGTTCATGAACTGGCAGCGCCCGATTCTGACCGACTCGGGCGGGTTTCAGGTGATGAGCCTCGCGGCCCTGCGCAAGATGAGCGAAGACGGGGTGAGCTTCAAAAGCCATATCGACGGCTCCGCGCACCATCTCACACCCGAGCGCAGCATGGAGATCCAGCGCCTGCTCGGTTCCGACATCGTCATGGCGTTTGACGAATGCCCGGCGCTGCCGGCGACGGATGCGGTGGTGGCCGCCTCGATGCGCCGCTCGATGCGTTGGGCGGCGCGGTCGCGCGCGGCCTTCGGGGCGCGCCCCGGCCGCGCGCTTTTCGGCATCATGCAGGGCGGGGTGACACATGATCTGCGCGCCGAAAGCGCCGAGGCGCTCCGCGCCATCGGTTTCGAGGGCTATGCGGTTGGTGGGTTGGCGGTGGGCGAGGGGCAGGAAGCGATGTTCGGGGTGCTCGACTATGCGCCGGGGATGCTGCCCGAGGATCGCCCGCGCTACCTGATGGGGGTCGGCAAGCCCGACGACATTGTCGGCGCGGTCGAGCGCGGCATCGACATGATGGATTGCGTGCTGCCCTCGCGGTCGGGGCGCACCGGGCAGGCTTTCACCCGGGCCGGCGTGGTCAACATCAAGAACGCGCGGCATATGGATGATCCGCGCCCGCTTGACGAGGCCTGTTCCTGCCCGGCCTGCAAAAGCTACAGCCGCGCCTATCTGCACCATGTGTTCCGGTCCGGCGAAATCATCGCCTCGATGCTGCTGACATGGCACAACCTGCACTATTATCAGGAGCTTATGGCGGGGCTGCGGGGGGCAATTGCAGCCGGGCAGCTGGCCGGTTTCGTGCGCGCGTTCCACGCGGCGCGGGCGGCGGGCGATATCGAGCCGCGCTAGGCGTTCAGCCCATTGCCGCCGCCAGCGCCTTGAGTGCCGCGACAGGGTCGGGGGCGGACCAGACTTCATCGCCAAAGGCGAAGAAATCGGTGACCGGTGCAAGCTCGGCCACCAGCGCGGCGGTAAGCGCGCCTTCGGCGACGACCGGCACCTCGATCACTTCCGACCACCACGAAAACAGTGCGCGTTCGGCGATGGCGCCGTTATGCAGCGGCGTTTCGGCCATCGGGCCGAAGCAGACATAATCTGCCCCCGCCTCGCCCGCCGCCATGCCCGCGTGTTTAGAGGCACCGCACCAGGCACCGACGATGGCATCGGCCCCGAGCTCCTTGCGCGCCAGCCGCACCGAGCGGGCGGCATCCATCAGATGCACGCCGTCAAGCCCGTGCGGTTCGACCAGTTTCAGATGTTCGGCGATCACGATCGCCACATCGCGTTCATGCGCGGCCATCCGGCAGGCATCGGCGGCGCGGGCGATGGCGTCTTCATCGCGCCCGGCAAGCGCGAGCCGCAGGCAGGCCACCTCGACCGCGTCAAGCACGGCACCGAGCCGGGGAATGAAGCTTTCGAGTTCGAACACCGGCGGCGTGAGAAGGTAGATCTGCGGGCGGTCGGTGCTGGTCATGACATGTCCCTTTGGGGTTTGCGCCTTCCTAGCCTTTCGCGGCCTTGGGCGGAAGGCCCCGCGCATGCGCCAGCGCCAGTGCGGAAAGGCGCGCGCGCGGCGCGTCTTCGGCCGCATCGGGGGCCACCTCGACCATGCCACCCATTGGCCTGCCGGTGAAGGTGAGCGGACGCACCGAAGGCAGCGCCAGCGCCTCGGCATAGGACGGCTTTCCGACGCGATAGATCAGCGCTTCGCCCGAGACGCCGCAGACCATGTTGCCATCGAGCAGGAAGCAGACACCGCCGAACATGCGCCGTTCGGTGATGCCGGGGGCATCGGCGAGGTCGTCGCGCATCAGTTCCAGCAATCCGGGGTCGAGCGGCATTGCGGCTCTCCTTGTCACTTGGCTTGCGCCAGCGTATCAGGCGCGCAGGTTTTGGAAAGCGCGATGACCGGCCAGCCCGTCTTCATTCTGGTGCGCCCGCAGATGGGCGAGAACATCGGCGCGGCGGCGCGGGCGATGCTCAACTTCGGCCTTGACCGGCTGCGGCTGGTCGATCCGCGCGACGGCTGGCCCAATCCGCGTGCCGTGGCGATGGCTTCGGGGGCGGCGTCGCAGGTGCTCGACCATGCTGGCGTATTCGCCGATCTGGCGGCGGCAATGGCCGATTGCGACTATGTCTTTGCCACCACCGCGCGCGGGCGCGAACTGTCCAAACCAGTGTTCACCCCCGAGGCGGCGATGGTGCATGCCCGCGCGCTGGTGGCAGGTGGCGCACGGGTGGCAGTGCTGTTCGGGGCCGAGCGGGCAGGGCTTGCAAACGAAGATGTGGCGCGCGCCAGCGCGATCATCACCATTCCGGTCAACCCCGCGTTCTTCTCGCTCAACCTCGGGCAGGCGGTGCTGCTGATAGCCTACGAATGGGCGCGCGGCGGAGCCATGCCCGAGGCGGTTCAGCCGCCCGGTGATCTGGCCTCGGCCGAGGCTGTGGCGCGGCTTGGCGATCATTACGAGGCGGAGCTGGAGGCGGCGGGTTTTTTCTTCCCGCCCGTCAAGGCGGCGCGGATGAAGCTGAACCTGCGCAACATGTGGGCACGGCTGAGGCTGACCCAGGCCGAGGTGCAGACCTTGCATGGCATGTTGCGCCAGCTTTTGCGGCGCGGCGGCTAGTGCCTGTCCGACAAAAGTGGGCACCGGTTTTGTCGCAAGACAGGTGCAAACCATGAAGCTGACACCTGTCTGGCGCTTCTATCTGTGCCAGACAGACTCCAGCCGTCAATTTCGCGTGATACCCGTGGTTTCCGGAGTGACTTGCGCAACTGTCGCATGGTCCTGAAGTGCTGAAGGCGCATAGTCCGCGCATCTTTGGAGGAACCCCATGCGCCTTGTTGCCCTTGCCCTTGCCCTGCTGTTTGCCGCCACTGCGGCGTTTGCCGCCGATACCAGCCTCAACGGAATCCGTATCGTCAGCCCGCAGCTGGTGCTGCCGCCGCCGACGGCGATGTCGGCTGCGGCCTATATGACGATCATCAACGAAGGCACCGCGCCCAACCTTCTGATCGCGGTCGAGACCGACGCCGCGATGCACGCAATGCTGCACGAGACGGTGATTGGCGAAGACGGCATCGCGCGGATGTTCGAACTGCCGCCACTGATTGTGGCACCCGGCGAAACCTTCAGCTTTGTTGGCGGCGTTGCGCATATCATGCTGATGCACCTCAACGATGGTTACAAGGTCGGCGACCAGGTGCCGTTCCTGCTGACCTTCGATGTGGCCGGAGAGATACCGGTGATGTTCGAGGTCGTCGCGACCGCCCCGACCGGAAAGTGAAAACCGGCGAGCCGCGCGTTGGGGGCGGCCGTTGCGCCGATCACCACCCTGGGGCGTGGCACCCATTGCCAATAGCCATCCACAACCACGCCGAAAGGTCGCCGCCATGAAACCCTTTGCCCTCGCACTCGCCCTGCTCTTCGCCGCACCCGCGGCACTGGCGCATGACCTGATTGTGGGCGGGCTGCATTTCGTGCACCCGTTCATCGCCGCGCCGATCCCGGGTTCGATGTCTGGTGCCGCCTATGTGGTGATCGCCAACGAGGGCAGTCAGGCCGACACGCTGCTTGGTGTCGAAACCGATATCGCCATGATGTCGATGCTGCACACGACCATGTTCGGCACTGACGGGGTTGCCCGGATGGTGGAACTGCCGCAGATGATAATCGAGCCGGGCGACGTGTTCGGCTTCGAGCCGGGTGCGGCGCATATCATGCTGATGATGCTGACGCGACAACTGGCGGTGGGCGACGTTGTGCCCTTCACGCTGGTTTTTGAAAACGCGGGCCGTATCGAGGTGGAGTTCGTCGTCGATCCCGCCGACTTGCACGAACCCGCCGCAGCCATGGAACACATGCACTGATCGCCTTGTGCCCTTGAAGCCCCTGCCGCGCCACCCTAGTGTCGGGCGCGGATGCAGATCCGGGGGGCAAGGTGGCCACGAAGCGCAGCATATTCCAGGAGGTCGGCGGCACGGCTCCACCGCCGCCGCCACTGGGCGGGATGATCGAGCGGGCCCCACGCGGGGCGCGGCGCGCGGTGCGGGCCTGGCTCGGGCTCCTGTTCGTGCTGGTGGTGGCGATGATCGCGGTGGGCGGGCTGACCCGTCTGACCGACTCGGGGCTATCGATCACCGAATGGAAGCCGCTTTCGGGTGCCTTGCCGCCAATCGGCGAGGCCGCCTGGCTGCGCGAATTCGCCGCCTACCAGCAAAGCCCCGAATTCATCCTGCAGAACTTTGAAATGACGCTTGCGGGGTTCAAGGAAATCTTCTGGTGGGAATGGAGCCACCGGCAACTCGGCAGGGTTGTCGGGCTGGTCTGGGCAGCGGGGTTTTTCGGCTTCTGGGCGACGGGGCGAATACCGCCGGGCTGGAAGGGGCGGCTTCTCGTGCTTGGCCTGCTTGGCGGCGCGCAGGGGGCAATCGGCTGGTGGATGGTCGCCTCGGGGCTGGGCGGCGAGGCGGTCGATGTTGCAAGCTACCGTCTGGCAACGCACCTAGGCCTCGCCTTTGTTCTTCTGGCGCTGATCGCGGCGCAGATGCAGGCGCTGGGGCGCAGCGAGGCCGAACTGATGGTGGCGCGCCGCAGTGGCGAGGCATCGCTGGCGCGGCTCGGGGTCTGGCTGATCGGGCTTGCCTTCGTGCAGGTGCTGCTTGGCGCGCTGGTGGCGGGGATTGATGCGGGTCGCGGCTTTCCGACCTGGCCCTTGATGAACGGCGCGTTCTTTCCCGCCGATGCCTTCGTGGTGGCCAACGGCGGCCCCGGCTGGCGCGCGTTTTTCGAAAACCCCGGCCTCGTGCAATTCCTGCACCGGATCAGCGGCTATCTCTTGCTGGCGGCGGGCCTTCTGGTCTGGCTGCGCGCGCGCGCCAGCGCCCAGGCCGCCACCCGCAGCGCATTTGGCCTGGCGGTGCTGGTGCTGATCGGGCAGGCCGTGCTTGGCATTTTCACCGCGCTTTACGCCGCCCCGCTGGCCCTCGGGCTGGCGCATCAGCTTGGGGCGGTTGCGCTCTGGGTGCTGTTGATCCGCGCCGAAGGCCTTGCCCGCGCACCCCTGGCACAATCGATCCGAGGAACGAAATGACTGCATTTACCGAATTGATGGCGCATCAGCGCAGCACCGAAGCGCTTTCACTGGTGGCCGAGCGGCTTGGCTGGGATCAGGAAACGATGATGCCGCGCGGGGCCGCGGAACAGCGCGCCGAGGAATTGGCGGCAATGGAACAGGTTCTGCATGCGCGGCGCACCGACCCGCGTCTTGCCGAATGGATTGCCAAGGCCGAGGCCCCCGATGCCGCCGCCGCGCGGGCCATGGCGCTGATCGCGCACGCGCTCAGGCGCAACGGCGCGGTGCCCGCCTCGCTTGCCGAGGAACTGGCGCGCACCACCAGCCTCGCGCAAGGCATCTGGGCCGAGGCGCGCGCCAATAACGACGTCGGGCATTTTCTGCCGATGCTGAAGCGCGTCGTGGCGCTGCGCCGCGAGGAAGGCCAGGCGATGGCGGCGGCGGGCATTGGCGGCGGCGATGCCTATGATGCGCTGATCGATGGCTATGAGCCGGGGGCGACCGCCGCAAGCCTTGCCGCGATGTTCGCTGCCATGCGCCCGCGCCTGGTGGCGCTGCGCGAGGCGGTGCTCGGCGCACCCGCGCCAAACGCGCTGGCAGGCAGCTTTCCGGCGGCGGGGCAACTGGCGCTGGCGCGCCGCGCCGCCTCGGCCTTCGGCTATGACTGGACGCGGGGGCGGCTCGATCTGGCGGTGCACCCGTTTTCGTCGGGCGGGGTAAACGATTCGCGCATTACCACGCGGGTGGTGGAAACCGATCCGTTCAACTGCCTCTATTCGACGATCCACGAGGTCGGCCATTCGAGTTACGAGCTTGCAATCGACGCGGCGCACCATTTCACCCCGCTTGGCCATGGCGTGTCGATGGGGGTGCACGAAAGCCAGAGCCGGATCTACGAAAACCAGCTTGGCCGCTCGCGCGCCTTTGCGGGCTGGCTGCTCACCCAGATGCAGGCGGAGTTCGGCGCGCTTGGCGTTGCCGATGCCGATGCCTTCTATGCCACCCTCAACCGTGTGCAGCAGGGCTTTATCCGCACCGAGGCGGATGAGCTGCAATACAACCTCCACGTCATGCTGCGCTTTGATCTGGAACGCGCGCTGATCGGTGGCAGGCTCGATGTGGCCGACATCGAAGAGGCGTGGAATGCCCGCTTCCTTTCGGATTTCGGTTTCGCGGTGGATGTGCCCGCAAACGGCGTCTTGCAGGATGTGCACTGGTCCGTAGGCGCAATCGGCTATTTTGCCACCTACAGCCTTGGCAACGTCTATGCGGGCTGCCTCAACCAAGCGATGCGCCGCGATCTGCCAGACCTCGACGCCTCGCTGGCTACCGGCGATGCGCGCCCGGCAACCGACTGGCTCTGCGCCAAGGTGCAACGCTTCGGAAGCCTCTATACCCCCGCCGAAGTCATCACCCGTGCCTGCGGGGAAGCGCCCAGCGAAGCCCCTCTGCTCGACTATCTCGAGACCAAGTTCCGCGCGCTCTACAATCTTTGAAGCAGGGCGGGGGGCTTTGCGCCCCCGCCCTTCAGCGCGGGGTGAGCGCAAGCCAGATGCCATCACGCCCGCGCACGGTCAGATGCGCCACCGGCATTGCCGCGCGTCCGGGCACCGGGGCAATGCGGAAGGCGCGGGCGATCATTGCAAGCATCAGCGGCCCCTCGGCCATGGCAAAGGCGGCACCGGGGCAAACGCGCTGGCCGGTGGAAAAGGGAATGTAGGCATTGCGCAGGCAGGCCTTGCCGTTCGCGGTGGCAAAACGGTCGGGGTCGAACTCGTCGGGGCGCTCCCAGAGCCGCTCGTGGCGGTGCAGGTGCCAGGGCGAGATCACGATCTGCGCGCCCTTTGGCAGGTCCCGGTCGCGAAAATGCTCGGGGCAGCTTGCCTCGCGCACCATCATCGGCACCGGCGGGTAAAGCCGCATCGCTTCGCGAAACACCGCGCGGGCCTGCTTTAGCCGGTTGATGATCGAGAAATACGGGATTTCGGGCCCGATCACCGCCTCTGCCTCGGCCGCAAGCCTGTCGCCCCAGTCGGGGAAAAGCGCAAGCAGGTAGAGCGACCAGCCAAATGCCGAGGCCGAGGTTTCGTGCCCGGCAAGAAAGAAGATCGCCACCTGATCGACCATCTCGGCGGTATCGAAGGTGTCGCCGGTCACCGGGTCGGCGGTGGTCATGATCTTGGTCGCAAGGTCGTTCGGCGCGGTGCCCGCCTTGATCTGCGTCATCCGCGCCGCCGTCAGTTCGGTAATCAGGCCGCGGATGGTGGCGGCGGTGCGCCGGGCCTTGCGCGAATGAAACCGCGGCACCCATTTCGGCAGCGCCAGAAGCGCGCCGAGGTTGACGATCGGCTGCGCCTTCTGATGCGCGCGGAACTCGGAAAACGCCGCCGCCGCCACGGCGTTCTCGATAGGGATCGAGAACAGGGTGCGAAAGATCACATCGGCTGCGGCGTGGCTGGTTTCGGCCTCGATCTCGATGGGCTGGCCATCGGCGCGGGCACGCAGGCGCTCGACGCAGGCAATTCCGGCGTCCCACATCGCCGGAAAGGTGTCGCGCAGCCGTCCGCCCTCGAAAGCCGGGTCGATGATCCGGCGCTGGCGTTCCCAGACCGGGCCGTTGGTGATGAACACCGAATTGCCCAAGAGCGGGGCCAGCCCCTCGCGGATACGATCTGACTTGGGGAAATCCTTTGGCCGCTTTTGCAGCACGAGGTCCACCAGTTCGGGGTCGTTGCAGAGGTAGGAGTGAAAGAACGGCGTACGGAATTCGGCCATCCAGGCGCGGTAAAGCCGGGCCGGCTGGGCGGAAAGGATATCGCTGCGGAAAAGCCGGAAGTAGCGCCAGAGCGAAACCTTGTCGGGGCGCGCGGCGGGCTTGGGCGGCAGCGGGTTCTGGGCGCGGGCTTGGGTCATCGGGTGTCCTTGTACCTGTTCACCGGGCGCTCGATGCGGCTGGCCGAGGGGTTGCGCCCGGCATAGCGGGTTTGCAGTGTCGTCGGCCCGGCGGTGATCTGGAAATAATCATAGTCGCCGGGCCTGTCGAAGGCGGAAAGATACTGGAAATGCAGCCGGAAAAAGCGCCAGCGGAGCGCTTTCCAGCGTGCCGGGCTCAGCGTTTTGGTGAAGGCGGCGGAAAGCACCAGTGGCCAGCGTTTGTCTGGCGGTGCCACGCCGGAGACCGAAACCGGGTCACACAGCGCGAAGGCGCAGCCATCGCCTGGGGCGGTGACATCGACCCAGGCCAATTCGTCGCGGGCGCTCAGAAACGCCAGATCGCCGCGCAGGCGCTGGGCGCGGGGCAGGAACGAGACCATCGGCACCACCTGGCCGAGCGTCAGCAGCCCCAGTGCCGGGCCCGTCGCGGGCACCCGCCCGGCGCGGATCAGATCGGCGAGGATCGAGATCGCAAGATGCGCCCCCGAGGAATGGCCGACCACCAGAACCTCGTCCCATGCGCCTTCCAAAGCCGCTGCAATGGTGTCGCCGAACTCGGCAAGCCGGGCTTCGAGGTCGGGCGGGTAGGCCCCGGAAAGCTGCGCGGTATGGGCGTAGTCATGCATCAGGTAATAGGCGTAAAAGCGGCCGTCGGCCTTGCGGAACCGGCGCAGGATCGCGGCGGCGACCACCAGCGACACCGCGGTGCAGACCAGATTGCTGCCGAAAAACATCGGTACCACCCACATCGCGGCCCAACCCACGACCCAGCCAAGCGCCAGCGCCAGCGCAAGCTGCAAGAGCAGCGCGAAGATCGGGTAGAGCGCGGCGATCATCGGCCCCTTGCGCAGCCGCATCAGCCGGAAGAGCGAGCCGGAGGCAATGTAGGTGGCGGTGGTGCGCAGCAGTTGCAGGTAGGTTGCCGGGATCGACTGGCCCATGCTGGCCGCGACGATATCCGACCAGACCAGCACCTCGAAATCGGCCTCGCAGGTGTCGCCGCCAATGGTGGCAGTGGCGTGCCAGCCAAAGGGTCCGCCCGCGTGTTTGGGTGCAAGCGCGATCTGGTAGCCCGAGATTGCCGCCTGCGCGGCCCCCTCCTTGCGGTAAAGCTCGCGGTAGCGGCGCGGGTGGATTGGGTCGTAGCCCGGGATGTAGAACACCCGCCGCCGCCTGACCTCTGGCGCAAAAAGCCCGCTCATCCGCTCCTCGACTGTCGCTGGCGTGAAGGCTAGCGCAATGAGCCAATGAGGGTAAGCCTTTGCACGCGGCAGGGGGGCGCGATGATCAGTCGCGGGGGGCGGGGTGCCAGCGCGCCTCCAGCGCCTCGATCGCGGCGATCCGGTCTGCCGATTTCGGATGCGAGAGGATCCAGGCAGGGGCACCGGCACCGGGCGCGCCGGTCAACCGCTCCAGCCGCGCGAACAGCGCCTTTTGCGGCCGGGTGCCGATGCCTGCCTTGACCAGCAGCGCCGAGGCCCAGGCGTCGGCCTCGTATTCGTCCTGCCGCGAAAGCCGTGCCGCAAGCGCGCTGGCGGCGAGGTTCGCGATCCAGACCCCGATGCCGGGAAGAAACCGCCCGAGCACGGTTGCCAGCACCATGCGCAGCGCGTTCTGGCCGGTGAAGTCGATCATCCGTCGCCGCGAATGACCCAGCGCCACATGCCCCAGTTCGTGCGCCACCACCGCGCCAAGTTCCTCAGGGGTGACCTGCCCGGCATCGAGGGCGCGCAGGAAGCCGCGGGTCAGGAAAACCCGGCCATCGGGTGCGGCAAGGCCGTTGACCGGCTCGACCTCGTAAAGATGCAGCGGAATCCGCGCGACACCCACCGCCCGCGCCAGCCGCGCCAGCACCGGGGCGAGCCGCGCATCGGTCAGCGGATGCGAGCGCGCGGCAAGCTCGCGCCCGAGTTGCCACGCCGAAAAGCGCCACATGGCAAAACCGTAAGCGACGAGCAGGAGCAGGGGCAAAAGCTTGATCATGGCTTGAATATGGGGCGCTGCGGGCCGGGGTCAATCACCGCGGCGGCGGGCGGCACCAATCAGCCACCAGCCGAACACCACCAGCGCCGCGAAAGCTGCCAAGAGGCCAAGCGTCGATGAGGCAAGTTCGGTTGCCGCTTCCAGATTGGCACCGAAGGCATAGCCGATGCCGACATATAGCCCGACCCAGACCACCTCGCCCGCGATTCCCGCGAGGGTGAAGGCCCGATGCGGGTGGCCAAGCGCCCCGGCCGCGACATTCACCGATGGCCCGAGCGGCGCAAACAGCCAGCGGCTGAAAAACACCGCCGCGTTGCCGTTGCGCCTGAGTTTCTGCCGCGCCCTTGCCATTGCCCGGGCGCGCTTGCCGCGCAGCCGCGGCAGGAACCGCCCGGCACCGCGCCCGGCGAAAAAACCGACCTGATCGCCCGCAATCGCACCGGCCAGCGCGCCCCCCGCCGCAGCAGGCAGTGCAAGGTCGCCCGTTGCCACCAACGCCCCGCCCGCCAGCATCAGCATCGAGGCCGGGATCGGCAGCATCAGGCATGAGAGGAACGTGGTCGTGGCCAGAAGCCACGGCCCCCATGTGGGCAAGAGCGCCAGCAGGGTCTCGGTCATGGCGGCGTGAGCAGCGGCAGCAGCGGTGCCAGCAGCACCTCGAGCGGCACACCGCGTTCGGCGGCAAGCTCGGCAAGGGTCATCCGGCGCGGCTGGTCGCGGTCAAGCCCGAGCGCCTCGGCAACCGCTTCGGGCGGCAGGTGGCGCGCGCGCGCCAGCATGCCCGGCGTCATCCAGCCTTCGATCGGGCCATCGCGATGCGCCGGGTCGGACCAGTAGATGGTGAAAACCAGCATCCGCGCCGCGAAGAACAATACCGCGAACGCGGCAAGGGTGAAGCCGATCAGCGCCAGCCGGTTGTTGCGCCACAATCGCCGCAGGGTTTTCATCCCAACACCCTCATTGCCTTGGTGATGCCCGCAAGCGTCAGCGGCAGCATCCGCCCCGCGAAGGCCTGCGCGATCATGCCGATGCTTGGCGTATGCGGCCAGTGCTTTTCGGGCAGCGGGTTCAGCCAGACATGCGCGGGCCACTGTGCGCGGGCGCGCGCCAGCCAGCTGGCACCGCTTTCGGGATTCCAGTGTTCGTTGGCCCCGCCGGGGTGGCTGATCTCATAGGGGCTCATTGCGGCGTCACCCACAAAAATGCATTTGTAATCCGGCCCGTAGCGGTTGAGCAGGTCAAGGGTCGGGGTCTGTTCATCCCAGCGGCGGCGGCTGTTGCGCCAGACCTGCTCGTAAAGGCAGTTGTGAAAATAGTAGTGCTCGAGATGCTTGAATTCGCTCCGGGAAGCAGAAAATAGCTCCTCCACCACGCGCACATGCGCCTCCATCGAGCCGCCGACATCGAGAAACAGCACGACCTTGACCGCGTTGTGCCGCTCGGGCCGGGTTTTCACGTCGATATAGCCCGCATCGGCCGAGGCGCGAATGGTGGCGGGCAGGTCCAGCTCTTCCGCCGCGCCGTGCCGGGCCCACTGCCGGAGCCGCCTCAGCGCCACCTTGATGTTGCGGGTGCCAAGTTCCACCCGGTCGTCGAAATCGCGAAACTCGCGGCGATCCCAGACTTTTGCGGCGCGGCCCTCGCGCCCCTCTGCCTGGCCGATGCGCACGCCTTCGGGGTTGTAGCCATAGGCCCCAAAGGGGCTGGTGCCGGCGGTGCCGATCCATTTCGAGCCGCCCTGATGGCGGCCCTTTTGTTCTGCCAGCCGTGCGCGCAGGGTCTCCATCAACCTCTCAAAGCCGCCAAGCGCCTCAATCTCGGCCCGTTCCTCGGCTGTCAGGTGGCGTTCGGCGAGCTTTTTCAGCCATTCGGCGGGCAGCGCCACCGCCTCCAGCACCGCCTCGGGCGGGATCGTCTCCAGCCCTTTGAACGCTGCGGAAAAAGCCCGGTCGAATCGGTCAAGGTGGCGCTCATCCTTGACCATGGCGGTGCGGGCAAGAAAGTAGAAGGCCTCGATATCATAGGTGGCAAGCCCTGCCGCCATGGCTTCGAGAAAGCCCAGAAATTCACGCAGGCTGACCGGAACCCCGGCGCGGCGAAGGCTGTCGAAGAAGGGCAGGAACATCGCGCCCCCTCAGATCAGCCGGTCAACGGCGAGTGTCGCGAACATGCCGATGATGGCGAAGATGATGGCGTAGACGGCGCTGTACTGGGCGCGGTCAAGGCCGTTGCCGCCGCGGCGGAATGCCTGCCAGTAACCCAGCAGCGCGCCGACAAGCGCGCCAAGAATAACGATCATTGTGGCCTCCGGCCTCTTGGGTCAACGCAGCCGCGAAGCACCTTGCGCCAGCGCGGCAACTTCGGCTGCGCGGCGGTCGGCCGCAGCCTGACTGCCAAAGCCATAGCCCGCCCAGCGGGCCGAGTCGAGCCGCGCCGCAGCAGCCGCCGCCATCTGGCCGCGCGCCGCGAAAGCCTCGGCGCGGATCAGGTGCAGGGTTGCGGCAAGTGCCGGGTTTTCGGCGGCTATTGCAGGGCCAAGCGCGCGGTCGGCCAGCGCCAGCGCTTCCTCCGGCTGGCGCGCGGCCAGCGCCAGCACGGCAAGCTGCATTTCGACATGGGCATAGTGGATCGCTGCGCCCGGCAAGCGGCGATAGATGGCGGCAGCCATCAGCAACGCTTCGCGCGCCGCGGCAGGGTCGGAAGCGGCGCTGAGCCGCCCGAGCGCGAACCAGGCGAAGCCTGCGCGCGCGTCATTCCAGCCCGCAGCGGTGGCGATCGAAACCGCATTTCGCGCAGCGGAGCGGCGGACTTCGGTCGAGGCACCGCCCGCCAGTGCCGCGTCGATCGCGGTCTGGAAACTGCGTGGCGTGGGTATTTGCGGAGCCGGTGCCGCAGCCCGGCCACCGGCGGGATTGAGCCGCGCCAGAAGCGCCGGCAGGCGCGCCGCAACCTCGGCCTCGGTCATGCCGCTTGCCAGTTCGGGCGCGTAATAGACCCGCAGCACCAGCATATCGGTGCGGGTCAGCACGGCCTGGAAGTTGTCATCGTTGAAAACCGAATCGGTGAGCCGGTAGAGGTCGTTGAGCGGCCCCAACGCCTGCGCCACTTCTTCGTGCAGGCAGTCGCGCATTTCCTGCGGTGCGACATCGGAGGGCAGGAACACCGAGACCCGGCTGCGCGTTGCAAGCAGGGTCCAGTCGGTGGCACTGCTGCCGCGCAGGGCGCGATAGTCTTGCCAGCCCGAAACCCCGGGCACCACGAAGCAGGCGGCATTGGGCACCAGCGCCTGCATGTCGTGGCGCGGCAGAAACTCGACCGTGATCGCCGCCGCGCCGCGCTGTTCCTGCCAGATCGCAATGCCCGCCTCGCCACGCAAACGCGCCAGAAGCCCCGCCACCTCTTCGCCAGCACCGGGTGGCACGGCACCGGCAAGCGCCAGGGTTATGGGCTCTTCGAAACGCGTGAGAACCGGCAGGCGGCGACCGCTTTCAAGGCTGAAGGCGAGTTCCAGAAAGTCGCGCGCGATCTCGGCGTTGCTGGCGGCGCGGCGCGGGGGCGGGCCGACGGGGCCGGGGTCGAACCCGGCAATCAAC
Organism: Phaeovulum sp.; assembly: GCF_030684035.1. Taxonomy (GTDB): domain Bacteria; phylum Pseudomonadota; class Alphaproteobacteria; order Rhodobacterales; family Rhodobacteraceae; genus UBA6213. The sequence goes on along the minus strand of NZ_JAUXPI010000022.1, from coordinate 36,855 downwards.
GGCGGTGACAGGAGTTCCGAGGCTGCGCGCGCGGTTGTGCCGCCGGGCAAATCTGCCGCGCAACCCGCCAGAGCGGCGGCAAAGAAGAAGAGCGTGGTCCGGTGCAGCAGCATGAAACCCCAAGCGTAGTCGCGGAGGGTCAGACTACCCCTTTGCGCGAGCTTCACCTAGCAAAAGCTTGGGAAACAATCTGTATTCGATTTGAGAGCGCAGATGTTGTGGCCCGGTCAAAGCGGCGCACGGCCCCTAGGGTCAGCGCCGGGCAAAGGCGGCGGGCGGTACCTTGCCGCCGCACCACGCCCGAATCGCCCGGCTACCCGCGCCCGCGCCTGCGCCCGCCGCGTGCGCCACCTGCGGCCAGTGCCGCAGCGCTTGCCTCGGCGAAGGTCGCGCCCTCTTTCACTGCCTCGAGCACGCGGGAAAAGCGGATCCATTCAAAGCCGTTCGCATCGTGATCCATCAGCATGTTGGCGGCGCGAATTGCCTCCATCTCGACCGAACGGACCGGGTTCATGATGGCGCTGGTCATGCCCGCGCCGATCGCCATCGGCAGGAAGGCGGCGTTGACGCCGTGCCGGTTGGGCAGGCCAAAGGAGATGTTCGAGGCGCCGCAGGTGGTGTTCACGCCCAGCTCGCGCAGGCGGCGCACCAGCTCAAACACCTGCCGCCCGGCGCTGGCCAGCGCTCCTACCGGCATCACCAGCGGGTCAACCACGATGTCATGCGCGGGAATGCCGAAATCGGCGGCGCGCTCGACGATCTTCTTTGCCACCGCAAAGCGCACCTCGGGGTCCATCGAAATGCCCGAGTCGTCGTTCGAGATCGCCACCACCGGCACGTTGAATTTCTTCACCAACGGCAGCACCCGCTCCAGCCGCTCTTCCTCGCCGGTGACGGAATTGAGCAGCGGTCGCCCCTCGGCTGCCGCAAGCCCGGCTTCGAGCGCCGCGGGCACCGACGAGTCGATGCAAAGCGGCACATCGACCAAGCCCTGCACCAGTTTCAGCATCGCCACCATCAGCGGCGGTTCGGTCTCGTTCGGGTTGGGGTTCGAGTTGTAAACCACCCCGGCGTTGACATCGAGCACCATCGCGCCACAGGCAACCTGTTCGAGCGCGTCAAGCTCGACGGTCGTGTAATTGCCCGCCTCGAGTTCGGCGGCCAGTTTCTTGCGCCCGGTCGGGTTGATGCGCTCGCCGATCACGCAAAACGGCTCGTCAAAGCCGATCACTACGGTTTTCGATTTGGATTCCAGAACGGTGCGGGTCATGCGGTCTCGCCTTTTGTGTGCTCGGCCACCCAGGTGGCAGCGGTCTTGATGCCCCCAAGCGGGAAGAAATGCACCGATTCGATGCCGAAAGCCGGGCTGGCTGCCTTGTGCGCGGCAAGCGCCGCGACCATCTCGCCCGGCTCGAAGGGCAAAAGCAGCTTGGTCACGTCGCGCGCGCGCCGTTGCAACACGCGCAACGAGGGGCCGACACCGCAGGCGATGGCGAATTTGACCAGGGTTTGCAGCTTTGCCGGGCCGGCGATGCCGATGTGCACCGGCAGATGGATGCCGAGGCTGGCCAGCTTGTCCACCCAGGCGATCACCGGGGCGGGCTCAAAGCAGAACTGGGTGACGATTGCCATTTTTGCATCTGACCGGGCCGCCCACTCCTGCTTGAGCCGCAGCGCCTGCAGGGCAATGGCGTCGCCGCCGTCGCTGTCGATATCCCGGTTGCCCTCGGGGTGGCCCGCCATGTGCAGCCGGGTGAAGCCGTCGAAGGCACCGCTTTCAAGCATCTGCATCGCCGAGGTGTAATCGCCCGCAGGGGTGTTGACGCCGCCGCCGAGTAACAGCGCCTGATGCACTCCGGCCTCGGCCTTGTAGCGGTTCACCCAGTCGCGCAGGATGGCTTCGGAGGCGATCAGGCGCGCCGGAAAATGCGGCATCGGCTCGAATCCCTCGCGGCGCAGGCGCGCGGCGCAGGCCACCATGTCGGCAATCGGGGTGCCGTCGATATGGGCGATGTAGACGCGGGTTCCGGCGGGCAGGATGGCGCTGAAATCTTCGACCCCCGCCGCGGTGCGTGGCATCACCTCGATGGAAAACCCATCCAGAAAGGCCGGAACCGGGCCAAGATCGGCGGCTGCATCGGGGGCCGCATCGCGGCGAAAATTCATAAGCGCCATCATGGCCTCCGGTCAGGGGCGGGGGGTTCCCAGCCATCGTTTGCAACAAGTGCGGCAAGCCGCGCGGGGTCGTATTCGGCAAGAATGCGCGCCAGTTCGGCCTCGGCGGCTTCGGCATCGGAGCCGGGATGCACCGCTTGGGCCACCTTGCGCCATTCGGCCATGTAGGCTTCCGACCCTTGCGCGCCGATCTTCATCGCGCAGCGGTCGATTGCCTGCTCAAAGCGTTCGGGCAAAGGCTTTTTCACCGCCGCACGGCCCTTGCCCGCAATGACCTGCGCCGGGATGTCGCGCCAGAGAACAAGGGTGATTTCGGCCATTGGTGATTCCTTCCTCGCGCCAGCATTACGCCCGGATGCGACGCCTCCGGCGACGGATTTCGACATTCTGAGCGGGGCGAACGACGCCGACCTGACCCCGGCGGTCAATTTGGCCGGGCGCGCCCCTGCGGGGCAACGGCAAAGCGCAGGCGAGGTGGTGAAATCGGCGCATGATCTGCATGAGTCGCGCGAGATGCGCGCCGCGCGGTGCCTGCGGCGCGCGCCACGGGGGCGGCGCGCGCCGGGGCGGCGCTTCGGGGTGGTTTTCAACACTTTGTAAACCCTGATCTGGCAAAACCTGCCAAGGGGGCTCTCGCTCCGGGCGCAGGCATGACCGAGGACAAGCTGCATAGCGTTATCCGACGCAAGGCGGGGGCAGGGCGGGCTTCGCACGGGCCTGCGCAGATGACCGCGGCGCGCGCGCTTGGCCTGTCGCTTGCCAAGGCCGCACAGGATGGCATGGCGCTGGCGCTGCGCGTGCTGCGGGTCGAGGAGCGGCGGCTTTCGCTGGCCGAACTGACCGAGGCGATCGAGGAGCGCGCGCTGCTTGCGGTGCTTGAGGGCCCGGCCGAGGGGCTGGGGCTTGCCGCGATTGCGCCGTCGCTGCTGGCAGCGCTGATCGAGGTGCAGACCACCGGCAGGCTTGGTGCAACCGCGCCGCCCGCCCGCCGCCCCACCCGCACCGATGCCGCGATGGCGGCGGGCTTCATCGATGCGGCCCTCGCCGGGTTCGAGGAGATGCTCGCCGAGCTGCCCGAAATTGTCTGGGCCGGGGGGTTTCGCTATGCCTCGTATCTCGACGATCCGCGCCCGCTCGGCCTGCTGCTGGAAGATGCCGGGTTTCGCGTGCTGCAACTGGAACTGGCGCTTGGTCCCTCCGGGCAGCGCAAGGGCGGGCTGGTACTGGCCCTGCCTGCCACCGGGCGCGGTGGCGGCCCGCGTCGGGTGCCGGGCACGGGCGGGCAAACCGTCAGCGCAACAGACGCCGCAGAGGCCGAGGCGGCGCGCTGGCAGGCGGATATCGAGCGGGTGGTGCAGCACGCCCCGGTCACGCTCGACGCGGTTCTCTATCGGCTGACACTGCCGCTTTCGGCGGTGCTGACCTTTGCACCGGGCAGCGAGTTGCCGCTGCCCGCCGCCGCGCTGGAGGAATTGCGGCTTGAAGGCTACGGGCACCGGCTTCTGGCGCATGGGCGGCTTGGCCAGAATCGGGGCTTTCGCGCGGTGCGGCTGGTGGCCGAGGCTGACGATACGGCACCCGCCGCCCCGGCCGCGGAACCCGGGTTGCTGGCGGTGGCGGTGCCCCGCAGCGCTGCCCCGCGCGGCGGCGCTGAGCCTGCCAGCCGGTCGAAGCCGCTGCCCGTCCCGCAGCCGATCGCACCCCTTCCCGGTGCCGGACCGTTGCCATTGGCAGCCCCGGCCGATACCGAAGCCGAGGCTTTCGCCCTGGCCCCTCTGAAGATGGGTTCGGGGTTCTGAGCGCCGCGACCACCGCGACGCGGCGGCGCGGGCAGCACCTTTGCCTCAGCCCTCGGCCGGGGCATCCAGCAGGTCAAGCCTGCGCTGCAAGAGCGGGCTTGCCGCCATGCCAAGCGCCATTGCCGCCACGAATACCCAGACCTGCCAGCCGCCAAAACCAAGCGCGGCCAGCGCCGGGCCGGGGCAAAAGCCGGCGATTCCCCAGCCCGCGCCGAACATGAGCGAGCCGAGCACCAGGTTGCGGTCCACCAGCAGCGGCAGGTCGCGCGGCATCGGCAGTCCGAGAAGCGATTTCTCCCGCCGCTTCGCCAGCCGCCAGACCAGAACCATCGGTGCCACCGCGCCGCCGAGCACAAATGCCAGCGTCGGGTCCCAGATGCCGAATACATCAAGCCAGCCCTGCACCTTGGCGGTATCGACCATGCCCGAAACCAGCAACCCGGCACCAAAAAGCCCGCCCGCGACCAGCGCCAGAAGATTGCGCAGCATCAGATCACCCCCAGAAGATGCCGACCGATCACCAGCGCCAGCCCGCCACCCAGAAGGTAAAAGGCGGTCGCCACGATGCCCCGCAGCGAAAACCGCGAAATGCCGCAAACGCCGTGCCCCGAGGTGCAGCCATTGGCAAGCCGGGTGCCGATGCCAACCAGCAGCCCGGCGACGGCAAGCAGCGGCAGGCTGGAACTCGCATGGGTTTCGACCCGATGATAAAGCGGCACCAGCAGCAGCGGCACCACGACGAGACCTGCCAGAAACCACAGCCGTTCCTGCGCGTTGTCGCGCCCGCTGCCGTCGATCAGCCCGCCGATAATGCCACTGGCACCCAGAATGCGCCCATGCAGCAAAAGATACAGCCCCGCCGCGGTGCCAATCATCAACCCGCCCGCAAGGCCCCACCACCAATCTGCCTGCATTGCATCCCCTCGGTTTCGGCTTTCGGCGCGCAATCTAGGCGGCGCAGGTGGCAATGCAAGTCAATTTTCGCTGCACTGCGGCAACGACCTGGTTTGACCTGTGTCATGGTCATCGGGTGCCGCAACGCGCAGCATGGGCCAACCGCAAGGAGCGTATCATGAAATCCGTCGCCAAACGCAAAACCCAGCTGCTGACCCGCCTCGCGCATCTGCAATCGCGGATATCGACGATCGGGGACGAGTTGCTTTCGCATGACTCGCGCGACTGGGAGGAACTGGCAATCGAGCGCGCCGATGAGCAGGTGCTGGAAGACCTCGGGCAATCGGCGCAATCCGAGATCCGCATGCTTGAAGCGGCGCTGAAGCGCATCGAAGCGGGTGAATATGGCAGTTGCGCCTACTGCGGCGAACCGATTTCGGAAGCCAGGCTTGACACGCTTCCCGCAACCCCCTTCTGCCGCAACCATGCCCGCGCCGCTGACCGGCACTGACCTGCCCGCGAGTGCTGATTTTGAGCGTTTTCCTTGCAGGTTTAAGCGGCTACACTCTGGCTGGGCACCGCTTCGTGGGGTGGCTTGACAGGGGTGGACATGCACCGGCGGGTGACAGTGGAATTGCGCGGTGGTGTGGCGGTGGTCAGCCTTGCGCCGGCAGCCGGAGTGAACGCGCGCCTGCCTGACCCCGGTTTTGACGCAAGGCTGCGCGGCGAACTTGCGCGCGCGCTTGACGAGATTGCCGGTTCCGGTGCCGCGTCGGCGGTGCTGCTGCGGGCAGGGGCGGGCGGCTGGCCCGTTGCCGCCGACCCGGTTGCCGAGCGCCGCAACGAAGTTGACGCACCCGAGATGGCCGGGCTTGCGGCCACGTTGGCGGGGCTGGGCAAGCCGGTGGTGATGGCGCTTGGTGGGCGCATCGGCGGCACCGCACTGCGGCTTGCACTTGCGGCGGGCTGGCGTCTGGCCGCTCCCGAGACCCTGTTCGCGCTGCAAGAGCCAGCGCTCGCGACCCTGCCCGAGGCCGGTCTCTTGCTTGGCGTCGCACGGCTGGCTGGGGCGGGTGCCGCGCTCAGGCTGGGCGAAGCGAGCCGCCCGATCAGCGCCGCCGAGGCGGCGGCGCTGGGGCTGATCGACGGCGTTGTCGAAACCGGCGATACCGAGGCGGCTGCGCTTTCGGTAGCGCAGGGGTTGGCAGTGGCAAGTGCCGATACCCCGCTGCCGCCGCGCCGCGCCGATGGCGCGGGCCTTGCTGACGCGGCGGCTTTTCTGGCGGCGGTTGCGGCGGCGCGGGGCGCGCTGCACGAGGTGCCGGGCGCGTTGCGCATGGCCCGCACGCGCCTGATCGACAGCGTCGAGGCGGCGCTTTTGCTGCCGCAAGCGGCGGCACTTCAGTTTGCCGAGGTCGCGCGCGATGATCTGGAGACCGCGCCCGCCTTTCAGGCACTTGCCCATGTGGCGGCGGCAGAGCGGGGTGCTGCGGCGCGCGCACAGGTGGCGACGGGTGATGTGGTGCCGCGCGTCGGGGTCTGGGACGCCAGCGTTGCCTTTGTGCCCTTGGTCGAGGCGCTGAGCGCGGCGGGAACCGGCGTGGTGCTGGGGGCGGCTGACGAGGCCGCGCTGGCCACGGTACTGGCATCGGTGGCGCGCCAGCAGCAGGCGGCGGAGGCGGCGGGGCGGCTGAGCGCCGGGGCACGCGCCGCCGCCTGGGCGCGCATCGAGCCTGCCGCCAGTGCCGCCGATCTGGTGGGCTGCGGCTGGGTGCTGAGCCGCGACGGCGCGGCGGCGGTTTTGCCCGCGGGCATGCCGCTGGTGCTGGAAGGTGATCTTTCGGCGGCTTTCCCCGCAGCACCGGCGCTGCGCGTGGTCGCGCCGGGATTGGCGGAACTGGTGCCCGACGCCGGGTCTGACCCCAAGCTCGGCGCGCCGCTCATGGCGTCGGTCGCGGCGACGCTGGCGCAGGCGCGGATCATGCCGCTGCGGTGCGGTGCCGCGCCAGGGGGCATCGCCGCGCGGCTTTTTGCGCGGCTCCATGTGGCCGCCGAGCGCGCGGTGCTGGCCGGGGCGCGGCCCGATCAGGTCGATGCCGCGCTGGGGCTTGCCGATCCGCCGTTTCGCCGCGCCGACAGGCTGGGGTTGCCGCGGGTGATTGGCGAACTGCGCGCGCTCGGGCGCACACCCGGGCCGCTCAGCCTGCGGCTGCTGGCCGAAAGGCTGGTCGGCAAGCCCTCGACCTTTTACCGTGGCGAGGGTGCTGCACCCGACCGCGCGGTGGCAGAAGTTACCGCGCTTCTGCCCGGTCTGCGCGCCGAGGCGGGGATTGCCGCGCTGCCGCTCAGCCCGGCGCAGATCCGGGCGCGGGTGCTGGCCGAGCTAGCCGACGAGGGTGCCGCAATGCTGCAATCGGGGGTAGCGCTGGCGGCGGGCGACATCGACCTTGTGGCGATCCATGTGCTCGGCCTGCCGCGCGCCAGCGGCGGGCCGATGCATCTGGCCGATACCGCGGGGATGCTTGCCACGCGGGCGCAATTGCGCGGCCTTGCCTCCCTAGGAGCGCCGCAGCCGCAGGCGCTTTGGGATGTGCTGATCCGCAACGGCCGCCACTTTGGCGACCTTGATGCGGGCTGAGGCCGACCGCGGGTTTCAGTAGCCGCCGTTGCGAAAGTAATCGAGCACGTCCTGCCAGGTGACAGCGCCGTCATCAGGGCCATAATGCCCGGTACGATCGCGCACCTTCCAGAAAAGCGCGCTCAGCACCTCTTGCTCGCTTGCCTGGCTGATTTCCTTTTCCTGGGTCATCGTGTCGCCGCTGGTATGGAGCCAGATGCCATTGCGAAACTGCAGGTAGGAAAAGCTCTCCTTGTTGCCGGAAAGCACGACCTCGTCGCGCGCCGCGACACAATCCAGAATCGCGCGCTGCATGGCCTCCATCGCTCAACCCTCCACCCGAAACTGCGCCTGCCGCGCATCGATTTCGCTGCCCGCGCGCAGCAGCCGCGCGGTGGCGGTGTAGCTGCCCTGCGGCCAGCCCGCGGGCGAGGGGATGCGGGCCCCCGCGTAGCGGTAAAAAAGCGCCTGATCGCGCGTTATCCGCGCCTCATGGGCAAAGCTGTAACCCTTTGGGCCGGTGAGCGTGAGCGCCAGCACATCGCCTTCGCGAACCCCCCAGCCGTAGCCCCATAAGATCAGCTGCGGTGCCTTGGCGGGCAGCACATTGGCGCGCGCCGCCCCGGCCTTGACGCTGGCATATTCAGGCGCGGTCAAGCCGAGGCCAAGGTCAAGCAGCCCGGCGGGCTGGTAGGGGGGTGGCAATTGCCAAAGCGCGGCGGCGGCATCGGCGGGGCAGGTGGCGGCGGGGTCGGGCGCGAACGGGTCCACCGTGACGCCGTTATGGCGCAGCGTCAGGTGCAGATGCGGGAACTCGGACTTGCCCGAAAGCCCGACCCGGCCAAGCGTGGTGCCTGCCGCCACCCTGTCGCCCGGTGCGACCATGACCGAGCCTGACGCGAGGTGGCAATACTGGCTTTGCCAGCCCGCGCCGTGGTCGATCATCACGCCATTGCCGCATTCCCTGCCCGCCACCGCAGCGCCTGCGGCAAAGTCCCCGTCCGGTTCGCCATCGCGGCTGGCGGTGACGGTGCCGGGGGCGGCAGCCAGCACCGAAACGCCCGCGGCCATTGCCGAAAGCGTGGGCAGCGCAAAATCGGTGCCGTCGTGGCCATCGTAGCTTGCGGTGCCACAGGCATGATCGCGCACGCCCGCGCCGGGGTCGCGGTCGGGGTAGTGCCGGATGTAGCAGGTTTCGCCAAGCGCGCAGGCGAGCGGCAGCGCCAAGCGCGGCACCTGCGCCCCCGCGGGGGCGGCAAGTGCCAGCGCCAGAACCGCCGCCAACCGCCTCATTGCGCCGTGAGCAGCGGCGGGCGGGTGCTGGAAAGCTTGGGCCTCTGCGGCTCTTCGACGTCGATCACAATCGCCCCGTCGCGCACCGAAACCTTGGCGATGCCGCCCTTGGTCAGCCGACCAAAGAGCAGCTCTTCCGCCAGCGGCTTCTTGATATGCTCCTGAATCGTGCGCCCCAGCGGGCGCGCGCCCATACGTTCGTCATAGCCCCTTTCGGCCAGCCAGTCGGCAGCTTCGGCGGTCAGCTCGATATGCACGTTGCGGTCGATAAGCTGGGCTTCGAGTTGCAGCACGAACTTGTCGACCACCCGCAAGATCACCTCGCGCGGCAGCGGCAGGAAACTGACCACCGCATCAAGCCGGTTGCGGAATTCGGGGCTGAAGGCCCGCTCGACCGCCGCCGTGTCTTCGCCCTCGCGCCGGGCGCGGCCAAAGCCGATGGCGGATTTGGCCTGTTCCACCGCACCCGCATTCGAGGTCATGATCAGGATCACGTTGCGGAAATCGACCTGACGGCCGTTGTGGTCGGTGAGCTTGCCGTGGTCCATCACCTGCAACAGGATGTTGTAGACATCCGGGTGCGCCTTTTCGATTTCATCGAGCAGCAACACGCAATGCGGGTGCTGATCGACGCCGTCGGTCAGCATGCCGCCCTGATCGAAGCCGACATAGCCCGGCGGCGCGCCGATAAGGCGCGAAACCGCGTGTTTTTCCATGTATTCCGACATGTCGAAGCGCAGAAGCTCCACCCCCAGCACATCGGCAAGCTGTTTGGCGACTTCGGTTTTGCCAACCCCGGTGGGGCCGGTGAAAAGGTAGTTGCCGATCGGCTTTTCAGGCTCGCGCAGACCGGCGCGGGCAAGCTTGATGGCGCTGGCGAGGGTTTCGATTGCCTTGTCCTGCCCGAACACCGCGCGCTTGAGCGATTTTTCAAGATCGCGCAGCACCTCGGCATCGTCCTTGGAAACGTTGCGCGGTGGAATCCGGGCGATCTTTGCCACCACCGCCTCGATCTCCTTGGGACCGAGTGTCTTGCGGCGCTTCGCGACGGCCAGCAGGTGTTGCGCGGCCCCGGCCTCGTCGATCACGTCGATTGCCTTGTCGGGCAGCTTGCGGTCGTGGATGTAGCGGGCGGCAAGTTCGACCGCCGCCTTGATCGCATCATTGGTATAGCGCAGGTCGTGGTGTTTTTCGAAATAGGGTTTCAGCCCCATCAGGATCTTGATCGTGTCGGGCACCGAAGGTTCGTTCACGTCGATCTTCTGGAACCGGCGGGCAAGTGCGCGGTCCTTTTCGAAGTGCTGGCGGAATTCCTTGTAGGTGGTCGAGCCCATGCAGCGCAGGCTGCCGCTTTGCAGCGCGGGCTTGAGCAGGTTCGAGGCATCCATCGAGCCGCCCGAGGTGGCCCCCGCGCCGATGACAGTATGGATTTCGTCAATGAACAGAATCGCGTCGGGGTGGTCTTCCAGTTCCTTGACCACCGCCTTCAGCCGTTCTTCGAAATCGCCACGGTAGCGGGTGCCGGCCAGAAGCGCGCCCATGTCGAGCGAGTAGATCGTGGACTTGGCCAGAATTTCGGGGGTTTCGCCACGGGTGATCTTCAACGCCAGACCCTCGGCAATGGCGGTTTTGCCAACGCCGGGGTCGCCGACCAGCAACGGGTTGTTCTTGCGGCGCCGGCAAAGCACCTGAATGCAGCGCTCCACCTCTTCCTCACGCCCGATCAGCGGGTCTATCTCGCCCTTTTTCGATTTCGCGTTGAGGTCAACGCAGTATTTGGCGAGCGCCGAATCCTTGGCGTCGGGCTGCGACTGGGACGGCTCGGCAGGTTCCTCGTCGGCACCGACGACCGGGCGGCTTTCGCCAAAACCGGGGTCCTTGGCGACGCCATGGGCGATGAAATTGACCGCGTCGTAGCGGGTCATGTCCTGCTCTTGCAGGAAATAGGCGGCGTTCGATTCGCGCTCGGCAAAGATCGCCACCAGCACGTTGCCGCCGGTAACCTCGGAGCGGCCCGAGCTTTGAACGTGAATCGCGGCGCGCTGGATGACGCGCTGGAAAGCGGCGGTCGGCACCGCCTCGGAGCCTTCGACATCGGTGACAAGGGTTGCAAGCTCGTCATCGACAAACTCGGTCAGCACCCGCCGCAGATCGTCGAGATCGACGCCGCAGGCGCGCATCACCCGCACCGCATCGGGTTCATCAAGCAGCGCCAGCAAGAGATGCTCCAGCGTCGCGAGTTCGTGGCGGCGGGCATTGGCAAGCGCCAGAGCGCCGTGAATGGCCTGTTCGAGCGTCGTCGAGAACGATGGCACGTCGGTGCTCCTTTCAGCGGGCGGCGGCGCGTGGCGGTGGCCGCGGCCGGACCCTGTCTCATTGGTCTTAAACTTCGGTGGAAATCGCGCCGCTTCAAGGCCTTTCTTGGCAATTTGCCGCAGCCGGGCGGATCGGTGCTGAAAATGTGATCGCAACCGGGCCGGGGCGGGCTCAGAAACGGTCCTTGCGGGCGCGCAGTTCGGTGAATACGGCAAGCTCATCGGCACCCGCCATGCCGATTGCGGCGGCAAGGGCAGGGTCGGCGGCGCGCAGGAACGGGTTGGTGGCGCGTTCGAGCGCCAGCGGCACCGGCAGGGTCGGGCGTGATTCCATGCGCAGGGTTTGCGCCGCCTTCATGCGCGCCACGAGTTCGGGCTTGCCGGGCTCAAGGCTCAGGGCAAATCGACCATTGCTGAGCGTGTATTCGTGCCCCGGGCAAATCCGCGTATCGGCGGGCAGCGCCGCAAGCAGGTGCAGCGAGCCGAGCATTTGCGCCGGTGTGCCTTCAAACAACCTGCCGCAGCCCCAGCCCATCAGGCTGTCGCCGGTAAAGGCAAGGCCGGCACCGGCAAAATGAAAGGCGAGGTGGCCGAGTGTGTGGCCGGGAACGCCGATCACCTCGACCGCCTGCATGCCGATTGGAATGACATCGCCCGGTGCCACCGCTTCGGTCAGCGGCGGCAGGCGGTAGGCATCCGCATCCGCGCCGATCATCCGCGCGCCGGTGGCTGCCTCCAGCATTGGCGCGCCCTGGATATGGTCGGAGTGGTGATGGGTCAGAAGAATATGGCTCAGTTTCCAGCCGCGCGCATAAAGCTCATGCAGGATCGGCGCGGCTTCGGGCGCGTCCACCACCACCGTGGTATCGGTGGCGGCGTCGTGCACGAGCCAAGCATAATTGTCGGCAAGGCAGGGGATGGCGACAAGTTCTAGCGGCATGATCCTCGCGCGAAAAAAGCATTCTGGAGGCGCAGTTTCGCGCAAGCGCGCGGCCAGCGCAATGGACCTTGCACCTGTCGAAAAGTGCAGGCCCAAGGCAAGCGGGCACCGCATCGCGCTTGCATCGCGCGCCGCGCCGCCCCACCTTTGCGCCAGACCCCGGCGACCGGGCCAGAAAGAAGACTGCCATGCACCTCGACGTGGTCGACCTGCGCAATTTCTACTACCGAACCCAGCTTGGCCGGGCGGCGCAAAGGGCTGTGCGCGACCGGGTGCTTGGGCTTTGGCCCGCCGGTCAGGCCGAGATGACCGGGTTGACCGTGGTAGGCTTCGGCTTTGCGGTGCCGCTCCTGCGGCCTTACCTTGAGCACGCGCGCCGGGTGATCGGGCTGATGCCCGCCGAACAGGGGGTGATGCCCTGGCCGACGGGCCTGCCCAATGTTTCGGTGCTTTGCGATGAAGTCCGCTGGCCGCTGGAAACCGGCATGGCAGACCGCATTGTGATGCTGCACGGGCTCGAGACATCGGATAACGCCAGCGCGCTGATGGCCGAGGCGTGGCGGGTGCTTGGCCCCGGCGGGCGCGCGCTTTTCATCGTGCCGAACCGCGCCGGACTCTGGGCCCCGCGCGAGGGCACGCCATTTGGCTGCGGGCGGCCCTACACGCTTGGCCAGCTTGACGCGCAGGCCCGCGCCGCAGGCTTTGTTCCCGAACGCCAAGCGGCGGCGCTTTACATTCCGCCCTCGCATCGCCGCTTCTGGTTGCGCTCCGCGCCGATGTGGGAACGCATGGGGCAGCAGGTTTCGGGGTTTCTGGCAGCGGGGGTGGTGATGCTGGAAGTCTCGAAACAGCTTCACGCACCGCGCCGTGGCGGGCTTGGCGAGGCGGTGCGGCGCCCGCTGCGCGTACTCGAAGGGCAACCGCGCCCCAGCGCCAAACCGGCTTGAATGCCCGGCAGCGGGGCCGCGCGGAGCCGCCGCCTGGTTGCCGTTTACAAAATGCGGGCGCTGCGCAACGCCTGGGCAATTCTGGCGCGCACCTCGTCGGGCTCGGCATCGATCGCCGCGAGCACCGCGCGCAGCTCTCCGCGCAGCCCGTGCATCTGATCGACCAGCGAAATCACCATGCCGAGCGCGTCATCGGCAAGGTCGAACTGCTCGCAGAGTTCACACAGCAATTCCATCCGGGCAAGGTCGATCTGGCGAAACATGAACCCCGCCTCGGTGCGCTCGGGCACCACCACCTCGGCCTCGACAAAGGCGACAAGCTGGCTTCGGGTCAGGCGGGCAACTGCCGCAACCGCCTCGGCTTCGGAATATCGGTCGGTCATGTCCGCATCCCCTTGCGCGGGTCATGGGCGTGGGTCTTGCGCCAGTCGCGCAGGAACTCCGCCAGCGCCTCGTCAACCTTCGGCGGTGCCACGATCCGCAATTCGAGCTTCAGATCACCCGCGCCGCCGCCCGCAGATTTCACCCCGCGCCCGCGCAGCCGCAGGGTCTGGCCACTGCTCGCGCCAACCGGAATGGTCACGCTGACCGCACCGCCGGGGGTCGGCACCTCGACCTTGCCGCCAAGCACCGCCTCGTCGATGGTGATCGGCAGGGACATCAGAATATCGTTGCCGTCGCGGCGATAAAGCGGATGCGGGCGCACCGTCAGGGTCACATAGGCATCCCCCGCCGGGCCGCCGCCAAGCCCCGGTGCGCCCTTGCCGCGCAGCCGCAGGGTCTGGCCGTCAGCGGTGCCTGCGGGGATCTTCACATCCAGCATGCTGCCATCGGGCAGGGTGATGCGGGTGCTGCCGCCATTGACGGCATCGAGAAACGGCACCTCCATCGTGTAGCGCATGTCGGCCCCGCCAGCGCGGAACCCCTGCGAAGACCGCGCGCTGCCGGTCTGCCCCTGCTGGCGGAGAAACTCGGCGAAGATGTCGGAAACGTCGGGAAAGTCTTCGGCGCGCTGGCCCCCGCGATAGGGGTTGCCCGGCGCTTCGGCATAATTGCGGTAGTAGGTGCGCGGCGCGCGCTCGGCACCGCTGGCGTCGATCTCGCCGCGGTCGAAACGCGCCCTTGTCTCGGGGTCCTTGAGCAGGTCATAGGCGGCGGATGCGGCCTTGAAACGCGCCTCGGCGGTCTTGTCGTCGGGGTTCAGATCCGGGTGGGCGCTGCGGGCGATCTTGCGATAGGCCTTCTTGATCTCGGCGGCGCTCGCCGATCTGGTCACGCCGAGCGCAGCATAGGGATCGCTGGTCATGGAGCCTCCGGGCTGCGGGCTTGACCACCCGCGATGAGGACTATCGTGCAAAACTGGGTCCGCCACAAGCGCGGCGCGCCCTTGTCGGGCCGCGTGCGCAGGGTGAATCACCCGCCTTTGCCGCGCCAATCCTCGGGGTTCTGCCGCAGTGTGGGCGGCGGTGCCGCGGCTGTTAGCGCCCGCATCCGCGGCTGCGACCGCAAACAATGCGCCGCCGCCAAAAATAGCGGCCATGGTGGCGAAAAACCTCCGCCCAAGACGGTTGCGGGGGCCAAGGTGCTCTGCTACACCCGCGCCGAAATCAGACGTGCAGGACCACTTGCACGCCACGGGGGGCCTGCGGTCTGCGACAGCGGACCGGCGCAAATATCGGAAGGGTGGATGTGTCCGAACCAGCTTCGATTTCCGCGAGTATAGCCGGGCGTTATGCCTCGGCCATATTCGAGCTTTCGCAAGAAACCAAGGCGCTAGGCGCGCTCGAATCCGATGTGGCGGCGCTTGAAACGGCACTTGCCGACAGCGCAGACCTGCGCGACCTGATCGCCTCGCCGCTTTATGCGCGCGACGCCCAGGGCCGCGCTGTCGCGGCACTTGCGGCCAAGATGGGGCTGGCAGCGGTCACCGCCAATTCGCTGGCGCTGCTGGCCGACAAGCGCCGCCTTTTCGTGCTGCCGCATCTGCTTGCCAGCCTGCGCGCCCGCATTGCCGAAGCCAAGGGTGAAGTGACCGCCGAGGTTACCGCCGCGCAGGCGCTGAGCGAGGCGCAGGCCAAGAAACTCGCCGCGACGCTCGCCAAGCAGACCGGCAAGACGGTGAAACTGAATGTCGCTGTCGATGAAAGCCTCATCGGCGGCATGATCGTGAAGCTGGGCTCGAAAATGATCGACACTTCGGTCAAGTCCAAGCTCGCTTCCTTGCAAAATGCCATGAAAGAGGTCGGATAATGGGAATCCAAGCTGCTGAGATCTCTGCGATCCTGAAAGAGCAGATCAAGAACTTCGGGCAGGATGCCCAGGTCGCAGAAGTTGGCCGCGTGCTCAGCGTCGGCGACGGTATTGCGCGCGTGCACGGCCTCGACAACGTCCAGGCGGGCGAGATGGTCGAGTTTCCCGGCGGCATCCGCGGCATGGCGCTCAACCTTGAGGTTGACAACGTCGGCATCGTGATTTTCGGTTCTGACCGCGATATCAAGGAAGGCGATACCGTCAAGCGCACGAAAGCCATTGTGGACGTGCCGGTGGGCGAGGCGCTTCTGGGCCGCGTGGTCGATGGCCTCGGCAACCCGATTGACGGCAAGGGCCCGATCAACACCACCGAGCGGCGCGTCGCCGACGTGAAGGCACCGGGCATCATTCCGCGCAAATCGGTGCACCAGCCGATGGCGACCGGCCTCAAGTCGGTCGATGCGATGATCCCGATCGGCCGTGGCCAGCGCGAGTTGATCATCGGCGACCGCCAGACCGGCAAGACCGCGATCGCGCTTGATACCATCCTGAACCAGAAAAGCTACAACGACCTGAACCCGAAGATGAAGCTGCATTGCTTCTATGTCGCGATCGGGCAAAAGCGCTCCACCGTGGCGCAGTTGGTGAAGAAACTCGAAGAAGCCGGCGCGATGGAATATACCACCGTGATCGCGGCCACCGCCTCGGACCCGGCACCGCTGCAATTCCTCGCGCCCTATTCGGCGACCGCTATGGCCGAATACTTCCGCGATTCGGGCCGCCATGCGCTGATCATCTATGATGACCTGTCCAAGCAGGCCGTTTCCTACCGCCAGATGTCGCTGCTGCTGCGCCGCCCGCCGGGGCGTGAAGCCTATCCGGGCGACGTGTTCTATCTGCACTCGCGTCTGCTGGAACGTTCGGCCAAGCTGAACGATGACTTCGGTGGCGGTTCGTTGACGGCGCTGCCGATCATCGAGACGCAAGGCGGCGACGTTTCGGCCTTCATTCCGACCAACGTGATCTCGATCACCGATGGCCAGATCTTTCTTGAAACCGAACTTTTCTATCAGGGCGTCCGCCCGGCCGTGAACACCGGCCTCAGCGTGTCGCGCGTCGGTTCCTCGGCACAGACCAATGCGATGAAATCGGTGGCGGGTCCGGTGAAACTGGAACTTGCGCAATACCGCGAGATGGCGGCTTTCGCGCAATTCGGCTCCGACCTTGATGCGGCGACGCAGAAGCTCTTGAACCGTGGCGCGCGGCTGACCGAGTTGATGAAACAGCCGCAATATTCGCCGCTGACCAACGCCGAGATCGTGATTGCGATCTTCGCGGGCACCAAGGGTTACCTTGATGGCATCGGCGTGAAGGATGTGGGCCGGTTCGAGGCGGGGCTGATGGCGCATTTGCGTGCCAACCATGCCGAACTTCTGGCCGATATCACCAACAACGACCGCAAGGTGGCGGGCGAGCTTGAAAAAGCGATCCGCGCCGCGCTGGACACATACGCCAAGACCTTCGCCTGAGCGCGTGAGAGGAGTGGGGCATGCCCAGCCTTAAGGACCTGAAAAACCGGATCGCGAGCGTCAAGAACACGCGCAAGATCACCAAGGCGATGCAGATGGTCTCGGCGGCAAAGCTGCGCCGGGCACAGGACGCCGCCGTGGCCGCGCGGCCCTATGCCGAACGGATGACCGCCGTGATGGCAGGGCTTGCCGCCTCGGTCGGCGCTTCCGACGGCGCGCCAAGGTTGTTGCGCGGCACCGGCTCGGACCAGACCCACCTTCTGGTGGTGATGACCGCCGAGCGCGGGCTTTGCGGCGGTTTCAACTCGACCATCGTGCGGCTTGCCCGCGCCCGCATCAACGAGCTTCTGGCGGCCGGCAAGACGGTGAAGATCCTGACCGTCGGCAAGAAGGGCCGCGAGCAGCTCAAGCGGGAATATGGCAGGCATTTTGTCGGCCATGTCGATCTGACCGAAGTGAAGCGCATGGGCTATGATACCGCCCGGGCGATCGCCCATGACATTCTTGGCCGCTTCGAGGCGGGCGAGTTTGACGTGGCAACGCTTTACTACAACCGCTTCCAATCGGTGATCGCGCAGATCCCGACCCCGCGCCAGATCATTCCGGCGGCGTTCGAAGGGGCGGCGCAGGCGGCTGCGGGCTATGACTACGAGCCCGGCGAAGAAGCCATTCTGGCTGACCTTCTGCCGCGTGGCGTGGCCACGCAGGTGTTCACCGCGCTCTTGGAAAACGGTGCCTCGGAGCAGGGTGCCCGGATGTCGGCAATGGACAGCGCCACGCGCAATGCGGGCGAGATGATCGACAAGCTGACGATCCAGTACAACCGCTCGCGCCAGGCCGCGATCACCAAAGAGCTCATCGAAATCATTTCGGGCGCCGAGGCGCTCTGACGGAACCGGAGAGAAAACGACATGGCAATAGCAGTTGGCAAAATCACCCAGGTGATCGGCGCCGTCGTCGACGTGCAGTTCGAAGACAACCTGCCGGCAATTCTTAATGCGCTCGAAACGCACAACAACGGCAAGCGGCTGATCCTTGAAGTGGCGCAGCACCTTGGCGAAAACACCGTCCGCGCGGTGGCGATGGACGCCACCGAAGGCCTGGTGCGCGGCGAGAAGGTTACCGATACCGGTGGCCCGATCACCGTGCCGGTGGGCAACGCCACGCTGGGGCGGATCATCAACGTGATCGGCGAGCCGGTCGATGAAAAGGGCCCGGTGTCGCGGGAAATGACCCGCTCCATCCACCAGCCCGCCCCGGCGTTTTCGGAGCAATCCACCGAAAGCGTTGTGCTGGTAACCGGCATCAAGGTGATCGACCTTCTGGCCCCCTACGCCAAGGGCGGCAAGATCGGCCTCTTCGGCGGTGCCGGTGTGGGCAAGACCGTGCTGATCATGGAACTGATCAACAACATCGCCAAGGTGCACTCGGGCTTTTCGGTGTTCGCGGGTGTCGGAGAGCGGACCCGCGAGGGCAACGACCTTTACCACGAAATGATCGAATCCGGCGTTATCAACCTCGACAGCATGGAAGAGTCGAAGGTGGCGCTGGTTTACGGTCAGATGAACGAACCGCCGGGCGCGCGGATGCGTGTGGCGCTGACCGGCCTGACCCTGGCCGAGCAGTTCCGCGACCAGTCGGGCACCGATGTGCTGTTCTTCGTCGACAACATCTTCCGCTTCACCCAGGCGGGTTCCGAAGTGTCGGCGCTGCTGGGCCGGATCCCTTCGGCCGTGGGCTACCAGCCAACACTCGCCACCGACATGGGCACGCTGCAAGAGCGCATCACCTCGACCCGTGCCGGCTCGATCACCTCGGTGCAGGCAATCTATGTGCCTGCCGATGACCTTACCGACCCGGCCCCCGCGACCTCGTTTGCCCACCTTGATGCGACCACCGTGCTCAGCCGCGCCATTTCGGAGCTGGGTATCTACCCGGCCGTGGACCCGCTCGATTCGACCTCGCGCCTTCTGGACCCGGCAATCATCGGTGCCGAGCACTACAAGGTGGCGACCGACGTGCAGCAGATCCTGCAACGCTACAAGTCGCTGCAAGACATCATCGCCATTCTCGGCATGGACGAGTTGAGCGAGGACGACAAGCTGACCGTGGCGCGTGCCCGCAAGATCCAGCGTTTCCTCAGCCAGCCGTTCGACGTGGCCAAGGTGTTCACCGGCTCGGATGGCAAGCAGGTGCCGCTGGAAGACACGATCAAGTCGTTCAAGGCGGTGGTCGCGGGCGAATACGACCATCTGCCGGAAGCCGCCTTCTACATGGTCGGTGGCATCGAGGAAGTGGTCGCCAAGGCGCAGCGTCTGGCCGCCGAAGCAGCCTGAGGAGGGCGGAGAGATGGCCGATACGATGCAGTTCGATCTGGTCTCGCCCGAGCGCCGTCTGGCCTCGGTTGCGGCGCGCGAAGTGCGCATTCCGGGGGCAGACGGCGATCTGACCGCCATGCCCGGCCATGCGGCGCTGATCACCACGCTGCGCCCCGGCATTCTGACCGTGGTTTCGGCCGAAGGCACCGCCGACTATGCGGTGACCGGCGGCTTTGCCGAAATCAGCGCCGATGCGGTGACGGTTCTGGCCGAGCGCGGCCTGCCCAAAGCCGAGGTGACAAGCGCGATCATGGCCGCTTTGGTGGCCGATGCGCGCGCCGCGCGCGCTGCGGCACCGCATCATATGGTCGATGAGGCGGTCAAGCTTCTGGCTGACATGGAAGCGCTGGGCACCCAGATCGGGCTTTGATAGCCCCGCGCAACGCTTGAGGCCCCGGTTCGCGCCGGGGCTTTTTTCTTTGCGCCCGCCAAGCTACAGCTTGCAGGCGAAGGGAGCGTGGCGAATGCAGCGTCTGGGCAACCATGAGGTCGGCATCGAGCAGGGTTCGCAGATCCTGTTCTCGGACTATCTCGACGGCGGCGCGATGTGGACCGGCGAAGGCCCGCGCGAATTGCGCCGTCTTGTCGATTTCTCGCAGCCATTCCGCGCCCCGCCCGCAGTGCAGGTCAGCCTGTCGATGTGGGATGTTGACCAAAAGCACAACGGCCGGATGGACCTTTCCGCCGACATGGTGACCGCGGAAGGCTTCGTGATCGTGTTCCGCACCTGGGGCGACAGCCGGGTGGCGCGGGTGCGCGCTGACTGGCTGGCAATCGGCGCGCTCGGCAGCGAGGACGATTGGGAGGTCGAATGACCGCGCCCGCAGCACCGTGGGCGCAATGAAAAAGGGCACCCGAAGGTGCCCTGATCCGCATTCTTTGCCTGAAAGCTCAGGCGAGCGCCAGATTCGTCGCCGATTCGCGGCCGTCGCGGCCGGATTCGATGTCGAAGGTCACAGCCTGGCCGTCATCCAGCTGGCGAATGCCTGCGCGCTCCAGCGCCGAGATGTGCACGAACACATCACGCTTGCCGCCTTCCGGGGCAATGAAGCCGAAGCCTTTGGTGGCGTTGAACCATTTCACGGTGCCTTTGGCCATCGTGAGATCTCCCGTTTCTGTTTCGCCATCCGCAAGATGCGATGGCCCGGCTCAGTCTCATCTGGATCGAAAACTGAACCGTGAGGAAACAGCGGGTCGATGAAGAAAGCGTCGCGGCGCTACGATACATGGAAATGCGACAGAAAACAAACCTTTTGCCGCCGGGGCTCAGCTTCGGTAGCTGTGACGAGAAAGCGCTGCAAACCCGACGCCACCCAGCACCAAAGCCGAGGCCACGCCGAAGCGCCACGAGATCGGCTCGCCGATCAGCACCGCGCCACCTGCCGCAGCGATAAGCGGAACGGTAAGCTGTGCCACGGCACCGCGCGCCGCCCCGAGGCGCGGCAGCAGCGCATACCAAAGCGCATAACCTGCGCCCGAGGCCAGGGCACCCGAGAGCGCGGCAAGTGCCGCCCCTGCCGCCGTCATGGCACCGAGGCCAAGGCTCAGCGCAAGCGCAACACCAACCGGCACCGCGAAAATGAAGTTTGCGGCGGTCGCGCCAAGCGCATCGCGGGTGCCGCGCCCGGCCAGCGAATAGATGCCCCAGCCGATGCCCGCCACTGCCATTGCCGCCGCGTGCAGCCCGGGCGGATCGCCGCCCCCGCCCGGCACCAGCAACACCACCAGCCCGCCGAAAGCGAGCGCCGACCCCGCCCAGCGGTGCCATGGCACCGGCTCGCGCAGCATGAAAGCGCCCGCGAACATGGTTATCTGCACCGCACCGAACAGGATCAGCGCCCCGCCGCCTGCGTCAAGCGCGCCGTAGGCAAGCGAGAAGCCAAAGAGATAGACCAGCAGCGACCCCGCCCCGAGCGCCGTTTGCGCGATCTGCCTTGGCGCTTTTGGCGCTGTCCCGGATCGGGCGTGGCGCAGCCCCACCAAAGCGCCAAGCATTGCAGCCCCGGCCAGAAGCCGCAGCATCGCGAAACCCAGCGGCCCGATCAGTTCGCCGCCGACCGCGAGCCGGTTCAACACCGAATTGGCGGCAAAGGCGAACATTGTCAGTGTGGTCAGGGTGAAAAGGCGCATGCCGTAGCGAAAGCCGCCGCAACTGTTTCGCGCAACCGGGAAATTGCCTTTTCACGACAACGCGAAGATATCACGCCGCCCGCCGCCTGCCTTGGTCAAAATATCCCCCCGCTGAGCACGAAAAAGGGCACCCGAAGGTGCCCTTTCCGGCAAGCGATCCGGTTGGATCGGCTTACATCATGCCGTCCATGCCGCCCATGCCGCCCATGCCGCCGCCTTGCGGGGCCGATTTCGGCTCGGGCTTCTCGGCAACCATCGCTTCGGTGGTGATCAGCAGGCCAGCGATCGAGGCCGCGTCTTCCAGCGCCGTGCGCACCACCTTGGCCGGGTCGATCACGCCGAACTTGAACATGTCGCCGAATTCTTCGGTCTGCGCGTTGAAGCCGAAGGTCGGATCCTTGCTGTCGCGCACCCGGCCCGCAACCACGGCACCATCGACGCCCGCGTTTTCCGCGATCTGGCGCAGCGGCGCTTCCAGCGCCTTGCGCACGATCGCGATGCCTGCGGTCTGATCGGCATTTGCGCCGGTCATTTTCGCCAGCAGTTTCGCGGCCTGGACCAGTGCCACGCCACCGCCAACGACGATGCCTTCCTGCACGGCCGCACGGGTCGCGTTGAGCGAATCGTCAACCCGGTCCTTGCGCTCTTTCACTTCGGTCTCGGTCATGCCGCCAACCCGGATCACCGCAACCCCGCCCGCCAGCTTGGCGACGCGCTCTTGCAGTTTTTCCTTGTCGTAATCGGAGGTGGTATCTTCGATCTGGGTGCGGATCTGGGCGACGCGGGCTTCGATTTCGGCCTTGTCGCCAGCGCCGTCGATGATCGTCGTGGTGTCCTTGGTGATCGAGACTTTCTTGGCCTTGCCAAGCATGTCGAGCCCGACATTTTCAAGCTTCATGCCAAGGTCTTCGGAAATCACCTGACCGCCGGTCAGAATCGCGATGTCCTGCAACATCGCCTTGCGGCGGTCGCCAAAGCCCGGTGCCTTCACGGCAGCGATCTTGAGGCCGCCGCGCAGCTTGTTGACCACCAGGGTCGCCAGCGCCTCGCCTTCGACATCTTCCGAGATGATCAGCAGCGGCTTGCCCGACTGGATCACCGATTCCAAGAGCGGCACCATCGGTTGCAGCGAGCCGAGTTTCTTTTCGTGCAGCAGGATCAGCGCGTCTTCAAGCTCGGCCACCATCTTGTCGGCGTTGGTGACGAAATAGGGCGAAAGGTAGCCACGGTCGAACTGCATGCCTTCGACCACTTCGACCTCGGTCTCCATGCCCTTGTTTTCTTCGACGGTGATGACACCCTCGTTGCCGACCTTTTGCATCGCATCGGCGATCATGCGGCCGATGTTGGCCTCGCCGTTGGCGGAAATGGTGCCAACCTGAGCCACTTCATCGCTGTCTTTCACCGGGCGCGCGGCAGCCTTGATCGCTTCCACGACGCGGGTGGTGGCAAGGTCGATGCCGCGCTTGAGGTCCATCGGGTTCATCCCCGCGGCGACCGATTTCAGGCCCTCCTTGATGATCGCCTGGGCGAGCACGGTGGCGGTGGTGGTGCCGTCGCCGGCTTCGTCATTGGTGCGGGAAGCGACTTCCTTCACCATCTGCGCGCCCATGTTCTCGAACTTGTCCGAAAGCTCGATTTCCTTGGCGACCGTCACCCCGTCCTTGGTGATGCGCGGCGCGCCGTAGGATTTTTCGATCACCACGTTGCGGCCTTTCGGGCCGAGGGTAACCTTTACCGCGTCAGCGAGAATGTTGACGCCGCGCAACATGCGGTCGCGGGCATCGGTGGAAAACTTGACTTCCTTGGCAGCCATGTGTCTGCTCCTGTTTTCAAGATTGCGTTGGGGCAAGGCGGCGGCTCAGGCGAGAACGCCGAGCCGGTCGCCATCAGGCGATGATCCCGAGGATATCGCTTTCCTTCATGATCAGCAGTTCTTCGCCGTCGAGCGTGACCTCGGTGCCCGACCATTTGCCGAACAGAATGCGGTCGCCCGCCTTTACCGAGGGGGCAATCAGCTCGCCCGAGTCCTTGCGCGCGCCCTCGCCGACCGAAATGATCTCGCCTTCGGCGGGTTTTTCTTTTGCGTTATCGGGGATGATCAGACCGCCCTTGGTCTTTTCTTCGCCCTGAACGCGGCGGACCAGAACGCGGTCGTGCAGCGGTTTGAAAGCCATGTGAAAGCTCCGTTGGTTCTCGTGTTGCATGAAATTGGCACTCACCCAGGGCGAGTGCCAGCAGGGCTGAGATAGGCAACCGTTCCCGACCTGTCAACGGGCCTGCAAGGATAAAATGCAGTTTCGCGACAGAGCTTGGCGCGGGCGGAAATGCGTGGCACCCTTGGCCCATGCGCGCCGCCCGAACCTTGCTCCGATCCCTCGCCATGGCCGCGGTCTGCCTCATGGCGGCGGCTGGCGCAAAGGCGGCCTGCGCTGGCGCAAACCTGTTTGATGCGCTTTCCCCCGAAATCCGCGCCGAGCTTCGGCACCGTGCCGCGCAGGTTCCTCATGCCGAAGGCCTGCTCTGGCGGGCGGAGCGCGGGATCGAGCGGATCACGCTGGTCGGCACCTTCCATTTTGACGACCCCCGGCATGAAGCCAGCATGGCCGCATTGCAGCCGGTGCTCGCCAGCGCCCGCACGCTTCTGGTCGAGGCCGGACCCGAGGAAGAGCTGCTGCTCAAGCAGGCCCTGTCGGAACGGCTCGATCTCTTTTTCGTGCCGAGCGGCCCGACCCTGCCGGACCGCATGTCGGCACCTGACTGGCAGCGCCTCGCCGATGCCATGCGCGCCCGCGGCGTGCCTGGTTTTCTCGCCGCCAAGTTCAAGCCCTGGTATGCCGCGATGACACTGTCGCTTTCGCCTTGCGCGCTGGGCGAGGTGGCGGCGGGGCGCGAGGGTCTTGACGGTCGGTTGATCGCCGAGGCAAGGGCGCGCGGGCTTCCGGTGCTGGCGATGGAACCCTATGACGCCGCGCTGACATTGTTTGACCTGATCCCCGATGGCGACCAGATCGACCTGATCCGGGCGGCGCTGATCACCGCCGAAGCTTCCGATGACTATACGGCCACCCTCGCCGATGCCTATTTCGCCGAGGAAACCCGGCTGATCTGGGAATTCACCCGCCATGATGCGCTGACCGGTTCGGGCATGGCCGCCGCTGTGGTTGAAGCCCAGATGCGGCTTGCCGAAGACCTTCTGATCGCTCGGCGCAACCGGGCCTGGCTGGCACCCATCCTCGCCGCTGCCGGGCGCGGACCAGTGCTGGTTGCCTCCGGCGCGCTGCACCTGCCCGGCGAAGCTGGCCTGCTGGCGCTGCTCGAAGCCGAGGGCTTTGCCCTGACCCGCCTGCCCATCACCCGCTGATTGCTGCATCGCGGCAAGTGACAAGCCCGGTGCCAGCCCCTATAACGCGGCTAACCATCGCATGTGAGGCATATCATGATTACCGTTCTTGGCCACAAATCCCCCGATACCGACGCCACCTGCTCGCCGATCATCTGGGCCTGGTATCTGACGGCGGTGAAAAACACCCCCGCCCGCGCGGTTTTGCTGGGCGAGCCCAACACCGAGGCCGCCTTCGTGCTCAAGCGCTGGAACCTGCCGAGGCCGCCGATCATCGCCGATGTGGCGGCGGGCGAAAAGGTGGTGATCGTCGATACCAACAACCCCGCCGAGCTGCCGCCCTCGATCAACGAAGCGAACGTGATCGGCATCATCGACCACCACCTTCTCGCCGGTGGCATCAAGACCAAGGCACCGATCGAGGTCACCATTCGCCCGCTTGCCTGCACCGCCACCGTGCTTTTTGATCTGATGGGCGAAAGTGCCGCAAGAATGCCCGATCCGATCAAATGCGCGATGCTGTCGTGCATCCTTTCGGACACGCTCGAATTCCGCAGCCCGACCACTACCGGCCATGACCGCGCCGTGGCCGAGAAGCTGGCACACGATCTGCACATCTCCATCCCCGACTACGCCGCCGAGCTTTTCGCCGCCAAGTCCGACGTTTCGGCCTTCTCGGATGCGGAACTGCTGCGCATGGACAGCAAGGAATATGAAGTCGCGGGCAAGCATCTGCGGGTTTCGGTGCTGGAAACCACCGCGCCGCAGCTTTTGCTCGACCGCAAGGCGGCACTGATGGCGGCAATGCCGGGCGTCGCTGCTGCGGATGGTGCCGATCAGGTGCTGCTCTTCATCATCGACATCTTGCGCGAAGAGGCGACGCTGCTGGTGCCGAATGCGCTGGTCAAGCAGATCGCCGAAGCCTCGTTTGCCTGCAAGGTGGCCGACGACAGCGTGGTTCTGCCCGGCCTGATGAGCCGCAAGAAACAGATCATCCCGGCGCTGAAGCTCTGACATTCAGGGGCGACCAGCCCC
The DNA here is from genome assembly GCF_030684035.1 of Phaeovulum sp. Taxonomy (GTDB): domain Bacteria; phylum Pseudomonadota; class Alphaproteobacteria; order Rhodobacterales; family Rhodobacteraceae; genus UBA6213. The sequence continues at coordinate 11,210 of NZ_JAUXPI010000022.1, read as the reverse complement.
GCCGGGTCGCTCCGGCGGGGTTGCGCTTTCAACAGATGGCGCAGTCCGCGCGCACCGTCTGGTAGCCCTGCGCGACCTGCTGGCTCATGCCGCCCGCGACCGAGGTGATCGGGTTCGGGATCATGCTCGCCAAAGCTTCGGCGGCAAGTGAACTGCGGTTGCCCGAATGGCAGATCAGAATCAGCGCGCGCCCATCGGCAAGCTCGGGGCCGACAACGTTCAAAAAGCTCTGCGGACTTGCGAAGGTCACCAGCCTTGCGCCATCGATCACCCCGGTTTCGGCCCATTCGTCGGGCCTGCGGATATCGACGATCAGCGCCCCGGTTGCCTGCATCTCGGCGACCGTCATGAACCTTGATGCAAAAGCGGGCGCGGCGGGCTGCCTGCGCGCGCCGGTCACCGCCACCCATCCGTAGGCCGCCCCCGCCACCGTTAGCGCGCCGATCCCGTAGCTGATGAAGTGCCGCCTCGTCATGCCGCTCATGGAACGAATTCCCCTGATCATATTCAGGTGGTGATATATGAGCAGTGGACGGCGGCGCAAGTAAAGTCTTCGCGCGCCGCCGGGTCTTTCCTTTTTGCGCCAAGGCGGTCACAACGGCGCGAAACGGGAGCCTCGCATGACCCAGATGATCACTGCACTGGCCGAAATATCGCCCGCCTATGACGCGGTGCTTTGCGATCTCTGGGGTTGCCTGCACAATGGCATGGCACCATTCCCCGCCGCCGTCGCCGCGTTGCAGCAATTCCGCAGGAATGGCGGCAAGGTGGTGCTTCTGACCAATGCCCCGCGCCCGTCGCGGTTTGTCATCGACGGGCTCGATCGCATGGGGGTGCCGCGCGACGCCTGGGATCTGGTGGTTTCCTCCGGCGATGCCGCACAGGATGCAATGTTTTCGGGTGCCGTGGGTCGCCGCGTCTGGCACCTCGGCCCGCCAAAGGACGAAGGCTTCTTTACCGCAGTTCCGCCGGAATGGGCCGCCGCGCCCCTGATCGAGCGGGTGCCGCTGGCCGAGGCCGAGGCGATTGTCTGCACCGGCCCGTTCGAAGAACTGACCGAGGTGCCGGAGGACTACCGCGCCCGCCTGCTTTTCGCCAAGGCCCGCGGCCTGCCGATGCTCTGCGCCAACCCGGATCTGGTGGTCGACATGGGCTCGGCGCGGATCTACTGCGCCGGTGCGCTTGCCGCGCTCTACGAGGAAATGGGCGGCACGGCGCTCTATTTCGGCAAACCGCACCCGCCGATCTACGATCTGGCGATGCGCCGTCTCGAGGCCCTGGGCGGCACCGCCGAGGCCAGGGTGCTCGCAATTGGCGATGGCATCGGCACCGATGTTGCGGGGGCTGCGGGCGAGGGGCTCGATGTGCTGTTCATTACCAGCGGGCTTGCCGCTGCCGAATTCGGCCCCGATCCTGAAAACCCTGACCCGGAACTGCTCGACCGCTGGCTGGCGGGGCAAATGCAGGCCCCCGGCTATGCGGCGGCGCGGCTTCGCTGAGACTGCGCCCGTCATACTGCTTTGGTCCAAATATCCTCGGGGGGAGGCAGCGGGCCGCCCGTTGAGGGCGGCGCGCTGCCCGGGGGGCAGACGGCCCCCCGCAGCCCCGCCCGCCGCAGGCGCTGAGCAACATAGTTGCGAAAAACTGCCTGCATGTGTTAAAAAGTTGCGCGAGCCTCTTGCGCGGTGCCCGCACTGCCGTTATGCTGCACTGCAACATAAATCTGGGGACCGGGATGATGCTCGACAATCTGCCGCGCGGCACGATCTTCATCGAAGACATCGAAATCGGCATGACGCGGGGCTTGCAGAAGCTCATCACCGACCATGACATCGCGCTCTTCGCCGAAGTATCGACAGACCGCAACCCGGTGCATCTTGACGATGCCTACGCGCAGGAAACGATTTTCGAGGGCCGCATCGCGCATGGCATGCTGACCGCGGCACTCATTTCGGCGGTGATCGGCGAGCAGTTGCCGGGCCACGGTGCTGTCTATCTTGGCCAATCGCTGCGCTTCATGGCCCCGGTGCGGCCGGGCGACGTGGTGCGCGCCGAGGTCAAGGTGATGGCAATCGACCATGCGCGGCGCCGCGTCACGCTTGAAACCCTCTGCTTCGTGGGCGATACGGTGGTGCTGAAAGGCGAAGCGCTGGTGCTTGCGCCAAGCCACAAGTTCGACTGATCGGGCGGGCCACCCCGCCGCAAGCGCGAAGCGGGGAACATGCAGACCATTTCCGACTGGCAGGGGCTTTCCCCGGCGCTCAGGGGCGCATCGGTGGCGATGGGTAATTTCGACGGCGTGCATCTTGGCCACCGATCGGTGATAACGCTTGCCCAGGCGCAGCCCGCGCCTCTTGGTATCGTCACTTTCGAGCCGCACCCGCGCGCCTTCTTTGCCCCAGCCGCTGCCCCCTTCCGGCTGATGAATGCCGAAGCGCGCGCGCACCGGCTGGAAAAGCTCGGGGTCGAGCTGCTTTGTGAGCTGCGCTTTGATGCAAGGCTTGCGGCGATGGGCGCGGAGGCCTTCGCGCGGGATGTTCTCGGTGCCGGGCTCGGGGTTTCGCATGTGACCGTCGGCACCGATTTCCGTTTCGGCAAGGGTCGCGTCGGCAGCGCTGAAACCCTGGCGCGGCTGGGCGGGGCTTGCGGCTTCGGCGTCACCATTGCGCCGCTTTTGCAGATCGACGGGGTTGAGGTTTCCTCAACCGCGATCCGCACCGCGCTGAGCGAGGGCCGCCCGCGCGATGCCGCCGCCATGCTCGGCCACTGGCACCGGATCGAAGGCGCGGTGGAACATGGTGCCAAGCGCGGCCGCGAACTTGGCTACCCCACCGCCAACATGGGCCTTGCCGGGCTGCATCTGCCGCGCCTTGGCGTCTATGCGGCCCGGGTCGATGTGCTGACCGGCGCGCAGGCGGGCAGTTACGACGGTGTGGCAAGCCTTGGCGTGCGGCCGATGTTTGGCGAAAACGCGCCGAATCTTGAGACCCATATTTTCGACTTCGGCGGCGATCTTTATGGCCAGCACCTTTCGGTTGCGCTGATCGATTTTCTGCGCCCCGAAGCGAAATTCGCATCACTCGCCGCGCTTATCCAGCAGATCGAGGCGGATTGCGCAGCGGCGCGGTCATGCCTGACCGCGCTGTGACCCCTTTCCATTCGCCTGGCTTTGCGGCAGCTTCCGCGCCATGACACCGCCCAACCGCCCCCGTTTCTGGGAACTGCCGCTTGGCAAGCTGACGCCTTCGGAATGGGAGGCGCTTTGCGACGGCTGCGGCAAATGCTGCCTCAACAAGCTTGAGTTCGAGGATGACGGCGAGGTTGCCTTTACCCGGGTCGCCTGCCGCCTGCTCGACAGCCAGGCCTGCCGCTGCAAAAGCTACGAGAACCGCCACCAGTTCGTGCCGGAGTGCATTCGGATGACGCCGCGGAGCATCAAGGAGGGTGCCTATTGGATGCCCTCGACCTGTGCCTATCGGCTGCGGTTCTTCGGCAAACCGCTGCCCGACTGGCACCCGCTGCTGACCGGCGACCCCGAAAGCGTGCATGCCGCGGGCCAGTCTGTGCGCGGCTGGACGGTGTCAGAGCGCGACGTGCCCGAAGCCGATTGGGAAGCCCATATCATCGAGGATCTCTGAATGAATTTTGCCTCCGACAATGCCTCTGCCGCCGCCCCCGATATCCTCGCGGCCGTGGCCGCCGCCAACAGCGGTTACGCCATGCCCTACGGCAACGATGCGCTGAGCGAGCAGGTGCGGGAGCGGCTGCGCGCGCTCTTTGAGGCACCCGAGGCGGCGGTCTATCTGGTGGCCACCGGCACCGTTGCCAACGCGCTTTCCTGCGCGATTCTGACCGAACCCTGGGGTGCGATCTTCTGCCACCGCAACGCGCATATCGAAGAGGATGAATGCGGCGCGCCCGAGTTCTACACCGGTGGCTCCAAGCTGGTTCTGGTCGATGGCGCGCATGCCAAGATGGCCCCCGAAGCGCTTGCCGAGGCAATTGGCTTCACCGGGCGTTCGGGGGTGCATAACGTTCAGCGCGGCATGGTGAGTCTGACCAATGCCAGCGAGCACGGCACCGTCTACACGCCCGCCGAGGTAGCGGCGCTTTCGGAAGTGGCCAGGGGGTTTGGCCTGCCGGTGCATATGGATGGTGCGCGTTTTGCCAATGCGATTGTCGCTTCGGGTGCCAGCCCCGCCGAGATGACCTGGCGCGCGGGGGTGGATGTGCTGTCGTTTGGTGGCACCAAGAACGGCTGCCTCGGGGTCGAGGCGGTAATCATCTTCGATCCGGCGAAAGCATGGGAGTTCGAGCTTCGGCGCAAGCGGGGCGGGCATCTTTTTTCCAAGCACAGGTTTCTTGCAGCGCAGATGCTGGCCTATCTGGAGGGCGGGCTCTGGCTTCGGCTTGCGGGCCATGCCAATGCCATGGCGGCGCGACTGGCAGATGGCATTCTGCGTCTGCCCGGTGCCTCTCTGGTGCACCCGACCGAAGCCAACGCGGTCTTTGCGGCTTTTCCGCGCGCTGCGCACCGGCGGGCGCATGCGGGCGGGGCCGCCTATTACCTCTGGCCTTTTGACCAGTCGCTTGCAGGCGATGCCGACGCGCCGCTTTCGGCGCGGCTCGTGTGCAGTTGGTCCACCACCCCGGAGGATGTCGAGGGGCTGCTTGCGCTCATGCGCGGCTGAGGTTGAGCGCGATCAGCTCGGCGACCCCTGCGGCATGGGTGAGCGGCAGCATATGCCCCGCCCCCGGCATCACCGCAACGCCCACATCGGGCAGCCGCGCGGCAATGGCTTCGCAGATGATCGCCATGATCGAGGGGCTTTTCTCGCCCCGGATCAGCATCACCGGGGCGTCGATACCCTCAAGCCCGCCGGCGCGCAACACCTCGGCGGTATCGGCAAAGGTCGCCTCGCCCCCCGCCAGAACCAGCGGCATCTGCGCCACAAACGCCCGGCGGGTGTTCAGGTCGAGCTTCTCCCAAGGCAGCCCGGCCCCCCATTGACCGACAAAGCCCCGCGCCGCAGCTTCGGTGTCGCCCGCGTCGATCAATGCCTGAAGCCTGACATTGTCGGCCATCTGCGCGGCAAATTCGGCGGTGCCAGCGGCAGCGACAAACAGCACCGGTTCGATCAGTGTCAGCGTACGCACCGCCTCGGGGGCGGCCACTGCCAGCCGCAGCGCGACCGTTGCGCCGAAGGAATGACCGATCAGGTCGATCGGGCGGTCGATGAAGCTGGCGGCGATGCGGGTGACATCGCCCTGATAATCACTGCCCGCCCAGGCCGCGCTCTGGCCGTGGCCGGGCATGTCGAAGGCGGTGATCGCGAGTTCTGGCAGACGCGCCGCGACCCCGGCCCAGGCACCGGAATGGGCCAGCGTGCAATGCACTGCGAGGGCAGGGCGCGCGCCACTGCCAAAAACCTGCCAGAAGGTCGGATGCCCCGCCCGTATCTCGCGCGGCATCAGAGCCCCGCGAGATGGTCGTCGAGCATGTCCAGCCGGTCCTGCCCCCAGAACCGCGCATCGGTTTCGCGCACGATGTAGAAGGGCGCACCGAATGCGCCACGCTCGACAGCGGTTTCAAGGTTGCGCTCGTAGGTGTCTGCCCCGATGAACAGGCCGCTATCGGCAAGTGCCGGGTCGAAGCCATGGCGCGCCAGCAGATCGCGGATCACCGCATCTTCGGCAATGTCGCGCCCTTCGGCCCATGCCGCCCGAAGCACCCCCTGCACGAGGCCTGCCAAATCGCCAGTGGCACCCTTTGCCGCAGCCGCCTGCGCGGCGATGATGGCATAGGAGGCGGGGGCGGGGTTGGTGGGGATATGCGCGGGCTTGAGGTTGAACGGCATCCCGAGCCGTTTGGCCCAGCGCACAAGTTCCTGCGCGCGGTAGGCCTGGCGCGAAGGGTGGCGCGCGGCGGGCGCGGTGCCACCGGTGCGCGCGAACAGCGCCACCACGTCGAGCGGATAGTAGTGCACCCGCGCGCCATGCCGTGCCGCAATCTTTTCCAGCCGATCACCCGCAAGATAGGTCCAGGGCGAGACAGTCGAGAAAAAGTAGTCGATATGCGCCATGCTGCTGGCCCCCCTGTCGCTTGCGTTTGCGGGCAGGCTAGCCCGGTGCTAAGGCAGGCGCAATTGCCCGAATCCCGTCGAACGGCGGTCGCACCGCCTGACTTTCCTCGCAGGAGCTGCCCAATGCCCGCCATGACCGAACCCAAACTCATCTCCGGCAATGCCAACCGCCCGCTCGCCCAGGCCATCGCGCGGCGCATGTCGATGCACCGGGGCATGAATGTGGCACTGGTCGAGGCGCGGGTCGAACGCTTCAACGATGGCGAGATATTCGTGGAAGTGTTCGAGAACGTGCGCGGCGAGGACATGTATATCATCCAGCCGACATCGAACCCGGCCAACGACAACCTGATGGAACTCTTGATCATGGTCGATGCGCTGCGCCGGTCTTCGGCGGCGCGGATTACCGCGGTGATCCCCTATTTCGGCTACGCAAGGCAAGACCGCCGCGCCAAGGCCCGCACCCCGATTTCGGCAAAACTGGTAGCGAACCTCCTGACCGAGGCGGGGGTGCACCGGGTGCTCACGCTCGATCTGCACGCGGCGCAGATTCAGGGATTTTTCGACATTCCGGTGGACAACCTTTATGCCGCACCGGTGTTCGGGCTTGATATCAAACACCATTTTGCAGGCCAGCTTGGCGATATCATGGTAATCTCGCCCGATGTCGGCGGCGTGGCGCGGGCGCGCGACCTTGCGCAGCGGCTTGGTGCGCCGCTGGCGATCGTCGACAAGCGCCGCGAAAAGGCGGGCGAGGTGGCGGGCATGACGGTGATCGGCGATGTTTCGGGCAAGAAATGCATCATCGTCGATGACATCTGCGATACTGCGGGCACGCTCTGCAAAGCCGCCGACATCCTGATGGAACATGGTGCCACCGAGGTGCACAGCTACATCTCCCATGGCGTGCTTTCTGGCCCGGCGGTCGAGCGGATCAAGGCGTCGGTGATGAAATCGCTGGTCATAACCGATTCGATCGAGCCCACGGCGGCGGTGCGGTCCTGCCCGAATATCCGCATCGTGCCGGTGGCCCCGATGTTCGCGCAGGCGGTGCTGAACATCTGGAATGGCACTTCCGTATCGTCGCTGTTTGAAACCGATACTCTGGTGCCGATCTACGAAGGAATGTATTCGCGCGCCTGACCCCGCGGGGCTGGAAACCGGTGCCCCGGCAGCTTACATTCATGCCATGTTGCGCCGCATTTCATTGGCCCTGATGCTGTTGCTGGCCACCTCGGTTGTGGCCGAAGCGCGCTGTGCGGTGCTTTTGCACGGGCTCGCGCGGTCTGACCGGTCGCTGCTGCTGCTGCAGGGCGTATTGTCGCGGCTTGGCTATCAGGTGGTCAATTCCGATTACCCCTCGACCGACGAGGCGCTGCAAAACCTTGTCGGCTATGTCGATGCCGCGGTGGCCGAGTGCAAGGACCCGGGCGCGGTCGATTTCGTTACCCATTCGATGGGCGGTATCCTGTTGCGGGTCTGGGCGCTCCGGGCGGAGAACACCGCCCGCATCGGTCGCGCGGTTATGCTCGCGCCGCCAAACCAGGGTTCGGAAGTCGCCGACCTGCTGACCCGGTCCGATACGCTCGCCTGGCTGCGCGGGCCTTCGGCAATGCAGCTTGCCACCGAGGGCGAAACCGCGCTGGCGGGACGTTTGCCCGGCGTGGCATTTGAACTTGGGGTGATCGCGGGCGACCGGTCGATCAATCCGGCGTCGCGGATTCTGTTCGACGGCGAGAATGACGGGCTGGTAAGCGTCGAAAGCACCCGTGTCGAGGGGATGAACGACCATATCGTGCTGCCGGTCACCCATACGCTCATGGTCAACGACCCGCAGGTGATCTTCGAGGTACAAAGCTTCCTTTCCAAGGGCTATTTCGTGCCGGTGCCAAGCTGGCGCGAGGCCATGCAGCGGCTCATCGACGGCAACTGGTAGCACGGGCGGAAGCCCGTGCCGGGCACCATTGCCGGGACCGTTCAGCGCAGCCCGATCACCGACATCGCATCCAGCAGATCGCGCGGCAGAGGGTCGGTGTGGTCACGACCCTGTGGCAGGTCGCGCGGCGCGTCGGCGGGCATGAGGTAGCGCCAGCCCTGAAACGGGCGGCGCGGTTGCGCCTCGGTGCGCAGGGCCTCGGGTGCCAGGATCAGCGCGCAGCGCAAGATACCGTCGGCACCGCGCCGTTCTTCAAGCCGCAGCAGCCTCTGATGCGCCAGTACCGCCCCCTTGAACACCCAGTAAAGCGAGCCGCCCGCCAGAAGCTCGGCCTCACGCCTGGGCCACATGCGGGTGACATGTTCTGCCGGACCATCGCCAAACCGGGCGTGCTGCCAGGCCAGCAGATCATCGACCCCCTCGGCCCCGACGCAAAGCTTTATCAGATGCAGCATATCGGCCAATCACCCCCTTCGGACCCTATATAGTGGAGCCCCAGGCCAAGGCAACGTTGACCCGCGCCCGCGCGGCGCGTATCGTGGCAGCCCCTTGCCCGCGCAATTTCCCAACTCCGGACCTCCCATGAGCCGCTTTGCCGCCCCCATCGCCGAACAGATCTGGGACATGAAATACCGCCTGAAGGCGGCTGATGGCGCGCCCATCGACCAGACGGTCGAAGATAGCTGGCGCCGCGTTGCCCGCGCCCTTGCCGAGGCCGAGGCGGAACCTGCGCTGTGGGAAGCGCGGTTCTACGAAGCGCTGGAAGATTTCAAGTTCCTTCCCGCCGGGCGGATTGCCGCAGGTGCGGGCACCGGCCGGGCGGTGACGCTGTTCAACTGCTTCGTGATGGGCACCATTCCCGATTCGATGGGTGGCATTTTCGAGATGCTGAAAGAGGCCGCGCTGACCATGCAGCAGGGCGGTGGCATCGGCTATGATTTTTCCACCATCCGCCCGCGCGGGGCCGAGGTGAAAGGGGTGGCGGCGGATGCCTCGGGCCCGCTCAGCTTCATGGATGTGTGGGATGCGATGTGTCGCACGATCATGTCGGCGGGCTCGCGCCGGGGTGCGATGATGGCGACCATGCGCTGCGACCACCCCGACATCGAGGCCTTCATTTCGGCCAAACAGGATGCGGCGCGGCTGCGGATGTTCAACCTTTCGGTGCTGGTGACCGATCCGTTCATGGCGGCGGTCAAGGCCGACGGTCCTTGGGATCTGCGCTTTGGCGGCAAGATCTACCAAACCCTCAACGCCCGCGATCTCTGGATGCGGATCATGCGCGCGACCTATGATTTCGCCGAGCCGGGGGTGATCTTCATCGACCGCATCAACGCGATGAACAATCTCAGCTACTGCGAGACCATTGCTGCAACCAACCCCTGTGGCGAGCAGCCGCTGCCGCCCTATGGTGCCTGCCTGCTGGGCAGCATCAACCTTGCCCGGCTGGTGGCGCGACCGTTCGAAGCCGGGGCGGCGCTTGATGCAGGCGCGCTTGACCGGCTGGTGCGGGTCGCGGTGCGGATGATGGATAACGTGGTTGATGCCAGCCGTTTTCCGCTGCCACAGCAGGCGGCGGAAGCGCAGGCGAAACGGCGCATCGGCCTTGGTGTCACCGGGCTGGCGGATGCGCTTTTGATGCTGGGTCTGCGCTATGGCAGCAGCGCGGCGGCGGCGCAGACGGAAGCCTGGATGCACGCGATTGCCCGCGCGGCCTACCTTGCCAGCGCCGAACTGGCGCGTGAAAAGGGGCCGTTTCCGCTGTTTGATGCCGAGAAATACCTGGCCTCGGGCACCATGCAGGCGATGGATGCCGATGTGCGCGAGGCGATCCGCGCCCACGGCATCCGCAACAGCCACCTGACCTCGATTGCCCCCACCGGCACCATCTCGCTTTACGCCGGCAACGTCAGTTCCGGCATCGAACCGGTCTTTGCCTATGCCTATACCCGCAAGGTGCTGCAACCCGATGGCAGCCGCAGCGAAGAGGAAGTGGTCGATTACGCCGTGCAGATGTGGCGCGACCTGCGCGGCGACGCTGCCTTGCCCGAGCATTTTGCCAACGCCCAGACGCTGCCGCCGCTTGACCATGTGCGGATGCAGGCGGCGGCGCAGAAATGGGTGGACAGTTCCATTTCCAAAACCATCAACTGTCCCGCCGACATCAGCTTTGACGATTTCCAGCAGGTCTATATGGCGGCCTGGGATGCGGGCTGCAAAGGCTGCACCACCTACCGCCCGAACGCGGTGACGGGTTCGGTGCTGGCGGTAAGCGAGGCTGGCGAAAAGGCACCCGAGCGCGATAGCGGGGTCGAGGTGGTGTATCTGACCGAACCGCTCAGCCGCCCGGCGGCGCTGGAGGGTGCCACCTACAAGCTGAAATGGCCGGGCTCGGAGCACGCCATCTACATCACCGTCAACGATATCCTGCAAGGCGGCCACCGGCGGCCTTTCGAGGTGTTCATCAACTCGAAGAACATGGAGCATTTCGCCTGGACCGTGGCGCTGACGCGGATGATTTCGGCGGTGTTCCGGCGCGGCGGCGATGTGAGCTTCGTGGTCGAGGAGCTGAAGGCGGTGTTCGACCCGCGCGGCGGGGCCTGGATGGAGGGCAAGTATGTGCCCTCGATCCTTGCCGCGATTGGCGGGGTGATCGAACGCCACCTGATCGCCATCGGCTTCATTGCGGGTGAAGGGCTGGGGTTGAAGTCTGACCCGCGCGCTCTGGCGCTTGCCGCCGACGGCACCCCGCGCGCGCCCGCCTGCCCCAATTGCGGTGCCTATGCCATGCGGATGGTCGAGGGCTGCATGGTTTGCGCGGACTGCGGCCATTCGAAATGCAGCTGACGCATGGGGAATGACAAGGCCACGCGAAACCGGACGCCGAATTGGCGGCGTTAAAATGGTTCGCCTGTTATAAGCGCGCACGTCCAAACGCGGGCATTGCCCGCTGCTGGTATTTTAGATCTCATGGTCGCCAACAAGCCAGGCAGTCAAAGCCGGGACGCCGGACCGCCTGACTCGTTGGGTTTGACGGCACCTGCGCTCGGGGCACTAGTGTTCCGAGTCTGACATTTGCTACCGATTTCCCCTGATTTCATCGAGAGCATCGAGCGCGCGGCGCTCGCGGGTGATGATATCATCGGCGGTCTTGCTCCAGACGAAGGGCTTCGGTTTGGCGTTGTGCTGCA
>NZ_JAUXPI010000030.1 GCF_030684035.1 Phaeovulum sp. | reverse complement strand
TTCGCTGATCAACAACACCACCACGGCGCAGCTCGGCAGCGGCGGCACGCAAACCGTGACCGGGGCGGTTTCGGTTTCGGCGATGCAGCATTCGACCACCACCACCGAGGCTTCGGGCAAGGCCGCCGGTTCGACCGCGGCAATCGGCGCGGCGCTGGCACTGGCGCTCATCGACGACCGCGCCACCGCCACCACCGCCCGCAACCTGAGCGCCGGTGGCGCGGTCAGCTTTGCGGCAAGCGGAGTTTCCTCATCCACGCTTTCGGCAATCGCGAGTGCGGCGGGCGCCAAGGACGCGGAAGATGCCGATGCAGCGCCCGACAGCGACGGCGAGAGCGTCGATAAATCCGCGACCAATGAATTCAACGCGGGTGCCGGCAAGCAGCAGGCATCGGGGGTCGGCAGCGCCGAGCAGCAAAGCTCCACCTCCACCGCCGCGGCGGATGAGGATGGCCGCTCGGCAGAATCTTCGGAAGGCAAGGTCTCGGTTGCGGCGGCGGTGGCAATCAACGTGCAGACTTCGCAGGTGCTGGCGCTGGTTCCCGACGGGGTGAGCATTTCCGCAGGCGGCGCGATCACCGTGGAATCCGGGGCGACGACCAGCGGTTCGGCAACCTCGGACGGCCAGGCCGTCAAGGGCGAGGATGGCGGCACTTCGCAGGTCGGCATCGGCGTTGCGGTATCGGTCAACGTGGTGAAGGAAACCAACAGCGCCTATCTCGGGGCGGCGATCCATTCCGGTGCGGGCGTGAACGTGCGCGCCCTGCAGGCCGTGGGCGCGCCGACGGATACCTTTCTTGCTTCCGCCACCTCGGGCGCAGGCGGGTCGAAGGTTGGCATCGCGGGTTCGGTTGCCCTCAACATCCTCACGCTCGACACCACCGCGCGGGTCGCGGGCGGAGCCAGCATCAGCGCCGGTGGCGGCGCATCCACGATCGACGCGGCGAATGATGTTGACGCGACCGCCAAGGCGGCACCTTCGGATGAAGGCGTCACCGGTGGCCAGGTCGGCGTTGGCGCATCCTTCGCGATGAACCTTGTCAACATGACGACCACCGCCGAATTGCAGGATGGCGCGACACTGGCGGCGGGAAGCGGCCTTTCGGTCGAGGCGACATCGGGCCTTGTGACCCTGACCGAAGCCTCGGCGGGGGCGGCGGGCGGTATTGCTGTGGATGCTTCGGTGGCGCTTGCGCTCTTGAACCAGACCACGACTGCCCGCATCGGCACCGGCAATGCGTTGAGCATGGGGGCCGGGGCGATACGCGTCATTGCCACCAACACCGGCAGCAACACCGCGACATCGACCGGTGAAAACAAATCCGACAAGGTCGGGGTTGGCGCATCTGCGGCGGTCATCCTTGGCAATGGCGCAACAGGCGGCGCGCTGAAAAACACCTCGCTGACAACCGCGACGCTGGCGCGCTCGATCACTGCCGGGTCACTGACGATCACGGCTTCGGCTGACCGCACCTATGATGCCAACGCCACCGCGACCGCGGGCGGCGGCGATTTCAGCGAGTCGGACGAGAAGAAGAATGAAAAGACCGGTGGCACCTCGACCACCGCGGATTCGCTCGACAAGACCAAGGACAGCCAGCGCGACCAGAACGGCGACAGCAACGGTGCCTCGGTCACCATCGCCGCCGCGGCAGGGATTGCGGCGGCGCAGGATGTGGTCACGGCGAAACTGGAAGGTGTCACGGTCAACGTGACCGGGGCAATCAGCATCGGCGCTGAAAATACCGTCGGCATGACCGCCTCGGGCATCGGTGCCGCCATGGATCCGGGCAGCAAGGTGGGTATCGGCGTTGGCGTAGGCCTTGCCATTCTCAACAACACCACCACCGCGACCATCGCCAACAATGCCAGTATCGTGCATGCGAACGGCATCACCATTGCCGCGACATCGCGCGAAAACGCCGATGGTCCCTATGTCTCGAAACTCAGCGCGCTCGGCATCGCCGGGGCGTCGGGCAAGCAGGTCGCGGTTGCGGGCGCGCTTGCGGTCGCCATTTCGACCGGCAAGACCGAGGCGACGATCGGCAGCACGGTCAACGTGACCGATGGCGGGGCGATGTCGCTTGCAGTGGACAACGAAAGCCACCTGTCGGCCAAGGCGCTTGCGGGATCGGTTTCCACCAGCGGCATCGCGGTGGGTGGCTCGATTGCCGTGGTCGTGTCGGACAAGGAATACGAGGCGAGCGTTGGCGCGAACAGCACGCTCACCGGGTCGGCGCTTTCGGTCACGGCGATCAATCGCAGGATCGATGCGGGGCCGGATTTCAGCTTCGGCAGCCTTGATGATCTTGATGCTTTCGCAAGCAGCCTGACTGACCTCGCGACAGGGAAACTGCTCGGAAATTCAAACTATTACGTTGAAGCGATTGGCGGGGCTGGCGGCTCTGGCGTGGCTGTTCAGGGCTCATTCGGGGTCATGGTGTTCTCCGACAAGCTCACAGCAGAGGTTGGTTCGAACGCCACGGTGAACGTCGGCAGCGGCGATGTCACCCTGTCGTCGGAAGGCGATTTCGTCGCCAAGGCGCTTTCGGGCGCGCTTTCGGCCAGCACCTCAAGTGCAGCGGTCGGGATTTCGGCCACGGTCATTGTCAGTTCGGGCGAGACGGTCGCCAAACTGGGTGAAAACGCCCGCATCACCTCGGCGGGGTCGTTTGCCAACATCGCTTCTGCCAAGCAGGATATCCGCACCTATGCCGCTTCTGCCTCGGCCGCATCCTCGGCGGGGGTTTCGGGTGTGGCTGGTGTCATCACTTCGGAAAACAAGGTCGAGGCGCTCATGGCGCGCGGTGCCCGGGTGACGATTTCGGGCAGCGGCGCGGTTTCTTTGGCTGCCACCAATGATTTCGACATTTTCGGCCTTGCGGCGGGCATCGGCGTGGGCGGAACCGCCGGCGTCGGCGCGGCGGCAACGGTGGTTGTGGTCAACAACACCACGCGCGCGGCGCTTGGTGACGGGACTTCGGCGGCGGACCGGGCCGAGATCAACGCCAGCGGGGCAATCTCGATTACCGCCGATGCGACGGAAGAGGGTGACCTGTTCAGCGTTGCGGGTGCCGCTGGCGGCACTGCGGGCGTCGGCGCGGGGGCGGGCATCTATGTGCTTGGCACCACGACCGAGGCGCTGATTGGCGATTTTGCCAAGGTTGGCAATGCGTTCAACGCGGGCTCGCTGACGCTTGGCGCATCGGACACATCGCGGCTTTTCGCGGTGGCAGGGGCCGCCGGGGCCGGTGGCACGGCGGGTGCCGGTGCGGGCGTCGCGGTGGACGTTCTGAACAAGACGACCACGGCGGAAATCGGCGCTTCGACGCTGGTCGAAACCGGGAATGTCATCGTTGACGCGCAAAGCGCCGAGTCGCTGTTCAACATCACCGCCGGGGTAGGTGTCGGTGGCACGGCGGGCCTTGCCGGGGCTGTCACGGTTCTTGCGGTCAGTCCGGTCACCACGGCGCGGATCGGTGCCTCATCGCGGGTGTTCGCCAATGGCAACGTCGCGGTCATGGCCGACGGCAAGACCGAGATCGACATTCTGGATGGTGCCTTCGCGGCCGGAACGGCAGGTGTCGGGGCCTCGATCGGGGTCACCGTGATCAACGCCACCACGCTGGCAACCATCGATGCCAACGCGCAGGTTACCGCACTCGGCAACGGTGCGGCGCAGAGCTATATCACCGGCTATGCCTCTGGTTTCACCAGCTACGGTAGCGACGAGGGCTTTTCGGCGGCCGATTTCAAGGCGGATTCCACCGCCGAATTGACCGATGCAGATGCGGCTTCGGCGCGCAGCGCCGGGCTTAACTTGCTGACGCAAAAGCGGTCTTCGGCACCGACGACGGCAACCGCGCGTGGCGTGATCGTCAATGCCTCCGACAAGGCCTCGGTGCGCGCGCTTTCGGTTGCGGGGGCGGTGGGCACGGTTGGGGTGGCAATTTCGGCGGGTGTGCCGGTCATCACCACGAATACCAAGGCAGAGATCGGTGCCGGGGCAGAGATCAACCGGATCGCCGGGGCGGCGAATACGGCGCAGAATGTGACCGTTCTGGCGGCAAGCGATGTCTATGCGCTCGGCTTCTCGGGTGCCGTCGCGGGCGGCGCGGTCGGGGTTGGCGCAGGTGCAACCGTAATGGTGATCGACACCACGACCGAGGCGAAGGTCGGCGCTGGCGACATGACGGCCGCAGGCGACGTGGCTGTGGTGGCGAAGGCGACGCAAGATATCGTCGGCATCGGCGCGGCGGGTTCGGCGGGCACTGTTGGCGTTTCGGGCGGGATCTCGGTCATCGACCTGACGACCCGGACCAAGGCCAGTCTTGCAGGCGAGGTGACCGCACAGGGCAATGTCGATGTCATCGCCGATGACAAGACCCGCACCGGCGTTCTCGCCGGGGCACTTGCGGTTGGTTATGTGGGTGTCGGGGCCGCGATCAGCGTGGTGAACCTCAACAAGGAAATCGACGCCTCGATCGCTTCGGGTTCGACCGTCTCGGCGCTCGGCCTGCGCGGTAATCACACGATCTTCACCGGCAATTCGTTCGGCGACCAGCGCAGCACCGCGCGCGGCGTCAATGTGCAGTCCAATTCGCTGCAATCGGGCTTTACCCTCGGCGTGGCCGGGACCGCGGGCGGCGTCGGCGTTTCGGGGGTCATCACCCTTTACCTCATGGATGTGAAAAACACCGCCTCGATCGGCAACAACGCCTCGATCAACACCGCGGGCGGCAATGCGACCGGCAACGGGGCGCAAGATGTCGCGGTCACGGCGCGCGATGAAACGGTGACCTCGGTCGCTGCGGGCGGCATTGCCGTGGGCCTGTTCGGCGGTATCGCCGGGGTGGTGGATGTCGGGGTGTTCAAGAACACCGCCGCAGCCTCGATCGGCGACAACGTGACGTTGAATGCCAAGCGCGATGTGCTGGTGTCGGGCCTCTCGAACAAGGCGGGCGAGGCCTATGTGATCGGCGCGGGCGGCGGCATCGTCGGGCTCGCGGCGGGGATCGCCATCTACAATTACGGCGACGGCGTTGCCCCCGGAGGCGAGGCCGACAAGAACATCGGCGAAGCAAGCGATGATGGGTCGCTGAGCTTTGCCAGCATCACCGGCGATGCCCAAACAGAGGCGAGCAGCGGCGTTGCAAACGACCAGCTTCAGGCTTCCGACGACCAGCGCGTGAAGGACGTGAGTCAAACCGCGCAGGACCGGCGCAATCAGGTGAACATTGCGGCTGCGGCATCGACCCTGGCGATTCCGGCCGGCACCTCTGCCAGCATCGGCAGCGGCACGATCAACGCGGGTGGCACGGTCGGGGTCAACAGCTCGGACGCGCTCAAGGTCAGCATCGTGACCGGCGCGGTTGCGGTTGGCGGCTTGGCGGGCGGGGCGGGCATCGGCGTGCTCAGCGTCGATACCGGCAGCACGGCGCAAATCGACGGCACCGGATCGCTGACAGCCGGTGCGGTCAACGTGCATGCGGATACCAACCACACGCTTGTCGGCACCCATTTTGCGGGTTCGGGCGGGCTTCTGGCGGCGATCAGCGCCGATGTCGGCATTGTCTCCGACAATTCGCGCACCACAGCAGCGATCCGGCGCAAGGCTGTCAGCACCAATGGTGCGGTCGCGGTCAACGCTTCGTCGGCACGAAGTGCTTCGGTCGAGGCAATCGGGGTTTCGGTGGCGGGCACGCTTGCGGTCGGGGCTTCGGTCGGTCAGGCCAGCATCGGCGGCACGGTTGATGCTTCAATCTCGACCTCGGCGACAATTGGCAGCTTCGGGTCGCGGGCAGCTTCGGTATCGGTAACGGCATCGGCAAACGACTCTGCCACGACAACATCCTATGCGGTTGGCGGCGGCCTTGGCGCGGCCATACAAGGGGCCGGTTCCTTCGCCAGCGTACGGCCAACGGTGAATGCATCGGTCAATTCGGCACAGATATTTGCCTCCGGTCTGGTTACGGTGAATGCCTCGGCGACCGGGTCGGCAGATACCTTCGCCAAGGGAATTGCAGTTGCGGGCGGCCTTGCCGCAGGTGCCTCGCTGGCTGAATCCGAAGTTTCGGCACATGTTTCGACCACCGTCGCCAACGGCGCGTCGATCGACGCGGGCAGCATTGCGATTGGCAGCACGGCCGCATCGGGCTTGGTCAAATCCTACTCGGAAGGTTCGGCAGGTGCGCTCATCGGGCTGAATGCCACGGTATCGAAATCGAAGAACCTGACCACCGCGAACACTGCTGTTTCCGGTTCCGCGCTTGTCTCGACCGGGATGACCACGGTTTCGGCATCGAACACCACCGGCCAGATTGCCGACAGCAGCGGCCTGGCGGTGGGCTTCGTTGCCGCCGGTTTCAACATTTCCGAGGCCAAATCCACCACCACAACCACCGCCACGCTGACCAACCTCACCACGCTTTCAGCGGGAACGCTGAAGATTGAGGCGATTGGCAACGATACCAACAAAGCGGTCGTCGTAGCAGGCAGCGGCGGTCTGGTTGCAGGCTCGGCCGCGACCGCCACGACCTCGACCACCAGCACCACGCGGGCGGCGGCTGATACCACCGGTGCCGCCGCCTACGGCATCAATGTTGCCGGAAACGCGACCATTGCGGCGCAGCACACCACGAACTTCTCGGGGTCGGTCGACAGCACGCAGGCCTCGCTTGTGGGTGCCAGTGGCGCGACCCTTGGCCATAACGTCAGCTCCTCGGTCGATGCGGCCATTGGCGACCGGGTGCAGCTTACGGCGCAGAATCTCACGCTCACGTCGCGCAACATCACGCTCAACCCGTTCCTTGCGGGTGGCGCGAACAACGTCCGCTCGATCTCCGGGGGCCTCGCCAACATTCCGGCGGGCGGTGCGGTGGTGGCGATCCTGCACAACACCACGGCCACGGTCGGTGCCAATGCCGCGGTGCGGTTGACGCAGCCCGCGTCCGGCCCGTCGCTGTTCAAGCAGGAGGCATATAACAACATCACCTCCAAGCAGATTGTAAACCTTGATTCAGGTGGCGCGGTGGCGCTTGCCGATGCGGTGATCGATGCCTTCATCACCGCCAATGCCACGGCTTCGGTCGGCGGTGCCGGCAAGGTCGAGGTCGATTACGGCGATATCCAGATTGCGGCCTGGGGCGAAGGCGATTTCGACATGCGCGCCGTTGCCACCACCTATGGCCTGGCCGGCGCGCCGACGGGCGATTCGAATATCACCTATACCGGTGCCAATACGGTTCTCATCGGTGCCAATGCGCTGGTGCAGGCGACCGATGGCGACAACCCGACCAATGGCGATGTGCCGCGCTATGCGACCGTGACCATCGGGGCGGGGACCGGGCCGCTTGGTCAGACCGCGAACCTGAAGTTCAACGCCACCCTCGACACCTTCAACAAGACCGCGATCCCGATTCCGAATGCACCCGATCCGACGGTGATCGTGGTGAACTCGGGCCTGGTGTCGATCGGAACAACGGCCTCGACGAACATGAACCTCGATCCGCAGGGTGTTCGCGCGGCGGGCGATATCCGCATCAACGTCAGCAAGGGCAATATCGACGCAAGCGCGGTCGGCGTTTCCAAGGATCTCTACCGCGAAGCGCTCGGGGCGGTTGCCTCGGCTGTATCGAACGCCTTTGGCGGCGGTGACGTGACCTTTGAAACCCGCGGCGGTTCGACCAGCACCAACGGCGGCATTTCGCGCGTGGACGTTCACGGGCGGGTTGAAACCAGCATCCAGCGCTACAAGACGCTGACCATCGACGAGACCTGTGAACCAACGCTGCTGTCGTGCATCGGCAACGAGGCGACCGGCAATATCGACTTCACGGTTTCCGGCCCGAACCCGGTTGGAACCGAGATTCTGGCGCGCGTCGCCGAGCTGGCGCAGCTGATCCTCGATTATGCCACCGATCCGATCGCCAAGGCGGCATATCTCAACGAAATCAACTTCCTGCACAACAAGCTGGTCGGGCTTGGCCTCGGCTCGTTCGATGCGGGCGGCAACTTTGTGCCCGGCAGTTTTGCCGGACCCTCGCCCAAAGCCGCGCTGGAGGCGCAGGCGGCGGCGAATGCGGCGGACATCTCGACCGTCAAGGTCAAGCTCGACATCGCCGCGCCGACAAACATCGTCTCGGGGCTGACCGAGCTGACCGAAGGGGTCAAGGAACTTTACGATGACGGCACCTTCGGCATGATCGTCTCGGTCAACAACACCATCACCGTCATTCAGACGATGAGCACCTATTCCGCCGCGACCCATGGTGCCACGGTCACCAGCCTGCAAACGCTGCGCA
This sequence comes from Phaeovulum sp., assembly GCF_030684035.1. Lineage (GTDB taxonomy): Bacteria > Pseudomonadota > Alphaproteobacteria > Rhodobacterales > Rhodobacteraceae > UBA6213. The sequence continues at coordinate 67,032 of NZ_JAUXPI010000030.1, read as the reverse complement.
ACGAGGGCCTTGCCGCCGCCAACGCAGCCAAGGTGGCCGAGGCGGACACGATTGCCCGGCGCGATGTGAACATCACCAAGGCGGCCGAGATAGCGGCGGCGCAGACGGCGCTTTCAAGCGCGCTGGTGGCGAACAATGCGGGTGCGGCGAGCACCCAGCAGGCCATCATCGCCGCCGCGCAAACCGTGATCGCCAACAACCTCACGGCAATCGCCGCCAATACCGCGACGATTTCGACCCAGACCACAATCGCGCGCACCCGCGCGGCAAGCCTGAACAGCGGGCTGACGACGCTACTCAACAGCCTTCCGGCAAATCCGGTCACCGGCACCCAGGCCGAGCAGGACGCCGCAACCGCGCTCAACAACGCCGATACAGCCAAGCGCAACCTGCTTTTGGCACCGGGCACCGGGCCGCTTTTTACCGGTGCCGGTTCGCTGACCCGCGTCGGGCTGACCAGCACCGCCGTGGCCGATACCGTGACCAACCTCGGTCTGGTCCTGACCTCGATCAACTCGGCTGTCGCATCGCTGAACGCCAATACCGGCGGAACCCCGGGAACGGTGGGCGGAACCAATTCGCTAACCCAGTTCGTCGGGCTGATCACCTCGCTGACCACCAGCTTTGCCACCACGACGCAGGCTGCGGCTGCCGCATCAAGTTCGTCCGGCACGCCGCTGGCCTATACGATCGAGGTTGCCGATACCGCGGCGCGGCTGGGCAATATCTTTGTGTCCGGCGACCAGTTGCGCACCTTCGGCTCGGGCCAGTTGCTTGCCCCCGGTGACGCCAAGATACTGATCACCAACAACACCCATCACACGCTCAAGCTCGGCAATCTCATCGTGCCGACCTATGATGCGGGCAATCTGCGGTTCAACGGGGTTCTGGTCTATGGCCCCAACGACATTACCGCGCTGAACACCGGCGGCCTGGTTTCGGGCTTCACCGTGCCCAATGTGGTCACCTCGCGCACCTCAAGCCGCGGCCTGATCGAGATCGTCTCGACCTATACACCCGAAGCCTTCCCGTTGGCCGAGCGCAAGATCGCGCCCGATATCATCCTTAAGCGCGGTTCGGTGATCGAAAACACCACCGGCGCGGTGCGGATCATCTCGGAAGCCGGGAATATCTACATTCAGGGCACGATCAACGCAGGCTCGGTCGAGATTCTCGCCAAGGATGGCGATTTCGTAGCGAGCTATGTGAACGGCTTCAACCACATCGGCGGCGATCCGGCGAGCTTCACCGTTCACACTTCCACCTCGGAAGCGGGACCGGGCATCACCGCCAATGGCGCAATCTCGATCTCGGCGCGCTATCTCAACATCAACTCGACAATCCAGTCGGGTATCGCCGAATGGAACCTTTCGCTCGGCGCAACGCCCACGCTTACCGCCAGCGCTTCGGCAATAGGCGTGAGCCAGGCGGCGCTTGATGCGGCCAATCTCATCAGCGCGGCAACCGTGCTCAACAGCGCAGGCCAGGCGATCGTCATCAACCGCACCCCGGCCGGGATCGACCCGGCAGAGCTGGCGGTGGTGGTCAACCAGTACACCGAGGAAGTGCTGGTCGATCCCAATGCCGACCCGGTGCGCACCATCGCGATCTTCGGCGTGGCCACCCAGGTCAATATAAAGGATTACCTTTCCGAGCAGATCAGTTTCAGCCTGCAGTTCACCAAGGCGCAGGCCGAGGCCTATGTGCTGGCAAACCCCGGCAGCGATGGCATCTTCTCGGTGGTGCGGGCTTCGGCGGCAGACAATATCGGCGCTTCCTATGACGCGAAGAACCAGCAGTATGTGGTGAACGGGGCTTCGGTGAAGGGCGGGTATATCCAGCTTTTCGGCCAGATCATGAACACCTCGTCGTCAACAGCCGTGGGCAAGCTTAATGTGCTTGATGGCTTCGGCACGATCAACATCACCAACACCTCAAGCATTCCGGTTGTGCTGCGCAATCTCAGCACCGGCGAAGATGCCACCGGCACCCTGCGCGGTGTGGCGGGGCGGATCGAAATCACCGATGTCATCGGACTGAAAACAGATGGTGCCTACAGCGCCAGCAACCCGCTTGTATCCGTGCGCAAAACCGTGTTCACCCGCGATTATGTGCCGGGCGACGCCAGCGGGACGGTGCAGATTGCCACCCAGACCGGCATCATCGACAATGCCACCGGCAACCTGATCCTTGGTGGCGCGATCAACACCGTCGGCGGCGATCGCGCGACAACCTACACGCCCGTCGCCAACCAGCGCTATGTCTGGACGACGGGCGAGGAATACAAGCGCACCTCGAACTACTCGCAGGTGTCCACCCAGCTTTTTGGCTCGGAAAGCCTGACCGTCGCCTCCATTACCAGCCTTACGCTGAGCGGTTCGCCACTATTGCTCAACACCTACCGGCTTGCAGATGGCACCTATGTCACGACGCAAAGCACGTTGACCGGCGGCGGCTTGCAGGTCGTCAATGGTGCCGCGTTCCAGAATCCGAACGCGACGACCACGACCAACGCGAGCCTCTCGGGAACCCAGCTTTCCACTGCAAACCAGAGCACCTTCACCAAGAACGACTTTGTCAAGACCGGCGAAAGCTCGCGGCGCTGCAACTGGTGGACGCTGTGCATCGCCTCGGAAAAGACCTATTATTACGAGCTTCGGCAGGAATACACGACAATCATCACCGAATCCCTGAAGGCCGACTATCCGATCGGGGTGAATTTCATCGGTTCCAACACCGGCGCGATCAACGTTTCCTCGACAAGTTCCGATGTGGTGCTGACCGCCGGCCTCAACGCGGTTGCGGGCACGGTGACGATCAACGCGGGCACGGTTTCGGGCAGCGGTGCCTCGATCATCCAGGGCGAGCTGGCAGGTGAGATCAGGGCGAAGACCATCAACCTGACCGCCGACCGCTTTGTTGGCGGCATCACCGACCCGCGCAATGTCGCGGCCCCGATAGATGCGTCGCTGACCGTCAACCTGACGGGTGCGGCAACCGGCACCGGCGCGCTTTCGGCGAACGCCAAGAATGGCAATGTGTCGATCATCTCGCGCACCAACCTGATCGTCGATCAGGTGACAGCGGCGGGCAGCGTGACCGCCGGGCTCGGCAAGGTCGATCTGTTCTCGTTCGGATCGATCGACGGCAAGGACCAGACGGCGCGCATTCAGGCCCCGCGCGTGACCCTGACCGCGCTCAGCGGTTCGGTGGGCAGCACCACCACGGGTGCGCTTTTGCGGGTGAACACCGGCTTTACCGCCGACCCGTCGCAGCGCAACTTCGGTGACCCGGCGCTTGATCCTTCGTTGCAGACCAACCCGCTCTTTGGCCTTTCGGTTACCGCGGCGGGCGACATCGGCATCCGTTCGGATGCCTGGTCGGGCAATGCCGATGGCACCATGCTGGTGGCCAGGGTCCAGACCACCGGCGGCGACGTGCGGCTGGCGGCGACCGGCCAGATCCTTGACAACAACCCGGTGCAGACGATCGATCAGCGCACCTATGACCAGCTTCTGGGCTTCTGGGAAAGCCTTGGCCTCTTGGCCGATGATCCGTCGCGCGGGGTTGATGGTTCGGTCAACGCCGCCAAGCAGGAAAACGCGATTGCAGCCTTTGAGGCTTCGACCACGCAGACCTACAACCAGTACTGGCGCATTCGCGGCGACGCCGCCTATAGCGACAGCGCCACGGTATCGGTGGACCCGGATTCCGCGCAGTTCCGCGCGCTTGATGCCCATTACCGGGCCGAGGCCATTGCCGCCGGTGAAGCGGACCCCGACACCTATGTGACCGACCAGATCGAAGCTTACGAATTGCAGCAAACCGCCGAATTCCACCGCCTGCATGGCGTTGTCGGCGACCTGACCGCAAGCTTCGAGGATGGCTATCACTACGCCGCCACCGATGCGCAAAAGACCGAGCTGACCCGCGGCTCGGTCTGGACCGAGCGCGAGCTGGCCTTCGCGATCGCGCCCGGTGCGCTCAAGACGGTGACCGGCACCAACCCGGTGCTGAAAGACCCCAACGTTGCGGGCCGCACCGTGACCATCGAGGCCGGGCTTGGCATCGGTGAAACCATCGGCGCGGGCACCGCAACCCCTGGTGTCTCGATCCGCTCCGACCTTGACCCGCGGTTCCTGACGCTTGATCAGAAAGTGGCGCTTGCCGCCGCCGAACGCAGCGATCTGAAGCTGACGCTTGGCCCGGTCAATCTGCCGGCAGGCGCTTCCGCCGAGCAGATCGCCGCCTACAACGCCGCCGTGGCGCTTGGGCTTGGCGTGCCGGGTGTGCTGACCGAGCTTCTGCTCGGGGTCGAGTTGGACACCCTTACGTCGGTGCAACTGGCAGCGCTGAACGCGGCCGCACTCGGCCTTGTGGCCCCTGAGCACACGCTGTTGACCGTGCTGAGCAAACGGCCGCTGAATTTCAACGCGGTTACCGCGCTGAATGTCACGGTGCCGAATGTGTCGGACGTGGCGAACGCCGATATCGGTGCGGTGTTCCTTGCTTCGCGCGGTGGCGCGACGCTGGGCACGATCAGCACCTATGGCGAAACCCGGATCAAGGTTTTCGGCGATATCATCAACGCGCCGACAAGCTTGGTGCAGACCGGCAACCTGATCCTTGAAGCCGCGCAGGGTGGCATCGGCTCCGAGACCACGCCGCTGACGCTTACCCCGCGTGCCGGGGCCACAACCACGGCGCGTGCGCAGAATGGCGTGAATGTTGCCTTTACCGACAGCGGCCGGATCGACACGGTGTTTTCGCCGCAAGATGTGAAGCTGGTGGCGCAGAACTCGCTGTTCAATGCCAACAATGATGAACTGATCAACGTCCTTGGTGCGCAGGTCACGCTGCAAGCGGTGACCGGTTCCATCGGCACGGTCGCGCGCAGCCTCAATGTCGGGGTCAGCGTTGGTGGCCACATCGTTGCGAGCGCGCTGAACGAGATCAACCTGTTTGGCCCGACCCGGACCTTGTTCATCATCGGTTCGGCGCTCGCAGGCGGCACCATCCGCCTTGCTGCGGCGGGCGAAAGCGTGATTGACGGGCTGGTCGAAACCACCGGAACGATCAACCTTGCCGCCGGTGCGCGCCAGCTTGTGACCGCGCTTGGCGGTATCCACTCGGTCGCCGGGCTGGTCGATATCAACTCCGGTTCGCTCAAGATGCTCGACGGGGCGCTACTGCGGGCCGATGCCGGGGAGGTGGTCATTGCCACCATCGGCGATGCGCTGGTGACCGGGATCACCTCGGGCAGCGCCGATGCCGAGGCGGTTTCGGTGACTGCGGGGGGCCGGATCTTTGCCGGAACCCTCGATCCGCGCACCGACATTACCGCCATGACCGCCGGGGCAGGGGTGGTGCTTAGCGCGGGACTCGGGATTGGCGACAAGGCCCAGGCCAATACCACAGCACTCGACAATACCGTAACCGACCCCGCAAACCCGTTGCGCATCCGCACCAATACGCTGGCAGCAGAGGCCAGCGATGGCGGTATCAACCTCGCTGCGCTTACCGATATGGTGCTGAGCAATCTGCAAGCCCCGAATGGCCCGATCAAGGTTGTGGGCGACGGCACGCTCGACATAACCTTGGCTGAGAGCGGTGGCAGCCAGTACTTCAAGGCAGAGGGTGATCTGAGCTTTGTCGATCTGCAAACCACCGGCATTCCGGAAGTTCCGGGGCCAGCCGATCCGGGCGACATCACGCTGTTGTCGGTGAACGGCGATGTTCTTGGCGGGTCGCTGAATGCCGCCGGTTCGGCTGTATTTAGCGGCGAAACTGTCACCTTCGACACCGCAACCACTGGCATTGACGCAACCATCACTTCGGGTCCGGGATCGGTTAACATCCTGACCAGCCTCAACGCCGGGCGCGATTCGCTGATTACCGGTCATGGCGTGTTCTTCGACACCATCATTGCCGGGCGCCACAGTTCCATCTATTCGACCGGCGACATCATCGGCGAGCTGGAGGAGGCTGGCGATACGCTGATCAATATCGCGGGCTTCGGGCCGGGCAACAGCGGCATCCTCGATGTCAAGGTCATGCGCGCCAAGAACATCGAGCTGCAGGCAACAAGCACGCTGGATGTTGGGGTGCTTGAGGTGGGCGAGAACCTGATCTTGCGCGCCGACATCATCCGGGCGCTCGATATCACCCAGGTGCCAAACGGTCCTGACCCGCTCAACGTCACCCTGACCGGGCCAGACGGCACGGTAGCGACCTTCGCCGAGGTCAATATCGATGCGCCTGCGGGTATCATCATGCCTGCGCTCTTCGTGTCCGAGACCCTGATGACGACGACGGCGCAATTTGTCAGCATTCTCAACGGGATCGTGCCGATACAAGGCACCTCGCCAATGGCGGGAACCTTGTTGCTGACAACACCTTCGCAAACGGTCTTTGTCGATGACCGTTCGCAAACACCCAAGGCGATCCCGCCAAGCAACACGCAGCTGTTCCTGAACGGCAACCCGTTCACGCTGTTGCTCGACGGCACAACGGTCGCCACGAACGCCTTCGTCGTGGTTTATGATGCGACAGTGCAGGTGACCGACCTTCTGGGCGTGCCGTTCCAGGGCATCAGCCTGGTCCGCGATACGATCCGGCAGATGCGCGATGCGGGCGACCCGATCGTGCTGCCCGGCGCATTCGGTTCGGTTCCGCTTGCGGAAGAAGACGAAGAAGACCTTGAATTGGCCGATCTCAATGGCACGGTGGTCGAAATTGACGGGATCGTGTACAGCGTCTTTGTGCGGGGAAATGGCCCGGCGGTTCTGTTGCGGCAGTAGGTGCCAAGTTGGAACGCAGGGCTGAAAAAAACGGGTGGGGCAGTGACATGGTGGGCAAGATGCTGAGGCCGGCGACGTGGCGGTTATCATGGGCCGCCGTGTTGGCGATCGGGGCACTGGTGCTTTGCGGTGCAAACCCGGTGCTGGCGCAGGGCGATCTTTCGGCGCGCATCGCTGCCGAAAGCGAGCGCGCGCTGAATGCCGCCGACGCGGCGGCAAACGTGCGCCAGACCGGGCCGGGTGTCATTTCCGACCAGCCCGTGCGCCGCGCACTTCCCGCCCCCGGTGGGCCGACCGTGCTGCTGAAATCGGTTGCTTTCGCCCCGGCGTCGGCGTTTTTGTCGGACGCCGAGCTTGAGGTGATACGGTCGAAATACGTCGGGCGGCGGCTCGATTTTTCCGGTCTCTCGGAACTTGTGCGCGACGTGAACGATCTTTACGCCGAAAAGGGCGTGGTGACCGCAACCGCAATTCTCGGGCCGCAGAACGTCGAAGGCGGCGATCTGGTGGTCAGCCTTATCGAGGGGCAGGTTGGCGTGGTCGCCATGGTCGGCGAGCGCCAGACCCGGACCAGCTTCATCACCAACAGGGTCCGGTTTGCGCGCGGCACCACGGTGGATGTGCCGACGGCGGCGCGCGACATCAGCTTTTTCAACCAGACCAACCGCGCCCAGCTTCGTCTGCTGTTGCAGCCGGGGGCCGCATTCGGCCTGACCGATCTGGTATTCGGGGTTACCGAACCCGCGCCTGAACAGGCGCAACTGTTCATCGACAACAACGGCGTTGCCTCGACCGGCGAGATCAAGGGCACCTTCGTTTTCCGCCGTTACGGGCTGCTTGGGCTTGATGATACGTTCCTCTTGTTCGTGGAAGCGTCCGAGGGAAGCCAGGCAGCAACGGTGCGGTTCGACATGCCGATCACCCCGATCGGAACGCGGGTCAGCGTCAGCGGCACCGGATCGCAATACGAGGTCGTCGCTGGCCCGACATTGCCGCTCGACCTTTCGGGGCGGGCGCGGTCGGCATCGCTGACCGTGACGCAGCCAATTTATGCCAGCGACCGTTTCGTGTTGCAGGCAACAGCTTCGGGATTTCGGGGCACTTCGGTTTCCTATTCCGCGGGTGTGCCTCTGGTAGACGCCGATACAACCAAATTCGCCCCCGGGTTCATCCTTGCCGCATTTGGCGACAACTGGACGGTCAGCACCCAGGTGCAGGCGGTATTTGCCGAGGTGACCGATCAGATCGCCGCCACCACGACCGAATATGTGATTGGCACCGGGTCGATCGACGGGGCCTATAAATTCGCCAACGGCATCACCTTCATCGGTCGCGGCGCGTGGCAGACCAGCGAAGCCTCGCTGCTGCCGGGCAACCTGCTGTTCCAGATCGGCGGGCCGACCACGGTGCGCGGCTACCCCTCGGATGGCATCGCCGGTGACAGCGGCTATTTTGCCAATCTGGAGCTGCACAAGAATTTCACCGTCAACGAGACCGCCTTCAGTGGCTTTGTCTTTGCCGACATGGGCGCGGTCTATTCGACCTTTCCCCCGGTTACCCGGATGGCATCGGCAGGGATCGGTGCTGCATACAACTTTACTGACAAGGTCCGCTTTGAAGTGGTCGCTGCGGTGCCGCTGCTCGATGCCGTGGCAAACCAGTCAGACATGACCCTGTCGGCCACGCTGACGCTTTCGCGGTTCTGAAACCCTTGGGCGGGGGCAGGTCGCCCGCGCTTCCGACCAGCAGGCGTCAGAGCGGCTTTTGCAGAAAGCTGCGGGTGCGGCCCATTGGAAAGCCGGGCAGGCTGCCAAATTCCTGATAGCCCGCGCGGCGGTAAACGCCGCGCGCCACCGGGCTGAATGTGTCGATCCAGGCCCCATGGCAGCCGCGCGTTCTGGCCTCGGCCTCGGCCAGCGACAAGAGCCGCCCGGCCCAGCCCTGACCGCGCAGCGGTTCCGACAGCCAGAGCCATTGCACATAAAGCCAACCCCAGGCGGTATAGCCCGAAAGCCCGCCGACCACCTCGCCCGCGCCGCCACGCAACAGGATTGCCAGCTTGCGGTGCCCCGAAGGCCCGACATCGGCAGCGTTGAAGGCGGCAAGGGCCGCGCCAAGCGCGGCGAGGTCGGCCTCATCCGGGGTTTCCGAAAGCTCGATCTCCGGGGTCACGGCCGCACCGCAAGTGCCGCGTCAAGCCGCCCGCCCGCGCGGGCAAGCGCGGCCTCGGCCTCGGCGCGCGCAAGCTTTCGCGCCAGCATCAACGCCGCAAGCTTCACGCTGCCCCCCGCTTCCTCCAGCGCCTTTGCCGACGCGGCCGTTGAAGCACCGCTCAGGCTGGAAACCATGCCCGCCGCGCGGTCGCGCAGCTTGGCATTGGTCGGCTTCATTTCGACCATCAGCCCCTTGCAGACAAAGCCGAGGCGGATCATCAGCGCGGTGGAAAAGGCGTTGAGCGCCACCTTCTGCGCTGTGCCCGCCTTCATCCGGGTGGAGCCCGCAAGAAACTCCGACCCGGTTGCAAGCAGCACCGGCACCTCGCAGGCATCGCCTAGTGGCGCGCCGGGGTTGTTGAACAGCCCGATGGTCAGTGCCCCCGCAGCACGGGCGTGGCGCAGGCCCGCAATGGTAAACGCCGTGCGCCCGCTTGCCGCCACGCCGAGCACCACATCGCTTTGCCCCACCGCTGCCGCCGCAAACGCCTGCTCGGCATCTGCCGCGCTGTCTTCAGCACCTTCACGGGCCCTGAGAAAGGCTTGCGGCCCGCCCGCCATGACCACCAGTGTGCGCGCGTCGGGCCAATTGAAGGTCGGGCGCAGCTCAACGCAATCCTGCGTGCCGATCCGCCCGGAAGTGCCCGCACCGATATAGATGAGCCGTCCCGCGCCGCGTTCCAGCCTTGCCGCCGCCAGATCAACGGCGCGGGCAATCGCACCCTGCGCCGCCTGCACCGCGGCAATCGCCGCATATTGCGCCTCGATGATGCCTGCGGTCAGATCGGCGGTGGGCCAGTGGTCGATATCCGCGAAGCGCGGCGAGGCGGTTTCGGTGGTGTTCATCTGGTCCTCGCTTCCGGCAGCGCCAGACGGCCGCCGGTCATCGGCGCGGGAGCGCCGGTCGTGGTGGGAAACGAGATCGGCAGGCCGCGCTCGACCCGCACCGCCAACAGCGCAAAACACTCCGCCTCGATCGCATCACCGCGCCGGCCAACCGCTTCGGCGGGGAGTGCCTCGACACCGGCGCGCAAGACCAGCGCGGCCATGATCGCCGGGTTATGCCTGCCGCCGCCGCAGACGATCAGGCGGCGCGGCCGTTGCGGCAAGAGCTCAAGCGCCCGGCCGACTGCCGCGGCGGTGAAGGCGGTCAGCGTTGCCGCCCCATCGGCAAGGCCGAGGCCATCGGCCATGCTGGCGGGAAAATCGAACCGGTCAAGCGACTTGGGGTAGGGCGCGTTGAGCCAGGAATGGTCGAGCAGGCGCGCCAGCCGCGCCTCGTCAACCTTGCCGCTCAGCGCCAGCGCGCCGCCGCGGTCCATGGTGCCGCGGCCATGCGCCTGCACCCAGTCGTTGATCGGGGCGTTCGCCGGGCCGGTATCGAAAGCGATCACCGCCTCGGCTCCATCCCACCAGGTGATGTTGGCGACGCCGCCGAGGTTCAGCACCGCCGTTTGCGGCCCCTGGCCCAGGCTGCGCAGCAGGGCGGCGTGATAGACCGCCGAAAGCGGCGCGCCCTGGCCACCGGCGGCGACATCCGCCGAGCGGAAGTCGTAGGCGACCGGCACCCCCAGCAGATCGGCCATCAACTGGCCGTTGCCAAGCTGCCGCGTCGCGCCCTTGCGGCCCGGCACCGGCGCGCGGTGCAGCACGGTCTGGCCATGAAAGCCGACGATGCCAAGGCGTGCCAGCCCCGGCCCTTCGCTTTCGGCAAGATCGCGCACGGCCATTGCCTGCGCATGGGTCAGTGCCGCCTCGGCCTCGGCGAAAATCGCAGGCTCGGGGCCCTCGAAGGCCCAGCTTCGGGCCGCGGCAAGCGTGGCTTCCAGAAGGTCGCGCAGGCCGGGCGGGTAGGGCGCAAGCCGATAGGGGCCAATCTCGGTGACGGTTTCGCCATCGGTTTTCAGCAGTGCCACGTCGATGTTGCCATCGAGCACGGTTCCGGTCATCAGCCCTGCCGCCCAGACGGGTTCCATCTCATGCCTCCGCGCAGACCGCATCGCCCACGGCACGGCGCAGCTCGGCGATGCCGCTGTCGAAATGCCGGGTCGGGTGGATACGGTTGGTCAAAAGGCACCAGGCGCGCCCGGCTGCAAAGTCGAGCCAAAGCCCGGTGCCGGTGAATCCGGTGTGGCCGATCGTCTCGGCCGGTGCCGCATCGCCACCCGACCAACCGGAATGCGCGCGCTGCCAGCCATGGGTGCGGCTGTCGGAAAGCGGCGCGCGGATGTGGCGGATCACGAATCCCGACGCGCCGGAGCCGCTTAGCAGGCCCTCGGCATGGTCAAGCAGCCCGTCCGCAGTGCCGAAAAGCCCGGCGTGGCCCGCGCCCTGTAGCGCCGAGGTATTATCGTCATGCACTTCGCCCGAAAGCACGCGGCCACGCCAAGTGCAATCCTCAGTGGCGGCACTCACGGCCGGGTCCGCCGCCCAGGAAAACCCGGTGCCGGCTGCCATGGTGCGGATCGGCATTCCGAAAAACCGTTCCAAAGCAAGCCCCAAGAGGATGAAGTTGATGTCGGAATAGACCGGTGGACCGGCGATCCATTCGTGCTGGAGCACCCAGGCGCGCAGCAGCTCCGGGTCGCGGCCATAGGTGTAGATCGGCACCACGGCGGGGAAAGCGGTCAGATGCCCGAGGCATTGGCGAAAGCTTACGCGCCTTTCCCATGCCGCCGGGTCATATTGGCGCAGGTCGGGCAGAAGCTGGGTCAGCGGACCGTCAAGGTCGATATGCCCGGCTTCGGCCAGCGCCAGTATCCGCGGCGTGGTGAAAAGCACCTTGGTAAGCGAGGCAAGGTCGAACCATGTGCCCTCGGTCATCGGGCGCGCAAGCGGCACCTTTTGCGCCACCCCGCCGGCGATCACCGCGCGGCCGTCACGCCCCAACAGCCCGAGCACCGCGCCCGGAATTCGGCCAGCGTAAATCGCCGCCCGAACCGGCACAAAGGCGCGCGCCGCGCGTTGGGTCACGGAAAGAGGTGGCATGCAACCTCCTGCGGTGCTGTCGCGTGGCGCAGAAGCGGCGGGCGCTCCAGCTTGCAGATATCCATTGCCTGCGTGCACCGGCTGTGAAAGGCGCAGCCCGCGGGCGGGTGCGCCGGGTCTGGCACCTCGCCTTGCAGCACGATGCGCTGGCCGCGTTCAACCCCGGCGCGCGGGATCGCCGAGAGAAGCGCCCGCGTGTAGGGGTGCTGCGGTGCTGCCATGATGGCTTCGGTCGGCCCCATTTCGACGATTCGCCCCAGATACATCACCGCGATCCGGTCCGAGACATGGCGGATGACCGAAAGATCATGGCTGATGAACAAGATGGCAAGCCCGAGGCGGCGGCGCAAGGCGGCGATCAGGTTGATGATCTGGCTCTGGATCGAGACATCGAGCGCGCTTACCGCCTCATCCGCGACGATCAGCGCCGGATCGAGCGCAAGCGCGCGCGCTATGGCAATGCGCTGGCGCTGGCCGCCGGAAAATTCGTGCGGGTAAAGCGCTGCGGCTTCGGGCGGCAGACCGACGAGGTCAAGCAGTTCCAGCACCCGCGCGCGGCGGCTTTCCGCATCGCCCACACGCTGCACGATCAGCGGTTCGGCCAGAATATGGCCGACCTTGTGGCGCGGGTTCAGCGCGCCGAAAGGGTCTTGAAAGATGATCTGCATATCGCGCCGAAGGGGTTTCATGGCACGCAGGCTGAGCGCCGTGATATCTTGGCCCTTGAACAGGATCTGCCCCGAGGTCGGCTCGGTCAGCCGCAGAATGGTGCGTCCGAGCGTGGACTTGCCGCAGCCGGATTCGCCCACCACGCCAAGCACCTCGCCCGCGTCGAGGCGGAGCGAGACCTCCGAGACCGCCTGCACCCGTGCACCGCGCGCCCCGGCGTAGGTCTTGGAAAGATTGCGGGTTTCAAGCAAAATCATGCGGGGTTCCAGCAGCGAAATTGGTGGGTGCCGCCCGCAAGCGCGGGCATCTCGGTGGCGCAGCGCGTTATGGCAGCGGCGCAGCGCGGCGCAAAGGCGCAGCCTGCCGGGCGCGCCCCCGGCGGCGGCACGCTGCCCGCAATCGCGGGAAGTTCGGTTCCGGGCGGGTTGGCGGCGGGGATGGTGGCCAGCAGCGCCGCCGTGTAGCGGTGGCGGGGCCGGGCAAAAAGTTCGTCCGCCGGGGCGGTTTCAACGATTCTGCCGCCATACATCACCGCCACCCGGTCGCAGTATTGCGACACCACGCCAAGGTCATGCGTGATGAGCAGCACCGCCATGCCGCGTTTGCGGCGCAAATCATCAAGAAGATCAAGGATCTGCGCCTGCACGGTCACATCAAGCGCGGTGGTGGGTTCATCGGCGATCAACAGCTTCGGCTCACAGGCGAGCGCCATCGCGATCATCACCCGCTGCCGCTGCCCGCCGGAAAGCTGGTGCGGGTAGCGCCGAACCGCCTCATTCGGCGCGGCGATGCCGACAAGGGCGAGAAGCTCGGAAGCGGCGGCCATTGCCTCGGTCCGGCCCGCGCCACGGTGCAGCCGCAGCGATTCGGCAATCTGGTCGCCGACACTGAACACCGGGTTGAGCGAGGTCATCGGCTCTTGAAAGATCATTGCGATATCGTCGCCGCGCAGATCCTCGAGTTCGGTTTCCGAAAGCACCAGCACGTCGCGCCCGGCAAAATGCACCGAGCCTGTGCGGATGTGCATCGGCGGCGTTGCCAGAAGCCGCATGATGCTGAGCGCAGTGACCGACTTGCCGCAGCCCGATTCGCCAACCAGGCCGAGCATTTCCCCCACTGCGATCGTCAGCGACAGGTCTTCGACCACCGCCTTCGCCCCGGCATCTACATGCAATCGCTCGATGGAAAGCAGGGGCGTGTCCGTCATCTCTGGCTCCCAAGGCGCGCCGGGCGCGGGGGGTGGCGGGGTCGAATGCGGGTGCCTGAAGCTGCCCCTTGTCAGACGATTTCTAATACCATACCGTTCCAAATGTCTAGGGTGGTAACAAACTGGACTTATCAATTGGCTCGGCACAGAGACCCAGGCGGCGCTACCGCGCGGGTCTGGTGCCTTACAGGGTGGGAGAAACATGGCTAAGCATAGGCTCGCGGTCGCGCTGCTGGCGACCTCTTTTCTGACCGGTGCCGCCTCGGCGGCAACGCTCGATGTGGCGATGGATACCTCGCCCGCCGGGCTCGACCCGCATCTGGTCACCGCCTTCAACTCGGTGCTGATCGTGCAGTCGAACATCTACCAAGGGCTGACCGACACCACCGCAGGGCTGCAAGTGGTGCCCAGCCTTGCCGACAGCTGGGAAATCTCGGCCGACGGTCTGACCTATACCTTCAAGCTCGCTTCCGGCGTGACCTTCCACGACGGCACCGGCTTTGACGCGGAAGACGTTGCCGCCTCGATCCGCCGGGTGCAGTCGCCGGAAATCGCCTCGCCGCTGGCAAGCCGGATTTCCCCGATCACCGGCATCCGGGTGATCGACCCGATGACCATCGAATTCACGCTCAGCGCGCCCTTCGCGCCGCTCCTGTCGTCGCTGGCGGGTATTGCCATTGTGCCGGCAGAGGCCGAGACCAACAAGGAAGCCCTGCAACAGGTGCCGGTTGGCACCGGCCCGTTCAAGTTTGCCGAATGGCAGCCGAACGGCTTCATTTCGCTGGTGAAGTTCGACGGCTACCGGGTTGCGGGCAAACCGCAGGTGGATATGGTCAAGTTCCACTTCGTGCCCGAGGCGGCGACCCGTCAGGTGGGGCTTGCCAGCGGCGAATACGACATGCTGCCCTCGATCGACCCCGCAACCGCGCTGCAACTGACCGGGCAGCCGGGCATCACCGTGCATCAGACCCGCGATCTTGGCTACACGCTGGTCGGCATGAATACCACGCGCGGCCCCTTGGGCGACCCGCGCGTGCGCGAAGCGGTGAACATGCTGCTTGATCGTCAGGAAATCATCGACGGCGCGCTTTTTGGCGCTGGTGTGCCCGGCGGGCCGCTTTCTCCGGCGCTGGTCGATTGGGCGCTGCCGACCTCGGATTTCGCCTGCTACACGCAGAACGTAGAAGGGGCCAAGGCACTTCTGGCTGCCGCAGGCGTGACCGGCCCGGTCAAGATCGTGATGAAGGTGCTGCCGCGGCAGGATACCCGCGACATTGCGCAGGTGGTGCAGCAGCAACTGGCGGCGGGCGGCTTTGCGGTGGAGCTGGTCAACCAGGAGATCGGGCAGTTCGTGCAGGACTGGCGCAATTCCGAGTTCGACATGTTCGTGTCGGCGAACGGCGGCTCGGTGGACCCCGACCAGTATTTCTACCGCACCTTCTACTCGGGTGGCTCGACCAACGTCTTCAAATATGATGACGCCGGGCTGAACGCCCTGCTCGATGCCGGGCGCAATGTCACCGACCCGGCAGCGCGCAAGGCCGCCTATGACGCGGCGCAGATGCAGCTCGCCTGCACCGGGCCGATTGCGCATATCGCCTATGGCAGCCTTTCGACCGCGGTCGGTCCGAAGGTCTCGGGCTTCGAGATCAACCCGCTCGGGCGTCTGACCAGCCTTGTCAACGTCACCCTTTCCGAGTGACCCCTTGCCCCGGCGGGCCCGCGCCCGCCGGGGTCTCTCGCCCAGGATCTGAAGTCTTGAACACGCGCTTCCTCATTGGCCGCTTCATCGACCTTTGCTTCGTGCTCTTCGGGGTTTCGATCATCGTGTTCCTGATGATCCGCCTGATTCCGGGCGATGCGGTGGCGATCATGCTGGGGGCCAATACCGAAATCACCCCTGACCGGATCGCCGAATTGCGCGACCGGCTGGGGCTTGATGACCCGCTTCTGGTGCAATACGGGCACTGGCTCTGGGGCGTCGTGCAGGGCGATCTTGGCACCTCGATCTGGACCGGCCGCCCGGTTCTGGGCGAGATCGCCTCGGCGATCTGGCCGACGGTCGAGCTGACCGCGCTCTCGGTTCTGGTGGGGGCCGGGCTTTCGGTGCCGATCGGTGCTTTCATGGCGCAGGCCCGCGGCGGGGCGGCCGAGGTTGCGGTGCGCATCGGCGCGATTGCCGGGTTGACCATTCCCTCATTCTGGCTCGGCATCGTGTCGATCTTTCTGGTGGCAAAACTGCTGCCGGGGGTCTCGGCGCTCGGCTATGTGCCCTTCACCGACAACCCCTTGGGCAACTTGCAGCGCATGGTGCTGCCGGTGATCGCGCTCAGCCTGCCGATGCTGGCCAATCTTTCGCGGCTCGTGCGCTCGGCCATGCTTGATGCGCTCGGGCAGGATTATGTGCGCACGGCGCGCGCCAAGGGAGCCAGCCGTCGCCGGGTGGTCTATCGCCATGCGCTGCGCAATGCGCTCATTCCCTTCGTCACCTCGGTCGGTGTGTCGGTTGGCTATCTCTTGGGCGGTGCCATCGTGGTTGAACAGGTTTTTGCCATTCCCGGCCTCGGGCGGCTGGTGCTGGGGGCGATCTCGGAGCGCAACTACCCGCTGGTGCAGGCGACAATTCTGGTGATTACCGCCACCTTCGTGCTCGTCAACTTCGCGGTTGACCTGCTTTATGCGGCCATCGACCCGCGGGTGACGAATTGATGCACAGCCTTCGTCAGAACAAGCTTCTCGCTTTCGCGCTCGCCTTCGTGGTGGTGCAGGTGGTGCTGGCGCTGGCGGCACCCTGGCTTGGGTTTCAGGACCCGTTCAGGCAGATCATGTCGCAGCGCATCAAGGCCCCGAACGAGGTCAACTGGCTGGGCACCGACCAGTTGGGCCGCGATGTGCTGGCGCGCATTGTCTGGGGGGCGCGCACCTCGCTGTTTTCCACCGCCACCGCGGTCAGCCTGGCGCTGCTGGCGGGCGGCACCATCGGCCTGCTCGCGGCCTATTACCGGGGCTGGTTCGACCGCATCGTGATGCGCACGATGGATGTGCTGTTTGCCTTCCCGATCCTGCTGCTCGCCATCGGTGTCATTTCAGTGCTCGGCCCCAATGCCTGGAGCGCGGCCATCGCGATTGCCATTGTCTATACACCGATCTTCGCGCGGCTGCTGCGTGGCCCTGCGCTGGTGCTGTGCGAGGCGGAATATGTATTGGGGGCGCGGGCCGTCGGTGCTTCGGATCTGCGGATCATCGGCAGCCATATTCTACCGAACCTGGTTTCGGTGATCCTCGTGCAGACCTCGATCCTGCTTTCGGCCGCGATTCTGGTCGAGGCCTCGCTTTCCTTCCTCGGGCTCGGGGCGCAGCCGCCGACGCCGTCGCTTGGGCTGATGCTGTCGGAGGGGCGCAACTTCCTGTTGCTCTCACCCTGGCCTGCGGTGTTTGCCGGGATCGCGATCCTGCTTTTGTCGTTCGGCTTCAACCTTCTGGGCGATGCCCTGCGCGATACGCTGGACCCGCGGCTGCGCGATGCCGAGGCGGTGGCGCAATGAACCGGCCCGCCGCCCCGGCCGCCACGCCCCTGCAACCGCTTCTGGCGCGACTGGTCGAGGGGCTGCGCGGCGATGCGCCCTCGCCGCTTTACCTGAGGCTGGCCGCGGGCCTGCGCGGGCTGATCGAGGCGGGCGAGTTGCGCGGTGGCGAAGCGATGCCGTCCGAGCGCGAACTGGTGCGCGCCACCCGGCTTTCGCGGGTTACCGTGCGCAAGGCGACCGATGCGCTTTGCCGCGAAGGCATCGTGGCGCGGCGTCACGGGGCGGGCAGTTTCGTGACCCGGCAGATCGACCAGCCGCTGTCGGTGCTGGTCGGGTTTTCCGAAGACATGAAGCGGCGCGGGGCTACGGTTTCGTCGCGCATTCTGCAAAAGCTCGTCTGTTCCCCCGACCCATCCGATCTGCTCAAGCTTGGGCTTTCACCCAGCGATCTGGTGTTTCGCCTTGCGCGGGTGCGACTGTCGGATGGCGAGCCGCTGGCGATTGAAAACGCCATAGTGCCCGCCGACGCGATTGTGCCGGAAAACATGGGTGAATCGCTCTATGAGGCGCTCAGGGCCTCGGGGCATATGCCGGTGCGGGCATTGCAGCGGCTGCGCGCGGCGGTAGCCAACGCGCAGGAGGCGCAGCTTTTGGGGGTACCGCTTGGCAGCCCGGTGTTGCATATCGAACGGCGCGCGTTCTTGGCCAATGGCCGCCCGATCGAGGTAACGACCTCTTCCTATCGCGGCGACCGCTATGATTTCATTGCCGAACTGACGCTGGAACCCTGAACCAGGAGGCCCGATGAGCAAGCCGAAATCCCTGATGTTGCACGAAGCCGGGCAGGCACCGCAGGTTGTGGCGGAAATGCTGGCGCGCGAGGCACCGGCCTTTGCGGCTTTGGCGCGGGCGGTTTCGGCGCGCGGGCTGCGGCTCTTTTCAACCGCCGCGCGGGGCTCATCCGACCATGCGGCGACGGTGTTCAAATATCTCATGGAAATCGAAACCGGGCTGCCGGTGGTTTCAATCGGGCCGTCGGTCGCCTCGGTCTATCACCGGCCACTGCATCTTGAGGGCGCGGTGCATGTGACCATTTCGCAATC
Source organism: Phaeovulum sp. (assembly GCF_030684035.1). Classification (GTDB taxonomy): domain Bacteria; phylum Pseudomonadota; class Alphaproteobacteria; order Rhodobacterales; family Rhodobacteraceae; genus UBA6213. The sequence continues at coordinate 48,525 of NZ_JAUXPI010000030.1, read as the reverse complement.
GGGTGCCAGCCCCGATATCGTCGCATTGCAGGCTGCGGCAAAAGCCGGCGGGGCGCTGACCGTGGCGGTGGTGAATGTGACCGAAAGCCCGGTGGCGGCGGCGGCCGATATCGTGATCGGCCTTGGCGCGGGCGAGGAGCGCAGCATTGCCGCGACCAAATCCTTCATCGCCTCGGTGGCGGCGCTGGCGGGGGTGGTGACCGCAGTTGGCGGTTCCACCGCGCTGGCGCGGGGCCTCGCGCGCCTGCCCGATGCACTGGCGGCGACCGAGGGGCTGGAATTTGGCGATGCGGTCAAGGTGCTTACCGGCGCGTCTTCGCTGTTTGTCGCCGGGCGGGGGCCGGGGTATGGCATCGCGCTCGAAGCGGCGTTGAAGGCCAAGGAAACCGCGGCGCTGCATGCCGAGGCGTTTTCGCTGGCCGAATTGCAGCACGGGCCGATGCGTCTGGTCGGTCCGGGTTTTCCGGTGCTGGCCTTCGTGCCCGATGATGCGGGCTTCGACGGCAACCAGCAAACCCTCGCGCGGTTGCGGGGCATGGGCGCGCGCACATTCGCACTGTCGTCGCGGCCGATCGCGGGTGCCGACGTGCTGCCGAGCTGTGGCAGCGGTCTGCTCGATCCGCTGGTGGCCTTGCTGCATTATTACCGGCTGATCGAGGCGGTCGCCCGCGCCCGCGGCCATGATCCCGACCGCCCGGCCAACCTTGCCAAGGTCACGGAGACGCTCTGATGGGGATGCAGGCGCTGATCGGGGCGCGCATCTTTGATGGCACGGAGTATCACGCGGGCGCGGCGCTGGTGCTGGGTGGCGGCCAGGTGGCGGAAATCTGCGCCGAGGCGGCGGTTCCCCTTGGCGCAAGGATCACCCGGCTCGCAGGCGGGCTGATCGCGCCGGGCTTTGTCGATGCGCAGGTGAATGGCGGCGGCGGGGTGCTGTTGAACGACGCGCCAACCGCAACGGCAATGCAGCAGATTGCCGATGCGCATGCCGCGTTCGGCACCACGAGCCTGTTGCCCACGCTCATCTCTGATCGGCCTGCGGCAGTCACTGCGGCGATTGCGGCGGCGGTTCAGGCGGTGGCGGCGGGGCAGGGGGTGGCAGGGTTGCATCTGGAGGGCCCACATCTTGCGCCCGCACGCAAGGGCACGCATCTGCCCGCGCATTTGCGCCCGATGACCGCCGCGGACGAAGCCGAACTCATGGCGGCGGTTGCGGCGCTGCCGGTGCTGCTGCTGACCGTGGCACCCGAACAGGTAAGCCTGGCGCAGGTGGCGCGGCTGGCGGCGGCGGGGGCGGTGGTTTGCCTTGGCCATACCGATTGCGACATGGCCACCGCGCAGCGCTATTTCGCCGCTGGTGCGCGCGGTGTCACCCACCTTTTCAACGCGATGAGCGGGCTCGGCCACCGCGCGCCGGGGCTGGTCGGTGCGGCGCTTGACACCGGCACCGCCTGGGGTGGCATCATCGCCGATGGCGCGCATGTGGACCCGGCTTCCTTGCGTATTGCGCTTCGAGCCAAGCGCGGGCCGGGGCGGCTTTTTCTGGTCACCGATGCGATGTCGCTGGTGGGCACGGCGGGCAAGAGCCTGACCCTCGACGGGCGCAAGATACGCCGCGAAAGCGTGGGTGGGGTCTCGCGGCTGACGCTGGCCGATGGCACGCTGGCCGGGTCTGACCTTGATATGGCAAGCGCGGTGCGCTTTGCGGCGGGGCCGCTGGAGCAGGGCGAGGCCGAGGCGCTGCGCATGGCCTCGCTTTTCCCGGCGCAGTTTCTGCGGCTTTCGGATCGTGGGCATCTGGCCCCCGGTGCCCGCGCCGATCTGGTGTATCTTGATGCCGCGCAGCGCCCGATGGCGGTCTGGCGCGGCGGCGCGCTTTTCCCGGCGGCGAAGGATTTGCGCGGGCGTTGATTCAGGTCATCGCCCGCCTCGCGTATCGGTGCTATGCCCACCGTGGCGCTACCGCCTTCGGGGCGGCTATAGCTCGCGGGCGCGGCGGCGGTTTTCCTGTCTGGAGGGCCACGAGATGAGACGCGAAAAATCAGGGCAAAACCCCTTGGCGGGCATGGTGCCGGGGCAGGATTCCGCGCAGGTCGCAGACTTGGCGCAGGGGGTTCTGCGGGCACAGGCCAAGGTGATGGACGCCGTCTTGCGGCAAGGCATCGAAGCGCTCGACTTTCTCAAGGCGCGCTACGAGAAGGACCGGGCGCTTTATGCCGCGCTCGCGAAGGCCGAAGACCAGCGGGCGGCGGCGGCAGTGCTTGCGGATTTCCTGCAGCACGCATTTTCGGATTATGCTGACGAAGCGGGAAAACTCGGGGCGCTTGCGGCAGTGACCGCAGAGCAGCTTGTCGAGGGTGCGGCGGCTGAGATGCAAACCGCCAAGGGTGCTGCACCGGCCAAGGCCAAGGCCTGAACATCGCGTTTGATGCGGTGGGCCCGTGTTGCGCCTGTGCCAGAGGGTGCCTGGCGCGGCGCGGGGCTGCGCCGCACCGAAGCGTTCGGCGGGCGAAAGCCGCTCTCGCCAAATTCGTTGAAGCTGCCCTGAGTCGGGCAGGGCGGATGGCGGAATGCCAGATCGCGCCATGATGCGTATTCAGACATAAACCAAAGTGCATACACGCCTACATTGCGCGCGTCGTTGGCATCGTATTGACCCATGTCAAATTGTGGTTACGCCGCAGCGCAGAGTATCAGTTTCGCAATCTGAACCATCCAAGGAGGATGCGAAAATGCGTATGAGAAACATGGGTTTTGCACTTGCCGGGCTTGCCCTGGTCGGGTTTTCCACCGCAGCGCTGGCCGAGGTCAGCCAGGGCTCGATCGCCCGGGGCGGCAAGCTTTATGACAAGTGGTACAAGGTCATTGGTGTCGAGGCACCGACCGTTTCGCACCCGCTCTACCCGGCCACGAACGAGAAATATGCGGCCGATCCGGCCGCGAACTGGCGCTGCAAGGAATGCCATGGCTGGGATGGTCTTGGTGCCGCAGGTGCCTATGCCACCGGCAGCCACGCCTCGGGCATCAAGGGCATCGAAGGCGCTGCGGGCGGCGATCCGGCCAAGGTGGTCGAACTGCTGCGCGGCGGTCACCTTTTTGGCGACAAGCTGACCGACCAGGACCTGACCGATCTGGCCAACTTCGTGGTCTATGGCCAGGTGGACTGGTCGGCCCTTGTGGTCGACAAGAAATCCACCGGCGATGCGGCAAACGGCCAGCAGGTTTATGAAACCGCCTGCGTCGGTTGCCACGGCGTTGATGGCAAGCTGCCCAAAGACATGCCGCCGCTTGGCTCGCTTACCTCGAACCCGTGGGAAGTGACGCACAAGGTGCTGAATGGCCAGCCGGGCGAGGCGATGCCCGCGCTGCGCGCCATCGACCATCAGGTCTCGGCTGACCTTGTGGCCTATCTGGCGACACTGCCCGCGCAGTGATCCCGGGGCCAATGGTCCAGCCAATGCCGGGGTGGTGCGTCCACCCCGGCACCTGATACGCCTGCACGAATGGAATCCTGATGTTTTCGCTAATCAAAGCACTCTGGCGCTGGTTCACTCGCCCGAGCGCGATACTGGGGCAGGGCCTGTTGCTGTTTTTCGGGCTGATTGCCGGGATCATCTTCTGGGGTGGTTTCAACACCGCGATGGAAGCCACCAACACGCTGGAATTCTGCATTTCCTGCCATGAAATGCGCGACACGGTCTATGTCGAGTATCAGCAGTCGATCCATTACTCGAACCCCTCGGGGGTGCGCGCGGTCTGCTCTGATTGCCATGTGCCGCACGCCTGGGTGCCCAAGCTGATCCGCAAGTTCCAGGCGTCGAGCGAGCTTTGGCACAAGCTTGTGGGCACCGTGGACACACCCGAAAAGTTCGAGGCGCACCGGCTGGAAATGGCGACCCGTGTCTGGGCCACGATGAAGGCCACCGACTCGCGCGAATGCCGCAACTGCCACAGCTTCGCAACGATGGACTTCACGCACCAGCGCCAGCGCTCGCGCGAGAAGATGGAGCCTGTCGCATTGGGTATGCCAAGCCCCGATGGCACCACCTGCATCGATTGCCACACCGGCATCGCGCACAAACTGCCACTGGTGGAGCGCGACGATTAGAAGCAGGTTCCGGTTGACGGGGGGCTGCGCGGGGGCGAGTATCGCACACGCGCAGTACCCGTGCGGCCAGCGCACGCCGCCGCGATACTGTCGTGGCGGTCGCCAGGCAGGAGGACACCATGACGCAGATGAAGCGTGCGGCCTTGTTCAAGATGCTGATCGGTCTTTGCGCAGCCTTTCTGATTGCCGAAATCCTTTACGAGGTGGTGGAGCATTTGCGCGAAGGGCAAAGCCGCAGCTATCTCGACATGGTGCATCTTTTCTTCGAGTTTCTCTCGGCGGTGTTTCTGGTGATCGCCTACAACATCAGCCGAAAATACCAGATCGCGCTGCTCCGCTTCGGCGAGGCCGAACACCGCACCTTGTCGGCGCTTCGCAGCCAGTTCGATGAGTTGATCCGCCAGCGATTTGATGATTGGGGCCTGACCAGTTCCGAGTGCGATGTGGCGCTGCTTTCATTCCGCGGGCTGAAGATCTCGGAAATCGCCGAAGCGCGCGGCACCCGCGAAGGCACCATCAAGGCGCAGCTTTCAGCTGTCTTTCACAAGGCGGGTGTCAGTTCCAAATCCGAGTTGCTGGCGGTTTTCATGGACCTGTTCCTTGATTTTGGCACCGAACCCGAGCCCGACGGGGTCTGGATGGAGCCGATTGAGCCGACGCGCAACGAGGCAGAGCCCGCAGTCATATCTCTGCGCGGCGTGGCCTAGGCGCGAAAGCTTCAGGCCGCAACCGCTTCTCGTGCGCGCACCTCGAAAAGCTGCCGCACCTGCGGGAAAACCGCGATCATCGCAATGCCGATCGAGAACAGGCACCATATCGCTGGTATCTCGTTCGGGTTCGGGGTCAGCTGCGAGGCCAGCATTGGCCCGATGGCCGCGTGGAACAGCGCAAATCGCCACGCACCGTAGAAAAGCGGCACCACGAACACCACCGCCAGATAGGTCGGGAACCCCCAGCGCATGCCAAGCGCCGCATCGACCGGTGCCATCAGCGCGTTGTAGGGCACATTCCAGGCGATGTGCCACGCGCCCGAAATGGTGCAGAAGGCCTCGCCACAGAGGATCGAGCCGGGGGTGCAGGTGCCCGCCCAGTCAAACGGGAATAGTTGCATCAGCATGACCACCGACGAGGCGGCGCAAAGCGCATAGACCGGCACCTGCGCGCGCCGTCGCACCGCAGCGGGCACCAGTTGCAGTGCAAAGGCATTGATGATGAAGGGTTGAAAGATGATGTGCAGTATCGACAGGAAGGCGAAGCTCTGGTTTGCCGGGCTGGAACACTGGTCCACCACCAGATAACCGCCAAACTGCAACCCCTCCATCGCCGCAAAGAAGGCAAGGGTCAGCGGCACCACACCGGGGTCGCCCCGCCGCCAGGTATAGCCCGCGGCGACCACGCCGATGGCCGCCATTCCCGCGGTAACCTCGACGCCCCAGCACATCGGCAAGCCCCCCATTGCCATTTGTGATGACCATGGCCGAAAGCCGGGCGCAGGGCAACCGTGGCGATGCCGACGGATGATCCATGTCATGGCGGCGCGCGGCTTGCGCGCGCATGGCTTTGCCCCCACAATCCAGACAGCTTGCGGCGCAAGGCAGATGATGCATGACCTGAACACCCGGGCGCGGGGCCTGAGCCGCAACGAAGCCGCGGCGCGGCTTGCCGCCGAAGGCCCGAACGAATTGCCGCGCGCCCGCCGTCGCAACCCATTGCGGCTGGTGCTTGATGTGCTGCGCGAGCCGATGCTGGCGCTTTTGCTGGGTGCGGGTGTGGTTTACCTCGCACTTGGCGATGCAGGCGAAGCGCTGATCCTGCTCGCCTTTGCTTGTCTTTCGGTCACCATCACCGTGGTGCAGGAGGCGCGCACCGAGCGTGTGCTCGAGGCGCTGCGCGACCTGACCAGTCCGCGCGCGCTGGTGATCCGCGATGGCGCGCGCCAACGCATCGCCGGGCGCGAGGTGGTGCGCGGCGATCTTCTCGTGCTGAGCGAGGGCGACAGGGTGCCCGCCGATGCGCAGCTGACCGAGGCAGAGGCGCTCATGGCCGACGAATCGCTTTTGACCGGCGAGGCGGTGCCGGTGCGCAAGCGCGCGGTCACGGATGTGGGTGAAGCGGGCCTGCGCCCCGGCGGGGAAGATCAGCCTTTCGTCTATTCCGGCAGCCTGATTGTGGGTGGCAGCGCGCTGGCCGAGGTGACCGCCACCGGGGCGCAAAGCGAGATTGGCAAGATCGGCGCGTCGCTCGGCATGCTGGAACTTGAAACCCCGCATTTGCAGCGGCAGATGCGGAAACTGGTGCTGGTGTTCGCGGTATTGGGTGGCGCGGTCAGTCTGGCGGTGGTGCTGCTTTACGGCATGCTGCGCGGCGGCTGGCTAGAGGCATCACTGGCCGGCATTGCGGTTGGCATGTCGATGTTGCCGGAAGAGTTTCCGGTGGTGCTCGCGGTGTTCATGGCGATGGGGGCCTGGCGCATTTCTCAGGCGCGCGTGCTCACCCGCCGCGCCTCGGCAATCGAAGCGCTTGGCGCGGCAAGCGTGCTTTGCACCGACAAGACCGGCACCCTGACCGAAAACCGCATGACGATCGCGGCGCTGCAATTGCCCGATGGCGCGACCTTCCTGGCAACACCGGGCGCGGCACTTCCACCGGACTACGCGGCGCTTGCCAGCGCCGGAAGCGCCGCCTCGGCCCCGCAGCCATTCGACCCGATGGAGCGCGCCTTTCATGCCCTGGCAGCACCGCCACCGGGTGAAAGCCTGCTGCGCAGCTACGCCCTTGGCCCCGAACTTCTGGCGATGACCCAGATCTGGGGCAACGGCACGGCGCGGCGCGCCTTCGCCAAGGGCGCGCCCGAAGCGATTGCCGATCTGTGCGCCCTTTCGGGGCAAGACCGCGATGATCTGCACGCGCGCGCTGATGCCTTGGCCGCCGCCGGGCTGCGGGTGCTGGGGCTTGCAACCGCCGAATGCGATGGTGATGGCGATTTGCCGGATGCGCAGAGCGGTTTCGATTTTCGCTTTCTCGGGCTGGTCGGGCTTGCCGACCCGCTCCGCGCCACGGTACCCGCCGCGGTGGCCGAGTGCCGCAACGCCGGGATCCGGGTGATCATGATTACCGGCGATTATCCGGCCACCGCGCTGGCAATAGCCGAGGCGGCGGGTATTGCCGAAGGGCGCGTGGTCAGCGGCGATGAACTCGCCACGATGCGCGACGAAGAGCTTGCGGCGGCTTTGCCCGAAACCACGGTATTTGCCCGCATCCTGCCCGAGCAGAAGCTGCGCATCGTCACCGCGCTCAAGGCCGCAGGGGCGATCGTGGCGATGACCGGCGATGGGGTGAACGATGCGCCCTCGCTCAAGGCCGCGCATATCGGCGTGGCGATGGGCGGGCGCGGCACCGATGTGGCGCGCGAAGCCGCGGCGATCGTGCTGCTCGATGACGATTTCGGTTCGATCGTGCACACGGTGCGGCTTGGCCGCCGGATCAACGACAACCTGCGCAAGGCGATGCGCTTCATCATGGCGGTGCATGTGCCGATTGCGGGGTTGGCGTTGATGCCGCTTCTGTTTGGCCTGCCGCTCATCTTCGGTCCGGTCCACGTTGCGTTTCTGGAGATGGTGATCGACCCTGTCTGCTCGCTCGTTTTCGAAGCCGAACGCGAAGAGCGCGACGTGATGCGCCGCCCACCACGGCGGGCGAGCGAGCCGCTGTTTTCGCCCGCGTCGATGCTATGGGCGGCGGCGCAGGGGATGCTTGCCTTTGCGGTGGCTGGCGCGGTGCTGTGGTTTGCGCCCGGATTTGGCCTCGATGCGGCGCAGGTGCGCGCCCTGACCTTCGCAACTCTGGTGCTGGCAATCATCGCGCTGATTCTGGTCAACCGCACCGGCTCCGCCTCGCCGCTGGCGGCGATGACGCGGCCGAACCGGGCGCTTGGCGCGGTGCTGCCGCTGGTGGCGGCGGTGCTTGCGCTGGTGCTGTTCTGGCCGCCCGCGCAAGCGCTGTTCGGCTTTGCGCCGCTGCCAGTGAAAATGCTGGCGCTGCCGCCACTGTCAGGGCTGGCGCTGTTGCTGGCGCTGGAGGCGGTGAAGGCGCTGCGGCGCTAGCGGCGCGCTCAGAGCGGGCGGATCTTCAGTTTTGCGATGCGGTTTTCCTTGCGGGTGACCACCTCGAAGCGGAACCCGTGGAACGAAAACACCTGCCCTTCGGTCGGGATCATCTGCGCCTCGTGGATCACCAGCCCGGCAACCGTATTGGCCTCATCGTCGGGCAGCTGCCAATCCATGGCGCGGTTGATGTCGCGGATGGTCATCGTGCCATCAACCAGAAAGTCACCGGTTTCGGTGCGCTTCAACGGGCTTTCGCGGGCGATGTCGAACTCGTCGGTGATCTCGCCGACAATTTCCTCCAGAATATCCTCCAGTGTCACCAGCCCGCGCAGGTCGCCATATTCATCCACCACCAGCGCGAAATGCGTGCGCCGCTTCAGAAACTCGCGCATCTGTTCATCGAGCGGGGTGGTTTCGGGCACGAAATAGGGCTTCATGGCAATTTTCAGCACATCAAGCTCGCGCACCGAGGCAAGGTTGCCATCTTCGCCGCGCACCACCTTTTCGACCGCGCGCAGCAGGTCCTTGGCGTGGATCACCCCCACCACGTTCTCGCGCTCGCCCTTGTAAAGCGGCAGGCGGGTGTGCGGCGAGGCAAGCACCGAGGTCAGGATCGCGTCGGGCGAGGCTTCGGCATCGATCATTTCCACCTGACTGCGGTGGCGCATCACCTCTTCAACCGTGCGGTTGCCGAGGTCGAGCGCACCAAGCAGGCGGTCGCGGTCCTCCTTGGCCACGGTGCCTTCGGACTGGCCGAGCGAAAGCGCCCCGGCAATCTCTTCGCGGATCCGGAACACCTGCTTTTCCGGATCGGTGCGGACCCCGAAAAGCCAGAGAATGCCGCGCACCAGAAGCCGCACCAGCGACACGATCGGGGCAAGCAACCGCGTGAGCAACCGCACCGGCCGCGCCACCCGTGCCGCCACCACTTCGGGCAGGGTAATGGCATAGGTCTTTGGCAGCACTTCGGAAAAGATCAGTACCAGCGTGGTCATCACCAATGTCGCAAGCGCTACTCCACTATCGCCGAAGAGCCGGGTGAAAAGCGCGGTCGCGAGCGCTGCGGCAGAAATGTTCACCACGTTGTTGCCAAGCAGAAGCGAGCCGATCAACCGCTCGCTGTCCTCGGTGATTTCCAGCGCCGCCCCGGCACCGCGGTCGCCACGGTCGGCGCGGGCACGCAGGCTGGGGCGCGAGGCCGCGGTGAGCGCGGTCTCCGACCCCGAGAAGAACGCCGAGATGACCAGCAGCGCTACAATCCCTCCGGCGGTAAGCCAGAAGGCGAAGTCATAGGCGGTGGCAGCATCGGGCGCGGTCATTGGTCATCCTTTCGCGCCAGCGGGTGGTGCGTCAGCACCAGGTCTCGCAGGCGGGCGTCAAGTACATGGGTATAGATTTCGGTGGTGGAAAGATCGGCGTGCCCCAGCATCATCTGGATCGCGCGCAGATCGGCACCACCTTCCAGCAGATGCGTTGCAAAGGCATGGCGCAACACATGCGGGCTGACACGGCCGGGGGCAATACCCGCCGCAAGCGCCAGCGCCTTGAGCTGATGAAAAAACTGCTGCCGCGTCAGGTGGCCTTCGGCACCTTTGCCGGGAAAGAGGTATTTCGACGGCGCGGCGCGATGCGCCAGCCGCGCCGCCTCTTCGTCGGCGTCGCGCAGTTTCAGCCAGTCCGCAAGCGTCGCTCGCGCGGGGGACGAGAGCGGCACCATACGGTCCTTGCCGCCCTTGCCGCGCACCAGCAACATGCGCGGATCGCCGCGCGCGGCGGCGACCGGCAGCCCGACAAGTTCGCTTACCCGCATGCCGGTCGCGTAGAGCAGCTCCATCAGGCAGGTAGTGCGGCTGCGTTCGCCCGCGCTGCGGCCCTGCGCGCGTGCGGCGGCAAGCAATGCCTCGACTTCGACGAGGCTCAGGGTCTTGGGCAGCGCCTTGCTGCGACCGGGGCCCGCGAGGCGCAGGCTCGGGTTTTCGGTGCGCCAGCCTTCGTCATAGGCGAAGCGGTAAAGCTGCCGGATCGCCGATAGCCTGCGCGCGCGGGTCGCGCGTGCCAACCCGGCAGCCTCGCAAGAAACCAGATAGGTTTCGATATCGCCTTGCGCGGCGCTTTCAAAACAAAGGCCGCGCGCCGCCAGCCAGCCCATGAAGTCGCCAAGGTCGCGGCCATAGGCGAGCAAAGTGTTGCGCGCCGCGCCGGCCTCGGCGGCCTCTGCCTCCAGAAACGCCGACAGATGCTGGGCATCGCTGGTCACGCGCGCGGCTCCAGCAGCAGCAGTTCCAGCGCCACCCTCCGCGCCGCGGTTTCAAGCCCGAGCTGGCGCAGCAGCGTCAGCGCCGCGCCCACCTGCCGCAGATCGCCGCGCGCGCCGCCGCTTAGCGCCTCGATCGCCAGCAACAGCGCCTCGCCCTGCCGATCGGTGGCCACAAGGCCCGCATAGGGTTCGACAAGTTCGCTGCGCGTATCGAACGCCGATTTCACCGCCACCGCGCGCACATTCGGTGCCACCAGCCCGGCGGTGTCGCCCTTGGAAACGCCCAGCAGCAGCCGCTCAACCGCATTTTGCGGCGTGTGCTGCGCCGCGATGGCCTCAAAATCATCGGCCAGCATGCCCAGCCGAAATGCAATGGTCGCTGCATCGCCCTCGACCGGCATGGTGGCAAGCGCGCGCGCGAAAAGCGTGGCGAGGTGACTTTCAAGCCCCGCCGCCGCCATCAGCGCCTGCGTTGCCGGCAAGACCGCAGCCACCGCATCGACATTGCGCGCCGTGATGCCCGCATCCAGTCGCGCCATGGCGGCGGCGCGGTCCCAGACACCGCCCGAGGCGGCGGCGCTTTGTTCGGTGTAAAGCCCAAGCAACTGGTTGGCCTCGACCGAGCCCATGCGCGCCAGCCGTTCTCCCGCCTCGATGCGGGCCTTCCAGCCGGTGTTGGCGCGCAGGTCGGCTTGTGCAAAGGCAAGCGGCAGCGACGCCGTGGGCAGCGGCTGGCCGACTGCTTCGAGCAGCCGAAAGACCAGCGGCGAGACCCGGTCCGGGGCCGCAAGGTCATCAGCACCGTCCTCCGCCTCGGGGTCGAGAAACCTTTCGACAAGCGCCGCCATTTCCGGATCGAGCAGCCCAAGCGCGCGCGCGGCCTGAAAGCTGAGCACCGCAGCCGCCCAGTCGCCGCCGCGCGCGAGGCAGAAAATCTGCACCGGATAGGAAGGCGATACCTCGGGTGTTGCGCGCAAGATCCCGCAGGCACGGTCTTCCTCGCCCAAGAGCAGCGCGATATCGAACAGGCGGCGGAAATGCTCGGGCTTGCCAGCCCCTGCCATTTGCAGAAGCGCATAGGCAGGCTCGAGCGCGCCCATCGCCAGCAGGCCATCGACCCGCGCCAGCAAGAGCGAGCCGTCACCCGCCGCCGTCACCCGCGGCGCGTCAAGCTCTGCCAGCATCACCAGCCGCAGAAGGTTGAGCAGCGCCGGCAGTGTATCGGTGCGCTCGCGGCGCAAAAGCGTGGAAAGCTCGGCCTCGGGTGTCGCCCCCCAGAGCCCGCGCGGCAGACCGCTGCGCAGCGGTGAAATCAGCCCCGGTGCCTGCGGGTTGAACGGTCCGAGCGCCACCGTCTCGACCGCACCGAGCACCACCGCATGACTGACCGGCGGCTCGGGCAGGATCGGGTTGACCGGCGCGCCGCCAACCTGCGGCGGCACCACGACCGAGCGGCTGAGCCAGTCGATCGCCGATAATGGCTCCTGCGCCACTGCATTTGTGGCGATCAGCGACAGCGCCACCGCCAGACCACCCCGAAGGAAATCAGTAAGTGGCATTCAGATCGACCGGGTTGCGTACCTCTTGCGGCGGTGCGGCCATGTCGCCGAAATAGGCATAGCCCGCCAGTCCCGCAAGCGACAGCACCACCAACACCACGACCAGCTTCAGAATGCGCACCATTGCCTGCCCTTTGCATTTGTCCCGCCCGCCACGCGGCGCAGCCCGGCGATTATATATAGCATTTTTCCGAAGATCACGCCATTCAGGGCCGGACATTTGCCGGTGTGCGGAGCGCCGCCGCTCGCGCCCGTGCCAGACGGAAGGAAAGGCATGCCAAAGGCTGCGGCAGGACCGCCCAAACTCATCCGCCCGGTGGTGCTGGTGGGCATGATGGGTGCGGGCAAGACTGCCGTGGGCACCCAGCTTGCGCGGCTGCTGCGCGTTGGCTTTCTCGATAGCGACACCGAGATCGAGCGCGCCGCGAACCGCTCGATTTCCGAAATTTTTGCGCGCGACGGCGAGCCGTTTTTCCGCGCCCGCGAATCAGAGGTGCTGGCGCGTCTGCTGGTCGGCCCGCCTGCAATTCTCTCGACCGGCGGCGGTGCCTTCATGTCCGAGTCGAACCGCGCAATGATCGCCGAGAGGGGGGCTTCGGTCTGGCTCAAGGCCGACCTCGATCTGCTCTGGCAGCGGGTGCGTGCCAAATCCACCCGGCCGCTACTGCGCACCGCTGATCCGCTGGGCACATTGCGGGCACTGCTGGCAACACGGGCACCGGTTTACGCGCTGGCGCAGGTTGTGGTTGATGCCGAGCCGGGGTTGAGCGTTGGCGGCATGGCGCGCAAGGTGCAGGCGGCGCTGCAGGCAACGCCGGGGGTTTTCGCAGGGCAGGGGGCGTGAGCGTGGAGCAGGTCAGGGTGGAATTGGGCGCGCGCGCCTATGAGGTGCGCATCGGTGCCGGTCTGCTGGCGCGCGCGGGTGCCGAAATCGCGCCGCTTCTGCGCCGCCCCAGGGTGGCGGTGATTACCGACGAAACCGTGGCGGCGCTGCACCTTGACCGGCTCCGCGAGGGGCTTGGCGGGGTCGCCATGACCGCGCTGGCGCTGCCTGCGGGCGAGGCCACCAAGGGCTGGCCGCAACTCACCCGCACCGTCGAATGGCTGCTTGCCGAGCGGATCGAGCGGTCGGATCTGGTGGTGGCCTTTGGCGGCGGGGTGATAGGCGATCTCGCGGGCTTCGCCGCGGCGGTACTGCGCCGTGGCGTGCGCTTTGTGCAGATACCGACCACGCTTCTGGCGCAGGTGGACAGCTCGGTTGGCGGCAAGACCGGGATCAACTCGGCCCATGGCAAGAACCTGATCGGTGCCTTTCACCAGCCCAGCCTGGTGCTGGCCGATATTGATCTGCTCGCCACCTTGCCGCCGCGCGATCTGCTGGCGGGCTATGGCGAGGTGGTGAAATACGGGCTTCTGGGCGATGCACGGTTTTTCGAATGGCTGGAGCGGCATGGGCCAGCGCTTGCCGCAGGCGATACCGCCGTGCGTGCCAGGGCGGTGACACGGTCGGTTGAGATGAAGGCCGCAATCGTTGCCCGCGACGAGACCGAAGAGGGCGAAAGGGCGCTGTTGAACCTTGGCCATACCTTTGGCCACGCGCTTGAATCCGCCACCGGCTATTCGGCGCGGCTGTTGCATGGCGAGGGGGTGGCAATCGGTTGCGCGCTGGCGTTCGAGCTCAGCCAGCGGCTTGGCCTCTGCAGCCAGGAAGTGCCGAGCCGGGTGCGCGCGCATCTTCGGGCGATGGGCATGAAGGTGGACCTTGCCGATATCGCGGGCGATCTACCGGGGCCCGATGCGCTGATGGCGCTGATGGCGCAAGACAAGAAGGTGCGCGACGGACAGTTGCGCTTCATTCTGGCGCGCGGCATCGGCGAGGCCTTTGTCAGCGCGGATGTGCCCGCCGATGTGCTGCGCGGGCTTCTGGTCACTGCATTGGCCGCGCGCTGACCGCCGCTATTTCTCGGGTATCAGGCCGCGTGGACTGAAGCGCAGCACCAAAAGCAGAATCAGCCCCATGGTCAAAAGCCGCATCTGTTCGGCCGAGGCGAGCAGGTGCACCTTCAACCCCGAGCCATCCGCCAGCCCCGAGGTGACGAAGCGCATCAGCTCCAGCCCCCAGGTTTCGGCCTTGATCCAGAGGAAATAGATCAGCATCCCGCCGAGCACCGAACCCCAGTTGTTGCCGGACCCTCCGACAATCACCATCACCCAGATCAGGAAGGTATAGCGCAGCGGGTTGTAGCTGCCCGGCGTCATCTGCCCGTCGAGCGTTATCATCATCGCCCCCGCAAGGCCGCAGACCGCCGAGCCGAGAACGAAGATTTGCAAATGGCGGCGGGTCACGTTCTTGCCCATCGCCGCCGCCGCGGTTTCGTTGTCGCGGATGGCGCGCATCATCCGGCCCCAGGGCGATGTGAGCGCCATTTGTGTAAGCCAGATGAGCAGCAACAGCACGATCAGGAACAGACCGGAGTAAAGCAGCTTCACCGTCAGCGTCGAGGCGGTTACCGGGTCGAGCCCGAGCGCTGCGGCGCGTTCGACAAAACTCGCGCTGGTCTGCAACTCGATCTCGCGCGGTACTGGCCAGGGCCGGGGCAGGCCGTTGATGTTCTTGACACCGCGCGCCAGCCAATCTTCGTTGCGCAGCACCGAAACGATGATTTCACCAATACCGAGCGTGGCGATGGCGAGGTAATCAGAGCGCAGCCCAAGCGCCGTTTTGCCCACCACCCAGGCGGCACCGGCGGCAAAGACCGCGCCCAGCGGCCAGGCAAGCACGATCGGCAGGCCAAGCCCGCCAAGGTTGCCCGCGCCCGAGGGGTTCACCGCCTCGATGGCCACGGATGCCGGGTCAAAGATCGCGCGGTAGAGGAAAAAGCCGCCGATCAGGATCAGCGGAATGGCAATGACCCGCACTTGCAGGCGGGCGCGGCGGTTGACCGCGATTGCTGCCCAGACCGTTGCCGCAGCCATCGCAAACGCCAGAATCAGCCCCGTCCCGCCCGCCGTGAAAGCCCCCGGGTTTGGTGGCATCGCCACCAGCACCGGGGCAAGCCCGCCAATCGCGACAAAGCCCACCACGCCCGAGTTGAACAGCCCCGCGTAGCCCCATTGCATGTTGACCCCGAGCGCCAGCACCGCCGAAATCAGCCCCATGTTG
This sequence comes from Phaeovulum sp., assembly GCF_030684035.1. Lineage (GTDB taxonomy): Bacteria > Pseudomonadota > Alphaproteobacteria > Rhodobacterales > Rhodobacteraceae > UBA6213. Next base: position 33,332 of record NZ_JAUXPI010000030.1, on the reverse strand, counting down.
AGAATGCGCAGCGAAAAATCCCAGCTGCCCGAAAAGATTGCGTTCTTGGTGACAGCGCCCTCGAGCACCAGCAAAAGCGCCATGCCGCCAAAAAGCACCAGATTGCGCGGGTTCAGGGTCATACCGATTTCCCCTTGAATATGCCTGTCGGCCGGAACAGCAGCACGATGATCAGGATCGCGAAGCTGACCGCGAACTTGTATTCGGTTGACAAAAGCTGGATCGGCCCGCTCGGCGTCCAGTCGCCGGGAATGAGATAGCCGAGCACCTTGCGAAAATCATAAGTTACCGCAACCTCGGAAAACGCGATCACGAAGCCTCCGGCAATCGCCCCAAGCGGGTTGCCGAGGCCGCCGACAATCGCCGCCGCGAAGATCGGCAGGAGAAGCTGGAAATAGTTGAAGGCCTTGAAGCTTTTATCGAGGCCAAACAGGGTTCCGGCAATGGTCGCCAGCGCCGCCGCAAGGATCCAGGTCACCGCAACCACCCGTTCGGGGTTGATGCCCGAGAGGAGCGCGAGGTCTTCGTTGTCGGAAAACGCGCGCATCGATTTGCCGGTGCGGGTGCGGCCCAGAAACCAGAAGAGCGCCCAGACCACGAGCACGGCGGTAACCAGGGTGATGACCTGGGTCGAACGCAGCGCCAGCCCTTCGGCCAGCCCGGTTGCCGCCCGGAACTCGCGCGCGTTGATGACAAAGCGCACGCCATCGTCAAACTGGATCTCACCCACACCGATCACGAACCGGGTAACGCCGTTCATGATGAACATCACACCCACCGAGGCCATCACCAGAATGATCGGGTCGGATTTCTTCTTGCGGTAAAAGCGATAGACGGCGCGGTCGGTGCCAAGCACCAGCGCGGCCGTGGCGGCAATGCCGAAAGGCAGCGCCAGAAGCGCGGTCGGCAGCGGCGAGATTGAAACCCCGAGCGACTGCAACCCCCAGGTGCCGAGTATCGTCATCGCGGTGCCAAACGCCATGGTGTCGCCATGCGCGAAGTTGGAAAACCGCAGTATGCCGTAGATCAGCGTTACCCCAAGCGCGCCAAGCGCCAATTGCGCGCCATAAGCCGAGGCCGGGATGATGACGAAATTGAGCATCGCCACGATGGCATTGAGAAAGTCCATCTCAGCCCCCCAGAAAGGTGCGGCGCACATCGGGGTCGGCCAGCAGCGCCGCCCCGGTGTCGGTGTAGCGGTTCGAGCCTTGCACCAGCACATAGCCCATGTCGGCGATGCCAAGCGCCTGGCGCGCGTTCTGCTCGACCATCAGAATCGAGATACCGCTGCGCGCCACCTCGATGATGCGGTCAAAAAGCTCGTCCATGACAATGGGCGACACGCCTGCGGTCGGCTCATCAAGCATCAGAAGCTTCGGCTCGGTCATCAGCGCGCGGCCCACCGCCACCTGCTGGCGCTGTCCGCCGCTCAGTTCCCCCGCCGCCTGACGCCGCTTGTCCCTGAGGATCGGGAACAGGGTATAAACCTGCTCCATCGTCGCGGCGACGTTGTCGCGGCGCAGGAAAGCACCCATTTCAAGGTTTTCCTCTACACTCATCGACGGGAACACGTTCGAGGTTTGCGGCACGAATGCCATGCCCTTGGCCACCCGCGCCTGCGGCGAAAGCTGGGTAATGTCTTCGCCCTCAAGGGTTACATGGCCCCCGCGCAGCTTCAGCATGCCGAAAACCGCCTTCATCGCGGTCGATTTGCCGGCACCGTTGGGGCCGACGATCACCGCGATCTGGCCTTTTTCGACGCGGAGCGTGCAGCCGTGCAAAATGTCGGCAGCGCCATAGCCGCCGGTCATGTTCTCGGCGAGAAGGAAGCTCATGCCAGCCCCTCCCGCACCTTGTTCTTCAGCCCGGTGCCCAGATAGGCCTCGATCACCGCCTCGTTTTGCATGATCTCGTCGGATTTGCCGTGCGCCAGCACATGCCCCTCGGCCATCACGATCACCGGGTCACAAAGCCGGGCGATAAAGTCCATGTCGTGCTCGATCACGCAGAAGGTATAGCCGCGCTCGCGGTTCAGCCGCACGATCGCGTCGCCGATGGTATTGAGAAGCGTTCGGTTCACCCCCGCCCCGACCTCGTCGAGAAATACGATCTTCGCCTCGACCATCATCGTGCGGCCAAGCTCCAGCAGCTTTTTCTGCCCGCCGGAAAGGTTGCCCGCCTTTTCCCCGGCCAGATGCGAAATGGTGAGAAACTCGAGCACCTCATCGGCCTTGGCGCGCAGCGCCGCCTCCTCCGCGCGGATGCGGGCGCGGGCAAACCAGGCGTTCCAGAGCGTTTCACCCGCTTGCGAACCGGGAACCATCATCAGGTTCTCGCGCACGGTCATCGAGGAAAACTCCTGCGCAATCTGGAAGGTGCGCAACAGGCCCCGTTCAAAAAGCGCGTGCGGCGGCAGGCCGGTAATGTCTTCACCCGCCATCAGGACGCGCCCGGACGTTGGTTTGAGAACGCCAGCTATCACATTGAACAAAGTAGATTTGCCAGCGCCGTTCGGGCCGATCAGGCCGGTGATGGAGCGCTGTGCAATTGAGATGGACACATCATCGACAGCGCGAAAGCCGCCAAAATGCTTGTGCAGGTTCTCAACCTGGATCATGCATCCCCCGATCTTCATGCTTTGCACGAAGGGTGCCCTTCAAGGGCTTGATTATCAAGCAAACAGCCCGGATTTCTCCGGGCTGTTGCTGGTTCGGTCAGCCGCCCTTAGCGGTACCGCAACACATTCATCTTGCCGCCCTGGAACTCGATCTCACGATACGAGCCAGAGCTTTCGCCGGGTCCGATCAACTCGACCGCGGTGGCACCGACATAATCGACATCGCCACCCGCCGCGAGAATCTGCAGTGCCTTGGCAAGCTCGCCCGGCAGGATCGGCTCGCCCGGGGCGTTGGCCACATCCATCACCTTGCCCTTGTAGGCCGCCGGATCGGAGGAACCGGCTGCGGCCATCGCCAGCATGATCAGCGCCGCCGCGTCGTAGGACTCGGGCGCAAAGGCCGAGGTGCCGTCAAAGCCCGCCGCCGTGGCCATGGCCACGAAAGCGTCGCGGCCAGCGCCTGCCGCTGCCGGGTTCTGCCCGAACGAGCCGGTGACTTCGGCAGCGAACTTGTCTTCAAGCGCCTGGCTCACCATCCCGTCGGGGAAGTTGAAGAGATCGAAGGCACCGGCATCGAGCGCGCCACGGATGATCCCCGCGCCGCCCTGGTCGATATAGCCCGCGACCACCAGAACATCGCCGCCCGCCGAGGCCAGCGCCGCGACTTCGGCCGAATAGTCGGCCTTGCCGTCGTCATGTGCCTGGATGATCGTCACCTTGCCGCCCGCGGCGGTATAGGCCGCCGCGAAACTGTCGGCCAGACCCTTGCCGTAGTCGTTGTTGGTATAGGTGACGGCGGCGGATTTCAGGCCGCGCTCCATCATGATCTCGGTCATCACCACGCCCTGGCGGGCATCCGACGGCGAGGTGCGGAAGAACAGGCCGTTGTCTTCCAGCGTCGAGAGCGCGGGCGAGGTGGCCGAGGGCGAGATCATCACGATGCCGTTGGGCATGGCGACGTTTTGCAGGCTGGCGGTGGTTTCACCCGAGCACATGCCGCCGACGATGCCGCGCACACGCTCGGCAGTGATCAGCCGCTCGACGGTCGCGGTGGCAACCGCCGCGTCAATGCAGGTGCTGTCGCCGCGCACCGGAACCACGGTCGAGCCGCCCAGCAGCAGGCCCGAAGCGGTGACTTCGGCCATCGCCATTTCGGCACCCTGTGCCATTTGCGGTGCCAGCGATTCGAGCGGGCCGGTGAAGCCGACCGAAATGCCAATCTTGATTTCTTCGGCACCGGCGGCACCGGCAACAAGCGCGATTGCGGCGCTTGCCATAAGCATTTTCTTCATGAGTACACTCCCAGGTTGGATCGTTGTCCTGACCGGGGACGTTAGAGGCTTCATCCGAAAAAGAAAAGTGCCCTGTAGGTTTTTCCTGCGTCGGCTTGCCGCGCCAAGCGCAATGCGGGCCTCAGATACCGCCGGTTTCGCTTGGCGCGCCCGAGGTGCCGCGTTCGCGGTAAGGCGTGGTGGCATATTGCGAGCGGTAGCATTTGGAAAAATGCGACGGGCTGGAAAAGCCGCAGGCAAGCGCCACGTTTATGACGCTCATTTCGGTCTGCATCAGCAGGTTACGCGCTTTTTGCAGGCGAATTTCCATGTTGTAGCGCTTTGGGCTGCGGTTCAGATAGCGGCGGAACAGCCGTTCCAGCTGCCGGGTGGACATGCCCACATCTTCCGCCAGTTGCGCCGGGCTGACCGGGTCTTCCAGGTTCGCCTCCATCCGGGCGATCACTTGTGCGAGTTTCGGGTGCCGCACCCCGATTCGGGTGGGGATCGACATCCGCTGGCTGTCCTGATCGGTGCGGATCGAGTTGTAGATGAGCTGGTCGGCAACGGTATTGGCCAGTTCCTCGCCGTGGTCCTGGGCAATGACCTTCAGCATCAGGTCGATCGACGCGGTGCCGCCCGCCGAGGTCATGCGGTTGCCGTCGATCACGAAGACCGATTTCAAGAGCCGCACCGCCTCGAAATCTTCCGAAAAACTGTCCTGATTCTCCCAGTGGATGGTGGCGCGGCGACCTTCCAGCAGCCCGGCTTTCGCCACCGCCCATGCCCCGGTGCAAAGCCCGCCGATGGCGACACCCCGCCGCGCCTCGCGCCTGAGCCAGTTCAGGATCGGCTTCGAGGTGGCTTCTGCCACATCGAGCCCGCCGCAGACGATCACCGTGTCATCGCGCAAAATCTCGGTCAGCCCGATGTCGAGCCGCAGCGTGGCACCGTTCGAACAGGTCGCCTCGCGCCCGTTCTCGCCGGCCAGCACCCAGGCATAAAGCGGCTTGCCCGACACCTGATTTGCCAGCCGCAACGGCTCGATCGCCGAGGCAAAGGCAATGAGGGTGAACCGGTCGAGCAAGAGGAATACGAAGCGGCGCGGCCGCTCTGGCGTTGTGGGGGTCTTGCGCGGCGTGGGGGCGGGCGTGGGAGAGCGCATTTGCGACCTGCTGGGTGTCGTTTCATGCCAGCAATACAGGCTTTCGGCCAGCCCGCAAGCGCCCTGCGCGGCGGCGGCGGGAAATCCGTGCGCGATGCGCATTTGCACTGCGCCGCCGCGCCCCCTATAACGCGGCGCGGCGGCTTTGCCTGCCGCCACGAACGCCGACGCGAAAGGATAGCAGATGACCACCTCCTGGACCAAATCCGACTGGCGCAAACTGCCGCGGCTGCAAATGCCCGACTATCCCGATGCGCTGGCGGTTGGTGTGGTCGAAGCGCAACTGGGGCGGATGCCGCCACTGGTATTCGCGGGCGAGGCGCGCAAGCTCAAGCGCGCGCTGGGGCAGGTGGCCGAGGGCAAGGCGTTCCTGTTGCAAGGCGGCGACTGCGCCGAGAGCTTTGGCGAGTTTTCGGCCGACAATATCCGCGACACCTTCAAGGTGATGCTGCAAATGGCGATCGTGCTGACCTGGGGTGCCAAGCTGCCGGTGGTCAAGGTCGGCCGCATGGCGGGCCAGTTTGCCAAGCCGCGCTCGGCGGGCACCGAGGTGATGGGCGGTCTCGAATTGCCAAGCTACCGGGGCGATATCATCAACGGTTTCGATTTCACCCCCGAGGCGCGGGTGCCAGACCCGGCGCGGATGTTGCAGGCCTATACCCAGGCCGCTGCCAGCCTCAACCTGTTGCGCGCCTTCTCGACCGGGGGCTACGCCGATATTCACCGGGTGCAGAACTGGATTTCCGGCTTCACCGCTGAAGACGACGCCGAACGTTACCGCGAGATCGCCTCGCGCATTTCCGATGCGATGGCGTTCATGGCTGCCGCCGGGGTCACCTCGGAGACCGCCCCCGAGCTCGGGCAGGTCGATTTCTACACCAGCCACGAGGCGCTGCTGCTGGAATATGAAGAGGCGCTGTGCCGGATCGACAGCACCACCGGCCTGCCGGTCGCAGGCTCTGGCCACATGCTCTGGATCGGTGATCGCACCCGCCAGCCCGATGGTGCCCATGTCGCCTTCTGCCGTGGCGTGCAAAACCCGGTCGGCCTCAAATGTGGCCCCTCGATTACTGCTGACGACCTGAAGCTTCTGATCGAAACGCTGAACCCCGAAAACGAGCCGGGGCGGCTGACGCTGATCGCCAGGTTTGGCGCGGGCAAGGTGGGCGACCATCTGCCGCGGCTCATCCGCGCGGTGCGCGACATTGGCGCGAACGTGGTCTGGACCTGCGACGCGATGCACGGCAACACGATCAAATCCGCTTCGGGCTACAAGACCCGGCCCTTCGAATCGGTGCTGCGCGAGGTGCGCGAATTCTTTGCGGTGCACCGCGCCGAAGGCACGATTCCGGGCGGCGTGCATTTCGAGATGACCGGAAAGGACGTGACCGAATGCACCGGAGGCGTGCGCGCGGTGACCGATGAAGACCTCTCAAGCCGCTACCACACCGCTTGCGACCCGCGCCTTAACGCCAGCCAGTCGCTGGAACTGGCGTTCCTCGTCGCCGAGGAATTGCAGGCGCTGCGCGACCAGCGCAGGGCCGTGGCAATCTGAGGCAAGGCCGGGCCGCTGTCAGCCGTCGTTCTTTGCCACCAGGCGCAGCATCGCGCGGCGCGCCTCGGGGCTGCCCTGGGGCGTGGCGAGGGGCGCGGGGGCAGGTTCCGCGAAGCCGGGTTGGTGCCGCGCTGCGGGCAGGGGGAGCGCGCTCTCTGCGCCGGTCGGCTGGCCTGCGACGATCGCGCTCATCCGCACGTCGCTGATGTTGAAGCGGCGCGGGCTGCGGCCGATCTGGCCATCGCTCACCAGGCACCCCATCACCCGGTTGATGTCACCGAGGTCGGATTTCAGCGGCAAGATCAGCAGCTTTGCCGAAAGCGGCGGCTTGCCGATGCCCGGCTCCGCCAGCAGCGTCAGCTCGGCGATTTCGGGCCCCTGAAACACCGCCTCCAGCGCGTCGGAAAGCCGCTTGCGCGATTCGGGCGCGGCAAAGGTGGAAAGCGGCATGCCGCGCACCTCCATGCCCATCAGGTCGTTGAGGTGCATTCCCGCAAGGCGAAAGCGCGCCATGCCGGGGGCGATACGTTCGGCAATGAAGGCATATTCCAGCGCCTGTTCGATGCCGCGCGGGTCCACCTCGGCGCGCGCAGGCACCAGGCGGCCCCTGCGCAACGCTTCCCAGTAAGCGCGCACCAGCGCCAGGGCGCGCCCCTGCGCCCCGGGGTATATTGGTGTGACCGAGCCTCCGTCGCCTGTCAATTTCCCGCCCATCTCCGACCTCAACCCCATGGCCCCCGGCCCCCGGGCCCTGCCGAACTGGCAAGCCCGCTTGTCGCGGCGGCGCTACACGATTACTTCTTTGCCAATATAGCCGATCCTCGGCGATCCCGGGCAGGAAAGTTTACAAATGGTTAACCACAGGCGTGCCGCGGGCGGCCCGTTGTCGATGACTGGCTTTGCGGCGCGGCAGGGTTCAGGTGCCGGGGCGGATTGGGCCTGGGATCTGCGCGCGGTCAATGGCAAGGGGCTCGATCTGCGGCTGCGCCTGCCCGAGGGCATCGAAGGGCTGGAGCTGGCTTTGCGCGAAGCGGTGGCGCGCAAGGTGGCGCGCGGCTCGGTGCAACTGAACCTCAAGCTCGTCGCAACCGACGCGACCGAGGCGCTGCGGCTCAGCCCGACGGGTCTTTCTGCGGCACTGTCGGCGCTTGCCACGGTCGAGGCGCAGGCGGCAGGGCAGGGGCTGGAGCTTGCCGCGACCTCGGCGGCGCAGGTGCTCGGCCTGCGCGGGGTGACACTGCAAGGCACGACCGAGCCGCCTGAGCCACTGGCGCTGCGCGCCGCCCTGCTTGCCGATTTCGCGCTGCTGCTCGGTGATTTCAACGCCATGCGCCGCAGCGAAGGTGCCGCGCTCGCACGCGTGCTCGCCGCCCAGATCGACCGCATCGCCGAGTTGACCGAGGCGGCCGCCGAGGCGGCGGAGGCGCGCCGCCCGCAAGCCGCCGAATCGATGCGCGCGGCGCTTGCGCGGGTTGCCGATGCCGCGCCGGGGGCAGACCCCGCGCGGGTTGCCGGCGAACTCGCGCTGATCGCCATCAAGGCCGACGTGACCGAAGAGCTTGACCGTTTGCGCGCCCACATCGCTGCCGCCCGCGCACATCTCGCGTCAGAGGGCGCGATTGGCCGCAAGCTGGAGTTTCTCACCCAGGAATTCGTGCGCGAGGCCAATACGCTCTGCTCCAAATCCGGCTCGACGCAGTTGACCGCAATCGGGCTTGACCTCAAGCATGTGATCGACCAGATGCGCGAGCAGATCCAGAATCTGGAGTAGGCGATGCCCCCTGCCAGCCCCCGCCGCGGCCTTCTCGTCATCCTGTCCTCACCCTCGGGTGCTGGCAAGACCACCCTCGCGCGCCGCCTGATGGCGAAAGACGCGGATATGCGCTTTTCGGTTTCCGCGACCACCCGCGCGCCGCGCCCCGGCGAGGTCGATGGCCGCGAATACTGGTTTCTTGCCCGCGAAGCCTTTGAAGCCGCCGCCCGGCGCGGCGACATGCTGGAACACGCCGAGGTATTCGGCCACCTCTACGGCTCGCCGCGCGGCCCGATCGAGGCGGATCTTGCGGCCGGGCGCGATGTGCTGCTCGACATTGATTGGCAGGGCGGCCAGCAGGTGCGGAACTCGGCGCTCGGGCGCGATGTCGTTTCGGTCTTCATCCTGCCGCCGTCGATTGCCGAGCTTGATCGCCGCCTGCGCGCGCGCGGCCAGGATGCGCCCGAGGTGATTGCCGGTCGGATGGCGAAAAGCCAGGCCGAGATCAGCCACTGGGCTGAATACGATTATGTTCTGGTCAACGATGATCTTGACCGCGCCGAGACAGCACTTGCCACCATCCTCGCCGCCGAGCGGCTGAAACGCGAGCGCCAGACCGGGCTTGCGGATTTCGTCCGTGGCCTCAATGCGGAGTTTGCCGCCCGATGATCTACGCGCTTGACGGCATTGTCCCCTTGGTTGCAGCCGACGCCTGGGTTGCACCCGATGCCAATCTGATCGGCAAGGTGGTGCTGGAGGCAGGCGCTTCGGTCTGGTTCGGTGCCACGCTGCGCGGCGACAACGAGGAAATCCGGCTTGGCCCGGGCAGCAACGTTCAGGAGGCCTCGGTGCTGCACACCGACATGGGCTTTCCGCTTGCCATCGGGGCGGATTGCACCATCGGCCACAAGGCGATGCTGCATGGCTGCACGATTGGCGATGGCACGCTGATCGGCATGGGGGCGACGGTTCTGAACGGCGCGGTGATCGGGCGCGGCTGCCTGATCGGTGCCGGAGCGTTGATTACCGAAGGCAAGGTTATCCCCGATTTCAGTCTGGTCATGGGCGCACCAGGGCGCGTGGTCCGCCAGTTGGACGAAGCCGGGGTGGAAAAACTCCTGCGTTCCGCCGTGCATTACCGCGCCAATGCCCGCCGCTTTGCCGCCGGGCTGCGCGCCGTCTAATCTGTCGCCAGCACGATCAGATCGAAGTCGAGGCCAGGGCAGGCCGAAGCGATTTCAGAGCGCACCAGATGCGGGTCGGGAATATTCGGGGTGAAGGCGCGCAATTGCCCACGATATCCGAGTGCTCGCAGCCGACGCGCGAGGTCAAGCACGTCAAAACTTGGCGTCATGAGTGGCGCGAGCACGACATCGGGGGTGGTTCGGTCAAGCAGCCCAGCATCAACCGCTGCGAGAGTGGCAAAAGTGATATCGGCCCCCTTCAGCCCGCGCAGCGCCATTGGCTGCGGATGGCGCGGGTCGATAAGCAATATTCTTCGGTGTTCCGCAGCGGTTGCATCAAGCGCGGCGGCAAGCCAGGGCGTCGGTCTTGCCGGGTGCGAACCTGTCATGGCGTGCCTGTTCCAGTTGCTTTCTCGTCATCACTTGCACCATGAAAAATACACACGCTACAATCAATGGTTTAGCTGCGTGTTGCCCGTCACTCAAGCGCAATTGCGCGGGTGCAATGCTTCTCAGTGACGCTGCCAAGCCCAGGCATTGGCGGAAAGCAGCAGCTCCGACCCAAGCTGCTCCGCCCCCTGCGACGGGGCGATGAGGGTGCCGGGCGTAGGCACGGCCAGGCGTCGTGCGACGGGCGAAAGGTTGAACAGGCAGGTAAGCGATGTGCCGGCCATGCTGCGGGTGAACCCGAGGATCGGCGCGGGCAGGTCAAGAAACCGCGTCGCGCCAAGCTGCAGGGCAGGGCTTGCGCGGCGCAGCGCCAAGACCGCGCGGGCGTGGTGCAGAACCGATGCGGGTTGGGCCTCGGCCGCCACCACATTGCGCAACGCCTGTGGCGGTTTCACTGGCAGCCAGGGCCGCGCGGTGCTGAACCCGGCCTGCGGCGCGGTATCCCAGACCATCGGCGTGCGGCAACCATCGCGCCCCTTCACCTCGGGCCAGAACCGCAGGCCAAGCGGGTCGGTCAGTTCCTCGTATGCAAGCTCGGTCTCGGTCTGCCCCAGTTCCTCGCCCTGATAGAGCCCGATCGTGCCCGGCAGCGACAGCAAAAGCGCCAGCGCCTGCTTTGCCACCAGCTCCGGGTCAGCGCCATTGCCTGCCCAGCGGGTTGCAGCGCGCACCACATCATGGTTGGAAAATGACCAGTAGGGCCAGCCATCGGGGGCGGCGGCAAGGAAGCCTTCGACAGTTTCGCGAAAATGCGCAGGCGTGTAATCTTCGCCCAGCAGATCAAAGCTGTAGGCCATGTGCAGGTGCTTCTTCCCCTTCGTGTAGGCCGCCATGATCGGCAGCGCCCGGCCCGCAACTTCGCCCACCTCACCGATCAGGCAGCGGTCCGGGTAGGCATCGGTCAGCGCCCGGATGCGGGCGATCAGGGCAAGGTTTTCGGGCCGGGTCTTGTCATACCGGTGGTCTTGCATGTCGTAGGTATTCACTTTGGCAAGGCCACCGGGGGCGGGCGGATTGTTGCGCAGCGCTGGATCATGCAGGTAGTAATTCACCGTATCGAGCCGAAATCCGTCAACGCCACGATCAAGCCAGAAGCGCAGAACCTCGAGCACCGCGTCCTGCGCCGCCGGGTTGTGCAAATTGAGGTCCGGTTGCGATGGCAGAAAATTATGCAGGTAGTACTGCCGCCGCCCCGCATCCCATTCCCAGGCCGGGCCGCCGAATACCGAAAGCCAGTTGTTCGGTGGCGTCCCATCAGCGCGCGCATCGGCCCAGACATACCAATCGGCGCGCGCACCGCGGGTGCGGCTGTCGGCAAACCAGGGGTGGCGGTCCGAGGAATGGCTCAGCACCTGATCGAGGATCACCCGCAGCCCCAGATCATGCGCCCGCGCCAGCAGCGCGTCGAAATCGGCAAGCGTGCCGAACAACGGGTCGATGCCGCGATAGTCGGAGACATCATAGCCCATGTCGGCCATCGGCGAGGGGAACACCGGCGAAATCCAGATCGCATCGGCCCCGAGCCGCGCGACATGCTCGAGCCGCCGGGTGATGCCGACAAGATCGCCAATGCCGTCGCCGTTGCTGTCCTGAAAGCTGCGCGGGTAAATCTGATAGACCACCGCGCCGCGCCACCACTCCGCCATCCGCATTCTCCACGCAACCGCCTGCCGCATGTCTAGCCGCGACCCGGCGCGGGCGAAACGATTCCCCTTCAGCACGCTTGACGTGGCGGGTGCGAGAGTTGCAGAAAGGTATCCAAACCGCTTTGGAAGGCCCGGCCACCTTGTCATATGTTAACGCTATCACCAACACGTCGCTGCGCGCCGACATCGTGCGGCACCTGACTTTCACCATGGGCAAGGATGCCGCGCATGCCTCGGCCTATGATTGGCGGATGGCGCTTTCCTTTGCGCTGCGCGACCGCATCGTGGAGCCGTGGTTTGCCGCCACCCGGCGCACCTGGGAAACCGGGGCCAAGCGGGTTTATTACCTGTCGATGGAATTTCTCGTCGGGCGCATGCTTGAAGATGCGGCGATCAACCTTGGTCTGCGCGATGCTGCCAGCGAGGCGCTTGCCGGGCTCGGGGTTGATTTCAGCGAACTGGTGGGCGAGGAGCCTGACGCGGCGCTTGGCAACGGCGGGCTCGGGAGGCTTGCGGCGTGCTACATGGAAAGCATGGCCACGCTCGGCTGCCCCGGCTACGGCTACGGCATTCGCTACGAACACGGGCTTTTCCGCCAAAGCATCGAAGGCGGCGAGCAGCGCGAACAGGCGGAAACCTGGCTGACCCAACGCCACCCGTGGGAGTTCGAGCGCCCCGAATCCGCCTATCTGGTCGGTTTTCGCGGCGAGGTCACGCGGCTTGCCGGTCGCGCCGTCTGGACCCCGTCCGAAACCGTGCGCGCCGAGGCGCATGACACGCCGGTGATCGGCTGGGGCGGGCGATGGGCCAACACCCTGCGGCTCTGGAGCGCCAAGCCGACAACGCTTTTCGACCTTGCCCGCTTCAACCACGGCGATTACGCCGCCGCCGCCGAGCCCGAAGCTTTGGCACGCACGCTGAGCCGGGTGCTCTACCCCGACGACACCACCTTTCAGGGCAAGGAATTGCGGCTGAAGCAGGAATACTTCCTCGTCTCCTCGGCGCTGCAAGATATTCTGCGCCGCCACCTTGCCGGTGGTTTTGCGCTCGGCGATCTGCCCGCGCATGCGGCGATCCAGATGAACGACACCCACCCGGCATTGGCCGGGCCCGAGTTGATCCGGCTGCTGGTTGATGTGCACGGGATGGAATTTGCTGCCGCCATCGAAATTGCGGTCGCCTGCCTTGGCTACACCAACCACACGCTTCTGCCCGAGGCGCTGGAACGCTGGGCGACCTATCTCATGGGTTCGGTGCTGCCGCGCCATATGCAGATCATCGAAGAGATCGACGCCTGGCACGCGACGCGCCACCCGACGCGGCCGCATTATGTTGGCATCGTGAAGCACCACGAAGTGCGGATGGGGGATCTGGCCTTTGTTACCTCGCACCGGGTCAACGGTGTTTCAAAGTTGCATACCGAGCTGGTGAAGACCTCGCTTTTCCCTGAGCTTGACGCTTTGCACCCGGGCCGGGTGGTGAATGTGACCAACGGCGTCACCCCCCGGCGCTGGCTGCGGATGGCCAATCCGGCGCTCTCGGGCCTCATTACCCGCAGCATCGGGCCGGGCTGGGAGGCCGATCTCGACCGCCTTGCGGCACTGCAACCCTTTGTTGAAGATGCGGGCTTTCGCGCCGATTTCGCCGCCGCCAAGCGCGCCAACAAGGCCGCGCTCGCGGCCTGGATCGGCGCGACCCAGGGGCTGACGGTCAACCCCGATGCGATCTTCGATGTGCAGGTCAAGCGGGTGCATGAATACAAACGCCAGTTGCTCAACATCCTGCAATGCATCGCGCATTGGCAAAGGCTGCGCGATGCCCCGGGCTCGGCTGTGCCGAGGCTGCGGATCTTCGGCGGCAAGGCCGCGCCGGGCTACCATGCCGCAAAGGAAATAATCCGTCTTATCAATGATGTCGCGTTAGTAATTAATGCGGACCCGAAAACCCGCGACGCGCTTCAGATTGTCTATCCCGAGAACTACAACGTCAGCATGGCCGAGCGTCTGGTGCCCGCCGCCGACCTTTCCGAGCAGATTTCAACCGCCGGCAAGGAAGCCTCGGGCACCGGCAACATGAAATTTGCGCTGAACGGCGCGCTGACCATCGGCACGCTGGATGGTGCCAATGTGGAAATCCGCGATGAGGTCGGCACCGAAAACTTCTTTCTGTTCGGCCTCACCGCGACCGAGGTGGCAGAACGTCGGCGCGACCCCGAACACGCGCGCAGGGCGATCCTTGCCAGCCAGCCCTTGCAGGACGTGTTGCAGATGATCGCCGAGGGCCGCTTCAGCCCCGGCGAACCGGGGCGCTACCACGGCCTTGTGCACAACATCTGGAATTCCGACTATTTCCTCGTGGCTTCTGATTTTGCCGCCTATGATGCAGCGCAGGCGCAGGTAGAGGCAGCTTTCGCCGAGCCTGACCGCTGGTGGCGGATGGCGGCGCTCAATACCGCGCGGATGGGGTATTTTTCTTCGGACCGCGCAATCCGCGACTACATGACAGGCATTTGGGGCACGGTATCAGCGCTATAGGGGACGGCATGGCACGACTGGACGCCACGACGGCGCGGGCCTTGGCCGAGGGGCGGCACGCGGACCCGTTTTCGGTGCTGGGGGCGCATGGCGGGCAGATTGTGGCTTTGGTGCCCGACGCGGCGCGGCTATGGGCCCTGGGCACCGAAACGGTCGAGCTGAAAACCGCCGCGCCCGGCGTTTTTGCTGGCGACTGGCCCGAAGCAGCCCCCTACCGGCTGCGCGCCGAAGGTGCCGCCGGGATTTGGGAATTCGAGGATCCCTACCGCTTTGGCCCGGTTCTTGGCGAGATCGATGAATACCTGATCGGCGAAGGCCGTCACCGCCGCCTCTGGCAGGTGCTCGGCGCGCATCTGACCACCCATGAGGGCGTGGCAGGGGTGCATTTTGCGGTCTGGGCCCCCAATGCGCGCCGGGTTTCGGTGGTCGGGGCGTTCGACAACTGGGATGGTCGGCGGCATCAGATGCGCAAGCGCGGCGCGACCGGGGTTTGGGAAATCTTTCTGCCGGGGCTGGCGGAAGGCGAGGCCTATAAATACGAAATTCTGGGGCACGATGGCCGCCTGCAGGCACTGAAAGCCGACCCTTTGGGCTTTGGGGCCGAGCATCCGCCGCAGACCGCTTCGGTGGTGCGCGCGCTCGGGCGGCATGTCTGGGCCGATGGCGGCTGGCTGGGGCGGCGCGCCGAAGCCGCCAGCATCGGTGCTCCGATCTCGGTATACGAGGTGCATCTGGGCAGCTGGCGGCGCGTCGCGGCAGAGGGCGGCAGGCCGCTGAGTTACTTTGAAGTCGCCTCGCAACTTGTTGATTACATCGATGATCTTGGCTTTACGCATATCGAGTTCCTGCCGATCACCGAGCACCCGTTCGACGGCAGTTGGGGCTATCAGCCGGTTGGCCTTTACGCCCCGACCATCCGCCACGGTCGGCCGGAGGAGTTCGCGGCGCTGGTCGATGCGGCGCATCGCAAGGGGCTTGGGGTCATCCTCGATTGGGTGCCGGGGCATTTTCCGACCGACGCGCACGGGCTGGCGCATTTCGACGGCACCTCGCTTTACGAACACGCCGACCCGCGCGAGGGCTTCCACCGCGACTGGAACACCCTGATCTTCAACTACGGTCGCCGTGAGGTGGCCAATTATCTTCTGGCCAACGCGCTGTTCTGGCTGGAGGAATATCATCTCGACGGGTTGCGCGTGGATGCGGTCGCCTCGATGCTCTACCGCGACTATTCGCGGCCTGCGGGCGAGTGGGTGCCAAACGTCAAGGGCGGGCGCGAAAACCTTGAAGCCATTGCATTTTTGCAAGAGATGAACGCGGCGGCCTACGGCGGCGCGCCGGGGATCATGACGATTGCCGAGGAAAGCACGTCCTACCCCGGGGTCTCAAGGCCGGTGCATGCGGGCGGTTTGGGCTTTGGCTACAAGTGGAACATGGGCTGGATGAACGACTGGCTGCGCTATTTCGCCCGCGATCCGGTCCATCGCCGCCACCATCACAACGAAATTACCTTTGCAAGTTCCTATGCCTGGAGCGAAAACTTCATCCTTCCTCTGAGCCATGACGAGGTGGTGCACGGCAAGGGCAGCCTGCTTGGCAGGATGCCGGGGCTGGAGGGCGAAAAATTCGCCAATCTGCGCGCCTTTCTTGGCATGATGTGGGGACATCCGGGCAAGAAGCTGCTCTTCATGGGGCAGGAGTTCGGCCAGTTGCGTGAATGGGCGCAGGCGGGGCAGCTTGACTGGCATCTGCTCGATGTGCCCGCGCACCGGGGCGTGCAGAACCTCGTGCGCGATCTCAACCGGCTCTACCGTGAAACCCCGGCGCTGCATTGGGGCGATTGCCGCGCCGAGGGGTTCGAATGGGTCGAGGCGGATGACGCGGCAAATTCCGTCTATGCTTTCGAGCGCCACGCGCCCGGCGCGGCTCCGGTGCTGGTGGTGGCAAACCTGACCCCGATCGAGCGCGTTGGGTACCGGCTTGGCCTCAGTCAAGGCGGTGCCTGGCATGAGGTGATGAATACCGACAGCGCGCATTATGGCGGCGCGAACCGTGGCAACATGGGCGCGGTCAAGGCGCAGCAACACGGCTGGCGGGGCAGGGCGCAGAGCGGCGCGTTCTACCTGCCGCCGCTTTCGGTAGTGATGTTCAGTCCCGGCTGAGGGCCGGAAAGGGGGAGTGATGAAACCGCAACCAAACACCCGGCTTTCCAGCCAGGCGATGGCATTCGTGCTGGCTGGCGGGCGTGGCAGCCGCCTGAAGGAACTGACCGACACCCGCGCCAAGCCCGCCGTCTATTTCGGCGGCAAGGCGCGGATCATCGACTTTGCCCTGTCGAACGCGCTCAACTCGGGCATTCGCAAGATGGCGATTGCCACCCAATACAAGGCGCACAGCCTGATCCGCCACATGCAACGCGGCTGGAGCTTTTTCCGTGCCGAGCGCAACGAATACCTCGACATTCTGCCCGCGAGCCAGCGGGTGAGCGAAAATCAGTGGTATCTTGGCACCGCCGATGCGGTGACGCAAAACATCGACATCGTCGATAGTTACAAGGTCAGGTATGTCGTCGTGCTGGCAGGCGACCATGTGTACAAGATGGATTACGAGGTGATGCTGCAACAGCACGTCGCCACTGGTGCCGATGTCACGATCGGCTGCCTGACCGTGCCGCGCTCCGAAGCCTCGGCCTTTGGCGTGATGGATGTGGACGCGATGGGGCGGGTCACCGCTTTTCTTGAAAAGCCCGCCGATCCGCCGGGGATGCCGGGCGATCCCGATAGCACACTCGCGTCAATGGGGATTTACGTCTTCGACTGGGATTTTCTGCGCAACCTGCTGCTCAGCGATGCGGCGGATACGAATTCAAGCCATGATTTCGGCAATGACCTCATTCCGGCGATCGTGCGGAACGGCAAGGCGATGGCGCATCGCTTTTCGGAATCCTGCGTGACAAGCGGGCTCGAAACCGAACCTTACTGGCGCGACGTCGGCACCATCGACGCGTTCTGGCAGGCCAATATCGACCTGACAGAATTCACCCCCAAGCTCGATCTTTACGACAACGCCTGGCCGATCTGGACCTATGCCGAAATCGTGCCACCGGCAAAATTCATCCATGACGAGATCGGGCGGCGGGGCATGGCGGTTTCCTCGCTGGTTTCGGGGGATTGCATCGTTTCGGGGTCGGAGGTTCGCAATTCGCTGCTGTTCACCGGCTGCCGCACCCACAGCTACGCGACGCTCGACCATGTGGTGGCGCTGCCCTATGCAGATATCGGCCGGGGCGCGCGGCTGGCGCGCTGCGTGCTCGACCGCGGGGTGACGGTTCCGCCTGGGCTGGTGGTGGGCGAAGACCCCGAGGAAGATGCGCGCTGGTTTCGGGTAAGCGCCGGCGGGATCGTGCTGATCACCAAAACCATGCTTGCGGCGCGCGCACATGCCCTGGGCTAGCGGGCCGCTTGCCCGGGGGTGATTGGACAGGGACGGATAGGGAGATGCGCAAGATGGGCGGGCGGGTGCTTTCGGTAGCATCGGAATGCGTGCCACTGGTGAAAACCGGCGGTCTTGCGGATGTGGTGGGGGCGCTGCCGGGGGCGCTTGCGGCGCATGGCTGGCAGATGCGGGTGCTCATCCCCGCCTATCCGGGGGTGCTGGCAAAGCTTGACCGCCCGCGCGCCCGTTCCCGCGAGGTCTGGGCCTCGGACGATCTCTTTGGCGGTGCCGCACGGGTGGTTCTGGGCGAGGTCGCGGGGGTCGAGATCCTGGCGCTGGAAGCGCCGCATCTGTTCGCGCGCCTCGGCGGGCCCTATTCCGATGGTTCGGGCGATTTTCGCGACAATCCGGAACGTTTCGCGGCGCTCTGCTGGGTGGCCGCCGATCTGGCGCAGGGCGGCGACGCCGCGGGCTGGAAACCGGATATCGTGCATGCCCACGACTGGCAGGGGGGATTTGCGCCCGCCTATCTGCGCTACCGCGGCATTGCCGTGCCTTCGGTGATGACGGTGCACAACATTGCTTTTCAAGGGATTGCCGGGGCCGAGCGGCGCGCCGCGCTGCGGCTGCCGCCAGAGGCGTTCGTCCCCGAAGGGGTGGAATACTGGGGCAATATTTCGGCGCTGAAGGCGGGGCTGGTTGCAGCGGATGCAATCACCACGGTGTCGCCGCGCTATGCCGACGAGCTGATGCGGCCCGAGTTCGGCCTCGGGCTGGAAGGTGTCATTGCGGCGCGGGCCGGGGTGGTGCAGGGCATCCTGAACGGGATTGATGATGCGGTCTGGAACCCCGAAACCGATGCGGCGATAGAGCCCTTTTCGGCGCGCAAGCTGGCGCTGAAGGCACGCAATCGTGCGCAGCTTCTGGCCGAATTCGGCCTCGCCAAGGTGCCGGGGCCGCTGGCTATTCTGGTCAGCCGCCTCACCCATCAAAAGGGCATCGACATTGTGCCCGAGGCGGTTGCCGAATTTCTTGCGGCGGGCGGCGGGCTTTGCGTGCTTGGCGCGGGCGAGCCATGGGCCGAGGCGGCGCTGCAAGGCCTTGCGGCACGGCACCCGGGGCGGGTCGGGCTGCGGATCGGCTATGACGAGGCGCTGAGCCACCGGATGTTTGCCGGCGGCGATGCGGTGCTGGTGCCATCGCGTTTCGAGCCCTGCGGCCTCACCCAGATGATGGGTCTGCGCTATGGCTGCGTGCCGGTGGTTTCGGCGGTGGGGGGGCTTGCCGATACGGTGATCGGCGCCACATCCGCAAGCCTTGCTGCGGCGGCGGCAACCGGCGTGGTGTTCCACCCGGTCGATGCGCTGGCGCTTCGCCAGGCCCTGCGCAAGCTTTCGGGCCTTTACGCCGACAGCGCCGAATGGGGCCGGATGCAGCGCCGGGGGATGAAGGCCGATTTTGGCTGGGCCGCTTCGGCGGCGCGCTACGCAGCACTTTACGAGGGGCTGAAGCGTGGCTGACCAAGACATCGGCGCGGGGCCTGCGCCTGCCTTGGGGGCCATCCCCGAGGCTGGGGGTGTGCATTTTTCGCTCTTTTCCGCCCATGCGGAACGGGTGGAACTCTGCCTGTTCGATGCCGACCAAGAGCGGCGGCTGGAGCTTTCGGCGGGCGAGGGGGGCATCTGGCAGGGCTTCGTGCCGGGGCTGGGGCCGGGGGCAGAATACGGTTTTCGCGTCCACGGGCCCTGGGCCCCGCGCATCGGCCACCGCTTCGATCCGGCCAAGCTGCTGCTCGACCCCTATGCGCGCGCCCTGAGCGCACCCTTGCGCTGGAGCGCAGGCTTGATGGGGCAGGGGCGCGATACCGCGGCACTGGTGCCAAAGTCGGTGGTCATGGCCCCCGTGGCACCGCTTGCCCCGGTGCCGCAACGAAGCTGGAGCGAAACGGTGATTTGCGAGGCGCATGTGAAGGGGCTGACCGCCGAGCACCCCGAAGTGCCCGCAGCGCTGCGCGGCACCTACGCCGGGCTTGCCGCCCCCGCGATGTTGGAGCATTTCAGCAGGCTCGGTGTAACCGCGCTGGAACTGCTGCCGGTGCATGCCTTCATCGACGACCGTTTCGTGGTCGAGAGGGGCCTGCGCAACTACTGGGGCTATCAGAGCCTCGGCTTTTTCGCCCCCGATCCGCGCTACGGTGGCCCGGAAAGTTTTGCCGCAATGATTGGCGGGCTGCGCGGTGCCGGGATTGAAGTGATCCTTGATGTGGTCTTCAACCACACCGGCGAGGGCGACCAGAACGGCCCGACGCTTGCCTTTCGCGGCATCGACAACGCGAGCTATTACCGCCTGCACGATGGCGGCTATGTCAACGATACCGGCTGCGGCAACACGCTCGATATGTCGCAACGGGTGGTGCGGCGGCTGGTGCTTGACAGCCTGCGGCATTGGGCGGCGCTCGGGGTTGCCGGTTTTCGCTTCGATCTGGCTACCACGCTTGGCCGCGGGGCCAAGGGCGGGTTCGAGGCCGCCGGGCCGATGCTTTCGGCGCTGCGGAAGGACCCGGTTCTTTCCCGGCTGAAGCTGATCGCCGAGCCGTGGGATCTGGGGCATGCGGGCTACCGGCTTGGCGAATTCCCGCCGCCCTTTGCCGAATGGAACGACCGCTTCCGCGATGGCCTGCGCCGCTTCTGGCGGGGGGATGCGGGCATGCTGCCGGATCTGGCGCGCCGCCTTGCAGGCAGCGCCGAGACCTTCGACAAGGGCGGGCGGGCCGCAACGGCGTCGGTCAACTACCTCGCCTCGCATGATGGGTTCACGCTGCATGACATTGTATCCTTTAGCAAAAATCACAACATGGCGAATGGCGAGGGTGGCCGCGACGGGCATGGCGAGAATTTTTCTGCCAACTTCGGCCACGAGGGGGCAAGCGACGACCCGGCGGTCATGGCCGCCCGAGAGGCGCGAAAACGGGCGATGCTGGCCTCGCTTTTCTTCGCGCAGGGCACGCCGATGTGGCTTGCAGGCGACGAGATTGGCAACAGCCAGGGCGGCAACAACAACGCCTATGCACAAGACAACGCCACCTCTTGGGTGAATTGGCCGGGCGACGCGGCGCTTGCGGCCTATGTTGCGCGGCTTGCAGGCTTGCGCGCGGCCAATCCGGTGCTGCGCCAGCAACGCTTCCTGCATGCCCGCAAGCGCGCCGATGGCCTGCGCGATCTGGTCTGGCGGCTGCCTTCGGGCAGCGAGCCGACAGCGGACGATTGGCACAACCCCGCCGCGCACTGCCTTTGCATCGAGCTTCGTGGCGCTGCGGAGGGCGGAGAAAACCCGCGCGCCGCCTTTGCCGCCTTCAACGCGGGCGGTGCCTGCCGCGTGGTGCTTCCCCCCGGGGCCTGGGATCTGGTGCTCGACTCTGCCTGCCCGGATGCGCCAGAATTGCCTGCGGGTGCCAGCAGCGAACTTGCCGCCCAGTCGGTTCAACTTTTTTTTGAGAGGTCATGATGCGCCACCCGACCCAGGCCATTGCAGGCCAGAAACCCGGCACCTCGGGACTGCGCAAGAAAACCCGCGTGTTCATGACCCCCGGCTACCTCGAAAACTTCGTGCAGGCGACCTTCGATGCAATCGGCGGCGCAGAGGGCAAGACCTTCGTGCTTGGCGGCGACGGGCGCTATTTCGGGCTTGAAGCCGCGCAGGTGATCTTGAAGATGGCGGCGGCGAACGGTGCTGCGCGGGTGATCGTGGGGCAGGGTGCCTGGCTTTCCACGCCCGCCGCCTCGCATCTGATCCGGCTCCGGCGCGCCGATGGCGGGCTGATCCTTTCCGCCAGCCACAACCCCGGCGGGCCCGACGAGGATTTCGGGGTGAAATACAACACGGCAAACGGTGGCCCCGCGCCCGAGGTGGTGACCGAGGCGATTTTTGCCGCGACGCTTGAAATTACCGAATACCGCAAGGCCGACACCGCCGACATCGACCTTGCCAGCTTGGGCGAAAAGCGGATTGGGGCGATGGTCGTCGAGGTGGTAGACCCGGTTTCCGCTTACGCCGACCTGATGGAAACCCTCTTCGATTTCAAAGCGTTGCGAAGCCTGTTTCATGCGGGCTTCAGCGCCCGGATCGATAGCATGAACGCGATCACCGGCCCCTATGCGGTGGAGATTTTCGAGCACCGGCTGGGGGCAGCCCCCGGCTCCGTGGTCCATGCCCGGCCCTTGCCGGATTTCGGCGGAATGCACCCCGACCCGAACCCGACCTGGGCGCATGAGCTGATGGCGGCAATGATGGCACCCGACGCACCCGATTTTGGTGCCGCCTCCGATGGCGACGGCGACCGCAACATGATCCTTGGCCGTGGCACCTATGTAAGCCCTTCCGACAGCCTCGCGGTGATCGCCGCGCAGATGCAGCTAGCCCCCGGCTACGCGGGCGGCCTGAAGGGTGTAGCCCGCTCGATGCCCACTTCGGCGGCGGTGGACAGGGTCGCCGAGGCGCTGGGAATTGCTTGCTACGAGACCCCGACCGGCTGGAAGTTCTTCGGCAATCTACTTGATGCGGGCCGGGTGACGCTTTGCGGCGAGGAAAGCTTTGGCACCGGTTCTGACCATGTGCGCGAGAAAGACGGGCTCTGGGCGGTGCTGATGTGGCTTTCGATTCTTGCCGCGACCGGAAAATCGGTGGCAGAGGTGCTTGCCGAACATTGGGTGCGCTTCGGGCGCACCTATTATTCGCGCCATGATTACGAGGCGATGCCAATCGCAACTGCCGAGGCGATGCTTGCCGATCTGCGCGCCGGGCTTGGCGCGCTTGCCGGGCGATCCGTGGCAGGGCTGCGGATTTTCTCTGCTGATGAGTTTGCCTATACCGACCCGGTGGACGGCGCGGTGTCAGAGGGGCAGGGGCTGCGGCTGCTGTTCGAGGGCGGCGCGCGCGCGGTCCTGCGCCTCTCGGGCACCGGAACCGAGGGGGCGACCTTGCGGCTTTACCTCGAACGCTACGCGCCGGGGCCGGATGGGCTGGCCGACGATCCGCAGGCGGCACTTGCACCGATTGCGCAGGCGGTCGAAGCACTGGTGGGCATTTGTCGGCGGAGCGGCCGCAAAGGCCCGGACGTGGTAACATGACGTCGGGCACCGCAACATAACCGGCTTACATAAGTCCGATAAGCAGTATTATGTAAACTAAGTATATGTAAACTAAGTATCGGTCATGCGCGCTAAGGCACAAGAATCGTTGACCCCGTGGTTTGCCGCCCGGCCAGCGCTTCATGTGCGGAACCAACCGCAGCAAGCGGAAAACGCTGGGCAATCTCAACCTTGATGGCACCCGAAGCAATCATTGCGAACATCTCGGCAGATGCCCGTGCCAACCACCCCTGAACCCGCGTGTGATGAAACAGCGTTGGCCGCGTAAGCCGCAGGCTGGCGCGCGCCAGATGCGAGACGCGCAGATTGTCAGGCGCGCCGGAAGATTGGCCAAAGCTCACCAATGTGCCAAAGGGTTGCAGGACCTCCAGCGATTTCAGCACGGTATCGGCACCGATCGAATCATAGACGGCAGCGACGCCAAGGCCGTCGGTCAGCCGCATCACCTCGGGCACAAAGTCCTTCACCCGGTAGTCGATCACCTCGCCGTAGCCATGCGCCCGTGCCAGCGCGCATTTGGCAGCACCTCCCGCGGTGCCGATAGCGCGCACACCCTTGGCCGCAAGCCATTGCCCGGCAAGCAGCCCAACCCCACCTGCCGCAGCGTGAAAAAGCACGGTGTCTGAGGGTGTTACGGGGAATGAATGATGTATGAGGTAATGCGCGGTCAGACCCTTCAGCATGACCGCAGCGGCCACCTCGTCGCTGATTTCATCGGGCAGCGGCACCGCCTGCGCGGCGGACAAGGTGCGATGGCTCGCGTAGGCGCCATTTGGCGTTGTGTAGGCAACGCGCTGGCCGACGCGCAGGCTGACGCCCTCGCCCACTGCCTCGATCACCCCGGCAGCCTCCGAGCCGGTGACGAGATCGTGCGGAACAGGCCATGGATAGATGCCCATGCGGAAATAAATATCAATGAAATTCAGACCGATGGCGGTTTGTCTTAAGGTTACCTCACCCGGTCCGGGGCGTGGAATATCGAACTCGATGCGGTGAAACTGATCGGTGCCGCCCGCCGCCTTCAAGGCAATCGCATAGGCCATTCACTTGTCCTCCATCAGGAAAGCCGCATCAACTGGCACCCGCAAGGCATTGAGAAGGTGGTTTGTTTTCCCGGCAGACGCAACGACGCGAAAGAAATCGGCCTGTTCTGCCGGTGTCATCCCCTTGGCACGCGCGGCGGCAAGGTGGCTGTGGGTGCAGTAATCACAGGCATTGGCAATGGAAACAGCGGCATAGATCATTTCCTTCATTTTCGGATCGAGCGCTGAAGGTGTCGCCATCACCGCCTTCACCTCGGCCCATGTCGCCTCCAGCAGTGCCGGATCAAAGGCCAGGTAGCGCCAGACATTGTTGATGAAGTCGCTGCCCCGCGTGGCGCGGATATCGGCGAACACCGCGCTGACGCGCGGATCGGATTCGGGGTCTGCGGGCGGGGTGATGGTGGCCATGAAACGCTCTCCGTTTCGACCGAGCCTGACACCCTGCCCCACTGCGGTCAATCGCGGCTGGCAGTTTCCGCCCGCCGCCGGTTGACAAGCGCGCCGCTTGTGCCATCTACATCGCCGAAATTCACCGCCGCCGAGGTGGCGCATCAGGGAGAAATGCATGGATCTGCGCCAGATCGTGCCCGGTTTTGCGGTTGCTCCGCAAATCGAGCCCGCCGAACTTGCCTCACTTGCCGCTATGGGGTTTCGCACGCTCATCAACAACCGTCCCGATGCCGAGGTCGGCGATGATCTCGGCCATGCGGCAATGGAGGTGGCCGCGCGCGCGGCAGGGCTCGCCTACCACCGCCTGCCCTATGCTCCGGGCCTGATGACGCCCGACCTTGTCGAGGCCTTCGCCGCCACGCTTGCCAAGGACGAAGGGCCGGTTCTTGCCTATTGCCGTTCCGGCACGCGGTCGAGCCATCTTTGGGCGATGGCGCAGGCCCCACACCTGCCGTTGCGCGACATTCTCGCGGCGACCACGGCGGCAGGCTATGACCTTTCCGGCCTAGTGCCGCAGCTCGCCGCGCGCAGCGACGGATAGGCCTCAGACGATCGCCTTTTCAAGGAACGGCTCGTGCGCAATCACCCGCCGCATGTCGAGGTCCGAAAGATCAAGGCTCTGCCAGTCGCCGGTCAGAATGACCTCGGCAAGCCCGCGCCCCACCGCAGGGGCCTGCTGCAACCCGTGGCCCGAAAAACCGTTGGCAAGGTAGAGGTTCTGAAAGCCCGGGTGGCGGCCCAGAATCGCGTTCTGATCGAGCGTGTTATAGGCGTAATGCCCAACCCAGAACCGGGTGACCTTGACCGCATCGAAGCCGGGTGCTCGGGCGTAAAGCGCGGGCCAGATCAACTCTTCGAACTGGGCGTGATCAGGCTCGAAATCGTCGGCGTCGCAGGGGCCGTCTTCAGCCGGCACGGTGGCGGTGATCCACTGACCATGCTCGGGGCGCAGGTAAAACCCGGTGTGGTCAACCAGAAGCGGTGCCTCGGGGTGGCGGGCATTTGGCGCATCGATCACGAAAACCGTGCGTTTGCGGGGTTCGACCGGGAATTCCTCGCCGAGCCAGCGCAACAGCTCCGACGCCCGCGTGCCCGCCGCGTTGACGAAGGCCGCAGCTTCCACCCGTCCCGCCTGCGCCAGAATTGCCGCGACCACAGCATCGCCCTCGCGTTCCAGCCCCACGACGCGGTCGGTGACAAACTCGGCACCCTGCGCGCGTGCCTGCGCCCGCAGACCGCCAAGCAGGCCCATGTTGTCAAACCAGCCCTCCCCGGTGCGCCCAAAGGTTGCCGCCACCACATCGTCGAGGTTGAGCCAGGGGAACCGCGCGGCGATGGCGGCAGGGTCCAGAACCTCGGTCGCGGCACCAAGGCTTCGCTGCATCGCCGCTTGCTCGCCCATCAGCGCCGCTGCATCGGGGTTGCCAGACAGGAACAGATAGCCGTTTTCCTTGAACCCCAGATCGGGCACACCGCCCTCGGGCGCTTCGCGCGCGAAACTGCGGATGAAATCAAGCCCGAACCGGCTGATCTGCACATTCACCGGATTGGAAAACTGCGACCGGATCGAGGCGACCGAAAGCGCGGTCGAGGCGCGGGCGTAGCTCGGGTCCATTTCGACCACGCTCACCCTGGTTCCGGGCGCGATGCGGGTGATCCAGTAGGCGACCGATGCGCCCATCACCCCGCCGCCGATCACCAGAACATCAGGCTTCAAATCCATCGCGCCCTCCCGACTCGGGTCTCTGCCTAACAGGTTGTTACAGCGGTGGAAATATCCGGCGCTTGACAAGGCGCTCCGGCCTTGCCCGGGGCGCGGGCGAAAATGCAAACGTCGGCCGCTTTCAGGGCCGGCGCGCGGGGTTCATGTGCAGCGGGCCAGGCTCAGGCACCTTGCAGCGTCTTGGCCACCTCGGCGGCGAAGTCTTCGCTGCGTTTCTCGATGCCCTCGCCAACCGCGACGCGGGCGAAGCCGGTGATCTCCACGCCGGCATCTTTCGCGGCCTGGGCAACGGTGACGTCGGGGTTGATGACGAATTTCTGCCCAAGCAGCGTCACTTCCTCGAAGAACTTCGCCATCCGCCCGACGATCATCTTCTCGATCACCGCCTCCGGCTTGCCCGATTCGCGGGCCTGATCGCTCAGCACCTGCTTTTCGCGCTCGACCAGCGCCGGGTCGAGGTCGGCTTCGCTCAGCGAGGCGGGCGAGGTGGCGGCGATATGCATGGCGATCTGTTTGCCGATGCCGGCATCCTTGCCTTTCAGCCCCACCAAAACGCCGATCTTGCCCATGCCCGCGGCGGCGGAGTTGTGCACATAGGACACCACGGTTTCGCCTTCGACACGCACCAGACGGCGCAGTGAAAGGTTTTCGCCGATCACCGTAATGGCTTCGGTCAGCGTCACTTCCACGCTCTTGCCGTCCACATCGGCGGATTTCAGCACGTCGATGTCGGCCACGCCAAGCGCGGCTTTGGTGAAGCTGGCCACCATCTTCTGAAAATCGGGGTTCTTCGCCACGAAGTCGGTTTCCGAGTTCACTTCGACGGCAACACCCTGCCCGCCCTCGACCGCCACGCCAACCAGACCCTCGGCGGCGATGCGCCCCGATTTCTTCGCGGCCTTGGCCAGGCCCTTGGTGCGCAGCCAGTCGATTGCGGCTTCCATGTCGCCGTCGGTCTCGGTCAGCGCCTTCTTGGCGTCCATCATGCCGGCACCGGTGGTGTCGCGCAGTTCTTTCACCTGTGATGCGGTGATTGCCATTTGCGGCTCTCCTCTGAATGGGGTCAGGCGGGGAATGCCCCCGCCCGCAATTGCTGGATCGATGCGGCCCGGATCAGGCCTGCGGCGCGGCCTCGGGTTCGGCTTCCGCCAGCGCCTCGTCAACCGGTGCCGCGTCGAGCGCGCCAAGGTCCACCCCGGCCGCCCCCATCTGCGCGGTCATGCCGTCAAGCGCGGCACGGCTGACCAGTTCGCAGTAAAGCGAAATGGCGCGCGCGGCATCGTCGTTGCCCGGAATGATGTAGTCCACGCCCTTCGGCGAGCAGTTGGTATCGACCACCGCAACCACCGGAATCCCGAGCTTCTGCGCTTCGAGAATCGCGAGGTCTTCCTTGCTCACGTCGATGATGAACAAAAGGTCGGGCAGACCGCCCATTTCACGGATGCCGCCAAGGCTCGATTGCAGCTTGGACTGCTCGCGCTCCATGCCCAGACGCTCTTTCTTGGTCAGGCCCTCGGCACCGTTCGCCATGATCTCGTCGATCTGCTTCAGCCGCTGGATCGACTTCGACACGGTCTGCCAGTTGGTCAGCGTGCCACCGAGCCAGCGGTGGTTCATGTAGTACTGCGCGCAGCGCTCGGCGGCCTCTGCCACCGCCTTTTGCGCCTGCCGCTTGGTGCCGACAAACAGAATGCGGCCACCCTTGGCGACCGTGTCACGCACCACCTGCAGTGCCGCGTCGAGCATCGGCACGGTCTGGGTCAGGTCGATGATGTGAATGCCGTTGCGGTCGCCATAGATGAACTCCGCCATGCGCGGGTTCCAGCGGGCCTTCTGGTGGCCATAATGTACGCCAGCTTCCAAAAGCTGACGCATCGAAAATTCGGGAAGCGCCATTCCATATCCTTTCCGGTTTGCGCCTTGGCGGGGCATTCAGGGCAAGCGCCCCAACCGGTGGACCGATGAGGATTTCTCCCCCATCAACCCGACCCCGCCTGTGAAGTGAGGCGCGTATAGACGCCGTGCGCCGTCAGTGCAACCCCGAAGCTGCCCCGCGTTGCCGCCAAGCATGCTTGAACCTTGCATCAGGCAAGTTTAGCCATGCCAAGCGGGCACGCGCAAGAACGGGGGAAAAATGGCACGTCAGGGTGAGAATGGCGCATCGCGGGAGGCCGAGTTCCCGGCACCGGGTCCGACCGGCCCTGACCGTGCGGGGCAGCTGCCGCGCCTTGCCCTCGGTGCGGGCGTAGCGCTGGCCCTGCTCCTGGCGGCGATCCGAGCCGTTATTCTTGCGCCGCAGTTGGCGGGCACCGGTGTAGTGCAGGCCGCGGCAATGGTGGCCGGAGGGGTCCTGCAGGACTGGCTCGTCGCCGCCGCGCTTTCCGGGCTGGTCTGGGCGATCTGGCTTTGGCGCGGAAACGCGCGGCTGGTACGGGCCGCGCTGCTCGGCATCGGGTCGCTATTGCTTTTGCTGGCCTTAGCCAATGTCCGCGCCGTCACCATGCTGGACGGGCCGGTCACGCTTGACTGGCTCGCCTATGCGAACCTCGGCAACAGCACCTTCATGCTGACCTCGGTCGCCTCCGAATTGACCCTGCCGCGCATCCTTGCCGCGCTTGGCTTGCTGGCGGCATATCTTGGCCTTGCGCGGCTGTTTGCGGCACATGTCGATCGTCTGCACCTGCGCCGCGTCGCGCCGATGGCGCTGGCCATTTCAGCGCTGCTCGCCATGACCGGGCCGTCAGGCGCGCCGGGGCGGGTGGCAAACCCCGTCATTGCATTCGTGGTGTCGGCTTTTTCGCCAGCACCGGGCGGCGCGACCGTGACCACCGCCCTGGGCGGCGGCGCGTCGCTGCGCGACAAGGCCGAATTCGCGGGCCTGCGCGCGACCGCGCTGCCACGCCCCGCGGGCGATGTGGCTGCCATCCGCAACGTGGTCATCTACGTCATGGAATCCGTCGGCGTCCAGGTGGCCACCGGCTATGGCGGCGACTTCGAGATGACGCCGAACTTCGCCCGCCTGGCCGACGAGATGGGCCTGCGTTTCTCTGACATCTACGCACATGCCCCGGCCTCCAACTATTCCCTCGTTTCGCTCATCGCCGGGATCGAGCCGGACCTGTGGAGCAAGAGCATGACCGTTGGCCGCGACGATCTGCCGATCGTGGGTCTGCCCACGCTGCTGGAAACCCGCGCGATGCGCACCGCCTATTTCAACTCGAATGACAAGCGGTTCCAGAACGCCGGCGGCTTCGCCGAAAGGGCGGGCTTCGATCTGGTGCTCGACTCGCATGAATGGGACTGCGCCCTGGGCGGCATGCAATACACCGGCACCGATGAGCCGCTGGACAAGAAACACGACTTCTGCACGGTCGCCGAGGTGATGAAGTGGATAGACAGCGATCCCGCAACGCCGTTCTTCGTCACGCTCTGGACCGGGATGGCACATTATCCCTATTTCGCCGGGCCCAACCCGGTATCCTATGTCGAGAACCAGAACCAAAACGATTATCTCAACGCGATCCGGGTGATTGACGAAGGCCTGGGCATGCTGGTCGAGGATCTGCGCCAGCGCGAGCTTCTGGACAGCACACTGATTGTTGTACTTGGCGACCACGGCGAGGCGTTCGGCGAACACGGCCAGTACGGCCATGCGACCGGTCTCTGGGAAGAGAACATGCACGTTGCGCTTGCCTTCCTGAACCCCCGCCTGTTTCCGGGTGGCGAGACGGCGCGGATGATCGGCGGCATCCCTGACGTTCCCGCCACCATCACCGACTTGCTCGGGCTTGCAACGCCGCCCAGCTGGCATGGGCAAAGCTTCTTTTCCGAAGGCCGCCATCAAGGTGTGTTCCTGTTCTCGCCATGGGGCGGCTTTCGCACCGGATTCCGCGTCGGCGACCGGAAATTCATCTTCAACGCCAATACCGGCGAGGCCCTTCTTTACGATCTTGCGGCAGACCCGCGCGAAAGGGTGAACCTTGCCGAGACCGATCCCGCCGCGCTCGAGCAATCCATGAAGGACCTTGCATCCTGGGTGGTCTGGCAAACCGCCTACCGGTCCGGCATCGCCGAGGGCACCGTTTCGGCCAACCCCGTGGCGGGCCCGGTGGACATCATAATCCGCGCCAGCGGCACCAGCTACCTGTCGGCCCCGAGGATGCGGCTCTATCTGGATGGCGAGGTGCTGACCAGCATCGAGGTGGTCAATGCCCTTTCGAACGCCGAGGCCGTCGTTTCGGACGCGGCCTTGCGCGCCTCGTTCAGCAACTACCCATTCCGGGCCAACTCTCCGAGTTGCCCGAAGGTGCTGGAAATCGAGTTTCTCAACGACGAATGGGCGGGCGAGGGCCAGACCGGCGACACCGACCTCTTCGTCGAGCGCGTCACTTTCGCGGGGGTGAACTACTATCCCAACCGGTTCAGATTGGTGACGCCGAATGCAGGGGGCCAGTTTTTCGGGCTCTACCGGATGTCACGCAAGGGGCTGTTTGCCGTCGATCTGGCCCTGCCGCCGGTCTGCCTGGCGGGCGCCGTCGGTGCGCTGTAATCCGGGTGCTCTGCCTTGTGCGCCCAAATACCCGGCTGTAGTGTGCCGCCATGAGCGCTGCCCCCGACATCTTGTGCATTGGATCGTTCCTCTGGGATATCATCGGCCGCGCGCCGGTGCATATGCGCGCGGGCTCCGATGTGCCGGGTCGGATCGCACGGTTGCCGGGCGGGGTGGCAATGAACATCGCCATGACGCTGGCGCGCTTCGGGCTCCGGCCAGCGGTGCTTTCCACGATCGGGCGCGACGGCGAGGGGGCGGAACTCGTGGCAACCTGCGAGCGGATGGGCCTGGTCTGCGACTATCTCTATCGCTCCGACGATCTGCCAACCGACCGCTACATGGCGGTTGAAGGGGCGAACGGGCTGATCGCCGCCATTGCCGATGCGCATTCGCTGGAGGCGGTGGGCGACAAGATCCTGCGACCGCTGGCGGATGGGCGGCTCGGCAGCATCACCGCGCCATGGGCGGGGCCGATTGCGCTTGACGGCAACCTGACCGAGGCGCTGCTGGGCGATATCGCCGCCTCGCCGCTTTTCGCCGCCGCCGACCTGCGCGTCGCACCCGCCAGTCCCGGCAAGGCCGAACGGCTTTTGCCCTTGCTCGCGCATGAACGGGCGACACTCTATGTGAACCTTGAAGAGGCGGGGCTGCTTTGCCAGTCGGCTTTCGCCTCGGCAGCCGAGGCCGCGGAAGCGCTGCTGGCGCGCGGCGCGCGGCGGGTGCTGGTAACCGATGGCGGCCGCGCGGCGGCCGACGGTGCGCGCGCCGGGGTGATCGAATGCCTCCCGGCGGCGGTCATGGTTACCCGCGTGACCGGCGCGGGAGATACCTTCATGGCCGCGCATCTGGTGGCAGAGATCCGGGGGGCTCCGCGCGCCGAAGCCCTGGCCGCGGCATTGGAAGCGGCGGCGCGCTATATTTCGGGCGAGGTTGCCTCATGAATGATCTGCTGGCCTGCTCCCCCGAGGTTGCTGCCGCGCGCCGGGCGGGAGCCCCGACTGTCGCGCTCGAATCGACGATCATCACCCATGGCATGCCCTACCCGCAGAATCTCGAAACCGCCCGCGCCGTTGAGGGCGAAGTGCGCGCCGCGGGCGCGGTGCCGGCGACCATCGCGGTGATCGGCGGGCGGATTCGCATTGGTCTTGACGGGGCAGAACTCGATGCGCTGGCGCAAACACCCGATGCCATGAAGCTGAGCCGCGCCGATCTTGCGGTCTGCCTCGCGCGCGGCGCGACCGGGGCGACGACGGTTGCGGCAACGATGATTGCGGCGCGGCTGGCGGGGATCGCGGTCTTTGCCACCGGCGGCATCGGCGGCGTGCACCGGGGGGCGGAGAAGAGTTTCGACATCTCTGCCGATCTCCGCGAACTGGCGCAAACTCCGGTTACCGTGGTTGCGGCGGGGGCCAAGGCAATTCTCGATCTGCCCAAGACGCTTGAGTTGCTTGAAACCCTGGGCGTGCCGGTGATCGCCTACCGGCAAGATGCCTTTCCGGCCTTCTGGTCGCGCGACTCGGGGTTGAAGGCCCCCCTGCGGATGGACAGCGCCGCCGAGATCGCTGCGGCACATCGGATGCGCGCCGCACTTGGCCTGCCCGGCGGGCAACTGGTGGCAAATCCGATCCCGCCGGAAGCCGAAATCCCGCCTGCCGAAATCGGCCCGGTGATCGAACAGGCGCTGGCCGAGGCCGAGGCGCAGGGCGTTGGCGCAAAAGCGGTGACGCCGTTTCTTCTCGCACGCATTTTCGAGCTGACCGGCGGTCGCTCGCTTGCCGCCAATATTGCGCTGGTGCGTGCCAACGCGCGCCTTGGCGCAGCGATTGCCGCAGAAATCGCGCGCGGGGCATGAGCGACCCATTGCCGCAGCCCGGCGTCATGCCTAAGTTTGGCGCGGAACAGGGGAAAACATGACCGAGCACGAACCAAACCAACCGCAGCACCTGCGCCGCCGCGGCCTGCTCGCGGGGCTTCGCGCATCGTTCCTGACCGGTCTGGTGGTCGTCATGCCGATCGGGCTGACGCTTTGGCTGATCTGGACCGTGACCGGCTGGATCGATGGTTTCGTGCTGCCCTTCATTCCAGCGCGCTGGCGGCCCGAGCAATATGTCGGGATCAATCTGCGCGGTGTCGGGGTGATCGTGTTTCTGGTCTTCACGATCCTTGTCGGCTGGATGGCCAAGGGCTTTTTCGGCCGATCGCTTCTGCAATGGGGCGAGGATCTGGTGGACCGGATGCCGGTGGTGCGGTCGATCTACAATGGCATCAAGCAGATTGCGGAAACGATCTTTGCCCAGAACGAGGCGAGCTTCGACAAGGCCTGCATGTTTGAATACCCCCGCCCCGGGGTTTGGGCTATCGGTTTCGTCTCGACGCTGGCGCGCGGCGAGATCGCCGCAAAAATTCCGCATGGGGAGGCGATCCTTTCGGTATTTCTGCCGACCACGCCCAACCCGACTTCGGGATATCTGCTCTATGTGCCTGAAAAAGACGTGATCTACCTCGATATGGGGGTGGAAGACGCAGCCAAGCTGATAATCTCGGCAGGGCTTGTCTATCCAACCCCGCCGGGGGCTGCGGCGGCAAAGGCAGAAGCCAAGGCGGAAGCAAAGGCCGATGCCAAGGCCAAGGCCAAGGCAAAGGCCGACCTGGCGGGCTGAGCCGATGCGCCTGCCGGCCCGCACTATCCCCGGCTGATCGGTCCGAACGCCTAGGTCACATACTCATAAAGGGGATTCACAAGGTTACGGAGATCTGATTCACTTTCCCGCAGCACGGGAGGTGTCGATGGCGCGCTTTGATCTGAC